>WOVA01000017.1 GCA_009773155.1 Elusimicrobiota bacterium
AAAGGCGGAAATAAGAAAATGCTAGAGTAACAACGATTCGGAAAAGTGGCCTCGGTTAAGTGGGACTGAGGCGGCCTCCATTAAGTGGGACGTGACACGTGGGGAACGTCAAATGCGGCGATAGCCCTCTGCTCAATGGCCCGGTTCATCCCCACGTGCGTGGGGAACGTTTATCCCGGAGGCAAAATAATATGCGCTGGAACGGTTCATCCCCACGTGCGTGGGGAACGTATTTTGCAATCCCCCGCCCCCTCCTCCTCATCCGGTTCATCCCCACGTGCGTGGGGAACGTACTTCTATTTGCGCTTAAAATGCCCTATAAACGCTTTTTAGGCCCAAAATCGTCCGGTAGCCGATTTTAAGGCCTACCAAATTGTCAAAGATCCTACTCACTGGATTTTCCCTCAGGCATGAAAGAAACCAGCTTCAAGCCGTCCATCTCCACAGGAATGCGCCTGTTACTGCCAAGCGTAACCAGATCAAATCCGGATTCCGTAGGCGCATCCCAGATCATTACGGCATTGCCGCCCGCAAGGCCTTTTTCCACCTGGTGCCAGATCATATCCCGGACTTTAACGGAGTAATTGCCTATATACACGCCGGTCCTGGCCTCAAGCAGCCAGACCGCAAGCCTTCCCCTCAGCCTGGGCGGGGCGTTTTCAAGCACGATGACCATCATCGCCCAACCCCTCCTTGTTCGGTATTGCCGGCTTCACCGCGTACTCCGGCTCTTCAGGCGCAGGGATCCCCCCCGCCGCAAGCATCTCCTCGATGGCCGGGATGATGCGCATAAGAAGTTTTGTCGTCCGGAACACTTCCCGGCAGGCATGACGCACTTCCTGCTCCGGATTGGCCGGCTTTTGCGCCGCGATCTTAAAAGCTACCGGCACAACGGTGTCGAACTTGAACACATCGGCGATATCGTAAACGAACGAAAGCGGCTTACCTGTGTGGATAAAGCCTATCGCCGGCGCATAACCTGCGGCGAGGACAGCCGCTTCACTGATCCCGTAAAGACAGGCCGTAGCGGAACTCAAGCATCTGTTAGGGAGGTCTCCACTCTCCCATTTGCGAGCGTCATACTCCCGGTGCTTCCACTCCACGCCGTAGCGTTTCGCCAGCAGCTCATAAATCTTGCGCACCCGCACACCTTCGATCCCCCTCAATTGCTGGATGCTGCGCTTGGCCGGAGGTTCGTCCTGAAAACGCATCGCATACATTTTCCGGACCACCCGCAATCTCGCGTTTTCATCCAGGGCGAGCTTCGCCTGATAAAGCAGCCTGTCCGACCTGGCCCCGCCGGGCTGACCGGAGGAATACAGCCTTACCCCGGCCTCCCCCACCCATACGAGGAGGCAGCCTACCCTGGCGGCCATGGCGGCGGCCGCGTGGGATACGCGGGTTCCCGGCTCAAGCATTAAACAGGTCACGCCGCCTACAGGGATGTGCGTCCGCACACCGGTCACGTCAATAACTACAAATGCCCCGTCCAGGACATCCAGATTCCCCCGCTCGATAAATGCCAATGAGACGCGCTCTTTTATGCTTATCGGCGAAAGCGACGGCAGAACCGGTTCAGTCATGCTGTTCCCGCTTCAGCCTTTTGCGGCTTTCAGGCTCCGTCAGGTAATTTTCCGAAGAAACAACGCGCTTGCCCGTTTTCTTTTCCAGGTCCTTTCGTGCCTTCCCAGCTACGCCCCCACCTTTGACGGCCGCATGCCGGTTGGCCGGAAAACCCCTGGCATCATCCGCCCTGGCGATAGCTGTTGTGGACGCTTCGCCCAGCATGGTGAAGATAAGTTCCAGGTCTGTCATGTGGTCGCGCAGATTTTCGCGCTCCAGCCCCTTCATTTTTTTGTGGTCGGACGGATTAAGGCCGAACGCCGCCTTAGCGATTTCAGCGGTGAGAATCTCGTATTCCCTGGGGGCCTCGACGTCCCGTTTTTTCCATTCGCCGGTCAGTTCTTCACGCACAGCGATGCCGCGCATCCGCTTTTCAATCCATTCATCAGAATAGCCTTTGGCCTTGAAAAGAGCCCGAGTCCTTTTTGTGCCAAGTTCGGGATCCTCAATCTCCTGCACCCGCTCATAACCGACTTTGGCCAGCCAGCGCTTGAAAGGCTCGGCCTTTGGCGAAGGGATTGATTGAATAAGGCGAAATATGCCCTCGGTATTCCAACAATACATTTTCTGCCCGCCGCCGGCGGTTTCCACTTCAAGCGTAAGGGGTGGTACAAATTGTACCCCCCCTTTAGCTGTAACTTTCGCAAGTTCTTCATCTCTCCGTTTTAATCTTTTGAAGTATTGCGCCGGATCGCTGGAATCCGTCAATGACTCGATAACATCATTAATCACAAACCACCACTCATTTTTATATCGCGTCCGCCGTATTCCCTTGCCCTTAAAGACCGCTATCTTCTTGTCCATAAAAGAACCTCCGCAGGGGTCTTCAGAAAACCGGAACTATAGAAAGTAACCCGAGACCCATGGTTTTGCCGTGTCCTATCCCTTTTTGAAAAGCCGCACGGAACGCTTCCGGCTCGGTAACGTTCAACACGCCATCATATAACGCCGAAAAAAGGCGGATCTCTATCCCATTCCTTCTGCGCCCATGCAGCATTCTCTCCTGTGAGATGCGCACCGCCACGCGCTTTGCCTGACCGTCTGGCTCCTCGGCCCCGGCCAGATATGGCAGAGCAAAACCATGCTGCTCACGTCCTTTGCGGTCAAGCCACAGCTCCTGCTCCGGCGCACGGAGAAGCCCCAGGCGTTTTCCATTGCGGGTGACCGACGGATTGGCCCGCAAGCGAAACCGGAATTTTGCGCCCGGCTTTAACGCGTTAAGCCGCAGGCGCTCCAGGATATTGACAGGGGCGGCCGGCGACCCAGAAAACCAGTCCGCCGCTATCCTTGACCAGTCCGGAAGAGAACGGCTTTGTATTATAACCCGGGGATTGCCCCCGCCATCGGTTTCCGGCTCCAGCCGCCAGAGGAATTCTCCTTCGGGACACTTAATATCCGGCGCTGAGAACGCGCGGCAGAGCGTGGAATGCATTTCGTACGGATCGGCAAGATCTCGGCGAGCCTCCCGGCTTCTGGGATCGAGGTGTATTCTATGCAGGTACATTAAGCGCCTCCTGCGGGAACTCTATCCATTCCGAATACACGTACCTGGCGCCAAAGCGCCTCTCGGCGTAAGAGGATAATGGCTGGTCCATTTTCAGCGTTCCGGAACCATCGTTAGATTCCAAAGATAGCAGCAATTTACCGGGCTGTTCCTCCCACTTCCGTTCGGTGGAAAGCCACGGCCACCGGAGAAGAGCCTCCCTGAGCGGCAAGTCCAGCAGGGCATTTTCCATAAACATAGGCTCTGAGGGCACATATGACCTGCGCCCCAGAGAGAGCGGCCACTTCGGGTTGCGCAAGGCGGAGTCCACGGCGATCAACAGATCCCTACTCTTGCTCTCCAGGCCCACCAGGAAGACGGCGTCGGCGAGATAAAAACGCTGCGAGACCACGCCACCGGCCGTAGAGGGCTCACCGTTCGCCTTAATAATGGAATCACCGGCGCACCCGGCAGTCTGGTAGTCATATTTAGGCACACCGGGGCGGTCGTGCCGGACGCCCATTGCAAGGCGAGTTAAAGGCTTAAGTTCGTCCCAGTTCTCCCGGTCGATCCCCTGGGCCGCCGCCAGCAGCCCTATAACGCCGGATTTACTGGGCTCTTTGCCGGTATCCCGCTGGTCAAAGCGGCTGGTAGTGCCCCAGGACTGCATGGGGCCGGCCAGCTTAATCAATAGCGTCGGCATAAGTTACTCCCGGGCCGCGGCGCAGGCCTTATCGAGCAGTTCCGGCAGGTCCGCCACCGCCGTTCCGAACCCCTCGATTCCGGCATCGGTCAGGTTGAGCACGAACGTTTTCTCCTCTCCGCCATAAACGCTCCGCAGGGCCTTGGCTTTTTTAGCCAGCTCCTCCGCCGAGTTTTTGGTTATCGATTCATTCCTGCGCGTATACACCGCCCTCTCAAAGGCGTTTGCCAGGCTGCGCGGCGCGGTGTTACGGCGCACCGATACCGCGACGAATTCGGGCGGGTTATGCGCGGCAAAACTGTTCTGTTTGCCAGAAGGCTCCGAGACGATACAGCCCTCAAGGAAGGCGCGCAGACCTTTCGCCGACAGTTCCTTGTCGTTCTGCAGGTTCTCCAGCAGTTTTGCCCAGTCCACCACGGCGTAACGGTAGAAGCACGCCGAGTTGAATTCCACGGTCCCCATCATATCCGCGGCGGCGGTGTCTTCCGGCTTAAGGTCGTCGACCGCTGTGTAGAAGTCGAACTCCCTTTCCACGGCATGTGTGGAGATGGCGTGTGCCACCTGGCATGCGGCGTCCTGGTTCTTTTCAGGCATATCCGCAAGCATACGGCCGAAAAGGGCGATATCGACCGCTTTACCGCCTGCTTTTTTGTCGTTTAACATCCCCTCAAGTTGCTCTTTCACTTCCTTGGGAGCCCCGGCTGCGGCGTCTTTCTTCTTATTACCTTTTTTCTTTCCCGTTTCCTCCGCTTCCTCCTTGGACGGCAAGATCTGCCCCCAATGTTTATCTATTACACCGGCAAGCCCCGTTATTTCCCGCTGGCCTAGAAAAAGGAGATATTGCGATTTCCCCGCCTCGGACGCTGTTAATTTAATATAGGACAAGGCTATTTCCGCCTTGGCGGCGGCCTCCGCACCGTCCCGTTTTCCTTTGAGGCTATCCGCGATAGCCTGGTATACACGTTTTGTCCTGACAGCCAGTTCATCGGAGGAAAAGAACCCGTCTGATTTTTTATGGGCAAAATGCTCCCGGACCGCGCGCTTGAGGCATTGGCTGGAGATGCGGGCGCGGCGGGTACCGCCGAACCAGGCGTCTTTCGGCGCTCCGGAGTCGTCCCTGTTGAGATTTGAGGGGGCAAAGTTCTGCAAGGCGTGTATTTCAATTAAGGTTTTCATTAGTTTTCTCCTGTTCATTAGTTTTCCGCGCTAATTCCCTATAAAAGTCCCTAGCCCATGAATTTTGCGTGAATTTCCGGACATCGTTCCAGCGCAGCAAGCCGGCAAGCAGACCCTCGAAGTCTACCGGCTGTTCTTTCAGCAGGGCCAGAAGCTGGCGCAGGCGGTAGGGCAGTTGGTCCGGGTCGGAGTCGAGCATGGTTATAAACCGCCGTTCCGTGCTTGCGGAATCTGTCGGCCCCTGGTGAGCGGCACAGGCTTTCCCAAGTGTCATGCCTGTCGCCGCGCGTCCTTCCCTGTAATGGGCAGCCCATAGCCCTGCGGCGAGATAGTACATCTCCCTGCGCCACGGGTTTTCCTCTCCGGTCAGGAACGGCTCCACGTACGGGTAGGCGGGGACATAGGCGCCCGGCGCGAACGCCAGGCTACGGCGCAGGACGGCCTTTGCTTTACGGCCGTCAGTGTTGATCTTTTCCAGCCATGCGATAAATCCGCTCATTCATGTACCTCCTGCTTCGTGTATTTTGCGATCTCTGAGTTTAGTTCTTGAATCTTGCTCCACACAGGGATTTCAGCCTTTACAAGCGCTCGTATTGCCCATGCGTTTCCCGCCGAGACCGAGGCGGCGTGTTGTCCCCACGCCGTTTTCAAAGCGTCCCTCACATGGTTCAACCACCGGCAACGGATTTCATCGGGGTCGCAATTGGATGCATAGCCCCCTAGTATTTCATGAAAGTGCACCTCCAGCGTAGACCAATACCAAGGAATTGCCGGCATTTGTTTTACGAATTCACTTACATCCTTTTTATCCGGCTCTCTTTGTTTACCAGTCCCTTTTTTTTCCATATTTTTACTCAAAATAAATTTCGCGTAACTGGAGCATGCTTTCGAAAGGGATTCATCGGCACTGGCCGCATCTTCTAGGATCTGCTGTATTTCAGTCCTAGCAAAACGGGTTTCCACCATTGCCGGCGGCAAGACGAAGCGTTCCATCCGCCAAAAATCCACATTTGCGTTCGGAGGTTCGTATCGCAGGCCCAGAACCAGAACAGATTGAGTCAACTGATTCGTTTTCCCGCCTGCCAACTTCAGAGCATTCTGAACGGTTAGTGGAGCTGAATCGTCGCCAGAAGGAAGCAGGGAATCGAAGTCTCTCCAGGTGCCACGGTCTTGCCTGAATTTCACCGGCAGCTTTCCTACCTTTTCGTTAATCTGATAAGGTTGCATTGGGTCAGAAATATTCGAGGTATTGTCAAAACCTTGTCCAGCCACAAATCTCATGAACATGCCTGAGAGTTGTTCCTCAAGGAAGACCATCCGCGATGGCCATGTGTAAAGGTCTGCGTATCCTGAGGCCTTCCGCTTCGGGTTCTTCAGGGGAAGTTCTTCCAGCTCACGTTCCCACAGTGCAGAATCGCCCAGCATGACGGCCCGATTCGGATACGGAACAAGGTTATAACAGAGTGTTTCTTGAAGATTTCGACCGAGCGGTATGCACATCATGGCATTCGGCGACGGGGAAGGGTAATAGCCCCTGCCACCGGAAATCGAAAAGTTCATGGTTGATAGCAGCCAGCGGGCACACTCTTTAGATTCCCGCATCCCAGGTCTCTTCGTGTCGGTGTGATCAAAGAGCACCTTGTTGGTTGTCGCGTTATATTCGGCGGTCAGTTTAGTCCAGGGCTCAAGTCTGTCATCCGGGATGTGGGGGTTCTGCCCAAACGGGAATTTCTCGTCGAACAGCCAGAACCTGGGACGCCATGTTTCGAGGTAATCCTTTATCGGCTTTTCCGGCAGGCCGGAGCGGAACAGGGATTTAGCCTGTTCGATATCCGTGGGTCCCTGCAGGGCGCGGTAAAGAACCGCCAGTAGGAAGCGGTGCAGGGCCGCGACCACCAGCGGGGAAGGGTCTTCGATAGCGGCTATTTCTTTTGCTCGCAGCAGAGTCTCCCTGATTCCCAGCTCGGCGCGGGTCCCGTCAGGGAACCGGACGGGGATCCATTTCTCGTCAACCAAGTTAAACCCGCTCATGCGGTCTCCTTTGCTTCGTAAACCACGCCAAGGTCTTCGTCCAGCCGCACGGAATTGTCCAGGATCCAACGGCCGCCCTCACCAAGTTGCAGGGGAAAGCAGTTGCGCAAAAGAGGGGAACTCTTCCAACTTTCCGGCACCCCGGCGCTTTGCAGTTTGGCTACGACTCCTTTGCGAGACAGGCTTACGGCCCGCGAAAACCATTCCGATTCCATCTCTCTCGGCAGAGCGGCCAGGGTATAAGCGTCGGCAGGGAACAGCGGGATGGTAAGAATGGAATTGTTTCCCAGGCGCGTATTAGCCATCAGCGTCCTGTGCACTGCGGGGTCATCCTCGTCATGGAGCACAAACCTTGCCGGCTGGTTCCAGGAAGCGTCTTCGGGAAAGCCAATTATGGCCTGATTAGCCTGCTGCTGCTCGGCAAGGATCTTTCCGTATTGTTCGTCGGCTTTTTCCATGCGTATCCGCAGAAAATCAGGGATTTCCGCTTCGCTTTCGTAAACAGTGCGGACAAAGGAATCTATATCGTCCGGCAGACTGATAGTTTTTCGACCCTTCAGCAGCAGCCAGGTCCGCAGTAGAATATCTTCACGATACACGGCACCCCACCATAAGGGTTTATCGAACGAGGGCGGTTCTTTGCCGGCGAGGCCGGCCACGAACAACGCCGGCCCGGCCACCGACCTTGCGGCGCGCCGGTGCCGCCACAACCGCCCGGCCCTCTGGAGAATAAGGTCTATCGGCGCCAGGTCGGTCACCATCAGGTCAAAATCCAAATCCAGACTTTGTTCCGCCACCTGCGTGGCGATGAGGATCTTGCGCCCCTGCCGCCGACTGTCCTTGCCGAACAGCTCAAGCGCCTGTTCCTCCCGTTTCTGGCGCCAGGCGGATGGGAAACGGGCATGGAACAAATAAACTTCGGTCCCGTCCGGCAGACTTTTCCCCACACGGCTGGAGCCGCGCTTTATTGGAGTCCCCGCGGGAAAAAGGCGGTACATATCCTGCGCCCGTTGCACCGTATTGAATAGCGCCACCCCCAACCCGCCATTGCTCAAGTGCCCGGTCAGAGCCGCATAAGCAGCGCCGAGGGCCTCGGGAATTTCGTTAACGGCGATAGTCCGCCTCAACTCCAGAGAGGGCTTAAAGTGTGTTTGTAAGACTTTCCCTTTTGAAAACACCGAAAGGCGCGGATACTCCGCCTCCTCCTCCGGCAAATCCGCCCCGGTCACACCGGCCAGTTTGCGCCGTATGGAAGGCGGCAGCGTGGCGGATAAAAGCACAACGGAAGACCCCAGCGCGGTGAGCCATCTCAGTAAATGCACAAGAAGCGTCTCAGTATAGGCGTCATAAGCGTGGATCTCATCAAAGATCACGACGCGGTTCGCTAGTCCCCACAGGCGCATAAAATTGTGGCGCACCGGGAGGATAGGAAGCAAGGCCTGGTCCACGGTGCCGATGCCGTACTCCGAGAGGAGGGCTTTTTTCTTGGCGGTGAACCATTCTGCCGCGCGGACGCCGCCTTCGGCGCCGGGTTCGCCGTTTAAGGAAGGACGGAGGCCCTGGAAAGTTTCATTCTGCGCGGCCGAGCCGTGCAGCAGTTGCAGGTCGAGGCTGCGGCCGGGGGCCTGGCGACGCAGGAATTCCAGCGCCCGCGTGAACATGGCGTTGCCGGTGGCTTTTGTCGGCATGGCGATATACAGGCCGCGATGCCCGAAGCGGCGCTGCAGTTCCAGGTGGGCATAGAACGCCGCCTCGGTCTTCCCCTCGCCCATCGGCGCTTCGATAAGGATAATGGCCGGTTCATTCAGCTTCTCCACCGCCTGGGCCGCGGCTTTTTGCAGCGGGCGCGGCTTGAAATTCAAGGCCTGCTCGAAAGTTTTCGACACGGCTGAAAGGGGCGCGCGGGGCAGCCAACCTATCTTATCAAGCGCTTGTTCAGCCGCGGCGGAGCGTTTGGCGAACCAGGCCGGAAGGTCGCCGCAGTCGTCGGCTTTTCCGAAACAGAAATGGCTCTCGTCCGAACCTATCCAGTCTGAAAAACTTGCAAGGCCGGCGAGCAGCATAAATTCCGGGCCGGACAGGGTTTGCTTGGTTAGCGGCGGCCTGGCGGTGGAAGCGCCAAAAACGTCAAGCGCCGCGGAGATAAGCGCGTTGCGGCCCCGGGTCCAATTGTCATCCCCGATTGCGCGCCTGTTCCCGCTAAGCCGCTCAATGAGGAAAGGAGTTGCCCGCTCCCCGTGATGGCAGCCAACAGCGTCGCCGACCAACTCGGCCAGACCGGACGGCCAGTTTTGCTCCCTCTGGAGCCAGTCGGAAAGAGCTATCTGGCTGACAAAACCGTGATTGATGTCTCTATCCGGCACCCGCGGCATGGGAAGGCCAGTCCCTGCTGCGCCGAACCATTTAGACTGGAATCCGGGGCAGGCTTTGCCGAGATCGTGACAGGCAACCGCCAACAGGATCCATGGCCGGGCCTCGTTCCAATTCAGCCCAAAGGCGGCGGCAATATTTCCCCGGGTAACTGACGGCTCCCGCTTCAGCACGGCGTCGGCGACCGCCGCCACGTCCAACATATGAAGCAGGAGCGGGTGCCAAGCCCCGGATGCCCTGTCGATTTTAGCCCAGAGATTAGACAATCCCGCATCCAGCGGCTGCCAGTCGCTCTTGGGAGCGGGGGTACCGTCCGGGGCGGACTTTGTATGAGCGTAAAAAGGTTCTTCTTTGTTCATTTCTTCAGAGTTTAGCAAACCGACGCGATGGAATCCCGATGTCCGTAAATGCCCCGGGGCTGTACTTTCCTCTCGGCCGCATAGGCGGCGCGCCGTTCCTCCGCTGTGAAGCCGATGCGTTTCCGGGGCTTCACGGGCGTGACTTGGAAGTCACAAATTGTGACTTCCAATTCCGCATCTCGGCCTTTGTCAGACTGAACATAAAGTCTTGCGGGAAGCGTTTTACTTTCCGTTTCACGGCCTGGTTGAGCGCTTTTGTCTGCACGCCATAGAGCGCGGCCAGGTCGCGGTCCAGTATAACCTTGCGGCCGCGCAACAGCAGGATTTTGCTTTCTATTATTTCCGCCGGGATGATTTCTCTCATGAGAAGATCATAGCAAGGGGGTGCGACAACGTAGTGTCGTTCAGACCTTGCCGCCGGTGCGGGCGCGGCGCAGGGAAGGGTTGAGGCAGCGGTGGGATTTACCCACCTGCTGCCTGTTGAGCAGGCAGTAGTAGAAGAAGTCACCGTCGTACCTGACGACGCAGTAAGGACACTGTCCGAATTTCATTGAAACCCCCGGAACTTTCAGCGCAGGTCTATTTTAGCATTACCGGCCGACCGGCGGAATACCCTGAAAAGGGGATGCCGGGGTCAGACCTCGTGGAGCTCGATCACCCGGTCCACGCGGAAAAGCCGTTCTTCCCGGCGCAGCGAACAGCGGGCACCGCCCCCCCATAGCAGGTCCGGCCGGGGAGAGGTTTAACCCTACCCCGTCTTTTTCAGCGTCTTGTTCCCCGCCAGGGATCTCATCTGCGTAATCGCTATTTCATTCAGTTGCCGGAGCCTTTTGCCCTGCGGCATTCCCTGGCGGATAAGGACCGAATTTATGCTTTCAAGATTTGAAAGGACCACCAATTGCTCGAGCGCGGCATGGTCGCGGATATTTCCGGCGCGGCCGGGGTTATCCCGGCGCCACTGCTTCGCGGTTTTCCCGAAAAGGGCCATATTCAGGATATCCGCCTCCGTGGCGTAAAGCGCGGCGACCTGCGCTCCGGTCAATTCCGGCGGGACCAGGCTGTCTTTTATGGCGTCGGTATGGATGCGGTAATTCACCTTTGCCAGTGTCCGCTGAAAACTCCATCCTGTTTTAAGCCGTTCATTTTCTTCTTTCTTCAGGCGCTGGAATTCCTTCAGCAGAAAAAGTTTGAACCCGGGGCTTACCCATGCCGCGAATTCGAAGGCGATATCGCGATGGGCGAAAGTCCCGCCCGCGTTACCCGGCCTTGAAACGATGCCGACGGCGCCGGTGGCGTCGATCCATTTTGACGGTGAAAGAATAAAAGAGTTGCTGCCGGCCTGATACATAAAGGAATCGAATTCGACCCCTTTGAAAGCCGGATTATGGAGCTGCTCCCATAAACCCAGGAACTCGATGGTAGTCTTCGACCTCATCCAGTTCTTCACCAGATCCTTGGGCTCTTCCGGATTTTTATGGCGGGCAATATCGGTAAGAGAAATATAGTCTTCCTCTTCCCTGGAGAAAAAAGAGATCGCACTGCCTTTTACCATCAGTATTTGATTTTTCATCGCATTATTCTCCTGGTAAATATTCCCCGGCGGCTTCGCCGCACGACCGGGTAAGGCCGCGGTGGTATCCCGGCTCAGACCTCGTGGAGCTCCAGGACCCGGTCCACGCGGAAAAGCCGCTCCTCCCGGCGCAGCGAACAGCGGGCCCGGAAACCCTCGTAGGTCCGTCCCCCGGAGGTAAAATTCCCTAAAAAGACCGGCTTCACGACGCGGCGGGTGGTCTCGGCGCCGGCGCTCAGGTAGACTATCTCCACGCTGCGGCCCTCTTTTATGGCGCGGCGCAGGCCGGCGGAGACGGCGGCGCGGGGAGCGTCGGCGGCTGGAGAAACGGGAGATGGCAGAGCGGGGGCGGCCGTGGGCGCGGCCAGGTCCGCGGCTCTCACGCTTTTCATGAAATCGGCCACGCGGGCGTCGGTGCGGGCGTGCCAGGGCTTTATCGGGTGGCGCAGGACTATGCCGTCCAGCGTGCGGCAGCGGCTTAAAGCGACGTAAAGCTGGCCGCTGGCGAAGATGCCTCCCTCCAGGTCAAGGATCATCCTGTCGAAAGTTTTCCCCTGGCTTTTATGTATGGTGACGGCCCAGGCCAGCCGCAGCGGCAGCTGCATGAAGGTGCCGGCGGTCTCGGTCCTGAGCCTGCCGGCTTTCTCGTCGTAGGCGTAGCGCAATAATTCCCAGGTATGCGGGCCCACGTTTACCACGGGGCCGGGCCGGTCGCACTGCTCCCGGCACCGATTGCGGACAATGCCGCCCTGATCCGTTTCCAGACGCACCCTGGCCGCGCCCGGCTCCAGCGCCGTGACCACGCCCATCGTCCCGTTGACCCAGCGGCCGCCGGGGTCGTTGTTGAGCATCATGACCTGCGCTCCGGCCTTCAGCTCCAGGCTCTCCTCCGTGGGCAGGGCGGCCTCGTCGAACTCGCCGTCCAGGAAGCCGTCGTAAAAGCCCGGCGGCGAGCGCAGGCCGGCCAGCCGCTCCGCGTTGAGGCCGGCGGCGCGCTGGTTGGTGGTGGTCAGCTGCACGTAAAGCTCCCCGGCCGGGGGCTCGAAGCCGGGCAGGTGCCGGGCGTTGAGGGCCTCCAGCTGCGCCGGAGTGGCGCAGGCGGCGCGCACGGCGTTGAGCAGCCCTATAAAGCCGTCGTCGCTCTGGCGGTAGACCTTTGTAAGTTCCACCACATCCAGCCGGAGTTCCTTAAATACGCGGGAATCGAAGAAATAATTCCCGGCGTAGGCCCGGGAGAAGGCCTCGCGCTCTGTGTTCTTGAGTACCGGGGGCAGCTGGTGCAGGTCGCCGATGAGGACGGCTTTCACTCCGCCGAAAGGCAGTTTATGCTGCTCCCGCACGGAACGGAGGAAGGTGTCGGCGCAGTCCAGCAGGTCGGGGCGGACCATGGAGACCTCGTCGATTATGAGTATCTCCAGCGCCCGGTAAACGGCCCCCTTGCTCTTTTTGGCGGCTGCGCGAGCCAGGCGGCCCGCTTTCTCCGGCGTGACCCCGGGCTTGAAGCCGAAGAAGGAGTGTACGGTCTGCCCGCCGACGTTGAGGGCGGCCACGCCCGTCGGGGCCAGGACGGCCTGCGACCGGCGGGAACTTTCCTTGAAGAGCCGCAACAGCGTGGACTTGCCGGTGCCGGCGCGGCCCGTTATGAAGACGCAGCGCGACGGGCCCTCCAGCAGGTCGAGCGCCCGCCTGAACCCGGGATTTATCTCGATATGTTCGTTCATCGCTTAAATTGTAAAACACAGGGCCGACAGCGTGGTGTCGCCCCCGCCCCGGCGGGAGGCCCCGCGTCAAAGGTCGGTGATGTCCTGGAAGATGACGCCGGCGCCGACTATCCCCCCGTCGGGGCCCTTCATGTTGATGGAGCTGTAGCCGATGACGCGCCCCGAGCCGCCGACCTGGCACTTGAATTCCTGGCGCCGGACGGTGCGGCCGGTCTTGAGCACGTCGCCCAGCGCGTTGACCAGGTCGGGGCAGAGGTTGAAAAGCTCGATTATCCCGCGGCCCAGGAACTCCTCGGCCGTGCCCAGGATGTCGCGCGCCTTGGGATTGAAGAAGATGACCTTCCCCGCCTGGTCCACGCCGATGAAGCCGCCGGAAAGATTGTTTATGGTGCTCTCGCCGCGGGCGTTGAGCTGCGCGACCGTGGCCTCGAGCCGGCCGACGTAGAGGCGCTGGCAGAAATGGCGCAGCGCGGCCTCGGCGAAGGCGGTATCCCCGGGGCTGAAAGTCCCCTGCATGGGGTTTATGTATTCCAGCACGCCGCCCAGCCGGCCGCCGAAGAAACAGGGCAGGGCCAGCGCGGCTTTGGTCACGAAGCCGCTGCCCTTGTCCACTTTTTTGGTGAACCGCGGGTCGTTGAGCGCGTCATTGACGACCAGGGTCTCCCCGCTTTCGGCGCAGAAGCCGACTATCCCCTGGTAACCGAAGCTCAGGCCCACCAGGTCCGCTCCGACGGGGCCGATCGCCTTCCTGAAAGTGAGCGTCTTCTTGTCGGGGTCGGCCTCGAAATAGCTGACCGAGTGGCAGGCCATGTAGGAGGCGGCCTTGCGCACGAAATTATCCCAGGCCTCGTCCTCGGAGGAGAACGGGGCGTCTATATCCCTTAGCAGCGCGGCCAGGTGCGGCAGTCTCTCGCTCATCGTTTTTCCCTCTTCTTACCGGGCGCCGCCTTGGCGGTTGGCTGTGGGGGAGCGCCGGCGAAGTCCAGCAGGCCGGCGGCGACCGCCCCGGCCAGCTTCTCCTGGAAAGCCGGGGTGTTGAGCAGTTCTTCCTGCTCGGGCATTATCATGTGCGCGTGCTCTATGAGTATCGACGGCATCTGCGTCATGCGCGCCACGTGGTAATCGCCGAAACGCAGCCCCTCGTCGGGGAGCTTTATGCCGCTCAGGAAAGAGCGGTGCACCGAGCGGGCCAGGGAGAAGCTGTGCGGATGGTAGTGATAGACAGAGAAGCCGCGCGGAGAGCCGAACGGGTCCTCGCCGTCGGCGATGGCGTTGTTATGCAGGCTTATGAAGACGTCGCCGCCGTTCTCCACGGCCAGGCGCGGCCTGTCGGTCAGTTCTACGTTCTCCTCTCCGCTCCGGGTCATGTACACCGCCGCGCCCAGCTGCGACAGGCGCGCGCGCAGCTTGTCGGCCAGCGCCAGGTTCACGTCCACCTCGAAGGTGGCCATGGGGCCGACCGCGCCGTCGAGCCAGCAGCCTTCCGGCATCGCGTCGTAGGTAAAATCCTTCATCGGCACCCGGGCATTGTCGCGGCACTTGTAGAAACGGGAATGGCCCGGGTCCAGCGCGACCTTCAGCCCTTCCAGGGGCTTCGGCCATTTCAGCGACATGGCCGGCGGGCCCTTGAGGTCCACCTGCAGCCCCCTGGGGCCGTAAGCCACGTTGTAGCCCCAGAGCTCCCGGGCCAGGCGGAAATTCAGCTCGGCGTAGCCGGCGCCCTGCCGCATATCGACCTTGCCGACCAGCGTGTCGGAAGAATCGTAGACCACCCAGTTGGTGTGCAGGCGGGTATAATAAAGCTTCAGGCGTAGAGTGTCCCCCTCGTGCTCCACGGAATAGGGGACCTTTTCATAGACCGTGACCAGGGCGGACGAACCGGCTCCCTGGGCCTTGAGCCTTATGCTGCCGGTCTTGGTCCTGGGCGCGGCCCCGCGTCCTACGGCGGAGACCTTGCTCTCCTCCACCCAGGCGTGTTCCGAGGGCGTCAGCCAGACCCGGCGCATGCCGCCGGCGCGGCCGTCGGAAGCCAGCTTCACGCCGCTGGACAGGAACAGGACATAGCCCCCGTCCTCGGCGCTGCGGAGGTTTACCGAATCGGTGGAGATCTCCACGAGCGTGAACTTATCCAGGATGTCGACCTTTACTTCGCGGCTGGACCTGCCGCTGTGACGCAGCACTCCGCCGAATCTTGCCGTCAGCTTCAGTCCGCGGCCCCGGTCGCCCTCGCGGACCCGGTAGCTGCCGTAATAGCGGCCCGAGCCGGCGGGGATCTCGACCATCTTCTCGTCCTCCACCACGCTCCCCAGCGAAAAAGAGACTTCCCTGCCGGGCTCGCCGGCGGCGTGGACGTTGAGATAGTCGCCCTGCGAGAGCTCCAGGTCGGAAGATGGAGAGACCAGCTCGAGGGCCGGGCGGGGCGTCTCCGCGCCGTTCTGAGCGGCCGGGCCTATCCGCACCTTGCGGGCCAGGAAGGTGGTGGCGTAGCCGGTGGCTCCCTCGCGCAGCTCGCAGTTGAAGGAGAACTCGCCGGGATTTACCGGCAGGTAGGCGATGAAACCGCCGTTGGTATGGGGCCTGACTCGCTCGCCGTTGATGAAGAACGGGGCAGTGGCCGGGCTGACGGTGCCGAAGATGAAGGTCCTGGACACCAGCGGCAGCGGCTGGTTTTCGCGGGGGTAGGAGACCTTTATCTCCCCGGCCTGCAGGGCGGCGGCCAGGGCCGGGACCAGCAGCAGGGAACTCAGTATCGTGGAGTATTTCATTTTGTTAAAGTTTAGGCAACAGAAAGTTAACAGGTTTCGCTTATTATAATATATATCGCCCGTATGACAAAGACAGCCCTGCTCCTGATCGCCCTCGCCTGCCCCGCCGCCATAGCGGCGGATTTCACCGCCCTCAACCCCGGCGGCAGGGCCAACGGCATGGGCACGGCTTTCGGCTCCCTGGCAGACGACGCCTACGGCATCTTCTACAATCCCGCCGGCCTCTCGGGCATGGGCTACCTGGAGGCGGGCGGCGGCTTCGCCAGGCGGCTCTCCCCCCCGCGGCCCGTGGGAGAGGCCAACTTCGTTTACGTGCGCCCCAACCCGGACATAGAGAATAAGGCGGCCGGCTTCGGCTACCACGCGGTGCGCCAGGGCGGCCAGGGCGAGAAGGACACCTTCCTCTTCGGCCAGGGCCAGCGCTTCACGCTGAAATATTTCCAGCAGCCGGTCTGGTGGGGCTACAATTTCAGGATAACCAGCCTGCGCTACCCGGCGGGCAGCCCGGAGGGCGGCAACAGCGGCAAGAGCCACTTCGGCCTGGGCGGCGACGCCGGGGTCCTGCTCTCGTCCAACAACGGCCTGCGCACCGGTCTGGTGCTCTCAGACCTCAACTTCGGACTGGGAAAATCACTAGCCACCGTCACCCTGGCCAACTCGATACGCTGGAAGGAAGTGCTCTTCGCGCTGGACCTGCGCGTGCGCGGCGGCCACGCCGAGTTCTTCCCGGGCCTGGAGAAGCCCCTTTTCAACGACCTCCTGCGGGTGCGCGCAGGCAAGGGCGTGACGCTGGGCGGCGTAGACTACCTGGCGACGGGGCTGGGCATCAACTTCCTGCCCTGGGTGATAGACCTGACGGCCTCGCTGCCCTGGAAAGGCTTCCATGTGCAGGGCGGGGTGTACGAGGTGAGCGTGGCGCACCGCTTCGGCGCGCCCACCTTCAGCGAGCGCTTCGTCGGCGACGCCGCCGGCCGCGCGCGCGAGCTGCGCGAACAGATAGACGGGCTGCGCCAGCAGCGTCTGAACCTTGAGAATTCCGTCATGACGCTGCGCGTCAATAAGGGCGTCATGGAGTCGGAACTGACCCAGAGCCAGTCCCGCCTGCGCGACCTGGAGGACAGGCTCAAGGACACGGAGGTCTCCGTTCTGGACGCCCAGTTCAGGCTCGACAATCCCCCGCCTCCGCCGCCGCCCGCCCCCAGGGCGAAGCCGCCGGAGAAGTGGCCCAAGCGGCACACCGTGCAGCCCGGCGAGACGCTGCGCTCGATCTCGTCCAAATATTACGGCAACCCGAACCTCTGGGAGCGCATCTACCAGGCCAACGAGAAGAACATCTTCCGCGGCCTGCCGCGAGAGGGCTCGGTGCTGGAGATACCGCCGCCGTCCGCGAAATAAAGTTATGCCCACCGTACAGATAATCTCCTCGTCCGAAAAGGACAAGAACATACTCCAGGGCGCTTTCGCGGACCTGGGCGCCGAGACCATCTTCTCGCTGGACCTCAACGACGCCCTGGCCATCTTCGAGCGCGTCCGCCCGCGCGCGGTCTTCATCGCCGACGGCGAGGACCCGCCGTCCGAGATAAAGATAAGGGAGATATTGAGAATAGCCCCCTTCATGCCCGTGGTGGTCATGCTCAGGCGGCGCGACGCCGCGCGCGCCGTGGCGCTGATGAAGCTGGGCGCCTTCGACTGCGCGCAGTCCCCCTGGACGCCGGAGGAACTGCGCCCCTTGCTCAAAAAAGCCCTCAAGCTCAGCGGCACGGCCCTGGCCGTCGCCCCCCCGCCGCCGGACACCATGCGCAAGATCGTCCTGGCCGCCGGCGCCCTCGCCGCGGGACTCTTTCTCTTCGCTCTGGGCTACGGCCTCTCGCAGCACCGCAAGGCCGAGGCGGCCCGGATACCGGACACGGTGGAACTGCCGTATTCCCACCCCGCCGGCATCGCTTTCGCCGACGGAGAGGTGCTGGTGGCCGACTGGTACACACAGTCGCTATACCGCCACTCCGCCGCGGACTACAAGATAAACGGCGTTACCAGTTTCCCGGACCTCACCCCGGTGGGCCTGGGCCATTCCGCCGACAATCTCTGGCTGGCGACGGCCGACGGGCGGGTAGAGAGGCGCTCGCGCGACAAGCGGCTGACCAGGACGGCCTCGGTGAAGCACGGGATGTCCGCCCTGACCGGTGTCTGTTTCGACGGCCTCTATATCTGGACGGCCGACGGCAAAAAGGGAATTTTCCAGAAACGGATGAATAACGACGATATGCTCGTTCTGGGCGAGTATCCCTATCGCGGCGAACTGGCCGCCTTCACCTGCGACCGGGATTTCCTCTGGGCCGCCGATTCGAGATCGGGCGAGATAGTGAAATTTCCCCTCGACAATCCCGAGAGATCCGCGGCGGCGATGTCCGTCGCTGAACTGTCGGACAAGACCTTCAGGGCCACGGCGCTGGGCACCGACGGCACCAGCGTCTGGCTGACGGGAGAGAGGGGCGGCAAAGGCCTGCTGATAAAGAAAAATGCCAGATTCTAAGGACTATATACCGGCGGAAATCCGCCTGCCGCACGGCGTCCCCTCCGCCTGGGGGCGGCTGGCCCGCGTGGACCCGGCCGGCTGCGGGCTGGTATCGCGCTTCGAGCTGAAAGAAGGCTCCGGCGCCGCGCTGGCCTTCGAACTCGGCGACGAGACTTTCTCCGACATAATGTCCCGCGTCCGCTCCCGCCGCCGCGACGCCGAGGGCTACTTCACTTACGAACTATTCTTCACCAACGAACTCCAGCGCAGGAACCTCCAGTTGACCCTCGCCCGCATGCAGGGGATGCCTGGGGACGTTGTTTAGTTCTTTAGTTTTGCCCGCCGGCACCTCCAACTGCAGTCCCCAAAAGCCGCAGAAACTAAAGAACTAAACAACGTCCCCAATTTATATAATTAAGCCGTGGAGAGGAAGAAAAAGATCCTCGCGGCCGCGCTCGCGGCGCTGGTACTGGCCGGCGGCGGCGCGTGGCTTTTACTCGCGAAAAAATACGGCGGCCTGGGCGGGGCGGTCGCCGCCGCGCTGGCCGAAACGGCCTCTCGTAAAGCCGGGCGGGAGCTCAGGATAAAGTCGGTCTCTTTCTCCCCCCTGGGCGGACTGACGCTGCGCGGCGTCTCGGTCTCGGAAAAGCCATCGTTCATAAAAGGCGTCTTCTTCTCGGCGGAGAAGGCGCGGCTGGCGGTGGCGCTGATGCCCCTGCTGCGCGGCTCCGTCGTCTTTTCGGCGGCGGAGTTCGACGGGGTCTTCTTCAAGGTCCGGGAAAAGGACGGCGAGTGGAATTTCAGGGACCTGCTGGCCCTGCTGCCCGATACGGTCAAAGGCCTGCACCTGACCTGGAACGCGAGGCGGCTGGTCTTCCGCGGCGCGCGCGTCCAGGCCGACCTGACGACCGCGGGGCTCTCGCTGGACATGACGGAGACCGACGCCGTCGTGAAGCATTACTCCTCTTTCGGCGGCAATTTCAATATCGAGGCCTCGGGCCGGGCCGGTACGGCCTGGGGCGGACGTCTCTTCACCGGCGCCTACGAGGCGAAGATAGACCTCAACTTCACCACGCTGGGACTGGCCTCGTCATCGGGCAGGCTGGCGATGACGGACCTGGAGCTGGGCGATATGCGGCTGGCGCGGCTGGGCGGGCGCTGGGACTTTTTCAGGATAGGCCGCGGCGCGGCGCGCAACTATTCGCTGGAAGCCGAAGCCTCCGATTTCTTCGCTCCGGGCTACCGCAGCCCCTTCAGGGACGCGGTGGACAAGGGGCTGAAGTCTATTTTCTCGGCCATGGGGGCCGCGCCGCCGAAGACAGAGGACATAAAGGCGGACTCGCTCTCGGCCAGAGCCTCGCTGAAGGGCGGGCGCCTGCGCGTGGAGGAACTGCGCCTGGAAGCGGACTTCGCCCGGCTGCGCGCGGCTTTCGCGGCCGGGGCCGGCCCGGAGACCGAACTGGAGATAGAAGCCGAGGCCGCCGGGAAAAAATTCAGGGCCAGGGCCTCGGGCACCGACGCCCGCCCCAGGGTGGAGCCGGAGCTGTCGGAGTCTTTGCGGGAGGCCCTGCTCGCGTCCCGGCGGGGGCTGAAGGAATTTTTCACGGCGAAGCTGAAGATCTGAGGAGGAAAGCGTGTCGAAAAAAATCATCGTTATAGGCTCCGGCCCCGGCGGCTATCCCGCCGCGCTGCGCCTGAAAGACCTGGGGGCCGAAGTCTCCATAGCCGAATCGTGGGATTTCGGCGGCACCTGCCTCAACCGCGGCTGCATCCCGTCCAAGGCTTTCCTCGACACCGGCCACCGGGTCCACTCCTTCGACGGACTGCGCAAGCTGCTCAAGGACGGCTCCGGCGCCAGTTTCTCCCCCGATATGCTCGACTGGGAGAAGGTCAAGGCCCGCCGCGCCGAAGTCGTCTCGAAGATACGCGGCTCGCTGGAGAAGCTCTTCCAGGCCAGGAAGATCGAGGTGCTGCGCGGGAGGGCGGTCTTCAGCGGCCCGAGCGAAGTGACGGTGACCGGGCCGCAGGGCGAAGTTAAGAGAACCTTCGACGCGGCTATCCTTGCCGCCGGCACCCGGCCGTCCTTCCCCCCGCCCTTCGACGCTTTCAAGGAACAGCTGACCGACTCGGACCGGGTCTTCGACCTTCCCGTGATGCCCAAGTCCATACTCATCGTAGGCGGCGGGGTCATCGGCCTGGAGTTCGCCTGCTTCTTCAACGCCATGGGCGTGAAAGTGGAAGTCCTGGAACTGCTGCCCGACATTCTGGCCGGCGAAGACCCCCAGGTCACGCGCGCGGTGCGTTCCTCTTTCGAAAAGCGCGGGGTTAAGTTCCACTTCGGCAAGAGGACCGCGAAAGTGGAGATCAACGGCGGCATGAAAGCCGCCGTGCTGGAGGACGGGACGCGGCTGGAGGCCGGAGAAATACTCGTCGGCGCGGGCCGGGCTTCGGCTCTCGAGGGCATGGGGCTCGAAAGGACAGGCCTGGAGTGGGACCGGCGCGGCGTGAAAGTGGACGGCGGCATGCGCACTGCGGCCGCGAATATCTACGGGGTCGGCGACGTCAACGGCCTCTCGCTGCTGGCCCATTCCGCCAGCCGGCAGGGCGAGATAGCCGCGGAGAACATCATGGGCGGCTCGCAGGAGTTCGACGAGTCCATCGTCCCCAAGTGCGTCTACGCCTGGCCGGAGGTCGGCTCCGTGGGGCTGAACAAGGTCCAGGCCGAGGCGAAGGGCCTGACGGTAAAGACTTCGCGCGCCTTTCACCTGGGCATAGGCCGCGCGGTGGCCTCCGACGAGACCGAGGGTTTCGCGCAGTTGGTCTTCGACGCCGCCGACGACACGGTGCTGGGCGCGCAGCTGGTCGGCGGGCCGGCCACCGAGCTCATCCATGTGCTGGCGCTGGCGGTGAAGCTCAAGCTCAAGCGCAAAGACCTTAAAGAGATTATCTACGCCCACCCCACGATGGCAGAGGCCATACACGAGGCGCTGCATAAATGAAGATCATCTCCTGGAACGTAAACGGCTACCGCGCCGTACTGAAAAAGGGCTTCGCCGACTTCCTCAAGGCCGAGAAGCCGGACATTCTCTGCCTGCAGGAGACCAAGGTCTGCGAGGAGCAGCTGACCCCCGCCGACACCTTCTTCCCCGGTTATACGCCGGTCTGGCGCTGCGCCGAGCGAAAAGGCTACAGCGGCGTCGGCGTGTTCTTCCGCCAGGCCCCGCTCGCCATAAAAAACGGCTTCGGCGAAGAGCGCTTCGACAGCGAGGGCCGCACCCTCTGGCTGGAATACCCCGGCTTTCACCTGCTTAACGTCTATTTCCCCAACGGCGGACAGGGGCCCGAGCGGATAAAATACAAGCTCGAGTTCTACGAGGCGTTCCTGGCGCATATCGAGAAACTCCGCAAGACCGGCAAGGCCGTCATCTTCTGCGGCGACGTCAACACGGCGCACAAGGAGATAGACCTGGCCCGGCCGAAAGAGAACGAGAAGAACACCGGCTTCCTGCCCGTCGAGCGGGCCTGGCTGGACAAGATAACGGAGAAAGGCTGGGTGGACACTTTCCGCGAGTTCAACAAGGAGCCGGGGCAGTACACCTGGTGGGATTATAAGACGCGCGCCCGTGAGCGGAACGTCGGCTGGCGCATAGATTATTTCTTCATCGACAAGGCCCATTCCCCCCTGGTCAAGAACGCCTTCATCCGCCCCTCGGTGCAGGGTTCCGACCACTGCCCCCTGGGAATAGAAGCGGCACCTGGTTTTTAAAACGTGGGCGGTCGGACCGGACCCCACCTTGTCCCGCCTTTTCCATATTTGTTATAAAATAAAGAGGTTCCCCTTATAAATCCCGCAGGAGGTAATATGTCCGCCACGCAGACCTTACGCCGCACCGCTCTCAACGAGACCATGAGGAAGTACGGCGGCAGGATGGTGGACTTCCACGGCTGGGAGCTCCCGATACAGTTCTCCGGCATCCTCAAGGAGCACGAGGCCGTCCGCAATTCCGCGGGCATCTTCGACGTCAGCCACATGGGGCAGGTCTTCGTGACCGGCGCCGACGCTTTCAAACTGCTCCAGCAGACCAACGCCAACGACCTGCGCAAGGCCACGCCCGGCAAGGGCGTCTACTCCCATGTCACCAACGAGAAGGCCGGCCTGATCGACGACATCATCGCTTTCTGCCTGGCCGCCGACCGGTATCTCGTGATCGTCAACGCCACCACCGCGGTGAAGGACTACGAGTGGTTCAAGTCCCATGGCGCGAAAATGCACGTTAAGGTGGAGAACAGGAGCGACGATTATTCGATGGTGGCCGTGCAGGGGCCCAATGTGCCGAGGATGTTCGAGCAGTTCGCGCCCGAGGCGCTCAAGCTCCCCCGCTTCGGCATAGCCGGGAAGGAAATTTTCGGCGAGCGCTGCTTCGTCAGCCGCACCGGCTACACCGGCGAGGACGGCTTCGAGGTGACCGCCCCCCACAAGATCATCGTGCGGGTCTGGGAGAAGATGATGGAGCTGGGCCAGCCCTACGGCATCGTCCCCTGCGGCCTGGGCGCGCGCGACACGCTGCGCCTGGAATCCGGCTACCTGCTCTACGGCCAGGATGTGGACGACGCTCACACGACTTACGAATCCAACTACGGCTGGGTGGTCGCCCTGGACAAGGGCGAGTTCATCGGCCGCAATATCCTGGCCGCCCAGAAGGCCAACGGCGTGACGCGCCGCCTGACCGGCCTGACTCTCTCCGGCGGCGTGCCGCGCCCCGGCTGCAAGGTTTTCATGGACGGGAAAGAGACCGGGACGCTGGCCAGCGCCACCTATTCCCCCACGCTCAAGAAGGGCATCGGCGTCGGCTACCTGACCCCGGCCGACCTCAAGCCCGGCGCGGCGCTGGAAGTGGAGATACACGGACGGCGCGTGCCCGCGGAAGTATCCAAGGTCCCGTTCCACAGGGGAACGGCCTTCGCCAAGACGCTTTATACCGGCGCCTGACGGTCAGCGGTAATTTTTCAAGAGCAGTCTTAAGGAGAAAAACATGCCTAAAGCGGAAGAACTCAAGTACACCAAGACCCACGAATGGCTGCATATCGCCGGCGGCGAGGCCACTATCGGCCTGTCCGAGCACGCGCAGCGCGAGATGGGCGACATCGTTTTCGTAGAGCTGCCTAAGCCGGGCCGCAAGCTGGAGAAGGACAAGCCCTGCGCGGTCGTCGAGAGCGTCAAGTCCGCCTTCGACATCTACTCGCCGATGAACGGCGAGGTGACGGCGGTAAACGACGCAGTCTCGGGCGACCCGGCCCTGATCAACCAGTCCCCGCTCGAAGGCGGCTGGCTGTTCAAGGTGAAGGCCGATAACCCGGCCGAGGCCGACGGTCTCATGGACTTCGCCGCCTACGGCGACTTTCTCAAACAGAACGCCCACTAAACCACCGGCGGCGGCCCCCGGGGACACCATGCCGCATGGTGTCCCCGGGGAGCTCTTCGCCGCCGGCAGGGGCCACTATGCCGCATGGTGTCCCCAAGGAGTTCAGGAGCCGACAAATGTACATACCTCACACGGAAAAAGACAAAGAGGAGATGCTCAAGGCCATAGGAGCAGCCTCCTTCGAAGACCTGGTGAAACAGGTCCCCTCCGGATTTCTCTGGCCCAAGTTCGACCTCCCGCAGGAGAGCCTGGACGAGTCGCAGGCCGCCGCCAGGCTCGCGGAACTCTCCAAAAAGAACTGCCGCCCGCTGAACTTCGTCGGGGCCGGCGCCTACGAGCGCTACACCCCGGCCGCGGTCAAGGCCATCACCTCCCGCACCGAGTTCCTTACCGCTTATACCCCCTACCAGCCCGAGGCCAGCCAGGGCACGCTGCAGGCCATCTACGAATTCCAGAGCACGGTCTGCGCCCTCTACGGCATGGACTGCGCCAACGCCTCGATGTACGACGGGGCGAGTTCTTTCGCCGAGGCGGTGCGCGCGACGGTGCGCGTGACCGGCCGCAGGAAGATAGTCTACTCGGCCGGCGTGCACCCGCAGTACATGGACACGCTCAAGACCTATTTCGCGCACTCGCCGGACTACACCTACGTCAAGGTGCCGATGAAGGACGGCGTCATGGACAGGGAGGCCCTGCCCGCCCTGCTGGAGGGCGCGGCCTGCCTGGCCGTGCAGACCCCTAATTTCCTGGGCCTCATAGAGGACATGGACGGGGTCTCCGCCCTCGTAAAGAAGGCCGGCGCGCTGCTGGTGGCCGCGTCCGACCCGGTCAGCCTCGGCGTCCTTAAGACCCCGGGAGAATACGGCGCCGATTTCGCCGTCGGCGAGGGCCAGAGCCTCGGCCTGCCGCTCGCCTACGGCGGCCCCTACCTGGGCCTGTTCTCCTGCAAAAAGGAACACGTGCGCCAGATGCCCGGCCGCTTCGTGCTGACGCTGCAGGCCCGCGAGCAGCACATACGCCGCGACAAGGCCGCCTCCAATATCTGCTCCAACGAGGCGCTCTGCGCCCTGGCCGCGACCGTCTATGCGGCCCTGCTCGGCCCAGAGGGCATGCGCGAGCTGGCCGAAGCGAACATGGGCGCCGCGGCCCACGCCGCCGAGCGGCTCGCCGGGATAAAAGGCTGCTCGCTCAAGTTCAAGGGTCCGTTCTTCAACGAATTCGTGCTTTCCGTCCCCGGCAGCGCCGCGGCGATGCGCGAGAAAGCCCTCGGGCAGGGCGTGGACATAGGCCTGCCGCTGGCCCCTCTCTACCCGGAGCTCGGCGAGACGCTGCTGGTCTGCGCCACCGAGGCGCGGACCGAAGCCGACATAGCCAGGCTGGAAAAAGCCGTCAGGGAGGCCATATGATCTGCCTCTCCGCCCTGGACAACCGCCTCAGCGTGGAGAAGTCCGACCCCGGCCGCCGCGGCCTGCAGATCAAGAACCCGCTGCGGGCGAAGGCCTGCCTCAGGCCCGAGCTTCGCAGGAATGCCCGGCCGAAGTTGCCCGAGATGTCGGAGTTCGACGTGATAAGGCATTATACGCGCCTCTCGCGGCTGAACTTTTCCGTAGACACGCATTTCTACCCGCTGGGGTCGTGCACGATGAAGTACAACCCCCGCTTCAACGAGGAAGCCGCCTCGCTGGAGGGCTTCGCCGCGCTGCACCCGCTCGCGCACGACGATTGCGCGCAGGGCACGCTGGAACTGCTCCACGACCTGGGCTCGCGGCTCAACGAGCTGCTGGGCCTGGACGCGCTGACGCTGCAGCCGGCCGCCGGCGCCCACAGCGAGTTCACCGGCCTGCTGGTGGCCAAGGCGTATTTCGAGTCCCGCGGGGAGGAGCGCGACGAGATAATCGTCCCCGACTCCGCCCACGGCACCAACCCCGCCACGGCCTCGATGATGGGCTTCAACACTGTCAACCTGGCCTCCCGTCCCGACGGGCGGCTGGACCTGGAGACGCTGAGGAAGCACCTCGGCCCGAAGACGGCCGTCCTGATGATGACGGTCCCCAACACGCTGGGCATCTTCGAGACGCAGATTTCGGAGATCTGCAAAGCCGCGCACGAGGCGGGCGCGCTGGTCTACATGGACGGCGCCAACCTCAACGCGCTCATCGGCATGGTAAAGCCCGGCGAGCTCGGCATCGACATGATGCACCTGAACTTCCACAAGACCTTCTCCACTCCCCACGGCGGCGGCGGCCCCGGCGCGGGCGCCATAGTCTGCCGCAAGGCGCTGGAGCCTTTCCTCCCGGTGCCGCTGGTGAAGAAAGAGGGCGGCCGCTTCGTCTCCGACTTCGGCGACGGGAAGAGCGTGGGCAAGGTCAAGGCCTTCTTCGGCAATACCGGCGTGCTTGTCAAAGCCTACGCCTACATGCTGGCCCATTCCGTGAAGGAGTTCGGCGAGATAGCGAAGTGCTCCATCATAAACGCCAACTACGCGCGCTCGCTGCTGATGGCCCTTTACCCCTCGTACTCCAAAGAATACTGCATGCACGAATGCGTACTGACCCCGGGCCCCGACCTGACGGCCAAGGGGGTCAGGACGCTCGACGTGGCCAAAGGCCTGCTCGACCGCGGCTTCCACGCCCCGACGGTCTACTTCCCCCTCATCGTCAACGAGGCCATCATGATAGAGCCGACCGAGACGGAGTCGAAGGAGACGCTCGACGAGTTCGTCGCCGCGATGAAGGAGATACACGCTCTGGGAGTCTCCGACCCGCAGGCGCTCAAAGACGCCCCTAAGACGATGCCGGTCAAGCGCCTCGACGAGGTGCAGGCCGCGCGGCAGCCGAACCTAAGGTGGTGATGAAGGGTTTACTGATAGACTCCCCGGCGGCGGACGTCTGCTGGCAGATGGCCATGGACGAGGCGCTCTGCGAGACCATGCCGGCGCCTTTCATCCTGCGCTTCTTCCGCTGGCAAGCGCCGGGCATCACCTTCGGCTACGCGCAGCGGGCGCGGGAAGTGGAGGCCGCGGCCGCGGCCCGCGGCCTGTCCGGCACGGAGATGACGCGCAGGCCCACCGGGGGCGGGATAGTCTATCACCTGTCGGACCTGACCTTCTCGCTGATCTTCCCTTCGGAAGGCGGCGACTTCCGGCCGATGGAAACTTACGACCGCCTGCACAGGGCCATCAACGCGGCCTACGGCAGGCTGGGCTCCGGCTTCGAACTGTCCGACGCCCGCACGGCCGGCTACGCGGTCAGCGCGCCCGCGATGGACTGCTTCTCCAAGCCCGTCCCGCTGGATATATTGTACAATGGCAAAAAAGTATTGGGCGGCGCTCTCAGGAAATTCGGCGGCCATATGCTCTACCAGGCCTCCTTCCAGACGGAGGACGCCAGGACCGGAGCGGCCCGGCACGAAGCGGCGATAGCCGAGGGGCTGGCCGGCGGGCTGGGAGCGGACTGGGAGAAAGCCCCGCTGGCGGAAGAGGCCAGGATCAGAGCCGAGGCGCTGGCGACGGAGAAGTACCGCTCGGCGGAATGGATAAAGAGGATATAGGAGAACCGACATGATAGCTTTCGTGCTCTGCAAACTCATAGCCGGCCTGGAACAGAAGGCCATAGGGCAGATAAAGAACATACGCGGCGTCAAGGACGTCTACCTGACCTTCGGCGGCTGGGACGCCATCCTGGTGGCCGAATCCGACACCGTCGACAAGCTCAGCGGCCTCATCGTGCGCGAGATACGCGGCATACACGGCGTCCAGACCACGGAAACGCTGGTCACGACGAACCTTTGAGCGGCCGCGAAGATTTAATCATACGGGGCCGGGCGGCAAGCCTAGCCCCGCGGAGTTGAAGAAATGGAAAACCAAGTTTTCGGCAATCCAGCCGACAAGAAAGTCCTCATAGTCGACGACGACGACAGCGTCAGGGACCTGCTCGAGTTCATAGTCCGCAAGGAAGGGTTCAAGGTGGAGAAGGCGGCCGACGGCGAGGAAGCGCTCAACATGGCCCGCACGGTCTCGCCCGACCTGATACTGCTCGACCTGATGCTGCCGCGCTTCGGCGGCTTCGAGATACTGCGCGAGCTGCAGACCGACGACACCTCGGACATACCGATAGTCATCATAACGGGCCGCTACACCGACCGCTCCACCTCGGACATGATAAAGCAGGAGCCCAACGTGAAGGACTTCATCGAGAAGCCCGTCAGGCCGCCGGTGCTCGCCGCCCTCATACACAAGATACTCAAGACGCAGCCCCCCCGCAAGCCCCAGCCCTGACCGATGAAGAAGACGCTCGCGGCCCTGGCGCTGCTGCCGCTGGTCGCGGGCGCGCTGTGGGCCCTGCTGGGCCCGATCGGCGCGCTATTGCGTTCCGCCGAGACGACCTGGCCTTTCCTTATCGGCGCGGCGGCGTACCTGCCGTTCGGCCTGGCCTCTCGGGGTTCCGGGCGCGCTTACATCCTGGCGCATGAACTCTCCCACGCCGCCGCGGCCGCGCTCTGCGGCATAAAGGTGGGGAGGATATCGGTGGGCAGGAACGCGGGCCACGTTAAACTGGCCGGCAGCAACGCTTTCGTGGACCTGGCCCCCTACTTCGTGCCGCTCTACGCCGCCGCCGCCGCGCTGGCCTACGGGCTGGCCCTCTATTTCGTAGACCTGCGCCCGTACAGGGCCTGGTTCACGGCCCTCACCGGGTTCCTGCTCTCCTTCCACCTGCTCAACACGGCCGCGGTCATGGCCGGGCCCGTGCAGAGCGACTTCCGCAAGGCCGGGGGCGTCTTTTTCTCCTTCTCCATGGTCCTGCTCGCCAACGCCTTCTTCCTGGCCCTGTGCCTGAAGGCGCTCTATCCCGCGGCCTTCCCGCTGAAAGGTTATTTCGCCGACGCTCTGGGCCGCGCCGCCGCGATAGCGAACGGTCTTTGGCAACTTTTGGAGGCCGCAGTCAATACTGCTAAAATATACGCCGGATGATAATCAAAGGCATCAAGCTTTCCCTTAAGTTCCTGCTGCGCATGATGCTGCTGCTGGCCATAGCCGGCGTCTTCCTTTTCCTGGCCGGCACCGTCGCCGTGCGCGTACTTTTCAAGCCGGCCGACCTGAGGGCGCTGGCCCTCAACCAGCTGCAGGAAGCCTTCATCCGACCCGTCAGCATCGAGAGCGCCAGCTTCTCCTACACCGGCGATATACATATAAAGGGACTGAAAGTATTCCGCTCACCAAAGCACGGCGAGGGCATTTTCATAAAGGCGGACCACATCTACGCGTCTTACTCCCCCCAGGCCCTGCTCAGGAATACCATAGAGCTGCGGCGCCTCGTCCTCGTTTCACCGGAGATAAACGCGATGAGGCTCAAGGACGGCACCTGGAGCTTCGCCGATATCTTCTACTCCTACGCGCAAAAAGAGAAGTCCGCGCGCACGCTGGCGATAAAGGACGCCGAGATCAAGGACGGGGTACTCAAGGTCTTCGGCCCCGACGGACGCCAGACCAATTCCGCCGAAAAAGTGAACATCTCCTTCCGGGACCTGTCCTCCTCCAGGCCTTTCCCGCTCTCCCTTTCCGCGGCCTTCAGGATAGACGAGGCCGGCAAGCCCGCCGACGGCGGCTTCCACGCGGACGGCATCGTAGACCTGGCCGGCTTCGATTGGGAGAAGGCCTCTTTCAGCGATATGTCGCTCAATTTCACGCTGGGGAGTCAGGCCTTCGGCTTCGCCGGGACCGTACGGAATTTTATGGCGCCCGAGGCGGAACTGCGCGGCGACATAGGCGGGCTGCGCTCGTCCGATTTTCCCTGGCTGGCCGTCCTGCCCAACAAGATAAATCTTCCCCCCTCCGTCTGGACGCTGAAAGGCTCGCTCGCCGGCGGCGGTTTAAAATTCGAGGCCCTGATGGAATCGCTGGGACTGCGTTTCAAAGGAGACGTCGCCTTAAGGCCCGGCGGCCCGGAATATACGGTGACGGCCTCGGCCCCGCCCATCGAGATCTCCCGCCTCCACCGTCTCATTACCGGCCTGCCATTGGGTGATTTCTACGGCAGGCTGCAGTTCACCACGGCCTTCACCAACAAAGGCGGCCGGCACAGAATATCGCGCGCCTTCGTCTCGGCCACTAAAAGCCGGTTCTCCTACAGGGGCGTCGCTTTCTCCGGCATGGACGCCTCGCTGCTGATACGAGAAGGGTGGAACGGCAGCTACCTGAAGATAGCCTCGGGCCAGGCGAGGATGGGGCCCTACATGCTGTCCCGCATGAAATTCGACTCCCGACTGGATTCCGGTCTTTTCACGGGCGACCTCTCGGGCAGGCTGAACGACAAGCCGCTGAACCTGAAAGCCTCGATAAGGAACCCCCTCTCCCCCTCCCGCCGGGTGGAGCTCAGCGGCTATTCCGGCGAGCTGGATTCCGCTTTCGTGGGGGCTCTCTCCGGGATCTTCGCCGACCCGGACCCGGGCAAGTCAGCGGGCAAGGCGCCCGGAGAGGAGAGCGGAGGCTGGATGAGGCACCTGCGGGCCGCGGCCCCCAGCGGCATGGGCTCGTTCTCGGCACTGTACCGCTCCGCCAGGGTCAACACTCCCTACATAGGGGCGGCCGATATGCGGCTCTCGTCGGAAATGAAGAACATAACGGGCGGCATCAGGAAGCTCAACGGCCGCATAGCCCTGCAGACCGGGGCGGGAACCTTCTACCAGGTGCAGAAATACGCCGAAGAGGAGAAAGTCTACTACATCATCTCAATGCCGATACTGATCATCTACAAGATGAACAGGGTGGGGGCGCTGCGCTTCGGCACAAAGCTGAATAACATAAACTTCAGGAGCACCGGCGGCGAATACACCTTCGAATCCGGGAAGCTTTCCATAGAGAACTTCTACATAGACGGGGCCGAATTCTCCGCCTACGTGGCCGGCCAGATGAACCTGGTCGATGAAACAATGGACCTGAAAGTTTATACAATATCAGATAAGTACTATTCGATGGGCGGCATGCCCGAGACCATGACTGACGCCAGCGGCAAGCCGGCCCTGGCTTTCACCGTGACGGGGAACGCCAATGACCCGAAGATACGGGCGGTCAACCCGCGGGAGAGCGGCAGGATAATCGACGCGGCCATCAGGCGGGGCGCCGGGCTGGACCCGGAGCAATTCGGCAAGCTGAAGCCCTAGCGGGCGGATCAGGAGAGCAAAATGTCAAAACTGGGAAAACTCGACGTAGTCGGACTGCTGCAGGAGCACGGGGCCATACTCAACGGCCATTTCCAGCTCCCCTCCGGCTTCCACACGCAGACTTATATACAGCCCTCGCTGGCCCTGCAGTACCCCCATCTCGCGCAGAAGATAGCAAAAGAGATGGCCTCCAAATTCCCCCAGGAGATAAACATCGTCCTCTCCCACTCCCTCGGCTCGGTGGTCGTAGGCCAGGAAGTGGCGCGGCAGAAAAAAGCCCGCTCCATTTTCACCGAACGGGTCAACGGCGTGATGATGCTCAAGCGCGACTTCAAGATAGCCGAGGGCGAGCGCGTCCTGGTGGTGGACGACGTGCTCAACACCGGCCGGCTGACCGGCGAGGCCGTCACGCTGGCCCGGGGCTACGGGGCCAAGGTGATCGGCGTGGTCGCGATAGTGGACCGCTCCACCAGCGACCTGCCGCTCAATGTCCCCGTGCGGGCGCTGATCTCCTATCCGCTGCAGCTCTTCCCGCCGGACAACTGCCCGTTATGCAGGCAGAAGCTGCCGTTGACGGTGCCCGGTTCCACGGTGCACCACGCGCACGGCCAACAGTAAGGACGCGGTCCTTTCCCCGGCACCCCTGCGGGCGCCGGGGCGGTTTTGCGAGACCGCGGCGGACGGCCGCCTCCCCCCGATGAAGACAAAACACATAGCCCTTATCTCCGACTTCGGCATGAACGACCCTTTCGTGGGCGCGATAAAAGGAGTCATCCTTTCGTCCGCTCCGGGGACGCAGATAATCGATATTACGCACCAGATCCCGCCGCAGGACATACAGACCGCGTCCTTCTACCTGATGTCCTCGATGGGCTATATGCCCAAGGGCACGCTGTTCCTGATCGTCGTGGACCCCCACGTGGGCACCGGCCGCGGCATAATCTGGGCCAGGACGGCTAATTACCAGTTCATCTGCCCCGACAACGGCATCATAAGCTGGGTTTCGGAGAAGGAGCCTATAACCGACTCCAGGTTCATAAACAACTCCGCCCTGTTCCTGCCCAAAATAAGCTCCACCTTCCACGGCCGGGACATAATGGCGCCCGTAGCCGCGGCCGTGGCCAAGGGCCTGCCCGAGAAAAAGCTTGGCCCCGTCTTCAAGGGCTACCGCCGGTTCCCCCTGCCCGCGCCCGAACGCACCGGCGCCAGGGTCAACGGCCAGGTGATAGCGGTGGACAATTTCGGCAACGCGATAACGAATATCAGGCAGCAGCAGATAAACGCCAGAGCCATCTTCACCGTGTCCGGGCGCGTACTCAAGGGCCTCAAGCTCACCTACGCCTCCGTACCGGAGGGAGAGCCCCTGGCGCTTATAGGATCTTTCGGCTACCTGGAATTCTCGGTGCGCAACGGCAGCTTCGCGCGCGCTTTTAACGTCAAGATCGGGGACAAGGTGGAGGCCATAGTATCAATCGATGAATAAATCTGAACCGGACATAAGAACGGTAAAACTCAAGAAGGGGCACGACGAACGCCTGCAGGCGGGACATCCCTGGATATTCTCCAACGAACTGGAGAGCGTGGACACGGCCGCCGAGCCCGGGTGCCTGGTGAAAGTGCTGCTGCCCGACGGCAAGACGGCCGGCACCGGCTTCTTCAACCCGAAGAGCCTCATCGCGGTGCGCATGCTCAAGACCGGGCCCGCCCCGCTGGAACCCGATTTCACGGAAAAGACCATAGAGCGCGCCCTGGAACACAGGCGCGACCTGGGGCTGACCGGAAGCTTCCGCGTTTTCTTCGGAGAATCCGACGGCATCGGCGGCCTCGTGCTGGACAAGTACGGGGATACGGTGGTGGCCGAGATAATTTCGGCCGGAGCTGAACGGCTCAAGCCGGAGATAACAGCGGCCGTGCGGAAACTCCTCTCCCCCTCCTGCCTTTATTTCAAGAACACTCACGTGATAAGGGAACTGGAAGGCCTGCCGCGCTACGCGGAAGCCGCTTTCGGAGCGCTGCCCGACGAGATGGAGATCGAGGAGAACGGGCTTAAGTTCGTCGTCTCGCTCAAGGACGGCCAGAAGACGGGCTGGTTCTTCGACCAGCGCGAGAACAGGACCTTCCTGGCCCCCTGGTTCCAGGACCGCAAGGTACTGGACCTCTACACCTACACCGGGGCCTTCGCGCTCAACGCGGCCGCGGCCGGGGCGCGGATGGCCTGGGGAGTGGATTCCTCCCAAACGGCCATAGACACCGCCGAGAAGAACGCGGCGCTCAACGGCATGTCCGAAAAGGTCTTCTTCAGGAAGGAGAACGCCGAGCGGCTGATAGCGGCGATGGGCTCCGGCGACCTGCCCGAAAAGCCCGACTTCGTCCTGCTGGACCCGCCGAACCTGGTGCGCAACCGCAAGAACCTGCCCCAGGCCCGCAAGCTCTACGTGAAGCTCAACGCCTCGTCCATAGCCGCGCTGCCGGCGGGCGGCCTGCTGGCCACCTCTACCTGCTCGCACCACATAAACAGGGAGACCTTCGTCGGCATCCTCAAAGAAGCCTGCGGCAGGAGCCGCCGCCGCGTCGTGCTGCTGGAACTGCGGGGACAGGCCAAGGACCATCCGGTGCTGCCCGTAATGCCGGAGACCGAGTACCTGCATTTCGCCCTGCTCAAAGTCTTTTGAACCGGGACGGACGCAAAAAAAGAAGAGGCCGCGGGAACGCCCGCGGCCTCTTCTTTTTGACGCCGGAAAACTAGATGACGCTCCTGACGACGTTAAGTATCTCTTCCCGGCTGGAAGGTTTGGTTATATAGGTCTTGGCGCCGTAATCGATGGCCTGCTGTATCTCGCGCACGCTGCCCTCTACGGTGAGCATCACCACCGGGATGGATTTTATCACCTTGTCCGTCTTTATCGCGTGGCAGGCGGTAAGCCCGTCCATCCGCGGCATGTGGATATCCAGCATTATAAGGGACGGGAGCTCTTTTTTCGCCAGCTCCACGGCCTCTTCGCCGTTGGAGGCCTTTATGACCTTATAGCCTTCCGCCTCCAGCAGCGCGGCCAGGCTATCCTGCATCTCCGTATCGTCGTCGGCCAGCAATATTTTCTTAATCATATGTGAAGGGGGACGTTGTTTAGTTCTTTAGTTTTGCACGGCAAAACCAGGCACTCGGTGCGGGATAAAAAACTAAAGAACTAAACAACGTCCCCGGAACCCCGGAATTAAGATTTGCCGCGGGCTGGGATCGAACCAGCGACACCCGGTTTTTCAGACCGGTGCTCTACCACTGAGCTACCGCGGCGGACTGACGGGCATATTAAATCAATTTTGGGTGCCCGACACAAGGCGGTCCGACGGACGCGGCGGCCGATTATGGTAGAATATAGGCGATGGAACAGAGGGTTTGCGGGGACATAGAGAAGCTCATACTCCAGGCAGTCGAACAGACTTCCGAGGCGATACTCATCACGGACGCCGAGGGGAGCATCCTCTACGCGAACAAGGCCTTCGAAGAGACCAGCGGCTACGATTCAGACTACCTTATCGGCAAGAACCCCAGCGTAGTAAAGAACGACGGCGCCCATCCCCCCTCCTTCTATAAAGAACTCTGGGAAACCATAAAGGCCGGCCGCAAATGGCACGGCCGCATGTTCAACCGCCACAAGAGCGGCGCCATCTACACGCTGGACACCGACATCACACCCGTCAGGGATAAGAACGGAGAGCTGACGCATTTCATCTCGGTGCGCAGGGATATAACCCGCGAACTGCAGCTGGAGAAGCAGTTGGTGGAGAGCCAGAAGATGGAATCCCTCGGCCTGCTGGCGGGCCAGATAGCCCACGATTTCAACAATATGCTGACCATAATCCTCGGCTCAGTCGAGCTGGTGCTGGAGGATACCAAGGAAGGCACTATAAGCCACAAGCTGCTCTCCGAGACGCTCAAGACCGCGCGTCACACCGCCGAGCTGACCAAGCAGCTGCTGGTCTTCGCTCGACGGCAGGAGACCAGGCCCAAAAAGTCCTGCGCCAACGACCTTATAAAAGAGGCGGAGCTCATACTCAATCGGCTGATGCCCAAGAACATAGATTTCCTGATGGACCTGGAGACCGGCCTCTGGGACGCCAACCTGGAGTCCACGCAGTTCCAGCAGGTGCTGATGAACCTGGCCATAAACGCCCAGGACGCAATGCCCAAGGGCGGCGCCATGAAACTCACCACGCGCAATCTCGCCGCGGGCGAGGATTCCCCCTGGCCGATACCCGTCGGGGAATACGTACTTATACAGCTGGAAGATACCGGCACCGGCATCCCGCAGGAGATCCTCGACAAGGTTTTCGATCCTTTCTTCACCACCAAGCCGAAAGGCAAGGGCACCGGCCTGGGCCTCTCCATCGTCTACGGCATAGTAAAACAGCACCAGGGCGAGGTCCTCGTCGACAGCGTCCCCGGCAAGGGCACCACCTTCCGGCTTTTCTTCCCCCGCGTAAAATAACCGCCCCCCCCCTGTAAAGCAACGCTTGACAAAAGCGGGACATATTGGTATACTTATACCAGATTACCAGATTAAGAGGACGACAATGCACGGATTACCAAGAATATCGGAAGCGGCGGCGATAGCCCTGCACGCCGCGGATTACATGGCCTCCCGCGAGGGCCTCAGCTCCTCGCAGGAGATAGCCCGGGGCCTCGGCGTCTCGTACAACCACCTGGCGAAAGTGCTGCAGCGCCTCACCAGGGCCGGGCTGGTCTCCCCGGCCAGGGGCCCGAAGGGCGGCTTCACCCTCTCCCCCTCCGGCAGAGCGGCCCGGGCCGGGGATTACGTGGAGGCGGTGGACGGCCCCATGAAGCTGGCCGGCTGCCTGATGAAGGCGAAGGTCTGCCGCCGCCGCGAATGCATGTTCGGCGGCTTCCTGGCCGGGACGAACAGGCGGTTCGAAGCTGTCATGAAAAAGAAGATCTCGGAGTTTTCGAAGCGGAAATAAGCGGAAATAAACGGATATAAGGAGAATAATAATGAGCGACGATATGTTCTGTTACCAGTGCGAACAGGCGGCGGGCGGCGGCTGCACCGTACAGGGAGTATGCGGCAAGGACCCGGAAACGGCGAAGATGCAGGACCTGCTGTTCTGGCAGGCCAAGGGCGTGGCCCAGTACGCGCACGCGGCCGCCAAGGCCGGCAAGCGCGACCGCGAGATAGACCTCTATGTGGTCGAGGCCCTCTTCACCACGGTCACCAACGTAAATTTCGACGCGAAGAACATAGCGGAGCGAGTTATCAGGGGCAACGCGGTAAAGGCGAAGGCCCGCGCGCTGGCCGGCGGAACTGAGCTCAAAGGCCCCGCGGCCTGGACCGCCCCCTCAGACTATAAGGCGCTCCTGGCAGAGGCCGGGGACACCATGCGGCATGGTGTCCCCAGTATAGGCATAGCTGCCCGCAAGAAAGCGCTCGGCGACGACGCGGCCGGCCTGCAGGAACTGCTGGCCTACGGCCTCAAGGGCACGGCGGCCTACGCCGACCACGCCCTGGTCCTCGGCCAGGAGGACGAGAAAGTCTACGCCTTCTTCCACGAGGCGATGGACTTCCTCTCCAAAGAGAACCCGACCGTGGACGAACTGGTCGGCTACAATATGAAGTGCGGCGAAGTGAACCTGCGCGTCATGGAACTGCTCGACAAAGCCAACACCACGGCCTACGGCCACCCGGTCCCCACCCCGGTGCGCATCAACCCGCTCAAGGGCAAGGCGCTGCTGGTCAGCGGCCACGACCTCAAGGACCTGGAGAACATACTGAAGCAGACCGAAGGCAAGGGGATCAACGTCTATACCCACGGCGAGATGCTGCCCTGCCACGGCTACCCGGGACTCAAGAAGTACAAGCACCTGGCCGGCAACTACGGCGGCGCCTGGCAGGACCAGCAGAAGGAGTTCGACGCCTTCCCCGGCTCCATCGTGATGACCACCAACTGCATACAAAAGCCGCTCAACGGCTACAAGGCCCGCATCTTCACCACCGGCCTCGTAGAATGGCCCGGCGTGACTCATCTCAAGAACGGCGGCTTCGGCCCGGCGGTAGAGGCGGCGCTGGCGGCCCCCGGCTTCGCCGAGGACGGCGACCCGAAGACCATACTGGTCGGCTTCGGCCATAACGCCGTAATGGGCGTGGCGGGCAAGGTGATCGACGCGGTCAAGGCGGGACAGATAAAGCACTTCTTCCTCGTCGGCGGCTGCGACGGCGCCAAGCCCGGCCGCAATTACTACACCGAGTTCACCGAGAAGGCCCCGAAGGACACCGTGGTGCTGACGCTGGCCTGCGGCAAGTTCCGCTTCAACAAGAACGAGTTCGGCGATATCGGCGGCATACCGCGCCTGCTCGACATGGGCCAGTGCAACGACGCCTACTCGGCCATACAGGTGGCCGTGGCGCTGTCCAAGGCCTTCGGCGTGGGCGTCAACGAACTCCCCCTGTCGATGATACTGTCCTGGTACGAGCAGAAGGCGGTCTGCATACTGCTGACGCTGCTGCACCTGGGCATAAAGAACATCCGCCTCGGCCCGACGCTGCCGGCCTTCGTAACCCCGGCCGTGCTCAAGGTGCTGGTGGAGAAGTTCAACATCATGCCGATAACCACCCCGGAGAAGGACCTGGAGGCCATCCTCGGGGCGAAAGCGCGCGCCTGAAAAATCGAGGGAGGTGGACGAAGGAAGCCGGGGCCCGCGCCCGGCTGCCTTTATCCTCTCCCCGGGTTATAATATAGACATGCCCCCCGCCAGGAAATATTTCGAGGCCCTCTACAGCCTGCGCAACCGGCCGGAATTCATACACCCCGACCCGCTGGAATTCGTATGGCGGTACAAGAAGCCGGGAGACATGGAAATAGCCGGCATAATAGCCGCCTCGCTGGCGTACGGCAATGTTAAACAGATATTGAAAAGCGTGGAGAAGGTACTCGGCCCCATGGGCCGTTCCCCCCGCGCCTTCCTTATCGCGGCCTCGCGCAAGGACCTGGAGCGGCTCTACGGGGGTTTCAAGCACCGCTTTACCACCGGGCGGGAGATGATCGTTTTCCTGCTGGCCCTGAAAGCCGCGCTGAAAAAATACGGCTCGCTCAATAAAGCTTTCGTCGCCGTCATGTCCCGGGGCACGCCCAATTACGAGGAGACCATATACCGCTTCGTCGGGCTTGTCTTCCCGGGGCTCTGCACGCCGACGCTCATCCCCTGCCCGGCCCATAAAAGCTCGTTCAAGCGCCTCAACCTTTTCCTGCGCTGGATGGTGCGGCGGGACTCCGTGGACCCAGGGCCCTGGAAGGGAGTTCCGGCGTCGGGACTTATAATACCGCTGGACACCCACATGCACAGGGTCTCCCGCGAAATGGGCGTCACCCGCCGCAAGGACACTTCGATGCGCACGGCGGCGGAGATCACGGCTTTCTTCTCAAAGTTGGAACCGTCCGACCCTGTAAAATACGATTTCTGCCTCACCCGGGCCGGCATCCGGAAGGAAAAGGCGCCGCCGACTATTTAGTAGAATATGCGTTCTAAATAGCAGCATTGGAGGGTACAAGATGGGAATCAAAGGCACCAAGACGGAGATCAACCTGCTCACCGCTTTCGCGGGCGAGTCCCAGGCCAGGATGCGCTACACTTACTTCGCTTCCGCGGCCAAGAAAGAGGGCTATGTACAGGTCTCGCAGGTTTTCGAGGAGACGGCCGATCAGGAGAAGGAGCACGCCAAGCGCTTCTTCAAGTTCCTCGAGGGCGGCGAAGTCGAGATAAAGGCCGCTTTCCCCGCCGGCATCATCGGCGACACTAAGACGAACCTCAAGGGCGCCGCCGACGGCGAAGGCCATGAATGGGGCCACCTCTATCCCGAATTCGCCAAGGTCGCGCGCGCCGAGGGGTTCGAGGCCGTGGCCAAGGTTTTCGAGGCGATATCGCTGGCCGAAAAGCAGCACGAGTCCCGCTACCGCGGCCTCCTGAAGAACATAGAGAACGGCACGGCTTTCAAAAAGGATAAGCCGGTCTCCTGGCGCTGCATCAACTGCGGCTACAGGCACGACGGCCCGGAGGCTCCCGAGAGCTGCGCGGCCTGCGCCCACCCCAAGGCCTATTTCGAACTGCTGGCCGAGAACTGGTAACCGGCCGCCAAGGAGGACCGCATGGACGAACAGATCAACGAAGAAGCGGCGAAGGACGCCGCCAAACGCATCGTGACCATGAAGGGCCGGCCGATGACGCTGGCCGGCGACGAGATAAAGCCCGGAACGCCCGCGCCGGACTTCAAGGTCATCGACAACAACCTGACCCCGATGAAGTTCCTGCGCACCTACAATGGCAAGGTCGTGGTGATCTCGTCGGTCCCCTCCCTGGACACGGCCGTCTGCGACCTGCAGACGCGGAGGTTCAACAAAGAGGCGGAAAGCCTGGACCCCGACATCAGCGTCATCACCATCAGCATGGACCTGCCCTTCGCCCAGAAGCGCTGGTGCGGGACGGCCGGAGTGACCAGGGTGCAGACCTTTTCCGACCACCAGAAAGGGGATTTCGGCAAGGCCTGGGGCGTCCTGATAAAGGACCTGCGCCTGCTGGCGCGCGCCGTCTTCATAGTGGACAAGGAGGGATTGGTCAGGTACGCGCAACTGGTGCCCGAGGTGGGCCAGGAGCCGGACTACGACGAGGCGCTGGCGGCCCTTAAGAATATAGCGGGGTAGGGAACTCCGGGAATACAAGGAGGAAAAGATGGCTGAAATGAACGGTATCTACAAGTGCGGGATATGCGGAAATATCGTGGCGGCGGTGCACGCCGGCGAAGGCGAGCTGGTCTGCTGCGGCAAACCGATGGACCTGATGACCGAGAACACGGTGGACGCGGCCAGGGAAAAGCACGTGCCCGTCATAGAGAAGACCGCCGACGGCTACAAGGTCAAGGTCGGCTCGGTGACCCACCCGATGGAAGATAAGCACTATATCGAATGGATCGAGCTGGTCGCCGACGGAAAGTCCTACAGGGCCTTCCTGAAGCCCGGCATGGCTCCCGAGGCCGGTTTCTGCGTCAAGGCCGACAAGGTCACGGCGCGCGAGTACTGCAATCTGCACGGCCTCTGGAAGTCCTGAAAACGGGCCAAGGAGAATAAAATGAAAAAATACGTATGCAAGGTATGCGGCTATATCTACGACCCCGAGGCGGGCGACCCGGATAACGGCGTCCCCCCCGGTACGCCCTGGGAAAAAGTCCCGGAGGGCTGGGTCTGCCCCGTCTGCGCGGTAGGCAAGGACGAGTTCCAGCCCGAAAGCTGAAGCTGCGGAGATCTCAGCCGGGGAGTCTCCAGCAGGCCGCTTCGCGGGGATAGCCCGACCTGTGAAGCAGGTCGGCGGCCTTCTCCAGCGCCGCGGCGTCCCCGGCCAGGTCGTAGAGAAAGATGGAGCCGCCCGCGGAAAAATACGGCGCGCGCCCCCAGAGCCAGGCGAACCTGTCCCGGTCCGGGTAATAAGTCGCCTGAAGATTGGTGGCCGACACGGCCAGCAGGCGCCGGTCGGAGGCGCAGAGGTCCCCGGCGTGGGAGACCCGGGCTATCTCCGGGACATTGGTGATAAAGCCGAGCGGCAGGTGTTTGATCCCGTAATATTCCGGGCGGGCCACGCCGAAATAGGAAAGCACCACCGGCGGCGAACCCTCCGCCCTGAGTTTAGTCCCCAGCGCCAGCAGGTCCTGCCCCCAGTCCAGATTCGAGTCCGTCAGATATTTCCACCCGTTCTTTTTTCCCCCGGCGGCTTCGCTGAAATAAGCCAGGTATGAAGGATGCGCGGCGACTACGAAGAAAACGGAAAGGGCGGCGGCCGGCAGGGCCAGAAGAGCCCCGCGCCGACGGGACAGCAGGCCGACCAGGCCCAGGCCGGCCATGGCCGCCGCCAGAGGCATGGCGGGCAGCAGGTGACGCACCCCTATCTGCACCCTGGAAGTGAGGGCCGAGCCGAAATAGAAAATAAACGGCAGCGCGAGCCAGAGCAGCGCGGGGCCGCGGTTGCGGAAAACAGCCGTCAGGCCTGCGGCCAGGAACATCAGGAAGGCGGCAGGATTCTTGAGCAGGAAGGCGGCCGGAAAATACCACCAGACGCCTTCGCTTGAATAATTACCCATAGCGAAGGAAGACCGTCCCTCGCCGAGCCTCCGGATCGTGGCGTTGAGCCCCTCGAAGTAGAGGCCCAGGTCCCCCCTGTAGACCACCGCGAGGACCGCCAGGGAGAGGCCGCAATAGAGCAGGGCGTGAAGAAAGACCCGTCCGCCCTCCCGGCGCGGGCTGAAGAAAAGCATATGAAGGACCCAGAGGCCGGCTACCAGCGGCGGCACGATGAACATGCTGAACTTGGAAGCCATGGCCAGCCCCGCGCAGGCCGCGGCCAGCAGCATCTCCCGGCGCGGAAAGACGGGAGAGGACCCATATGCTTTGAGCGCGAAAAGGAAGCCTCCCAGCAGCGAGGCGGCGTAAAAAAGAGCCGCGGCCGAGTCGGTGGCGACGAGGGCGTTGTTGGAGATGAAGACCGGCAGGAAATAATAGACGGCAAGGGCGGCCAGGCCTGCCGCCGGGGAATGGAGCTTCAGGCAGAACAGGAATATGACCGCTGAGAAACCAGCGGTCCAGGCCAGGAAGCCGAAGGCGCGCGCTGTGTTTAACAGCTCATCGGGCGGCACCGTGTTGTTGTAGAGGAAATAATCGGAATAATGGTACGGCATCCTGCGGTCGAAATAGGGATGCGTAAGGAAAGACTCCGGGGACCTGAAAAGCAGCGGCAGGGCCGAGAACATCTCGGAGAACGGCGGGTGGTCCATGATGTTCATCGCGTAGCGGCCCGTCTTGAGGTAGGAATAGCCGCTGGCCAGGTGCACCGGTTCGTCGTAGGTGGGAGCCGAGGCTCTTATGAAAGAGAAACCGCCCCAGAGATGGAAGGCGAGACCGGCCGCGGCGGCCAGCGCCAGGTAAAGGGTGCGGCCTTTAAGCTCCGCCCTCATTCGGCCCTCAGCGCCTCGGCCGGCTTGAGGCCGGCGGCGACCCAGGCCGGGTAGATGGCGAAAACGAAGGCGGTAAGCGCCGCGATCAGGACCGAGACCACCGGCATCCAGATCTTTATCGGGCTGGGAGGCATCCCGAGCATGACCTTGGCCGGCACTCCCCAGAACCAGCCCAGAGCCGTACCGAGGAGGCCGCCGATAAGGCCGAGCATGACGGCCTCCACCACGAACTGGAGCATGATGTCGCCGCGGCCGGCGCCGATGGCCCTGCGCACGCCTATCTCCTTGGTGCGGGCGAAAACGGTCGCCAGCGTCACGTTCATTATGCCTATCCCGCCCGCTATGAAGGCCAGCATCCCGAGCGAGATGGTGACGAGGGATGAGCTTATGTTCCTGGCCATATTCTCCTTTATCGCGTCCATCTGATTCTCGACCACGAACAGGTCCTCGTCGCCGTAGCGCACCTTCAGGAAATTCCTGACCAGGCGCAGCGCCTCGTCGAAGCCCTTTTCGTCGCCGGCGTCTATACTGACGTCCAGGGAATTATGGGAGCGCAGTATGCCGTAATGCATCAGCGTCGTGACGGGCGCCAGGGTCTTGTAATCCCCGCCCGACCACCAGATGCGGGGCGGCTTGCGGGAAGGCGGCAGTTCGTCGAGGACTCCTATGACGGTGAAATTTACTCCGTCGATCTTGATCACGCGGCCCAGCAGGTCGTTATGGGTGACCAGCAGGTCGTAGCCGCCCATAAAGTTGTACTTCTGCCGCATGGTCTTGAACAGGGCGTTGGCGGGCTCCGGGGGAGCCGGCCGCACCAAAACGCAGACGCGCAGTTTCTCGTCCACGTCGTGCCAGTCGATGAACCTGCCCTTCAGGTCGTAGACGAAGTCGCGCTTGCGCCATTCCGGCGTTATGCCGGCCACGCGCGTCACCACCCGCTGCCCGTCATGCTCCAGCATGTTCCGCCAGCTGGACCCTTCCGGAGAGACCATGTGAAGTCCCGGGACCCTTTCCCTAAGGCGCAGCACATCGTCGTAAGTGATGACGGGCGGGGACTGGTAATCGTCCACGTCGGCGATGGCGCGGCCGTGGTTCTGGGAGATCTTCATCCTGGCTATGCCGGAGACGGCCTTCTGGCTTTCCAGGCGGGCGTAGGTGGCGACTATGGCGGAAAAGGCGTCGATGAACACGACGGAACCGGCCGCGATGGCCAGGAAACTCAGCGTCGAGCGCGTCTTATGGGCCAGGATCTCGGAGAGGCCGGTCCGGGCGGCGTTATACAGGGCGCGGGTCATATGGATTCTATCTTCCCGTCGCGCATTTTGATGTTCCGGCCGGCCCTGACGGCCAGTTCCCTGTCGTGGGTGACTATTATGACGGTCATTCCTTCCCCGACAAGGCCGAAGAGTATATCCATTATTTCGCGGCTGGAGGCGGAGTCCAGGTTGCCGGTGGGTTCGTCGGCCAGGAGCAGCTTCGGCGAATTGGCCAGGGCCCTGGCGATGGCCACGCGCTGGCGTTCGCCGCCCGAGAGTTCCAGCGGGGTCTTGCGCTCCTTGCCCTTGAGACCCACCCGCGCCAGCAGTTCGTGCGCCCGGCGGCGCATGCCTTCGGAGGTCTCGCCCGCGTACATCATGGGCAGGCAGACGTTCTCCACCGCCGGCAGGCGGTTGAGCAGGTGGAAGGCCTGGAAGACGAAGCCTATCCGGTGAAGGCGCGCCGCGGAACGCTCGCCGTCGGACATCCGGGCGGCGTCGAGACCGTCGAACTCGTAGCCGCCGCCGCTGGGCTCGTCGAGCAGGCCGATTATATTGAGCAGCGTGGACTTGCCGCAGCCGGAGGGCCCCGTCACCGCGACGGACTCGCCCGGGGTTATCGAAAAAGACACCCCGCACAGGGCCGGCCAGCCCGCCTTCCCCCCCTCGTAGATCTTTTCAAGATCGCGGCAGCGTATCATTTAAGAGTTTCGGGCAGCGCGGTGAAGAGCACGTCCCCCGGCTTCACTTCGCCCGCCAGCTCGACCTCGGCCTCGGACCTGAGGCCGGGAAAGACCTGGACCTTCTCATACTCGTAACCCTGCCTGCGGCGGTAGACGTAATAGTTAAGCCCCTCCTGGAAAAGCGCCTCTATGGGGGCTTTCAGCGCGTCCTTTTTGGCCTTGAGATTGGCCGTGACCACGGCGCTCATCCCGACGCGCATCTTCTGGCTGGGCCGGTCTATGCTGATGACGACGCGGAAGACTTTTGTCGTACTGCCCCAGCTGCCGGAGCGGGCCTCGGCCATCGGCGCTATGACGTCCACCCGGCCGGCGAATTTCTCGCCGGGGATGGAGGTGAAGGTTATCGAGACCGGCATCCCCGGCCGGACCTTGTAGATGTCTATCTCGCTGATCTGCAGGTTGACGGCCAGCGCGGTCATGTCCACCAGGCGCGAGACGCAGGTGGAGGGGCTGTCCAGCCTTTTCCCTTCCCTGATCTCGGCGTCGCTGCCGCCGCGCATGCTTATGCAGCGGGTGAGCAGGCCCGCGCGTGGCGCGGTTATCGGGACGGGGACATACTGGTCGGAATCTATGCGCTCGCCCCCTTTGAACATCATTATCTTCTCGCTCTTCTCGACGTATTCGCCCTCTTTCCTGAAGATTCCGACGATGAAACCGCGGCTGGGCGGGAAGATATCCACCGTGTCGCGGGAGACCAGCTCGCCGGATTCCTGCAGATCCAGCTTCAGGTCGCCCCGTTCTACGGTCCGGAGGAAATCCTGTATATCGTGGCGCACCGTCATCCGTTTGTACCTGGCGTAGCCGTAGATGGCGGCCGCGGCGGCCAGCAGCAGCAGGGCCGCCCAGAAAACCAGCCTGATTATCTTTTTCATTCCCATATTTTCTCCCCGAGAAGCGCCCTGTAGTCGGCCAGCGCGAGATCCAGGGCGTTGACGGCCGCTATGCGGCCGTTGGTGGAATCGAGCAGCTTGGTCTGGGCGGTGTCAAGCTGGAGCATATTGGCGCCGCCCAGCGAATATTCGGAAAGGAGATTGCCGGTGGACTCCTGCTGGGTCTTCACCTGGAATTCGAGCAGGTTCCGCGATTTAACCTGCAGCTCTATTTCTTTCTGGGCCGTCAGCACTTCGGTGCGCAGCGCGCGCTCCGCGTCGCGAAGGTCGGCTTCGGCCGAACTGAGCGAATCGCGGGTACGGCGCAGCTCCAGCGCGTTCTGCGCCCAGAAAAATCCGAAAGGAAAGGAGACCGAAGCGCGGAGGCCGTAGTCCGGGTTGCCGGCTCCGCCGTAAGCGGGCTCGCCGCCGATACCCAGGCCGGACTTCGCCCACGAGGCGTCCAGCCGCAGGCGCGGCAATTCCGCCGCCACGGAGTTGCGGGTGGTTACGCGCGTCCTGTCGAGCGCGAGGCGGCGGCGGCGCAGGCTGAAATTGTTATCCATCGCCCTGGCGACGTCCCCGGCCGGCAGCGGCAGGGATATGTCCGGGACAGAAGTGCTGACCTCAATCGAGGCCGTCGCGACGGGGTCCGCGTTTATCAGTTCATTGAGGGCCATCAGGGCCTTTATCCCGGCCGTGTCCGCCTGGGCCAGCGAGAGCTCGCTCTGCAGCTTGTCGCCCTCGCTCTGCATGACCTCGATCTTGCTGCGGGTGCCGGACTGGTACTGGTCGTTGGTGTCCTTGTACTGGCGCTCGCGGGAGGCCAGGTTGGCTTTGGCCGCCGCCACCCTTCCGCGCGCGGCATAGAGCGCGTAGAAGCGGCCGAGCGCCTTGAGCGCCTCGTCCTGTTTGGCGATGAAAAAGGTCAGTTCGGCCTGCTCGTAATCGAGCCGGGCCGTTCTTATCCGGCTGGCCGGGCCGGAGGCGGAATCGTAGAGGTTCCAGGAGGCCGAAAGCGAGGAGGTGAAATCCCCCCGCTCCAGGCGGAGGCGCGTGTCGGCGTCGTCGTAGAGGCTGCCCGACAGCGACAGGGTAAAAGACGGCAGGGCCGCGTCCAGCACGGCCGCCCGGTACTCGTTCTTCGCCCGGGAAAGGGCCAGTTCCGCCCTGGCTATGGCCGGGGAGGCCTTCAGAACTGCGGCGATGTAAGCCCGCGGGGTAAAAGCGGCATCTCCGGCAAGGGCCGCTGCCGCGGAGCAGCAGAGCGTCAGGACGAAGGCGGCGGCTGGTATCCTCATGTGGGTCAGGAGGCCTTGTTCTTTATCGCCCTGAGCACCTTGTCGGGGGTGAAAGGCCCGTTATAGAGCCTCGCGCCGGTGGCGTCGGCTATGGCGTTGGCGATGGCCGGCAGCGGGCCGTTGATGCCGATCTCGGAGACCGATTTCGCCCCGAACGGGCCGTTGGGCTCGAAGGTCGGGATGAGGATGGTCTTCATCGGCGGCAGGTCCGCGGCGCTCGGGATCTTGTAGCGCCGGAAGCTGGCGTTGAGCGGCGTGCCGGCCGACGAGAACTCCATCTCCTCGCTCAGAGTGTGGCCGATGCCGTTGAGCGTGGCCCCGTCGTTCTGGCCCTCGGCCAGCGTCGGGTTTATGGCGGTGCCGCAGTCCACGCAGGAGATGTAGTCCAGTATCTTCACCTTGCCCGTCTCGGTGTCCACCTCGACCTCGGCGAAATGCGCCGCGAAGGGCGGAGGAGAGGTATGGCCGAAATGCGAGGCGGAGGCCGTTATCTGGTGCTGGTTGTAATAGTACAGCGAGGTATTGGCCACCTCGGACAGGGAGCAGGAGGCGCCGTCCCTGGCGACGACCTTTCCCCCTTCCAGCCGCAGGTCCTCTTTCTTCTTTTCCAGGATCTTGGCGCCGACCTCTATTATCATATCCCTCACCCGCTCCGCGGCTTTCTTGACCGCGCCGCCGGAGATGAAGGTGGTCGAAGAGGCGTAGGCGCCCACGTCGAACGGGGTGAGGTCGGTGTCCGAAGAATGGGCTATTATATCGGTTACCTTAACGCCCAGGACCTCGGCGGCTATCTGCGAGAGTATCGTGTCCGACCCGGTGCCCAGGTCGGCCGCGCCCATCAGCAGGTTGAACGAGCCGTCCTCGTTCATCTTGATGGTGGCGCAGCCCATGTCCACTTCCGGGATGCCCGAGCCCTGCATCAGGCCGCACATACCGAGACCGCGGCGCAGTGGGCCCTTCTGGTGGCGGTACTTCTCCCGCTTCTCCTTCCACTTGATGGCTTTCATGCCCTCTTCGATGCATTCGTAGAGGCCGGTGGAGGTGATGACCTGCTCCACTCCCTCGCGGCCCTCGCCCATGGCTTTGAATACCGGTGAACCCTCGCCCAGCTTTATGTAGTTGCGCTTCCGGAACTCGACGCGGTCCATACCGATGGCGTCGGCCATGATGTCCATCTGGCTCTCCCAGGCGAAGAAGCCCTGGGTGGCGCCGTAGCCGCGGTACGCCCCTGAGACCGGCAGGTTCGTGTAAACGCTCTTGCCGATGAACTTGATGTTATTGGCCACCTTGTACAGCGGTATCGTGTGGGAGCCCGAGCACATCATGACGGTCAGCGCGTGCGAGCCGTAGGCGCCGGTATTGAGCGTGATGTCCATCTCGGCGTCGGTGATGGCGCCGTCCTTCTTCACGCCGGTCTTGAGCCGCACGACGGCGGGGTGCCGCGTGCGCGAGGAAATGAAGGTCTCCTTGCGGCTATACTCTATTCTGACCGGCCTGCCGGTCTTGAGCGTCAGCGCCGAACAGATATCCTCGAGCAGGACCTCCTGCTTGGAGCCGAAGCCGCCGCCTATGCGGGGCTTTATGACGCGTATCTTCTTTACCGGTATCTGCAGGGCCTGGGCGACGATGCGGCGCACGTGGAACGGCACCTGCGTGGAGGTGCGGATGACCAGCCGGTTGTGCTGGTCGAGGCTGGTGATGACGGTATGGTTCTCGATGGCGCAGTGCTGGAGGTAGGGCATAGAGTAGGTTTTTTCAAAAACAAAATCTGCGGCGCCGAACCACTCGCCGTTCTTCACCTCGAACTCGAATTTGGCGGCGATGTTCTTTTTGGCGTCGGGGATGTTCCTGGCGTCGGGCTCGTCGTGGATGACCGGCGCGCCGGGCTTGTCGGCCAGCAGCGGGTCGAAGAGAGCCGGCAGGACCTCGTAATCCACTTTTATCAGCCCCAGGGCCTCCTGGGCGGCCTCGGGCGTCTCGGCGGCGACGGCGGCTACGCGGTCGCCGACGAAGCGCACTTTATTGTCGAGCGTGCAGGTGTCGTAGGGCGACGGCTCGGGGTAGCCCTGGCCGGCCGTGGTGCGCAGCACGCGCGGCACGTCCTTGTAAGTCAGGACCGCCTTTACGCCGGGCACTTTCAGCGCGGCGGCGACGTCTATCTTCTTTATGCGGGCGTGGGCGTGCGGGCTCCAGAGCAGGCGGCCGTAGAGCATGCCGGTAAAATCCATATCGTCGGCGAAGACCGGGTGACCGCAGGCCAGGCCGAGGGCGTCCTGCTTGTCCACGCGCTGATTGACTACCTTGAAATCTTTCTTTTCCATGTTCGTCTCCGTATCGCCGTCTTATTTAGAGGCCCGCCGGGTCCTGAGCTTTTTGGAGGCGATCTTGACCGCCTCGATCTGCTTGACGTAACCGGTGCAGCGGCAGAGATTGCCGTCGAGCGCCTTCTTTATCTCGGCTTCCGAAGGGTCCGGAACGTTCTCGAGCAGGTGCTTCGCGGAGATGACCATGCCCGGTATGCAGAAGCCGCACTGGACGCCGCCGGCCTCGACGAAAGCCTCCTGTATCGGGTGCGGCCGGTCCACCGTGCCGACCCCTTCGATGGTCCCGACTACGGATCCGTGGGCGGTGACGGCCGGTATCATGCAGGCCAGCTCCGGCTTGCCGTTGAACATGACGGCGCAGGAGCCGCAGTCGCCGGTGTCGCAGCCTTTCTTGGTGCCTTTCCAGCCGTGGGCGCGCAGGGCGTCGAGCAGGAATTCATTGGGCTTGACCCGGAATTCGGCCGGGCGGCCGTTGAGGGTCAAAGCAATGGTAAAGAGGCCCTTCTCCGCGGTCAGGGATTCGGTCTTGTTCTTTTTCATCTTTATTCTCCCGGTCATTAAGCGAGCGAGACGACGAAGCGCCTGAGCAGCGCGGCGGCGACTTCTTTTTTGAATTCCACGGACTTGGGCGAGATGCGCATGCCGGCCAGGTCCCCCGCCAGGGCGGCGGCCTTCCCGGCGGCTTCGCCGGGCGTCTCGCCGGTCAGAGCGGCGGCGGCTTTGGGCGCCAGGACCGGCACCGCGGAAAGAGCGCCTATGCCTATCCTGGCGGACTTAATGACGCCTTTCTTGACCTCCGCGCACATCGCCAGCGTTATGTAGGATTCCCAGCTGGACTCCGTCCTGGCGAACTTCTCGAAAGCGCATTTAAGGCCTTTCGAGGCGGCGGGCAGTATTATCCCGGTTATCAGGCAGTCCCTGCCCGGGATCTTCTTCAGCGTGCCATCATAAAGACCGGCCAGCGGAAAGGTTTTGGCCACGCCCTTCCAGGCGACCGTCACTTTAGCGTCGAGCGCCAGCAGGAGCGGCGGAAAAACGTTGAAGGCGTTGGGGCGGGCGATATTGCCGCCTATGGTGGCCATATTGCGCACCAGCTGGCTGGAACATTTAGCCGCGGCGGCGCAGAGCACCCCGCCCGCCCAGCCTTTGACGACCCTGGAATTCTCGATCTCATCGAAGGTGGCCAGCGCTCCTATCGACAGCCCGGCGGCGGTGGTCTTTATCGCGGCCAGCGGCAGGCGTTTGAGGTCCACCAGCGTGACCGTCTCGGGCCCGATGTTCTTGCCGGACAGGGTGCCGCCGGCCAGGGCGAAAGGCAGGGACTTGCGGTCGCCCAGCGCGGTCAGCGCGGCGTTGAGGTTATCGGGGAAGACGCATTTTCTCAGGTTGTTCACTTTTTTCCTCCATTTTCGGCGAAGAACGGGTGCTCCAGATACGGCGCGCGGTCCGGCTTGCGGTCGGTGCGCTTTAGTTCCATTTCCTGTACCAGCACAGCCGACGGCGCGATTATCGAAGCCGCCACCGAGCCCCGGGCCATGGCGTAAGGTCCGGGCTGGTAGTAATTGTAGATATAAGGCTCGTCGGAGGTCAAAACGATGTCCCGCAGCGCCCGGTAGGTAACGCCGGTGAACTCGACCCCGTTCATGAGTTCCTCCCGCCCGTCCCTGTACACTTTCCAGGCGAAGACCGGCGCGGCCAGGATGTTCTCGATGTCGAGAGAACCCTCGGAAGCGAGGCGCCGCACGATCACGGCGTAATCGAGTTCCTGCTCGGACGCCAGTTCCAGCAGGCGCTTTTTAATTTCGACCGGGGGGGCCGTCTTACGCGAACTGACGAAAACATTGCCCGGCCTGCCCGACGGGAACTCGTTGAGGGCGGCCCGCCCGTGGCCGTTGGAGGAAGAGAAGTCCCTGACCGGCCCTCGGGACATGTACACCCCGGCCAGCCTCCCGTTCTTCACCAGTTCCAGCCGGCCCGGCGCCACTCCCTCGCTGTCCACGCGGTAATGTCCGGCCAGCGGCCTGCCGGCCTCCTCAGTACGGGAGGGGTCGTCGTGCACGCTGATGAAGCCGGGCAGCACGCGCATGCCGACGCGCTCCACAAGCCCGCCCTTGTCGATATAGTACTTGAGGTAATCATCGTTATCGGCCCAGGCCCGGCGCGGGAAGGAGATGCCCCTTACGAAAAGCTGGCCGATCAATTCCGCCGCCGCGTCGTTCTCGAACAGCACGGGCCCGAGATAAACCTCTCCCGCCGCGGAGCGCGAGAGCGCGTCCAGGCGGCCGGCGAAGCCGTCCACGGCCGCGAGGAGCTCCTCCTGGGCGGGGATATCGGCGCAGGCTGGCCAGTGCAGTTCCTTGCGGTCGGAGACCTTCAGTCCTCCGCCGGTCTGGGTCTCGGCGTAGACGTAGAAGTGGGCCTTGTCGGCGTTGACGCGGTAGCGGGTCCCCTCGCTGTTGACGAAGCGGTTCACGCGGCGCGTACACTCCACACGCACCTCGGAGGACTGCACTCCCGGATATTTCCTGAATACGGCGGAGAGCTCCCTGGCCCTGCGCTCCCAGTCTTCCTTCGGGAACGCCGGGGCTGGATGGACGTCCTCCAGCCGGGAGGCCTTCTTCTCCGCGGACAGGTCGCCGTAAAGTTCCTTTATGCCCTTCTTCTCGCTATAAGCCTTCTTCTGGGCGTACTTTTCCAGAGCGGTCTTGTAGGCGCCGTCGCTGAGCGACCAGAGCCCGGCGCGCACGGCGTCGTAGTCGTCCTCTATGACCGTCCCGCCCGTGACGGGCCTGAAGGAGCGGAAGTCGGAGCCGGCGTAGCCGGAGCTGTCGAAAGAGCGGTCCCCTATCCTTATCTCCACGGCGGCGTTGCGCGAGACGTCCCCGCGCGAATCCACCAGTTCTCCAAAGGAAGCCGAAACTGCGTAGTCAGTAGAATCGGACAGGAGGTAGGAGGCGAAATAGGGCTTCTGCATGCCCGGCATAGCCAGACTCGACATGGTCCGGCCCAGCTCGTCGCGCATCGCGTCCAGCGTCCGGTCGGCGGCGCGCGCCGGGACCGCCAGGAGGAGAGGCAGCAGGAGGGAGATGGTCCTTGTCATATCTTCCCCCCTTTTCCCTCGGCATAGGGCGGCGGCAGGATGGGCGGCTTATTGTTGGACTTGGAGACCTTCTCCGTCTCCATCTCGCTGAAGAGCAGGCTGGGCGAGACGGCCGAAACCGGCACCCAGCCGGACTCGGCGCCGCAGGTGCCGTTGAACACGCCGGCGTCGTCGGCCGCGGCCTTTATGCGGGAGAAAGCCTGTATGGGCGTGCCGATAAGGTTAAGGCCGCGCACGGCCTCGTCGGGGCGGCCGTCCGCGTAGACCTTGTAGGCCAGCAGGACGTGCACCGTGAAGCTCTGGGGAAGCACGCGCTGGGTTATGGTGAAGCCGCCGGAGATGTCGCGTATGAGCAGGCCGTGGGGCTTGCCCGACTTTTTTATCTCCTCCAGAAGCATCTTCCTCAGTTCCGGGTAGGCCACCGCGGAAGATGCCTCGACTATCAGATTGCCCTGGCGGGCGACGACTCCGCGGCCCGGGGAGCGGCGGCCGTGGCCGTTGGAGACGGGAAAACCGTCGATCGGGGTGCGGCCCATGAGAAAGCCTTTCAGCACGCCGTTCTCCACCAGCGGCGCGCGGGCGGCCCTGACCGCCTCGTCGTCGTGGGTATAATGCCCGCGCAGGAACTGGCCCTTGATATCACGGACCGACGGATCGTCGTAGACCGTCAGGATCTCCGGCATTATTCTCTGGCCCAGCATCTTGGCGAAGGTCTGGCCCTCGCTCTCGCTCTTCTGGCGATGGCCCTCTATGCGGTGGCCGAAGATCTCATGGAAGAATACGCCGGCCGCGGGCCCCTCCAGTATGGCGGGGCCGCTGTAAGGCTCGCTGGGCTCGGACTCCAGCAGCGCGGCAAGCTCGGCGACGGAATTAGCCATGTCGGCGGCTATCTCCGGCTCGCCGGGCAGCCCGCCCGGCGCGTCGGAGTGATAGGACTTGCTGCGCGAGAGGTCCATGCCGTCTTCGGTCCTGGCGGTGAGATAATAGGTCAGGGAGAGATAGTTGTTGCCGGTCACCACCGAAGAACCCTCGGAATTGAGCATGTAGCGGTTCATGGCGCTGGCGTTAAGGGAAACGCCCGAGCGGATGATGAAGCCGTGCTTTTTGAACTTCTCCGACAGGCGCCGGGTCAGCTCCCGGTAGCCGGCCTTGTCCAGTTCCGGCAGCGCGACCGGGGAGTAGAAAGTCTCGGCGGGGGCCGGCGAGAAATCGCCGGACTTATCCTTCTCCTCCGCCGTGACGCCGATATTGGTCTTGACCTTGGCGTAGCGGTCCAGCGCGGCCTTATAGGCGGCGTCGGTCAGTTCCCAGACCCTGGCGCGGATGGCCGCCGCGTCGGCCCCGACCGGCAGTTCCGCGGAAGCCTGGTCCTTAGAATTGAGCCGGGACTGCGCGCCCTTAAGCTCATGCGTATTATCCAGCTCCGGCGAACCGAAGCGCGCGTCTACGTCCAGCCGGCGGTCACGGCCCGAGTTTTCCCCGGACAGGGCGCCCAGTGTGGCGCCGACCGAATAGGACTCAGTGTCCGTAGCGCCGTAATGGAGGAAGTAGAGCGGGACCTTTTCCGCCGACTTCAGGCTGGAGAAGGACCTGTCCAGCTCCGTCTTAAGGGCTTTGAGGAGAGGGTCTTCGGCCGGAGAGAGGGCGGCGGCGGGGAGGGTGAAGAAAAAAAACAGGGCGGCGGTTCGCAGCATGTTGTCCTCAGTTTTTTAGGGGACACCATGCGGAATGGTGTCCCCGGCGACAGATATTCAGGCGGCGGCTATCTTAGCCAGGGCGCGGGCCGCCAGCACGCGCACCATGGCCTTGCGGTAACCGGCCTCGGAACGGGTGTCGGTTATGGGAGAAGCTTCGCTCTCGGCCAGGGCGGCGGCTTCGCTTATCGTACCCTCGTCCAGGCGGCGGCCGTAGAGGAATTCCGCGGCTTTGCGGGCCATAAGCGGCACCGGGGCGACGGAGGCGCAGGAGATGACGGTCTCCTTCACCACCCCGCCGGAGATCTCCGCCGAAACGCAGACCGAGACCTTGGAGATGCCGAAATAAGAGCGCGGGCCCAGCTTCTCGTACGCGGACACATGGCGCCACTTCGGCACCTCGAAGCCCAGTATCAGCTCGTCCTTCCGGAGGGCGGTCCGCTTGGGACCAAGGAAAAAAGCGGGGAGGGGCAGCTTGCGCTTGACGCCCTTGAGCAGGAGCACGATAGAGGCTTTTTCAGAGCAGAGGGCGCAGACGCCGTCGGCGCAGGGACTGCCGTTGGCGGCGTTGCCGCCGATGGTGGCCATATTGCGCAGGCTGGGGCTGGCGTAATGCGGGGCGGCCAGCGCCAGCGCCGGCAGCCACTTCTTTACCGCCGGCATTTCGGCCAGGGCGGAGATGGTCAGGCCTGAACCGATAAAAAGCGACGAGGGAGTTTCGCGGAAGGAGCGCAGTTCTTTGAGGCCGCTGATGTCCACCCAGCAGTCGCCGGCGTGACCGTGGGAGGCGGCTATCATAAGGTCGGTGCCGCCGGCGAGATACCGCCTGTCGCGCGGCAGCGAAGGAAGGGTCTTCCAGAGGTGCGCCAGCGAGGACGGTCTTACGAGCAGCTCCGGCCTCATCGCTTCCCCTTCTTCTTAAGCTCGTCGCGGGAGAGTTCCACGGCGCCGAGTATCTTCTCATAGCCGGTGCAGCGGCAGAGATTGCCGGTCAGTTCCAGCTTGATGTCTTCAAGCGTCGCGGCCGGCTTGCGGCGCAGCAGCGCCTCGGCGGCCACTATGATGCCGGGGATGCAGAAGCCGCACTGCACGGCGCCCTCTTCCATGAAAGTCTTCTGTATGGGGTGCAGGCCGCCGTCGCGGCCCTTTATGCCTTCGATGGTGACTATCTCCCGGCCGTGGGCCTGGGCGGCCAGCATCAGGCAGGAGTTGACGGCGCGGCCGTCGAGCAGTATCAGGCAGGCGCCGCATTCCCCCTCGCCGCAGCCTTCCTTGGTTCCCTTAAGCCCCAGGTCCTCGCGCAGGAACTCGAGCATCGTGCGCGAGGCCGCTATCCCGCGGCTCACCCTTCCGCCGTTGACGACGCAGTCGAGAAGGGAACGGTCCATCAGAAAGTGAAGCCCATGCCGATAAGGAACTTGGCGCCGCTTATTATTATGCGGTCGCTTTCACCGGCCACGCCACGATCGAAGCCGATGCTGTTGAGCTCATAGCGCAGTTCGGTCACGATCTGAGTATTGTTCCCGGCCCGGATGCGCAGGCCTATGGGGACCCGGAGCATGACGCCCACGCCCATATCGTTGACGGGGCGGCCGAACGTGGAGGTATCGGTGAACCCTTTCACATACGGCAGACTTATCGTATTCAGAGAGAGGCCGAAACCCATGCCGATATAGGGATTCACTCTGGGGCCGGGATGCCTTATGAGCAGGTCGCCGCTTATGCCGAAGCTTTTGACGGTGGCGTAATCATCGGAATTAAAAGTGACGTTGCCGGACGTTAAGCCGTTAAGGCTCCAGGCCGCGGTCTGCTGCTTGATGTTCCGGCTCTCAAAAGAGAACTCAATATCCCCGCCGAAGACGCCCTTGCCGAAACCGCCCACGCGCATGGCCAGGGGGCCGAACCCCTCGGTGGCCAGCTTGTCGAACCTGACTGAGCGGAAATCTACGCCGCTGCCGAACGAATCCACTTTTATGCCGATATCGTTGTTCGTCGTGTAACTGTTGCTGATGGTTATGTTCCCGTTCGAATTGGCGAACTCCAGGCTCATATTCGGAGCGCCGAAACCCAGGAAAACGTCAAAAAAACCGTATTCATTGGGATGGCGCGCGCGGGGGGCCGCCGGCGCGGCAGCCTGCTGCGGCTGGTAGACCTGCTGCGGCCGGGCCTGCTGCTGCGCGGGCATCTGCGTCGGGGCGTCGCCTATCCAGTCCTTTTCGACGGTGACCTGCGCGGCGCCTATGGCCTGCGCCGTCTCGGTCTTGATAAGCCGGGCGTTGACCTCTATCCTGCCGCTGGCGGTCTCGACCAGCGTGCCGGTGATTATGGCCTCGACGCCGAGCACCTTGCCCAGTTCCTTGGCGCTGGTGGCGTCTATGGCGCCGGTATTCTGCAGTTTGAGCTCGTCCATGACCTTGGTGAGGACGCTGCGCTCGATGATCTCGAACTTGCGCATATTGATCATCTTTATGGTAAGGCGCTCGGAGATCACGGAACCGTCCTTGGAGACGGAACGCCCGTCGGCGTGGGCGAAAGGTATGATGGCTATCTTCTTATTCTCTATCGAAGAACCGGCCTCGGTCAGTTCTTTCGCCAATCTGTCGTAGTTGTCCTGCGCGGCGGCCCCCCCGGCCAGTACGGCCACTACCAGCAGCGCTGCGAATATTCTTACGGCTTTCATTTTTTCCCTCCGGAGATCTTTCTCTCTTCCATACCCTGCCATATCTTTTCGGGCAGCAGCGGAACCGAGTTCACGCGCACGCCCGAGGCGGCTTTCACGGCGTTGGCCACGGCGGCCGCCACTCCTATGAGCGGCACTTCCCCCATGCCCTTGGCTTTATAGGGCCCGTCCTCGTAATCTTTCTCTATGAAAGTTATATCATATTCGGGTTTATCGGCGGTAGTGGCGATGACATAGCCGGTGAAGTTGGGATTGGCCATGATGCCGTTCTTATAGACCAGGTTCTCGTAGACCGCCCAGCTCATCCCCTGCAGCATCCCCCCCTGCGCCTGGCCGTCCGCCAGCCGCGGGTTGATTATTTTACCCACATCGAAGGCGCCCCAGAGCTTCATGACCTTCAGGACGCCGGTCTCCAGGTCCACCTCGACCTCGGCGACGTCGGCCGACCAGGAATAGGTGACATAGGCGTCGCCCTGGCCGTCCTTCATGTCGTAAGTAGTACGGGGCGCCGCGTACCAGCCCTCTTCGCACATCTTTAGCCGGCGGCTCCAGCATTCTTTCACCACTTCGCCGAAGGTCACCCTGTGGTCGGCTATGGAAAAGACGCCATCGGCGGCCTGCATCATGCCGGCGATGTCGGCCCCTTTCTCCTTAAGCAGGTCCAGCGCGGTCCTGAAGAGATTGTCCCGTATCGGCTTGGCCGCCTCTATGATGGCGTTGCCGCTCATCAGCGTGGTGCGGCTGGCCACCGTCGGCCCGGAGTCGGGGACCTTGGTGGAATCGACTTCCTCCACGCGCACGCTCTCATAGGGAGCGTTGAGCGTCTCGGCGGCTATCTGGGCCAGCACGGTCAGCGCGCCCTGCCCCATCTCGGTGTTGCCGACGTTTACCGTCACGCTGGCGTCCTTGTAGATATTGACCAGCGCGCCGGCGCGGTCGAGGCAGCGGCCCCTGGCGCCCAGACCGACGCCGTAATAGGCGGCGGACACGCCCAGGCCGCGGGCCTTGTTCCCCTCCACCCTGCGGAAGCCGGTCTCCGCCCACTTATCCCAGCCCGACTTCCCTCGCACGGCCTCTACCAGCTCGCGCAGGCCGCAGGACGAGGTCAGGACCTGGCCGGTGGCCGTGGCGTCGCCGGGGCCGAGGAGGTTGTGGAGACGGAAATCCACCGGGTCCTTGCCGGCCTTCGCCGCCAGCTCATCGATGAGCGATTCCTGGGCGAAAGAGATCTGCGGCTGGCCGAAACCGCGGAAGGCGCCGGCCGGCACCTTGTTGGTCGCCGCGGCGTAAGTCTCGATGAGGACGTTCTCTATCCTGTACGGCCCGGCGGCGTGCACGGTGCCGCGCCAGAGCACTATCGGCGAGAGCGTCGAATAGGCGCCGGCGTCGAGCACGTATTTCACCACGCAGGAGGTGATGCGGCCGTTCTTATCGGCGCCGTAGGTTACGCGCGACCAGGACGGGTGGCGCTTGGACATCGAGCGGAAGTCCTCTGTGCGGTCGTAGATGAGCCGCACTGGGCGGCCCGTCTTCAGCGCGCAGAGAGCGGCGTGCGAGGCGACCAGCGCCGGCACGTCCTCCTTGCCGCCGAAACCGCCGCCGGTGACGGTCTGGATTATCTTAACCTTGTTGTAAGGCAGGCCGCAGGCGGCCGCGACCGCGTCGAGCACGTAGAAAGGGCACTGGGTGGTGGTATAGACCACCAGGCCGCCGTCGGGCTGCGGCACGGCTATGGCGCCCTGGGTCTCGAGGTAGGCGTGCACCTGGTAGTTGGTGGTGAATTCGCCTTCGACGGTGTAGGCGGCCCCGGCCAGCGCTTTTTTGGCGTCGCCTTTCCTGATGAAGAACTTTGCAAAGACATTATCCTGACCGTAGAGCTTGACAGCCCCCTTCTCCAGCGACTTAAGCGGGTCGGTCTCGAAGGGCAGCTCCTTGTATTTTATGGCTGCGGCCTGCGCGGCGGCGCGGGCGGCGCGGTGGCTGTCGGCCACGACGAGCGCGACGGTCTCGCCCTCGAAGCGGGCCTCGCCCTCGGGCAGGAAAGGATAATCGGTGTCCACCAGCGGCCACTTGTTGGGGCCGCGCAGGTCCTTATAAGTCACCAGCGCGCGGTAGCCGCTTATTTTTTTAGCCGCGGCGTCGGATATGCCGCTTATCTTTATCCTCGGGCGCGGATTGCGCACCGCGGCGGCGTGCAGCATGCCGGGAAAGTCCAGGTCGGCGGAATAGAGGGCCTTGCCCGTCGCCTTTATCTCGGCGTCCTTGCGCGGCAGGGATTTCCCTACGAAAGAGAGCTTTTCCATGATACCTCTTGGGGGACGTTGATGAATTGATGACTAATAGCGGACTTATGCGGCCTTCTTGCCGACCGCGACGTCGCGCATATGGGCGCCGTCGCGCTTATAGTGCACCTTTATTATCTCGGCCAGGACCGAGACGGCTATCTCGCCCGGGGCCTTGCCGCCCAGGTTGAGGCCTATCGGCGAATGGACGCGCGCGTCCTTGAGCGGAAAAAGCTTCTTTTTCTCCAGCTGCCGGAAGATCTCCATGACCTTGGCGGCGCTGCCTATCATGCCGATATAGGCGGCGTTGGTGCGTATGAGCGCCTCGAGGCACTCCCTGTCCAGCGCGTGGCCGCGCGTCACTATGACGGCGTAGGTGTCCTTATCCACGCCGGCCGCGGCCACGGCTTCATGCGGCTGTTCGTTTATTATCGCGAGCGCCTCGGGGAAACGCTCGCCGTTGGCGAATTCCTTGCGGTCGTCGGCCACCAGGTAGGGATAGCCGGCCATGCGGCAGGCCTCGGCTATCTTCATGCCGACATGGCCGCCGCCCAGGATGAGAACCTTGAAAGGGTTTTTGTAGACGTCTATGAAGACTTCCATGTCGCCCATGCAGATCATGCCGGTATTGCCGCCGGGCTTGAGGCCGAAGGAGAATTTTCCCCCGTCGCCTTTGGCTATGCATTCGACGGCTTTCTTTATGACAAGCGCTTCGACCGCGCCGCCGCCGACCGTGCCTTCGATGGAACCGTCGGAGTAGACCAGCATCCTGGCGCCGGCCTCGCGCGGGGTGGAGCCGGCCACGCTGATAACGGTGACGAAGGCCGCCCCGCGGCCGGAATCTATGGCCTCGGAAAGCATCTTGATTAGGTTCTTTGATTCTTTCATGCCAGCAATTCTACATAAAATCCCATGACCGCGGACGATATGGCCATCGGGATGGTAAGCAGGTTGAAGAACATAGAAGTGCTCCTTGGCTCAACCGCCGGACAGGCCGGCGTAATCCTCCGGCGTGTCGAAATCCCTGATTATCTCCGCGTCGTCCAGGTCCAGATCGGCTATCCTCACCGACGGGTGATGCGTCACCCAGTGCAGCCCTTTGTCCAACGGCCCCTCGAAACACAGCTGCCTGTGCGCCGCCGGTATGATTACCGGATGACCGCGCTTCATCCGCGAATCCGCGGCCCGGAAAGTCCGCGGGATGACTATCGAATCCTTATTAGCCAGCCAGCAGTCAATAACTTTCCGGTATGTCGCGGGGGCTATGGTCGGCTGGTCGACGAGGCAGACCATGAAAGCTTCGGCGGCCTTGTCGGCGGCCCCCAGCCCCGCGCGCAGAGAAGAGAGCTGGCCGTCCTCGGGCCGCGGGTTAACCGCGACTTTCTCCCCCGCCGGCGTCCATACCGCCAGTATCTCCGCTTCGGCCCGGCCCAGTACCGCCACGCGGTCCTCGACGCCCGCTCCGCGCAGCGCCACGCAGACATGCTCGATAAAGGGAAGCCCCCTCCACTCCAGCAGGGCCTTCGGCTTTCCCATCCGGGAAGACTCACCGGCGGCCAGTATTATCGCCGAGATCATCGCTCAGGCATACAGGGGACGGTTCTTATCATCTTGATATCCCCGGATCCGCGGCGCCCGCTGAAAAAAGCTTTCAGCTCTTTAAAGCCGGCCAGGCGGGCGCAGCCGGGTATAGAGCGCAGGAACGTGCCGCCGTAACGCCGGGTCCGCACCCGCGGGTCCAGTATCACTACCGCGCCGAAATCCTTCCTGGCGCGTATCAGGCGCCCGAAGCCCTGCCGGAACTTCACCACGGCCCTGGGCAGCGTGTAATCGGCGAAGAAATCCAGGCCCCGCGCCTTCATCCACTCCTCGCGGGTCTCCTCCAGCGGGGTGTCGGGCGAAGTAAAAGGCAGCCGGGTTATTACCACGCAGGCCAGCGCCTGCCCGGGCACGTCCACGCCCTGCCAGAAGGTGTCCGTGGCCAGCAGTACCCCGTTGCCGGCGCGCCTGAAGGCCGCTATCAGTCTGTCCGGCAGCTCTTCCCCCTGCTGAAAAAGCGGCCTGCCTCCAACGCGGCCTTTTAAAGCGGCCGCGGCCCTGGTAAGGGCGCCCCAGCTGGTGAACAGCAGGAATACGCCGCCCTCCACGGCCGAACAGACCCTGACGCAGGCTTCTATCACCGCTTTCTCGTAGGCCGCGGCGTCTTTGGGGTCGGGAATATTCTCCGGCACCAGCAAAGCCGCCTGCCTGGCATAGTCGAACGGCGAGTCCAGCAGCAGCTCCAGCCCGCCGTCCAGGCCAAGGCGGTCCCTGGCCGGTTTGAACGAATTGTCCACCGCCAGCGTGGCCGAGGTAAGCAGCACCGGGTAATCGCCGCCGAAAAGGGTTTTGCGCAGCGCGTCCGAGACGTCCACCGGCGCCATGTTAAGCGAGATCTCGTGTTTCTTCTTGAAGTTCTTCACTTCCACCCAGTAAGCGCAGGCCGCCTCTTTGCAGCTGAGGAATCCGGTGATATCGCCGGCCAGCGCCAGGCAGCGTTTCAGACAGGCCTTGATCTCCGCCTCTTCCAGGTCGGACTGGCTGTGGGGTATGGCCTGCGAAAGCAGCACGCTGAGTTCCAGCAGCGGGGCGTGAAGGTTGTTCTTGACAATACCGGCCTCGCGCACGCGCCGGGTCCTGGTCCGTTCCTCCGCGGCCGGGCCGCTGAGCGCCAGTTTCCCGGTTATTTCCCCGAAGAAATCCTTGGAGGCGTGATTTACTTTCCAGACGGCTTCCTTGACGTCCTCCACCCAGTTGGCCGGCGGCCGCGCAAGCCGGTGCGCCAGCCCCCGGTTGGATTTAGGGTTAAAGACATCGTCCAGGAAGCGCTTCACCCTGCGGTCGGTAAGCTCCAGGCCCATAAAGCCGGCCGCTACCGCCTCCAGGTTATGCGCCTCGTCGAATATCACGGCGTCGAACACGGGCAGCGGCATGCCGGCGAAGTACAAGTGCTGGTTCACCACCACAATATCGGCCCGGGCGGCCCGGGCGATGTCTTTACGGTAGAAACACAGCCCCTTAAAAGCGCATTTCCCGCCGAGGCAGAGGTCCCCGTCCCGGCAGACCTCTTCCCAGGCGCGCTGCGGCACAGAAAAGGGGAGCTCCGGGCGGCAGCCGCTTTCGGCGCCGGGCGCCCATTCCCGCAGCCTGGTCAGCGCCTCGCGCGAGCCGTCCTCGTCGAACAGCTCCGCGGCCTGGCTTACCGCCCGGCCCAGCCGCGAGAGGCATAGGTAATTGCCCGAGCCCATCAGCAGGAAATAAGTGAGCGGCAGGCCTTGCTCCGCCAGCAGGGCCCTGACCATCGGCAGGTCTTTCTTTACCAGCTGGGACTGCAGGGCCTTGGTGTGGGTGGCTACCACGATCTTTTTGCCGTTGCGCGCGGCCCACAGGGCGGCGGGTACAAGGTAGCCCAGGGATTTGCCTACGCCGGTGCCGGCCTCCGCCATAAGGTGCCTGCGCCCGGCTATGGCGTGGGCCACGGCGGCGGCCAGGCAGGCCTGCTCGCCGCGCGGCTCGAAGCCCTTTATGGCCCTGGAGACGGCCCCGCCGGCGCCGAAGATAGCGCTGAGCTCCGGGCTGGGAGGGATTTCGTTCCGCGGGTCGCGCTTCTCGGTCATGATCGCGGCGTAAACGCCGCCTGGATAGAATACATACCCGTCCCCGGAGAAGTCAAGGACCCGCGAGGGATGCCAGGAAAATCGAAAGTAGATTTTGGGCGTGCTCCGCGTCGGGACATAAATCCCCGTCGCGACCGGACCAAAATCGTGCACGCCGGCCAAATTCCTGCTTTCGACACTCCGCGGGTGGGGTACCCGCCGGATTCAAAGATCGTTGAGGATATCCCCGATGTTTTTCCCTTCCCCTAAAGCCTTGTAAATCGATGTTTTCAGTTCCGCCTTGATTTTAGCTTCAGCCTCCGCCTTGGCTTGCGCCTTGCCTTCCGCTACGCCCTGCGCCCGGCCCATTTCCTTGGCAGCGGTGCCTAAAAGTTTGGCGTATTCATTCGCCTGGAATGCACCTACTTTTCCATCCGGGGTATAGAGCATAACGCATGGCTTGCCCAACCGGTCGCCGGCCGCCGGACGTCTTAACCGATGCATTTCCTCGTCATATAATCCCGGATGTTTCCAGACGCAGCAGTTTTCGGCGTTGTAAAGCTGCAGCACAAAATTGAGCCGGGCCCGAATCGCATTATAATTTCGCCCGGCCAGCATGTCTAAATTCCACCGTTTGGTCAGAACCCAGAAACCCTGATTTTCCACCGACCATCTGTCTCGGTAGTACCGCCGCACCGCCGCTACCGAATCCGACTTCTCCGGAACGATCGGCAGACTCGTCACATAATAAAAACGGGGCCGGTCTGGAATACGGCGGCCCTGCCGGTCATATTCATCCGCGATCACGGCTTGGCAATCCCCCCATTGTTTTCCGTCCGCGTCAATCAAAGGCACGTTTTCAAAGCCGGCCATTCGCGCGCGAATTTCTCCCAAACGGCTATGGGTTTCATCCACCTCATGCCAGGCTGTTGTTTCCAAACGGGACAGCCCCTCTACATCCTTGACGAAATCCAGATTGTCGTTGCCTGAGCGCGTGACATAGTCAACTCCTTCGGATTCCTTAAGCTCCGTCAAAAATCGCGCCCCCCAATAACCGCGATCAAAAATCAATACATCAATCCAATCCCGGGCCGGACCCAACACACCTTTGAGTTTCTCCAGAATTTTCTTTAAAAGCGCTCTCTCGCTGCATTCCAACGGCCCAAGCGCTCAACCGATGACCCGCTCCTGCCCGGGTTCGATATTGAGCAAGACCACCAATTTGTAGCCGCACGCATCGCCGACCTTTCCGGCTCCCTCGTAATTTTCCGAGTGCCCGTAGGGAATCGTGATGCAATTGCCATCCACGGCGTATACCCTCCCGCGATTCCATCGCTTCGACAACAGCAGCTTTACGTGTTCGCCCCAACTTTCCTCCACGCTCGCTTCGCTGATGCGCGCGAGATGATTTGACAACGTTTCGGGATCGACGCGCAGCCGGCCATCTTCCTTCGCCTCCTGGATTTCCTCGGCTTGAAATCCAACCATGCGCAGCAACGAGCCATCGCCCAACACCTTCCCGCTTTGCGCAATGCACCCGACTCCAGCCAATTCGCATAAGGCCCACAAGCCGTTGAGGATTCGGGGCGCGTAACCGTTATCTTTCTTGAGCAGGTCGGCCCGGGTATCCACCAAAACATTCCAGAATCCCTCCACCATCAGAAATCCAATAATAAGGTCGTTCTCCCCGAAAGCGCTGTTATACCCCTCCAAATCCTCCCCGCGCTCCAGCCGCGCGCTTATTTCTGCTTTGTCCTCCCGCCATAATTGCCAGGTCTTCATTTTCCCCTCCCCCGCTTAATGGTTATTTTTTCGCAGCGCTCCCGTCCCAATGAACGCAATTCCTTTTCTATCGCCTTATTCACCAGCACCCATTGCGCCATTGCATGAACAAATTCCCTCCACGCCTCCGCCCTTACGCGGAAATACTCCAGTTCGTCCTTGCGTATATAACGATGCCACGAATTGCGTTTGGTGGGAATGGACAGATAATACGCGGCGGCGCCGTCAGGCCTGAATCGCCGTTCCACAAGACTGCCGGCCACCATGTTATGGCGGGCCTGTGCGAGTTGCTCCAATTCCTCGCGTCTTAGTCTAAGCTGATAGATTTTCTGGCGGCGCAGGGATAGTTTTTGTGTATTCATACTACATAGTATATATATAATGTAGTAATTTGTCAAGCAAAAAAACGGCTCGGTTGAAAAAACCGGACCGCTCGCGCTCTACCGTCGGTCAAATTCTACTTTCGATTTTCCTGGAGGGATGCGGCCGCCGAACTTATTTTTTCGACGCAGGCCCGGAGGTTCCCCGCCACCTCGGCTTCGCGGAACCGGAGTATCGTCCAGCCTTTTCTCCTCAGCCAGCGGTCCCTTTCCCGGTCCCTGACGCGCCCGGCGGGGGCGGCATGGCCCCTGCCGTCGCATTCCACGTCCAGCTTCCCGTTCACGCGCAGCAGCGCGAAATCAAGACGGTACTTAAGCCTTTTCCCCGCCATGACGGCGTATTCGCGGCGGAATTCGAGGCCGGCCGCTTTCAGCGCGCCGCACATGAGGTTCTCGACGGGGAGGACATTGAAGAGCCCGTGGATATCGCGGGCCCGCCGCAGGCGCTCCAGCGCAGCGTAGCCGAAGGAGACCCGGCAGCCGCCCGGGTTGAGAACGGGCCGCGGCAGCCTGAGGAGCGGCCCCAGGCCGCATTTCAGGTAAAGCTCCCGGGCCGCGGGGTGCCCGGGCTCGCCGGGGAGAAGGTCTATCCTGCGCGCCGTCGAACGGCCGGTGACCGCGGCGTAACAGGCTATCCTTTTCCCGTCGGGCTTAAAGCAGGCCGGCTGGTAGAAGGCGAGATGCGTAAAGCGGCGCCTGGGGGCCTTTCCGGCGGGGATCCTGTACCAGCGGAGCCGCGCCGCTATTTCCAGGTCGCGGGGACGCCTGAGTACCGCCACCAGGACCGTTCGTTCCCGTGAGGCCCCGGCCGCCCTGTTCCGGCCGGTCGCAGAGCTCCCGGCACCGACTGCGGCGAATGCCGCCCTGTTCCGACCGCTCGCGATTGTTTTTTTCATATAACGGACGCTCCGCGCCGGGGACGCCGGCGTCCGCTTATAGCGTAAAGGACCGGCGCGACAACGTAGTGTCGCTCATTAAAAGTCCTTTTTGCAAGAAAAAAAGCTCTCCTCCCGCAGTCCGCCCTCGATCCCAATCCATTTCATATAAGTAGCATAAGTGCTACCTAAACAGAATACCGCTGTCATCAGTCTCCCAGGCAGATGCCCAGGTCGCGCGCGGTCTTTATGGTATCGCAGTCGGGCGGGACCGTCTTCATGCGGCTGGTGGCTTCGGCCAGCGGCACATAGCGCACCGTCGGCGGGTCCAGCGCCACCATGACGCCGCTCCTGCCTTCCTCCAGCGCGCGCACCGCCGCCGCGCCGAAGCGCAGGGATATCAGGCGGTCGAAAGTGGTAGGGCTGCCGCCGCGCAGCAGGTGGCCCAGCACCACGGTGCGGCATTCCTTGCCGACCAGCGGCTCCAGTTCTTTGGCCACGCGGTCGCCCGCGCCGCCCAGTTTCTCGGCGCGGCCTATTTCTTTTCCTATCACCGAGGCGGAACCGCCGACGGGTTTCGCGCCCTCGGCGACCACTACTATGCAGTAATTCTTGCCCCGCTTCGGCCGCTCTTTGAGCGCCGCGGCCACCTTGTTTATATCGTAGGGGATCTCCGGCAGCAGTATGGCGTCGGCGTTGCCGGAGACGCCGGAGTTGAGCGCTATCCAGCCGGCGTAGCGGCCCATCACTTCCACCACCATCACGCGGCAATGCGACTCCGCCGTCGAGTGCAGCCGGTCCAGGCATTCGGTCGCGAAAGAGACCGCCGTGTCGAAGCCGAAAGTGGCCACCGTCTTATCGAGATCGTTATCTATGGTCTTGGGCACGCCCACCACGCGAAGCCCTTTCTCCGCCAGCGTATTGGCTATGCCCAGCGAACCGTCGCCGCCCAACGCCACCAGCGCCTCTATACCGTTCTTCCTGAAAGCCTCCACCAGCTCGTCGGTGCGGTCCTTCTCGTACATCTTGCCGTCGGGACCCATCGTCGGGTACTTGGCCGGGTTGCCCTTGTTGGTCGTGCCCAGTATGGTGCCGCCCAGGTGGGTGATGCCGCGCACGGTGCGCCGCGTCATGGGTATCAGCCCGCCCTCCGGGTAATCCTCGGGCTTGAGCAGGCCGTTATAGCCGTCCCGTATGCCGAAAACCTCGTAGCCCTTGTTCAGCGCCGACACGACTATGGCGCGTATCACGGCATTGAGCCCCGGCGCGTCCCCGCCGCCGGTATTTATAGCTATTTTTTTCAATTGTGCCATACCTCATTATCCTTTTTTTAACGCGGGGGTTCAAGAAAACCGGCGGGGCCGGTCTTCAATGTTCCGATAGGACTTCCCGGAACGCTTTTAGCATCTCCCCGCCGTCCCGGTAGCGCAGGGCCGGCTCGGGCGAGAGCGCCCGGTCGATGAATTCCGCCAGCCGGGCCGGCGCGGACGGCAGCCGCGCGCGCAAAGGCACCACCCCGCCGCTGAGCGCCACGCCCAGCGGATCGGCGCCGTCCGGGAAGTCGTGCGGCAGCCGCCCGGTGAGCGCGTTATAGAACACGGCGCCCAGGCTCCACACGTCCGCCGCCGGCTTAACGCGGCGGAAATCGGCCACCTGGTCCGGCGGCATGAAGGAGCAGGTGCCGGCTATGAACTTCCCGCCGGTGATATTGCTCAGGCCCGCGGTCTCGAAGCGCTTGGCCAGCCCCAGGTCGGAGATCTTCGCCGTTATTTCTTCCCCGCACCCGTCCAGCAGGATATTCGCCGGCTTGAGGTCCCTGTGCACATAGCCCATGACATGCATATAGGCGAGCGCGCGCAGCAGCTGGCCGAACAGCGGAACGGCCTCCGCGGCGGACAGCCTGCCGCCGCGGCGTCCCGCGTAAGTTTCCAGCGTGCCCCCGGCGCAGTATTCCATCACGCAGTAGACGGTATTCTCCGCCGCGCCGGAATCCAGCAGCGCGACCAGGTTGGGATGATAAAGTTTTCTGAGGCACTCTATCTCGCGCAGGACCGTCTTCCCGGCCCGCTCGGTGCGCATGAAAGAAGGCGACATCACCTTGACGGCCACGACCGCGGAATCCGCCAGCCGCCTGGCCCTGTAAACGGAGGCGAAGCCGCCGCTGCCTATCTTTTCTTCGACGGCGTAACCCGCTATGGCCGGGCCTCCGGCGGGCTTCGCCGGAGCCGGGACCCCGCGGGCCTGCGTGCGGCGCGCCGTCGGAGAGCGGCGGCTCTCATTTACGCCGATCCTGAACAGAGAATCCCCCGCCTTGACCAGGTCGCCGTCGTGCAGGACGACCGGCTCCCGGCCGCATTTCTTATTATTTATCCGGGTCCCGTTCAGGCTGCCCAGGTCCCTCAGCCTTATCTCCCGGCCCGCGGCCGCTATCTCAAAATGCCGCCGCGACATGGTCTTATCTTCGGCCAGGACGACGTCGCAATCGTCCCCGCAGCCGAACACGGCCGTCCCCGGGCCGGGCGAGAACTTCTTTCCGGCCCAAGGCCCTTCGATGATCTTTATCTCCAGCTTCATCATGCGCGCCGCAAGGCCGGTCAAAATCTCCTGAGCGCGTCGTAGAAATCCAGCGCGCTGGCGAAGCGCTGCGACGGCTCCGGCTCAAGCGCGCGGTCTATGACCGCGTCCAGGCCGCCGGGCAGCCAGGGGACCCTGCCGCTTACGCCCCTGTAGTCCTTCAGCTTCTTCCTTTTCTCGTAATCGCGGTCAAAGGGCATCTCCCCCGAAAGCATCTCGTAGAGGCAGACGCCCAGCGCGTAGATGGCGGACTCCTTCTTCACTATGCCGTCATGCTGTTCCGGCGCCATATAGGCCGGCGTGCCGGACATCGTCTGATGGCTTATGCGCGTCATACTGTCGCGCAGTTCGCTGGCCAGGCCGAAGTCCATCACCAGCGGGTAATTGCCGTTCTCCAGCATGATATTGGAGGGCTTGAGATCGCGGTGTATCACTTTCTCCCCGTGGGCGTAATCTACGGCCGCGCAGACGCCTTTCATGATCTCCTTGCAGTCTTTCAGCGGCAGCGTCTTGCGCTCGTCGATAATATCCGACAGCGATCTGCCGGCCACGTAATCGAAGACCAGGAAGACTTCGCCCCCCTCCTCGATTATGCCCTGCACGCCCACGATATTGGGATGGCGCAGCTTGGCCACCAGCTGCGCCTCGCGACGGAAGCCGGCGTAAGCCTCGGCGTTGGCTTTCAGCCAGGAATGCATGCGCTTGACCGCGGCCTTGCGGCTGAGCTGGCGGTCCCAGGCCTCGTAGACCACGCCCATGCCGCCCTCGCCCAGGTCGCCTTTGAGCTCATAGCGGCCGCCCAGCACCGTGCCGAAGATATTGGAGCCGGTCTTAAAAGCGGCGCCCTGGCGGTTCGCGGCCTTATGGGGCGTAACGACCGGCGGCGCGGCGGGTTTATCCCCGCCCTGCGGGAGCTTCTCCTTCAGCCGGCGAAGACGCACCGCTTCATCCCGGTAAAGCCGGGCCGTCTCGATCAGCGTAGCGTAGAGCGTTATGGCCAGGTCGGTCTCGCCGCCGTTCTCGAATGAAAGCGCCAGGTCGTAGAATTCCCGGGGCGCCTCGCGCGTGCTCCCGTCCCTGAGCAGGACCGTCGCGGCGAGCTGGTTCAGTTGATGCGCCAGCTCCGTCTCGCCCTTCTCCCGGCACTCTTTGGCGAGCGGCAAGTAGAGGCGGTAATCGGTTTTCTCTTTGGATCTATCACGCAGTTCCTGGCTTATCTGGCTGGCCGTCAGCCTGGCCCGCATAAAATCGCCCATTTTTATATTGATGACCAGCAAAGCCGCGTAGTCCGCCAGGTCCAGCGTTTTTTTGCGCGCGATAACCGCGCGGGCTTCCTCGTACTTCCCCTCCAGAACAAGAGCGTTGACCCCCGCGGGCGGAGCGTCGGTCCGCGGCTGCGGCGGGGGCGGTCCGGCGTCCCCCGCGGGCAGAACCGCCGCCTTACGGGCCTTGCGCTTCCGGTACCAGTCCAGGGCGCGTAAAATCGTCCGGACTATACCCACACCAATGACCCCTATGAAGAACAAACCCAGCATCGCGCCCCACCAGTTTCCATCACTTTCGGACTCCGGGGATTTCGCCTTTGCCTCCGCCTTCCGACCGGGACCGGGCTTAGCGGCCACGGGCTTGGGCTTATCATTTTCCGCCGGCTGGGGCGGAGTATAAACCGGCGCGACAGGAGGAGCCGCCTCTTTTTCCTCGCCGGCTTTTTCCGCGAGGCTCCGGGCCTGCCGTATCTCTTTGGCGTCCGGGTTAAGCTTGAGCGACGCGTCGAAATCCGAAATAGCCCTGTCGTACTCTTTCCTGAGGTAATACTCCGCCCCGCGCTTGGCGTAGGCATTGGCCAGGTAGGGCGCCAGTTTCCCCTCCACCGCCGCGTCAGCGGCGATAGCGCGGTGCCAGTTTATTATCGCGCCGGTGTAATCGCCGTTCTTGTAATTGTCTCTGCCGCGCTCCACATATTGGGCCGCCGACTGTGCGAAAACCCCGCCCGCGCAAAAAGCGGCCAGTCCGCATAAAAAAATTATTTGCTTAAAGAAGTTCATTTACCAACATCCTCTATCCCCGGAGCTCGCTAAACACTCCCGGACCCCGAAAATAACCAAATTACCAAGTCACGGGCCTCAGCGCGCACAACGGACGAGGTTGTTGCCGTCCTTACCGTGGCGGTTCACATCGCCGCCGTCGAAGCCCACGACCCACGCGCCGGACGCGTCGGACTCCTTGGAAGACCAGTACCCATAACCGCAACTGTCGGCCTTTCGCCCGCCGGTACATTCGGACTTATATGCGGCCTTAAGCTGCGCCACGGTCGGTAGCCGCCCGCCGCAATAGGCCATGGCGTCGTACCAGTCGCAGTAGGGCGGCCCGCCCTGACGGCGGGGCTTGCAGTTGGCCGCATTCCCACTCTTACGCCAGTCGCCGGAACTCTCCTGGCGGGTGGCGCCGCCGGTCCTGGCGCGTTCCGCGGGCCGGCTTCC
>WOVA01000074.1 GCA_009773155.1 Elusimicrobiota bacterium
TCACGGCGGACACCCTTGCCTTTGGCTAACGGTAGGTTCTATCAACCCCCGTAGGGGACTTTCACCCCCAAGTGTGCGCGCATGCCGCGCGCACCAAAATAAGAACGGCGGGGCCGCGAGGTCCCGCCGTTCTGTTTTCCGGCGTTTCAAAACAGCAGTTCGAAAGCTTTTACCGGTTCCTGCCTGCCCTTCACCTGGAAAGGCTCCAGTTCCGTGTACAAGAACTCCGCCCCGGCCCGCGATTTCGCCGCGTCGGAAACCAGCACCTTGCCCGCCGACGCGCGGATCTGCATGCGCTGCGTCATATTGACGGTATCTCCCATAACGGTGTAATCCATCCTGGTCTCGGAGCCGACATTGCCGGCCACCACCGGGCCCGAATGAACGGCTATGCCCACGCCCAGCTCCGGTCCGCCGGCGGCCCGCTGGGCGGCGTTGAAGACGTCCAGGGCTTTCTGCATCTCGATGGCGCAGCGCAGCGCGCGGACCTCGGCGTCCGGCTGATCCAGCGGCGCACCGAAGACCACCATGATCTCGTCGCCGACGAACTTATCCAGCATGCCGTCGTGCCTGAAAACGATGTCTATCATCACCTTAAAATAGCGGTTTAGCAGCGAGACCAGCGCTTCGGGGTCCATCTTCTCAGAAAGCGGGGTGAAGCCGCGTATATCCGACATCAGGACGGTCACCTCGCGCCGGCTGCCCGCCAGCCAGACCTCCTCTTCCCCGGCCAGGATATGCGCGGCCACCTGCCGGGACACGTAGCGGCTCAGCGCGTCCTCGGCCCGCTGGCGGGCCATAAGCGTACTTACCGCTCGCCCGACCAGGGCCTGAAGCTGCGAGACCACATAGCCGGCCGCGGCGCCCATCAGCAGCATGGACAGCATGTGTATTCCCACCGCGTAGGCCGGCAGGGCCAGGTCCGGCCGGCGGACCAGCGCTTCGTACTGCAGGCCGAGGAAGGCCGCCGCCGAAAAAGCCGCGCAGGCGAAGGTGGCCTTGCGGCTGTAGCGCAGCGCCGAAAAAGCGATCAGCACATAGAAGGCCGGCACCACCGGGCTGGAAGGGCCGTCGGCCGCTGCCAGCAGCCAGAAGAGGAAAAGCGCGTCCGCGGCGGACACGGCGTATTTTACCGCGCGGTGGTAAAAGCCGCGGCGGTTAATATACCCCCAGGCCATGGCGGCGAAACCCAGCCACGCCGCGCAGACCGCCAGCGCCTTGTCGTGGAAGGCCGCATCCACCGCGCCGAGGACGTGGTAGACGAACATCTCGTTGAGGAAGAAGGCGAAGAGGCCGGCCAGGCGCAGGCGGTTTATCTTCCGCTCGCCTTCGAGCTCTTCCTCGCGGAAAAGCGGCGCGGTCTCGAGTGCTGCGGTCGCGCTCATATCACTGGGGGACGGGCGCGGCGCAGTAGAACAGCACGGCGCCCGCCGTTCTTTCGACCTGGCGCAGACTGCGCCCCTTGCAGGCGGCGGCCGCGATCTCGCGCATCGCGCGCCGGCGCTCCGGGCTGACATAACCGGGCATCATGTCAGCGGCGTAATAGGAAAAAGCCTTATACGAGGCACCGCGGGCGGACAATTCCATCTCCATCATGGCGCGGTAGCGGCTCTGCGAACGGATGAAATGATTGCGCGCCTCGTTCTTATCGGCGCCCTCACCGGAAAGAGCCTCGAAGAGGTCCATGCTCATCTCGACCTCCTCCATCAGCGCCGTGGAAGAACAGAGCGTCTCGAGCAGGGCCTTCGCGGCCGCTTTCTTATCCGCTTCGGTCGGGCCCGCCGCGGCCTTGGCGACCTCTTCGGCCGCGGCCCGCTCGGCACTGGCGGCGGCCTTCTCCACGGCGACCTGCTCCTGGGACTTGCCGCAACCGCCCAGCAGCGCCGCACCGGTCATCAAAATAAGGATATTTTTAAACATACACCTCTCCCGCCTTCCGATGATAATCCAAATATACCCTAATTCTCCGCCCCGGCGCAATTCCCCGCGGGGCCCCGCGGGGCCCCGCCCGATATTGATATCATATAGCCGGGCCGCCCTCCGGCCCGGAGGGAAAGATGAAGATCGCGACTTTTTTCACGCTGCTGTCCTGCCTGGCCCTGCCCGTACCGGCCCAGACCGACCTGGAATTCCAGACCCCGCCGCCAGGGATAATGGAACTGGCCGATTACGAGCGCGCGCCCTCGTTAAGCCTGGACTCGAAACGCGAATACATGCTGCTCAGCTACCGTCCGACCTACAAGACGCTCTCCGAGCTCAAGCAGGAGGAGATGCGCCTGGCCGGCCTGCGCATCAACCCCGTCACCAATATCTCCGCCACCCTTACCTACTCCGGCAATCTGAAGCTGCGCAAGGTCTCGGACCCCGCGGAAACGCAGGTATCCGGACTGCCGGCCGCGCCCAGGATAGCCTACGTCTCCTGGTCTCCCGACGAAAAGAAGATAGCCTTCACCAATACCGCCGAAACGGGAGTGGAGCTCTGGGTGCTGGACGTGGCGACCGCCCGAGCGGAGAGACTGACCGGGCCCGTCCTCAACGCCAACCTCGGCGAGCCCTATAGCTGGCTCCGCGACAGCCGCACGCTGCTGGTACGCACGCTGCCAGCCGACAGGCCCCCGCTGCTGAACCCGAAGGTAGAACTGCCAAAAGGTCCCACCACTTCCGAGGGAACCGGCGAGAAGTCCCAGACCCGCACCTACCAGGACCTGCTGAAAAACCCGATGGACGAGAAGAACTTCGAGACGCTGGTCACGGCCGAACTGCACCTGGTCGGGCTGGACGGCAGGTCCCGCCTTTTCAAGACGGCCGACATGTACGCCGGCGAGAGCGTCGCACCCGGCGGAGAATATATCCTGGTGACCACGCTGCGCAGGCCCTTCTCCTACATCGTTCCGCTCGGGCGCTTCCCTATGCGCGAGACCGTCTATGCCCTGGACGGCAGGGAGATAAAGACCGTAAACGAGGTCCCCCTCACCGAGATCATGCCCAAGGGTTTCTCCTCCGTGCGCAAGGGAAGGCGGAGCGTTCAGTGGCGGTCGGACAAGCCCGCCACCCTCTTTTTTGTAGAAGCCCTGGACGAAGGCGACCCGCAGAAAAAAGCCGATCACCGCGACCAGGCCTGGCTGTGGGACGCGCCGTTCGGGGAAGAGCCCCGCCCTTTCTTCAGGACCGTCCAGCGCTACGCGGGCGTCACCTGGGGCGACGACGGCACGGCGCTGGCTTTCGACAGATGGTACGATACCCGCAACGCCAAGACCTACCTGGTGGACCCGTCGGCCCCGGGCAAAGAGCCCAGGGTCCTGCACGACAGGAACTACCAGGACATCTACTCCGACCCCGGAACCTTCGCCACACGCCGTTTGCCCAACGGCCGCAGGGTCATGCTGATAGAGAACGGCAAGGCCTGGCTGCTGGGCGAGGGTTATACCAAAACCGGGCAGTTCCCGTTCGTCGACGAGCTCGATCTCTCCTCGCTGGAGACGAACAGGCTCTACCGCTCGGAACTCAAGGACCGCAAGGAAACCCTGGTCTCGATAGAAGACGCCGCGGCGGGCGAGGTGCTGACCTGGATACAGTCGAGCACGGAGTATCCCAACTATTATTTCAGGAACATAAAGACCGGGGAACTCAGACAGATAACGGCTTTCAGGAATCCTTTCGAGAGCATAAAGGACGTCAAAAGGGAGATACTGAAGTACAAGAGGAAGGACGGGGTGGAACTGACCGGCAAGCTGTACCTGCCCGCGGGCTATGACCCGGCGAAGGACGGAAAACTTCCGCTTCTTATCTGGGCCTACCCGCGCGAGTTCAAGGACAAGGACAGCGCCGGCCAGACCAGCCAGACCCCCAACGACTTCATCTACCCCCACCACGGCTCTTTCATCTACTGGGTCAGGCGCGGCTACGCGGTACTGGACGACGCCTCCTTCCCCATAGTCGGAGAGGGCAAAAAAGAGCCCAACAACACCTTCCTCAAACAGCTGAGAATGAACGCCGAAGCGGCCATAAAGGCCGTGGACGGGCTGGGAGTGGCCGACAAGGACCGCGTCGCCGTCGGCGGCCACTCATACGGCGCGTTCATGACGGCCAACCTACTGACCCACACGGACCTTTTCGCCTGCGGCATCGCCAGGAGCGGCGCCTACAACAGGACGCTGACGCCCTTCGGCTTCCAGGGCGAGCAGCGCAATTACTGGGACGCGCCGGAGGTCTACGACCGCATCTCCCCGTTCATGACCGCCGACAAAATGAAAAAGCCCCTGCTGCTGGTACACGGGGCCGCCGACGATAACCCCGGCACCTTCACGCTGCAGACGGAGCGCTACTTCCAGGCGCTCAAGAACCTGGGCGCGCCGGTCCGGATGGTCCTGCTGCCCGAGGAATCCCACGGTTACGAGGCGCGCGAGAACATCTTCCACCTGCTCTGGGAGCAGGACGTCTTCCTGGAAAAATGCCTGAAGAAGAAAGGGGACTGACGGGCCGCGCGCGGCGAGGAGAACCGGGGATCTAGACGGACGGGGGCAGGCCGAAGCGGGAGACCATGACGTGCAGCAGTTCCCGCCCCGCGGCCTCGTCGAGACCGGCTCCCAGCTTCCATTTCTTCCCGCCGCCCTCTATGGCGATATGCGACAGCGACGCCGCGGACGGGGCTCCGGGAAAAGATGGTTTTTTTAGCGAGACCTCGGTAAGCACCAGTTTCGCGGGCGCCATGCCCTGCAGCCTGAAGCGGCGCCCCCAGCTAAGGCCCAGTACCGTCTCAAGCCTGACGCGCAGCTCGGCCCCCTCCAGCGTCACGACCTCCCTGCCTCGCAGCGAAAAAAGGAAGAACCCCCAGGCGAAAATCCCGCCGGCGGTCCAGCCCGCCAGCCAAACTACGAGGAAAGCCGCCGGGAACAAGCTCACCCATCCCCCCTGCCAGGACTGTATGAACCCCCATAGCGCCCGGGCCGCCGCCACCTCGCCGGCCGCCCAGCCGCACAGCCACAGACCGAGGAAGACCGAGACCGGCCAGACGCCCGGAACGCTGATAACGACGCGCGGGCCGGCGGAGGTCTCCTCCAGCTTCCAGGCGCGGGGTTTTATCAAATTCATCGTTATTCTCCCGCCCGTCTCATTTCCTGAGCGGCGCCAAGAAAATATTGATGAGCCAGAGCGCGAAAGCGAATACAAGGGCCCACCAGAAGTTATCGACATGGAAGCCCGGGACCATCCAGCTGACCAGTTGGACAAGGCCCCCTATGATAACCAGGGTGAAAAGCCCCATCGTGAGTATGTTTATCGGCAGGGTAAGTATAAGAAGCAGGGGGCGCAGCACCGAATTATTGACCTACGCGTAAGTAATAGAAATGCTGGCCGGGCCGATTTTGGAGCGAGACAAGGAACGAGGAGCGCGCATAGCGGGGGCTATGTAAGCGACCCGCCGGTATGCTCGTTCGTCGCGCCTCGCATTCATCTCAAATCCAAGCCTCCAGAAATTCTATTACTTACGCGTAGGTCAATAACCACCCCCAGCGCCACCGCCGCCACCAGGGCGGACGCGACGCCGTCTACCGTGACGCCCGGCAGGACATAAGCCGCCGCGAAAACGGCCACCGAACTGAGGAGCAGGTTAAGCAATATCTTCATAGCCAGATGATACAAAAACCCGCTTCACTCATTCGACGGGCATATCCAGGGCCTTCTCTATATCGGGGGCGAGGGCCGCGGGTTTGACCTGCGGCGCGTAGCGGCTTATTACGCGGCCGTCCCTGCCCACCAGGAACTTGGTGAAGTTCCACTTTATCGCCTCGCTGCCCAGGACACCCGGCGCCTTTTCCTTCAGGTGCACGTAAAGCAGGTCCGAGCCCTTGCCGTTCACCTCCACTTTGCCCATGACGGGAAAAGTCACTCCGTAATTCAGGCTGCAGAACTTCTGTATCTGCTCGTTCGTGCCCGGCTCCTGGCCGCCGAACTGGTTGCAGGGAAAGCCGATTACCTCCAGACCGAGCTTGCCGTATTTCTTATGCAGCTCCTCCAGTCCCTCATACTGGGGGGTAAAGCCGCAGTTGCTGGCGACATTGACGACAAGCGCGACCTTCCCCTTAAGTCCGGACAGCGGGTGGTCGGCGCCGCGCGCGTCGCGCACGGTGAAATCATAAACGGTTTTTTCCGTCACTTTTCCCTCCTTGATCTTCACGCCCGGGCCGGCCTTTCGCGGGCTTTCCTTCGCTGTCGCCGGCTCGGCGGCGGCGCCGGCCTGGCATACGGCGGCGGCCAGAACGCAAAAAAGAACAACGTAACGCGTCATCCTCTCTCCTTTATGCCGGAGTGAGCGCCGGACAGCAGGCTGGGCACCGACAGGGAGCATTTTCTTTCCATCGGCGATATGTTACCAAACAGGGCGGCCGCCCGCCAGAATAGTAAGACTGCCCCTGTGGCCGGCGGGGGCCTGGGCCTTATGGCCTTGAATCCACCGCGGGGGGAGGCTAATATATATATGTGAACATACGCCACGCCGGTATAACTCTAATCGCGCTAGCCTTCCTGATGGCCGGCACCGCCGCGGCCGAACTAACTCCGGAAGCCGGCGCAAAAATAACCGGCCTGCAGAAGTCGCTCGACTCGCGGGGCGCCCGGTGGACCGCCGGCGAGACCGAAGTATCCAATCTCACGGAAGACCAGTGGAGCACGCTGACCGGGCTGGACATCAACGCCCCCTCCGGCCCGCTGGCCCCCGAACCGCCCGAAACACGCCTGCTCGCTTCGCTGGACTGGCGCGACAATGGCGGCAACTTCGTCACCGCCCCCAAGCGCCAGGGAAGCTGCGGCTCCTGCTGGTCCTTCGCCATGACCGGCGCGCTGGAATCCTATGTCATGCGCAAGCGCGGCGAGCCCGGTATGGGCATCGACCTTTCCGAACAGGTTTATATTTCGTGCAGCAGCGTAGGCAGCTGCAAGGGCGGCGTGCTTTTCCCCCTCTTCCTGGTGCGTCAGGGCCTGCCGGCAGAATCGGCCTATCCCTACGCCGAAGCCGACGGCTCCTGCTCCAACGCCGCCTCCGGCTGGGAGCGCGGCGCCCACAAGATCGGAGGCTGGGGCATGGTCCTGCCCACCGTGAAAAAGATAAAGGCCGCGCTGGCCCACTACGGCCCGCTGCCCACCTCGATGATGGTCTACGAGGACTTCCTGCACTACAAGAAAGGGATCTACTCCCGCGTCAGCGGCAAGCCCCTCGGCGCCCACGCCGTACTGCTGGTGGGCTACAACGACGCCGGGGAGTACTTCATAGTCAAGAACAGCTGGGGCACCGGCTGGGGAGAGGACGGCTTCTTCCGCATAGACTATTCCGAGATGAGCTCCCGCGTCATCTTCGGCCTCACCACCGTCGCCTACTACTGATCCGCCTCCCCGCCGGCGCCGCTCCGGAAGAGATACAACGCGCGGGAATTCCTGACGGGAGACCGAGGAGATGACAGCCAGCCAGTTCTTCATCGTACTGACGCCGATCGTCGGGCTTTTCTTCTTTTCTGTTATCTGCCTGTTCGCGTACAAGGTCCGGCCGGAAGACGGTCCGCCGGCTCCCGAAGCGCTGCGGCCGCTGACAAAGACCTGTATTTTGATAATACGCTCGACTTTCGTTTACGCGGCCGGGCTGCTGGCCCTGCACCGGGCCTGGGCCATCTACCTGATACTGGCGCTGGAATATAGCCAGGACCCCGGCATCCGGGGGAACATCGGCATTGGGCTCATGGTCGCCGATCCATGGGGAATACTGTTTACGCTGGGCCCCGTAATAACGATAGAGTGGTTCACGGGGATCCAGCTGGTCAGCGACCGGATGCTGCCGGCCTTCTATATGTTTTTCTCCGCGGTCATAGACGGTTTTTTCATCCGCCTGCTATGGGGCCGTGCCCGCCACGCTTTCCTCCGCCCGCCGGAAGAAATCGGGTAGGAGGCGGGTGATTATTTCACCCGCCGTCCTCACCACACCACCGTACGTGCCGTTCGGCATACGGCGGTTCATCGGAACTAACAGGCCAA
>WOVA01000075.1 GCA_009773155.1 Elusimicrobiota bacterium
CATCGTGCCTCCTCGTCCTTTTGGAACAAGGAGTTTTTACCATTTAAACCGGACATTTCTATTTGCCGCAAAGCGGACATTTTAAAAAAATTACTACAGCCTCCGGAGGATACTTGCCGTAATGATATTAAACTTGTAGTATAAAACCGCGAGGCAAGTCCAGCCCTTTTTCGTTGACCCGATGAGGAGAAAGACATGTCCATTTCCGCTTCCAAGAAGACCGTTAAGATCAGCGAACTTAATTCCATAACCATCAGGTTCGCCGGAGACTCCGGCGACGGCATACAGCTGGTCGGCAACCAGTTCGCCACGGCCACCGCCAAGGCGGGCAACGACCTCAGCACCCTGCCCGACTACCCGGCCGAGATCCGCGCCCCCGCGGGCTCGCTCGGCGGTGTGAGCGGCTTCCAGATCAACTTCGGCGACGACTCGGTGCTCACCCCGGGCAACAAGCCGAACGTCCTGGTGGTCATGAACCCTGCCGCCCTGGCCGTTAACCTGAAGGGCCTGGAGAAGGGCTCCGTGATCATAGTCAACTCCGACGCCTTCTCTCAGCAGGCGCTGGAGAAGGCCGGCTACTCCGTCAACCCGCTCGAGGACGGTGCGCTCGACAATTACCGCGTCATCGCCGTCCCCGTCAGCGTCCTGACCGAAGCCGCGCTCGCCGATTCCGGCCTGACCAAAGCCCAGATGCTCAAGTGCAAGAACTTCTACGTGCTGGGTATACTCTACTGGATGTACGGCCTGCCGCCGGAGCCCACCATCGAGTGGATAAGGGCTAAATTCAAGAAAAGCCCGGAGACGGCGGCGGCCAACGAGAAGGTGCTGCGCTCCGGCCGGGACTACGCCGAGAACACCGAGATCTTCGACGCGAGATTCCAGATAAGGAAGAGAAAGATAAAGCCGGGCCGGTATCGCAATCTGACCGGCAACGAGGCCGCCGCCTACGCGCTGATAACCGCGGCCAAGCTGCTCAAGCGGAAGCTGTTCTACGGCTCCTATCCTATAACGCCGGCCTCCGAGATACTGCAGACGCTGGCCAAGCACAGGGCGCAGGACGTGGAGGTGTTCCAGGCCGAGGACGAGATCGCCGCGATCTGCTCCACTATAGGCGCGGCTTTCGCCGGCAACCTGGCCGCCACCGGCACCAGCGGTCCGGGACTCTCGCTGAAGGCCGAGGCGCTGGGCCTGGCGGTTATCACCGAACTGCCGCTGGTAATAGTCGATGTGCAGCGCGGCGGGCCCTCGACCGGCCTGCCCACCAAGACCGAGCAGAGCGACCTGCTGCAGGCCGTCTTCGGCCGCCACGGCGAGTCGCCGCTGGTGGTCATGGCGGCCGTCAGCCCGGCCGACTGCTTCCATACCACGCTCGAGGCGGCGCGCCTCGCGGTCAAATACATGACGCCGGTGATAGTGCTCTCCAATTCCTATCTCTCCAACGGCTCGGAGCCCTTCCGCATACCGGACCTCTCCGAACTGCCCAAGTTCGAGGTCCCGCCGCTGCCGCCGCCGGAGGAGTACAAGCCGTATCTGCGCGCGCCGGAGACCCTGGCGCGGCCCTGGGCCCACGCCGGCCTGAAGGGCTACGAGCACCGTCTGGGCGGCCTGGAGAAGCAGGACGTGACCGGCGCCATCACCTACGACGCGCTCAACCACGAGCGGATGACCCAGCTGCGCGCCGAGAAGATAGCCGGCGTGGCCAAGGAGATCCCGCCGACCAGGATCTACGGCGATCCGGAGGGAGACCTGCTGGTGGCCGGCTGGGGCTCCTCCTACGGCGCCATAAAGCTGGCCGTCACCGAGGCCCGCAAGGCGGGGCTCAAGGTCTCGTCGATACACGTGAGGCATATGAACCCGCTGCCGCCGGACCTGGGCGTTATAATGCGGCGCTTCCGCAAGGTGCTGGTGCCGGAGGAGAACTGCGGCCAGCTGCGCCTGCTGCTGCGCTCGACCTGCATGGTCGAGCCGGTCGGCCTTAACAAGATGCAGGGCCAGCCGCTGAACCAGGAGGAGGTCCTTGAAAAGATCAAGGACGTCCTGAGGGGGAACTGATGGAAAAGACAAAGCTTACCGCCAAAGACTTCTCGTCCGGGCTCCCGGTAAAGTGGTGCCCCGGCTGCGGCGATTTCGCCATACTGAGCCAGATCCAGAAGACGATGGCCGGCATGGGCCTGCCGCACGAGAAATATGTCGTCGTCTCGGGCATCGGCTGCTCCAGCCGCTTTCCCTATTACGTCAATACCTACGGCTTCCACTCCATACACGGCCGCGCGCCGGCCGTAGCCACGGGCGTCAAGCTGGCGGACCCGGATCTGTCCGTCTGGGTGATAACCGGCGACGGCGACGGCCTTTCTATCGGCGGCAACCATATGCTGCACGCCATAAGGAAGAACATCGGGCTGAAGATAGTGCTCTTCAACAACCGCATCTACGCGCTGACCAAGGGCCAGGCCTCTCCCACCACTCAGCCGGGCAGCAAGACCAAGACCACCCCCGACGGCTCGCTGGACTGGCCGTTTAACCCCGCCCGTTTCGCGGCCGGCCTGGACTGCACCTTCGTCGCGCGCGGCATAGACTTCGACCTGCCCGGCAACGCGGCCATACTGGAGCGCGCCGCGGCCCACCGCGGGACGGTCTTCGTAGAGATACTCCAGAAATGCGTGCCTTTCACCGACAAGGAGTTCGATTCGCTCAAGGACCCGCAGACCAAGGACGATAATGTTCTGCGCGTGGAGCACGGAAAACAGCTGGTCTTCGGCAAGGAGAAGAACAAGGGTATAGCCTTCCGCGGCTTCAGGCCCGAGGTGGTGGCGTTTCCGGCCGGCAAGGTCCCGGCCGAAGTAGCCGTCTACGATGAGACCAGCGCCGAGATGGCCTACCTCATAAGCGGCCTGACCCAGCCGGAGTTCCCGGTGCCTGTGGGCGTGTTCAAGGCCGTGGAGAAGCCCTCCTACGAGGAACTCGTGGCGGAGCAGGCGGCGGCGCCGGCCGGCCTGGACGCGCTGCTGGCCGGGCCCGACGCCTGGGAAGTCAGATAGTCCTTCCTCCTTATTGCGGTACGGGCCGTCGGCTCCCTGCCGGCGGCCCACGCATTTTATAGGTCCAAAAGCGCCGCGCCCCCGGGACCTTAGCCTCTTATCCCCGCTCCCGGCATGTCTTAAACTGTATACAGGGGAATGCTTCCTTATGATACGACCATGCGGGGAAATACAACGGAGGTTGAAAGATAAATGAAAATAGCGATCATAACACTGATAGCCGCGGGCCTGGCGCCCGCTAACGCCGCGGAGATAGACTTCGACCGGGGCGCGGACGTCAAGGCCGCGATCGAAAGCTCTTCGGAGAGATCCGCCGAGCTGCCGGCCGCCGACAAATACCTGGGCCATAGCCGCTACACGCGCGACTGCGCCCGCTTCAGCTTCGGCCCGGCCGCGGGGGAGCATCTCAGCGAAAGGGTGAGGCTCAGCTCCACCGAGTTCGTGGAATACTGCTATAACACCGGCCCGGCGGGCGGTCATTACGTGCCCGGCCCCAACGGGACCCCCGGCCACTACGTGCCGGCCGGCCCTTCGGGCCATCATTGCGTGGAGCGCCCCGGCCAGACCTGGTATGAATCCGCCCGGGTCCTGGTCAAAGCCCGCGATCTCAAGCCCTGGGAGCGCGAGGCCGTCGAGGTCTGCCTCGAGGGCCCGTTCATGGACCTGCGCGTCCTGGAGGGAGGCTACAAGTATTCGGTGCGCAAGACCGGTAATTACGACACTCTGTTCGAACTGACCCCGGGCAAGCGCACTCCTATGTCGCCCGACAAGGAAGGCCTTTACGAGGCGGACTTCCGCCACGAGAACGGCAAGTATCACTTCACCGTCAGCGACAAATGGGGCGGCGAGTACGCCGGCGAGAAGGTCGCGATAAAGGTCGAGCTATTCAGGGACAACCCGAACTGGTTCGACTCCAATAAGGGCGGGAAGGAATTCGTCTTCGACGCCGCCCGGGGTTATTCCATGGAGTTCTCCGAGGCCGAGCTGGACAGGTCCAAGGCTTCCGGCCAGGACGAGGAGTTCCGCGGCGCCAAGAAATACTACCTGAAGTGGGGCTTCAAGCGCCTCGGTTCCATCTCGAAGGACACCTTTGTAAAGAAAGGCCAGACCGGCCGCGTCGAAGTGAAATAGGCTTCCCGGCCGAACGGCCCCGCGCCCGCGGAAAGGGCGCGGGGCTTCTGTTTGATTTCGGTCAAAGAGCCGGGCCGCGCCCTATCGTATAATTTGCCTGCCGGTAACTTGGGGATTTCGGTTCAGAATCGCGGAACAGGGGGTGCGAAAATGAAGAAGCTGTTGATAGCGGCGGTCCTTCTGGGCTTCGCCTCGGCCGCGAAAGCCGGGGAAATAAAGATCGACTTTGACGGTAAGGATAAAAGCGCCGCCGGTCTCCATGTACGTTCGGAGGGAGACCTTGAAACCGAAGTGGGACATTATCACCTGACATTACAGCCGCCTGGCCAGACCGGCTGGGGCAAGACGGCTCCTTTCGACATGGATCCTTTGGGTGTTGACTGCTGTCCAGCCAACCCCGGCGACCCGATTCCAGATAAAAAATGTACTGACCTTTACAATCAAGGGGGCTATATTGACGAAGATCCTGTGCCCCCGTCAGACTGCATATAAGCGCGTATGTCTAGCTATTACACACGCTTTTGCGCAGCGCTTCTCTTGGTATCGTGTCCTGTTGCCGGACTTTCTATTGATAAATCTCCACCGCTGGGGTCTCCACGCCAAGAAGGGTACGTGAAATATTCGTATCAGGTCGTCCTGCCCGCTGGTATGCGCGCGGCGCTGAAGGAGTATTCCCCGGCATTCCGAATCTTCGGAATAGAGGATTACGATGAGGAGTTCAAGAAATCGGTGCCGCTGACCTTCTCCAGCACCGCATGTTATTCCGCCGTTTTCACCGATCTTAATGGAGACGGCCGCGCTGACGCGGTGCTCTTCGGCGAGGCTGACCTCTGGGTAGAGGGTCTGACGGGGGAAGGCAAGTGGGAGCATTTTCCGGGCCTTGCTGTATTATCGGAAGGAACGACCAGATACCAGATAGTGCCGGTGTTGCAGGCAGTTGCCAACAGGCCGGTGCGGATGTCGCTTAAAATGCTTAGCGCCGGCAAAGGCGTTGCTGTTTGGAACGGCAAAGAAATACTTCTTAAGGATAATGATATTGGTCTTTTCCTGGGGCGCACCGAAGTTTCGGTCTATCGTTGGGATACTGAGGAATCAAAGTTTGCATACATCGATACTGTCAAGCAGGACACAATAAAGTAGGCATATCCTATTGAGCGGCCTTAATCATTACGCGATAGGGCGTCGGTTCTCTCCCAACGCACTGTTGGATCAGCCGATAAAAAAGCTGACCTCG
>WOVA01000018.1 GCA_009773155.1 Elusimicrobiota bacterium
GAAGGTGCTGGCCCGTATGACAAGGTAAGCCGCCGCGGCGAAGAGCAGGTAATAGGAGAGCTTTTTCTTCATCGCGAAATATTAGCAAAAAGGGGGCGACACTACGCTGTCGCGCGGTGTGTTTACGCTATGGGGGCGGAAAAGGAGGCTATATGGGGAGGGGCTGCGTTTCGCTGATAAAGGATATGCCGAGGGTGGAGCGGCCGAGGGAGCGGATGATGCGCTACGGCCCCGACAAGCTCAGCGACGAGGAACTGCTGGCGCTGCTGCTGCGCACGGGCGTGCGCGGCACCGGCGTGATGGACTTCGCGGCGGGGCTGGTCAAGCGCTTCGGCCGCGAGGGGCTCGCGCGGGCCGGCTTCGCGGAGCTTAAAAGCGCGCACGGGCTGGGGCCGGCGCGGGCCTGCGAGATCATGGCCGCCTTCGAACTGGGCCGGCGGGTGCTGGGCGGCAAGAAGACGTCGGTGTACCTCAAGCCGCGCGACGTCTGGGAGGAGCTGCGCGACATCCGCGAGCAGAAGAAGGAGCATTTCGTCGTCTTTTTCCTCGACACGCGCAACCAGGAGATAAAACGCGACATAGTCTCCATCGGCACGCTCAACTACAACCTGGTGCACCCGCGGGAGGTGTTCGAGCCGGCGGTGAAGAACCTGGCGGCGGGCGTCATAGTGGCGCACAATCACCCGTCGGGCTGCCTGGAGCCGTCGGACGAGGATATCTCGCTGACCAAGCGGCTGGCCGAGGCCGGGCGGCTGCTGGGCATCGAACTGCTCGACCATGTCATAGTGGCCAAGGGGGGGTGGCTGAGCTTCAAGGAGAAAGGGCTGATGCGCTGACGGGCGCCGGAGCAGGGAGGCATTGCCCGCAGCCGGTGGCCGGTCGTATAACTCCCGGCACCTGGGGCGCCAGAGGCGCTGTTCCGCCCGGAGCTCTGCGACGGGCCGGAAGCGGCCGCGCTATTTCCTATAATTGTTACCTAATAATATTAAGGCGGCGGCGCCCCACGGAGGTAATCATGCTTTTCGACAGGATGAGCGCGGAGATGGTGAAGGCGATGATAGAGGCCATACCGGCCGAAGTTACGGTGATAGACGCCGACGACGAGGTGGTAGGCTGGAACAAGCACGATAAGCGGCTTTTCCACAGACCGATGACCTGTATAGGCATGAACTTCCGCGACTGCCACCCCAGGAAGAGCCTGGACCAGGTGGAGCGGCTGGTCGGCGAGATGAAGTCCGGCAAGCGCGACGGCGCCCGGTTCTGGATAGACCTGCCCGTCGGCCCGGAGAAGAAGGTCCATAAGATACTTATCGAGTTCTACGCCCTGCGCGGCGACGATGGGAAATACCTGGGCTGCCTGGAATTCACCCAGGACGTGCAGTATATACGCGAACTGGAAGGCCAGAAGCGCCTGATGGACTGAAAAGGAGCGCCGTCCTCTCCGGTCCGGTCAGCGCTGTAAGATCAGCTCCGGCCAGATCTGCGCGAGCGAGCGGGCGAAGGCCTCGGTGATGCCGTTCATGGCCGAGGAGACGTCGAAACCCTCGTAGGACATGGAGGCCGCCCAGAGCACCGCGCCGGTCTGCACGTCCACCATCCGCGAGACCAGCGAGACATTGGCGGTGGTGCTGAGTATCTGGGAGTCGGGCAATCCCATCACGCCTCCTTCAGAATAGACCGAGCCGCCGGAAACCTGGGTGACGGTGGTGCGCCTCGAGTCCCTGGCGCCGCTGACCAGGTAGCTTGCCTGCGGCGTGCTTTGCCCCACCGTGCCGACGAATATCGCGTCCACGCCCAGCAGCCGTCCCAGCTGCTTGGCCGTGGAGGGGTCGAAGGCGGTGGAGGCGGTGAGGCGCTGCTCCTCCATGACGGCGTTGAGACGCTGGCGCTCCACCACGTCTGCGCCGCGGGCCAGGAGGCTCTGCGTCATGACATCGGCGGCGAGCTCGCCGTTGGGGCCGCCGAAGGACATGACCGCCACGCGCTTGACCGCGGAGAAATCGGCGCGCGGGTTTACCGCCACGTTGGGCGTGACGCAGGCGGAGAGCAGCAGGAGCAGGGGCAGTGATATCCTTTTCATGGGGGCGCTCACTTCCCGGCCGCCAGGTTGTGTATGTGGCGGGTCGCGGTGGCGCGCATGGCCGGGTCGGAAGCGTTCTCCAGGCAGGTCCGCCAGGCGGCCAGCGCCCTGTCCCTCATGCCTTTTTTTTCGTAGATGAGGCCGAGCATATAATGGGCTTTCGCCCTTTTAGGGTCCAGGGATATGACCGTTTCGAAGGCGCGCTGCGCGTCGTCGGCCTGCTTGAGCCGGGCGTAGGTGAAGCCCAGCCGCATAAAGGCGTCCGCGTTCTTTGGGTCGGCGGCGGTCTGCCGCTCCAGCGCGGCGGCCTCCTGTTTAAGGCGCGCTACGGCCTCGGGCGATCCGGGCGGCCGGTCACCGACAGCCGCGGCCAGCGCGGGAATAAAAAAAAGTGCCGCCAGCAAGTATCTTTTCATGATTCACCTCATCCTGCCTAAACGATATAAAATTTTCACCCTCCCGTGATAGAGAACGGGGACGTTGTTTAGTTCTTTAGTAGAAACTAAAGAACTAAACAACGTCCCCCTTTTATTATAATAAGGGCGGATTGACGCGCGGTCCCGTTTCGCGGGGCCGCCTATCGACGCAGGGGGAAAGATGCTCAGACTCGCCGCCATCCTCTTATTTTCGTTCCAGCCCTTACACGCGCAGCCCGCGGCCGGGGCCGACGCCCTTTTCGACAAGGGCCTCTACCAGGAGGCCCTGGAGCTCTATTCCAAAAAGGCGGGCTACGGGAGCGAGGCCGCGATGCGGGCCTTATACCGCTCGGCCGAGTGCGAGGCCCTGCTGTTCCGTTACGCTGAGGCCAATGCCCGGCTCTATGACCTGAAGCTTCCCGCCGACCCCGTGTGGAAGGGCCGCCTGCTGGCGCTGCGCGCGGAACTGGGCAAGGAATTCCTCCGGCAATACGGCTATTCCCTGCCGGCCGACCTGCAGAAGGGGACCACGGACCTTACCAAACTCACCCGCAAGGAGTGGCAGGCCAGGATAAATTCGGACTACGACGCGCTCTGGCCGCTGGCGGAGAAGATCGCCGCGGCGCCGCTGGCGGAAGAGGGATATTTTGTCGACCTGGAGAAGGCCTACCTGGGCTATACTCCTTCGCTCTGGGATTTTTACGCGCTCAAATGGGCGGCGTGGCTAATCGACGGGGCTGACAAGCCTTCGGAGAACCCCGCCGCGGAGCGGTTCCTGTCCGAAAAATACAAGTACGATTTTTCTCGGGAGATGCATCCCGCGCTCAAGGCCGCCGCCGTCTATGAGCGCGCCTCGGGATTCGCCCCGTCCGGTTCGACACCGGGCGAATACTGGAAAGTGCGGCGGGCCCTTATCCCCTACAGGCTGGGCTATCGTTTAGAGAAGGGAAATAACGAAGGTCATAAAAGCCCTAAGTCTAAGCGCGGTCTCGCCGTCAAGGGAGAGATGGGCGCGGTCGCGGAACTGCTGGCCGGCTGGTCGGTCTCTTTCGCCTCGCCGCAGGGAAAGACCTGGGCCGCCAGGGAGGCCGCGTATATCTACAATGATATGGGGGAGTTTAAGCGGGCGGTGGAACTCTGCTCGGCGGCGGGAGATTACGCCCCGGGCTCGAAGCCGGCCCATGAGTGCGAGCAGCTGAAGTCCCGGATAGAAATGCCGAGCCTTTCCCTGGCCGTCAGGACGGCGCCGCCTCCGGGCAGGGGAGGGCTTTCGGTCACCGCCCGCAACCTCAGCCAGGTGTATTTCCGGGCTTACCGGACTTCGCCGGCGGGGCTCGAATTCGCCGGCGCCCGCTCCGACCGGGGCTGGGACAGGCTGCGGCGGCTCAGTCTAGAAACGGCGGAATTCTTCCTCAAAAAGGGGCACGACGTTTCCTGGAAGACGGATATCGCCTATCCCGCGCCATACGAGCATCACACGCAGGAGGCCGGCGGGCCGGGGCTCAAGAAAGGCCTCTACGTGGTGGTCGCCGCCGGCGACCCGGCTTTCGACAGCGGCTCGTCCCTTATGCAGGCCGGGGTTCTCAATGTCACTGACATCTGGCTGATGGCCGCCGGCGCGCCCAAGGGGGACCCCGAGGATTTCCTCGCCTCTCCCGACGGGGCGAGGCGGGCGGCCGCGCCCATGTTCCACCTCTACGCCCTGGACGGGAAGGACGGCTCCCCGCTGGCCGGCGCGAAACTGGACTACTTCTATTCCCTGCCGCGCCGCGGGGACTGGCACAAGTCCTCCGCGTCTTTCGGACCCGACGGCTCGCTGGAGCTGCCTTTCGACCTGAGCGTCTCCTATCCTTCCCGGGAGAGTTTTTCGCTGGACCCGCTGGTGGCGCATGGCGGGGCCTACGCCTATACCGGCGGCACGCTGAGTTCCTCGCTGCCGGTGCCGCAGCCCCTCGTAGTGGGCGTGGACACGGACAGGCCGGTGTACCGTCCCGGCCAGGAGGTCGGGTTCAAGGTAACAGTGCTGGAGCGCCGGCCCCGCGGTTACTCCGTCCACGCGCGCGGGAGAAAGATAAAGGTGAGCGCGCGCGACGCGAACTGGCAGGAATTCTTCAGCAGCTCTTACGAACTTAACGACATGGGCAGCGCGGCCGGATCCTTCACCATCCCGTCGGGCCGGCTGCTGGGGAACTACCAGCTCAACGCCGAGCTCCTCGGCTACGGGACCTCGTTCCGGGGCACGGCTTCTTTCGGGGTGGAGGAGTATAAGCGCCCCGAGTTCGAGGTGCTGCTGGAGGAGGCGAAGGGCCCGCTGCGCTTCGGCCGCAAGGCGAAGATAAGCGGTTCGGCCAGGTATTATTTCGGTTCGCCGGTGCCCGGCGCGGAGATACGCTACCGCGTGGCCCGGTCCCGCTACGTCCCGTGGTACGCCTGGTGGATGCCCCGCGACGCCTCTTCCGGCGAGGTCGCCGCCGGGAACATTAAGACGTCCCCCGACGGCGGGTTCTCTTTCGAGTTCACGCCGGAGGGGGAAGGCGATCATCCCGCCGACTTCAGGGTTACGGCCGAGGCCCGTGACGCCGGTGGGCGCGTGATAACTGCGGCGCGCTCCTATCGCGCCGGCGCCAGGTCTTATATCGTCGATATGCAGCCCGCCGCCGGCTTTTTCACGCCGTCCGACGCCCCTTCGGTGAAGGTCCGCCTGATGAACCTCAGCGACGCGCAGGTCTCCGGCCGGGGGGCCTACGAACTTTACCGGCTGGACAAGACCCCGGATTTCACGCCGTCGCCGGGCTGGAGGGGCTCTTTCGAAAGGAACCCCGACCTGAACGCCTTCTTCGCCCCGGCCCCGGACGGCAGGCTGATGGAAAAGGGGGCGGTCGAGTTCGACGAGAAGAGCGCGCGCGACCTGAAACTGAAGCCGCTGACCGAGGGGGTCTACCGGCTGCGGCTGAAAGCCGCCGACCCCTGGGGCGGCGAGTCCTCTGGCTCGCTGGTACTGGTGTCCTACGCCCCGGGGAAGAAGATCTCGTCGCTGAACCTGCCGCCGGTCGCGATATTCGAGCGCCCCTCGTACCAGGAGGGAGAGACGGCCCGCCTGCTGCTGGGCGCTTCGGCGCTCAAGGGCGCCAAGTTCCTGGAGATCTTCGCCGGCAGTTTCCTGCTGGAGAAGAGGGTCCTCAAGGCGCCGGGCGTTTCGATGACCGGGATAAAGATAGGCCCGGAGCATCGCGGCGGCTTCGACGCGCGCTGGTTCGGCGTTTACGACTTCGCCGGCTATTCCGCGTCGGAGCACGCCGAAGTGCCTTTTTCCGACAGGGCGCTTTCGCTTACCCTGGACCACCAGAAGTCGCTCCTGCCCGGCGGGAGGGCCGACTGGAAACTCGTCGCGCGCGACGGCGGCGGCCGTCCGGTCGATGGAGAGGCGACGGTCCGGGTCTTCGACAGGTCGCTGGAATACTACCGCGGCTTAGGCGGTTCCTGGCTGGACGGGCTCTACCCGGACCGGCGCTCCCGCGTTCACTCGCTTTCGTCGCTTTTCCAGTCGCAGGCGACCGGTTTCCCGGTCAAGCGCGGCCTGATCTCCCGCATGTTCAGTATTTTCGAGCGGTCGGCGGTGGAGGAGGTGTTCCCCTCATTCCGGCTGAACTCGTCCCGGCTGGGCGGCGGCGGTTTAGCTTCAGGTTACGGCGGTAAGTCGCTGCGCTACGAGCTGGAGGAGGGGTTCGCCGATTCCGCCATGCAGGCGGCGCCGGCGGCCGCGCCCGGCGCCAGCATAGCCAGGGCCAAATCCGCTTCCGCCGGGTCTGAAAATAAGGAAGATGCCGCGCCGAGGGAAGCCGTCGCGCCGGTCCGCTCGGATTTTTCCGAGACCGCTTATTTCAACCCGCAGCTGAAGATAGAGAAAGGCCGCGGCGCGGTCTCTTTTAAGATGCCCGAGAGGCTGACCTCGTGGAAGGTCACGGCCCGGGTCATGACTCCCGACGTCAGGCGCGGCGGGATCTCCGCCGAGGTCGTGACGCGCAAGGACCTGATGGCGCGGCTGGACCTGCCGCGCTACCTGCGCGAGGGCGACGAGTCGGAGCTGGTCGCGGTCATTACCAACGCCTCCGACGGGCCGCTCGGCGGCACGGCCGTCCTTTCCGTGACCCGGGACGGGGCTGACGCGGCGGGGGAACTGGGGCTGAAGGACCTGACCAGGTCCTTCTCCGTGAAAAAGGACGGGTCCGCCTCGATGAAGTGGCCCGTAAAAGCGCCGCTCTCCACCGGGCTATATAAGGTGAGGCTGGTCGCGCGCGCCGGCCGCTTCTCCGACGCGCAGGAGAACGATCTGCCGCTGCTGCCTTCCCGCGAGCGCCTCTTCGCCTCCGTCAACGCCGCGCTGGACGGCGATGTCCGCAAAGAATTGCGCCTGAAGGAGCTTGAGAAGAAGGACGCCTCGCGCGTAATGGAGTCCTCGCACCTGGAGATACAGCCGCAGCTGGCGCTCACCGTGCTCAACAGCCTGCCCTACCTGGTGCGCTACCCTCACGAATGCACCGAGCAGCTGCTCAACCGCTACGTGCCGCTCTCGATAGTCAACGCCGTGTACTCCAAGCACCCGGCGCTGGCGGCGGCCGCGGCTAAGCTGCCGAAGCGCTCCGCTCTGACGCCGGCCTGGGAGAGGGACAACCCTCTGCGCCTGATCTCGCTGCTGGAAACGCCGTGGGAGGAGGCCTCCAAAGGCCGCGCTTCTTCACTGCCCGCGATAGACACGCTGGACCCGCGGCTGGTGGAGGCCGAGCGCAAGGCGGCGCTGGAGAAGCTCGGGTCCTATCAGCTCGCCGACGGTTCCTTTCCGTGGTTCCCCGGCGGCCGCTCCAACCTGCATATGACGCTCTATGTGCTGGAGGGTTTCGCCGAAGGCGAGCGCTACGGCGTGGCCGCGCCCGCCGCCCTGGCCAGGCGGGCGCTCAAGTACGTCCTCGCCGAGGCGCCGGGGTATATGAAGCCGGAGCCCGCGGAGACTTCGATGCTGCTCTATGCCGCCTACGTGGTCTCCTCTCTCGACAAAAAATGGCCCGAGGCCGGCACGGCACTTAAATACGCCAAGCTCTGGGCCGATTACGCCGACGGGCATTACCGCGCCATGACGCCGATGGGCAAGGCCTACGCGGCCTATATCTACCTGCGGCTGGGAGAGAAGGAGAAGGCGGACCTTTACCTCAAGCGCGCGATGGACGGCTCGCGCGAGGACGAGGTCTCCGGTCTCTACTGGGCGCCGGAGAAGATCTCCTGGCTCTGGTACAACGACACGGTGGAGAAGCACGCTTTCCTGATGAGAACCCTGGTCGCGTTCAGGCCGGAGGACCCGCGCGCCGCGAAGATGGCCCAGTGGCTGCTTTTCAACAGGCGGGCGACGGAGTGGAAATCAACGCGGGCCTCGGCCGCGGCCATCTACTCGCTGCTGGACTTCATGAAAGCCCGCGGCGCGCTGGACAAGGGCGAGTCCTTCTCGCTCGACTGGGGCGGGCTGAAGGAAAAAGCCGCCGTCGGCCCGGCGGACTGGCTGGAGAAGCCGCTGCGCTGGTCGCTCTACGGCGCGGACGCGAAGCCGGAGCACGCCAGGGCGGCGATAACCAAGAAAGGCCCGGGCCTTGCCTTCGCCTCGCTGTCGGCGATCTACACCGGCGGCGGGCTTGCCGAGGCCTCGCCCTCCGGGATGATGAACGTAGGGCGGAAATATTTCCTCCGTGAAAAGGAGGGGGACGGCTACGCCCTGAAACCGCTGAAGAGCGGCGATACGGTCCCGGCGGGCTCCGAGATAGAAGTGATGCTGACGGTGAGGACGCGTTCGGCCTTCGAGTATGTGCACCTCAAGGATCCCAAGCCGGCCGGCTTCGAGGCGGAATCCCTGCTGAGCGGCTGGAAGTGGGACAAGGTCTCCCGCTACGAGGAGCAGCGCGATTCGCTGACCAACTTCTTCATGGAATGGGTGCCGCGCGGCGAGTACGAGTTCGGTTACCGCCTGCGCCCGTCGCTGCCGGGGACCTACCGCCTTGGCGCGGCGACCATACAGTCCATGTACGCGCCGGAATTCGGCGCGCATTCGGACGGCATGATCATAAAGGTGAAGTAGCCGGCCATGGCGGACCGCCATATCGTCCACGTGGACATGGACGCTTTCTTCGCCGCCGTGGAACAGCGCGACGACCCGTCGCTGCGCGGCAGGCCCGTTATAATAGGGGCGGACCCGAAAGGCGGCCGCGGCCGCGGAGTGGTCTCCACCTGCTCCTACGAGGCGCGCAAATTCGGCGTCCGCTCGGCCATGCCCATCTCCGAGGCCTGGCGGCGCTGCCCGGGCGGCGTCTATCTTCAGCCGGATTTCCGCAAATACAGCCGCGCTTCCTCTATCATAGAAAAGGCCTTCCACGAGTTCACTCCCGACGTGGAGATGGTCAGCGTGGACGAGGCCTTTCTCGACATCACGCTGAGCGCGCATCTTTTCGGCGGGCCGGCGGAGGCCTGCCGCCGGCTCAAGGACCGCGTGAAAGAGCTTACGGGCCTGACCTGTTCCGTCGGCCTGGCCCCCACCAAAATGTGCGCCAAGATAGCCTCCGATCTGCGCAAGCCGGACGGTTTAGTGACCGTGCCGCCCGGCGGGGAGGCCGCTTTCCTGGCGCCGCTGGATATCTCCAGGCTCTGGGGCCTGGGGCCGAAGACCGCGGCGTCGCTTCGCTCCATCGGCCTGAACACCATAGGGGAACTGGCGGCCTGTCCGGAGGAGCGGCTGCTGTTCCTTGGCTTGGCCGGGCCGGCGCTCAGGACGCTGGGCATGGGTCTGGATCCGCGGCCGGTCTCGCCGGAGGGTGAGGCTAAGTCCGTCTCCAACGAGATCACTTTCGACACCGACACGGACGACGAGAGGGAGATAAAGGAGTCGCTGGTGGCGCTCTGCGACAAAGTGTCGTCGCGGCTCAGGGAGGCGGGCCTCAAGGGGCGCACCGTGGGCCTGAAGATAAGGCTGGAGGGTTTCGTCACTTATACGCGCGCCAGGACCATCCCGCTGGCGACCAATTACGCGGACGTGATATGGAAAGAGATCTCCGGCCTCTACGCCGCCTTCGGCCGTGGCCGCAGGAAGGCGCGTCTGCTGGGGGTGAAAGTGTCCGGGCTGATGCCGGCGGCTGAGAAGGAAAGTCTTTTCGAAGAGGCGGGGGACGACAGGAGGGAGCGGTCGCACCGCGCGGTGGATGAGATACGCCGCAAGTTCGGCCGGGGCTCCATTTACAGGGCCGGCGGCAAGAAAGACATATAGCCTGGCAAAAGAGGGGCCCCCGCCAGGGGGCGGGGGCCGTACACCAGCTGGGTCCTGTTGTGGGCCGGACCGGAGCACTGCGCTGCAACCGCACTGCACCGACACCGCAACCGCACTGCACCGCACCGACACCGCACCGCACCGACACCGCAACTGCCGCTGTTACCGCACCGCACTCGCTGCTGTTCGCCCTCCCGGGGGACGGCCCGCGGGGACCGGCCGGGACACCGCAAAACACCGGACTTCACTTACTCTGCGACTATAGTCTAACATCCGGCGCTTGACTTGTCAAGGGGTAAAAAATGTGTAAAATAAGGATATTTTTTTCGAACTAGCGGAGAGTGCGCCGGCTCCCGGTATTTTGTAAAATATAGGCTGGAAACCGGGGCAGCATCCCCGATTGATCCGGAGGTAAAAAGATCATGAAATTCGCCAAGCGCATGGTTCTCTTCGTTCTTTTGAATATCCTTATAATAACCACGCTGTCCATAACGATGCAGCTGCTGGGCGTGCGTCCTTATCTGGACGCCAAAGGCATCGATTACACCACACTGCTGATCTTCTGCCTGATCTGGGGCATGGGCGGCGCTTTCATCTCTCTGGGCCTGTCCCGCGTGATGGCAAAGTGGATGATGGGCGTGAAGGTCATAGATCCCAACACGACCAACCCTGAACTCTCCCGCCTCGTGGCCTCGGTGCACAACCTGGCCAAGGCGGCCGGCCTGCCCAGGATGCCCGAAGTCGGCGTTTACGACAGCCCCGAGGTCAACGCCTTCGCCACCGGGCCTACGCGCTCGCGCGCGCTGGTCGCTGTATCGGCCGGCCTGCTCGACTCCATGGACTGGGAGCAGGTCGAGGGCGTGCTCGGCCACGAAATCGCCCATGTCGCCAACGGCGATATGGTCACGATGACCCTGCTGCAGGGCGTCATCAACGCGATAGTGATGTTCCTGGCCCGCGTTATAGCCTTCTTCATCTTCCGCAACTCGCGCGACGGCGGCGGGGGCATGCAGCACCTGGTGGTGATAGTTCTTCAGATAGCGCTGAGCTTTTTGGGCATGATACTGCTCGCCGCTTTCTCCCGCTACCGCGAATACCGCGCGGACGCCGGCGGCGCCGGCCTGGCGGGCCGGGAGAAGATGATAAACGCGCTCGAAGGCCTGCGGCGCACGGTAAAATACGCCGACCTGACCGGGCGGGAGTCGGTAGCCGCTTTCAAGATCTCCTCCAGGCCGGGCGGTTTCGCCATGCTCTTCTCCACCCACCCGCCGCTGGAGGAGCGCATCGCCAGGCTGAAGGCGGGGGCGTGAACCGCCCCGCTCTGCTGCTGGCGGCCCTGCTGCCTTTCGTCGCGCAGGGCTGCGCCAGGACCCCAGACAGCCAGTACCGCAATTCGCTGCGCAAGGTGAAGGCCGCCCTTGAGGCCGATACCGCGGCCGGACGGTTCAGGGAATCCCTTTCGGCCGACATGCGGCTCAAGACCGCCCGGGACAGGCTGGACGCCACGCTTATAAGCTATCCCTCCAATCCCTTCGCCGACGACGCTTACCTGGTGAGGGCGCTGCTGAGGGACCCCGATTCTTCCAGTCCCGAAACCTGGCGGGATTTTATCAGGAAGCATCCGAATGCGGAGTTCGAGCCCTGGTCGGAGGAGAACCTGCAGGGAGTATTCGCTGATTCCGTGCTGAAGGCCCCGAAGGGGCCGGTCTTCGAGGCCCGCTTCCGCCTGATATCCGCGTTGGTCTCCCGCAAAGCCTGCTCCGCGGCGCTGGCAGAAGCCCGCTCTTCCATGTCCCTTTATTCTTCGGCCGGCAAGCCGGGTTCCGTAGAGGCCATGCTGTCGCTGGGCTATCTCCGGGCCGGCTCCTGCTTCTCAAAAGCGGGCGACAGGAAGGCCGCCGAGGCCGCCTACCGGGAGGCCGCGGACTTCTTCGACGAGCCGCGCCTCAGGGCCTCTTTCGAGCGGGAACTGGCGAAGCGCTGAAAGGGCTTCACAAGCGCCGTTTAATTTTGTAATAATTCCCTAGGGGTAGGGATAGTCTCAAAACGAGTCGCTGAGGCGGGCCGAAAAGGCCTTGCCCGTTCTTTCGCCATCGGCCATTTACGGCCGGGGCGGAGCCGTTTCGGGGGGGATATGTCAAAGAAGGGAGCTAAACCCGTCACTTCGGTGCCGGAAGAACCGGCCGGCTTCAGGTCCAGGCTGGCGCGGGCTTTCGGTTCCGATTCTTTTTTCTACCGCCACGACGGGAAAGGCGTTTTTACCTACGTCAGCCCCTCCGTCCGCGGCGTCCTCGGCTATGCCGTGAAGGATTTTCTCAGGCATTACACCCGCTACCTCACGCCCGACCCCCGCAATGAGGAGGCCCGCCGCCGCACCGTGCTGAGCCTCAAGGGCAAAAAACAGAAACCCTATCTGCTGGAGGTGTTCCACGCCCGGGGCGGCACGAGGTGGCTGGAAGCGCTGGAGGTCCCCGTTAAGGACCAGCGCGGCAAGGTGGCCGGCGTGGAGGGCGTGGCCAGGGACGTGACCGCGCGCGTGAATGCCGAAAAAGAGCTGGAGGAAAAGAAGCGGGGCCTTGAAGCCGAAGTGACGGAGCGCACCCGGCAGCTGGCGGCCGGGCACGCCGCGCTGAAGAAGAACTGGGCCAACCTGGAGGGCCTGCTGAACAACACCAGCGACCTCATCTGGTCCGTGGACAGGGGCCTGAAGTTCATAACTTTCAACGAGGCCTATCGGAAGATCTGCGAATCCCGCCTCTCCCGCCGTGTAAAACCCGGCGATCCCGTGTTAGCCAACGCGCTGGCCCCGGACGTACACAAGTGGAAGAAACGGTATAGCCGGGCGCTGTCCGGCCAGTCCTTCAGGGAGGAGGACAGCTATGTCCGCTCCGGGCGCCGACACTACTACGATCTCACTTTCGGTCCCATACTGCTGGACGGCAAAATTATAGGGGCCGCCTGCTCCGGGAGGGACATCACGGCCCGGCGCAGGATGGAAGAGGAGTTGAGGCGCGGCTCGGCGCAGCTCAACGCCATCTTCAATAACTCGCCCATGATAATGCTGCTGGTCAATAAGGACCGGAGGATAACCAGGATAAGCCTTTCGGGCGTCCCCAACAAGGCCGCTAATATCGGCCGCATGGCCGGCGAGGCGCTGGGCTGCGAGGCGGCGAAGAGCGGCCTCTGCGGCAAAGAGAAAGAGTGCGCCAACTGCCCGTTGCGCGAACTGCTGAGCGAGACTTTCCGTTCGCGTAAAGCCATAAGCCGCAGGGAGATAGGTCTGACGATCGATAACGAGCAGGTCTGCTTCGTGGCCTCCACGGCGGTCATAACGGAAGAGGGCGAGCCGCAGGTCCTCATCTGCCTGGACGATGTGACCCGCCTGAAGAAAGCCGAGCTGGCCTTAAAAAAACAGAACGAGGTGCTCGAGGCCCAGAACATAACCCTGATGACGCTGGGCAGGAGCCGCAAGGCCGCCGGCCAGGGCCTGGACGCCGCTTTCAGGGAGGCGGCCGAGATCTGCGCCCACGCCCTGGGCGTGGACCGCGTCGGAGTCTGGCTTTTCACCGAGGACAAGACCGCCATGGTCTGCCGGGACGTCTACGACGCCCCGACGCGCAGGCATTTTTCCGGCGAGCGCTGGGAGAGGGCCAAGTCGCCGCTTTATTTCAAGGTAATCGAGAGCGAGGGCGCGGTGGCGGCGGCTGACGCCAGGCGGGACCCGCGCACGGCCGAGTTCTCCAGGGAATATTTCATCCCCAACGGTATCCTGTCCGTGCTGGACATGCAGATAGTGGCCGAGGGCCGTCCGGCCGGGATAGTCTGCGCGGAGAACGCCCGGGAGCCCAGGGAATGGTCGGCCGCCGACCGGAACCTGATTTCGGCCGTCTGCGATTATTCCGCGCTGGCCATACTGGAGGAGCGCCGCGTACAGCTGGAACGCAGCAAGGACCTGCTCGCTCACGCCATAGTCCACGACCTCAACAACCCCATGACCGCGCTGCTCTGCAGCTGCGAATTCCTGGAGGACGAGCTCAAGGGGACGATGAGCGAGGCGCAGCACGAGAGGTTCAAGGACATCTACTACGTCCTCAACGAGATGCGCGAGATGATAAACGACATACTGCGCATCAGCAAGATGGAGGCCGGCTCGATGCAGCTCGACATAAAGCCCGTGCCGGTCAGGGACATCATCGGCGGGGCGATAAAGACGATGCTCCCCCGGGCGCAGGCCGAGCGCAAGTCGCTCAAGGCCGGCGCCGCCCCCGCCCGGGTGGTGAAGGCCGACCGCGAGATGGTCGGACGCGTGCTTCAGAACCTGATCAACAACGCGCTCAAGTTCAGCCCCTCGTCCGGCCGGGTCGGCGTAAAGGCCGAGAGCGGGGAGGGGGGGGCGGAAGTGCTGTTCTCCGTAAGCGACGCCGGCCCGGGTATTCCCGAGGAATATATAGGGAAGATCTTCGACAAATTCTTCCAGGGCCCCACGGCGGCCGCGGCGCGCGGCGGCATGGGACTGGGGCTGACGTTCTGCCGGATGGTGATATGCGCCCACGGCGGCCGCATCTGGGCCGAGAATTGCCCCGGCGGCGGCAGCGTTTTCCGCTTCACCCTGCCGCTCAATTAAGGAGGCGCCTGTCGCAAGCCCGGCGCGCCACCCCCGCAGTAAAGTATAATGGCTCTATGTGCGGCCGTTATTCCCGGTCGGCGGACCTCGCCGACCTTATAAATCGTTTCGGGCTCAAGCAGCCCCCGTTCCATTATGCTCCCGGCTATAATATCGCCCCCGGCGCCTCTACGCCGGTAATAACACCCGCCGGCCTGCGCCTCATGAAGTGGGGCTTTGTTCCCTCCTGGTCGGGCGGACCGTTCCGCTCCGGCCCCGCCGTGCCGCTGTTCCCCGCGGGCAGCCCGCTGGAACGCAAGTACTCCGGCGAGGAGGGGCAGCCCGAGGCCCAGCCCGAGCTCGAGCCGGAGGGGTTCATAAACGCGAGGGCGGAGGGCATAGCCTCCAGGCCCGCTTTCCGGGGCGTCTTTTATAATTCGCGCTGCATAATACCGGCCGACGGCTTCTACGAGTGGAGCGGCTCGGCCGGCGAGAAGATCCCCTACCGGTTCTCCCTGCGCGACGGCGGGCTTTTCGGTATGGCGGGCGTATACGAGGAGAAGCGCGGTACTTTCGCGATAATAACGGCGGCGGCCTCCGCTCTTGTACGGACGGTGCATCACAGAATGCCGGTGATACTGGAGCCGCGCCACGAAGCGCTCTGGCTCAATCCGCGCATGCGAGACGGCGAGACCCTGCTGCCGCTGCTGCGCGCCTACGATTCCTCGCTGATGCGGGGCCACCGGGTCTCGGACATAGTCAATGACCCGAAGAACGATTCCCCCGACTGCGTCAAGCCGCTGGAGTAACCCGGCCGGCGGGCCGGGCCCCCGGGAAAAGCAAGGGCCGCCCCCCGCGGGGCGGCCCTTGTCATGCGAGGGGACCGTCTTCAGTTAAGCAGCGAGGCGGACTTGATGTAGTCCAGCTTGGGGAAGTCGGCCTTCAGGTAGGAGTTGCCCTGCGTCTGCACGCGGCCCTGGTCCGGACCCCGGCCGTTGGGCGCGCCCTCGCCGTAGCCGTCGTGGAGCGAGTCCACTATCTCCATGCCGGAGACGACCTTGCCGAAAGGCGAGAAACCCATCGAGTCCAGCTGCGAGTTGTCGCCGAAGCTGATGAAGAGCTGGGTGGTGCGGGTGTTGGGGCCGGCCATCGCGTAGGAGACATAGCCGCGCTTATTGGACTGCTTCACCGGGTCGTCCTGTATGCGCGCGCCGCGCCAGGCCGCGGAGACCTTGGGGTCGCCGTGTATGCCGAACTGGGCCATGAAGCCGCCGATGACGCGGAAGAAGGCGACGTCGGTGAAGTAGCCGGCCTTGACCAGGTTGTAGAACCTGTCGGCGCCCAGCGGCGACCAGTCGCGGTTCACCTCAAGCGTGAAATCGCCCTTGGTTGTATTGAAAAGCACTTTGAAGCTGGCGGGAGCCTGCTCGGTGAGCCCGGCGGGGTTGAGAAGTGGTGACATGTCGGTGCTGGCCTCCTTGGCCGTCGCGTGCGCGACCGGCGGTTCCTGGCTGGCCGTTGCCTGCTCCGCTTCCGGTTTGCAGGCCGCGGCGGTGGAGAGAAGTATCGCGGCCGCGAGGACCGCAAGGGTTCTGTTTTCCATGGAGGTATTCTACATTTTTACCCGGCGGCTCCTCAATTGCTACAATCCCGGCATGGCTACCGAAATAAAAGCCGAATATATAGGCGACGAGCAGGTCCGGCTGACGCACGGGCCCACCGGCGCCGTTATAGTCACCGACCTGCCACCCGACAACGGGGGGAAAGGCCGCATGTTCTCGCCGACCGACCTGTTCGCCTCCTCCCTGGCTTCCTGCGTCCTGACGATAATGGCCAAGGTCGCCGCGCGCGAGAGGATCCCGTTCGAGGGCTCCTCCATCGCCATAGTCAAGGAGATGACGGAGTCCCCGCGCCGGGTGGCGCGCTTCGCGGCGCGCGTGAAGCTGCCGGCCGGCCTGTCCGCCGTCCAGCGGGAGAAGCTGATGGCCTGCGTGAAGGTCTGCCCCGTGCACCGCAGCCTGCACCCGGACATAAAAGTGGAGTTCGCGGAGATGTGAGGGGCCTGGCCGCGGCCGCGCTGCTGGCGCTGTGCGCCTGTTCGCCGGCGGCGTCCCCGGCGCCGGAAAAAAAGGAGACCGTCATGGCCGAAAAGACCGAAACAGCGCTGCTTGCGGGAGGATGTTTCTGGGGGATGGAGGACCTGGTCCGGGCCCTGCCCGGCGTGCTGGAGACCCGCGTCGGCTATACCGGCGGGACGCTGAAGACTCCGTCTTACGAGGACGTGAAGACCGGCGATACCGGCCACGCCGAGTCCATCGAGGTGAAGTTCGACCCGGCGCGCATCTCCTACGGCGCGCTGCTGGATTTCTTCTTCAGGATCCACGATCCGACAACGCCGAACAGGCAGGGCAACGATATCGGCACTCAGTACCGCTCGGCGATATTCTATTCCTCGCCGGAACAGAAGGCGGAGGCGGAGGCCGCCGTAAAGAGGGCGGCCCACACGGGCCGCTGGCAGCGGCCGGTGACGACCTCGCTGGAGCCGGCGGGGGAGTTCTGGCCGGCGGAGGACTACCACCAGGATTACCTGCGTAAGCATCCAGGCGGCTATACCTGCCACTATATCAGGGACTGATTTTCCGCGCCGGATAAAAAAAAGAGCCGCCTCGGGGCGGCTCTTTTTTGCCGGGGCCGGAACTTATTTGTGCCCGAGCTCTAACTTGCGCTCGTCGGAGAGCTTGCGTATCTCCTCGGCGAACTTCGGGTTCTCTTTCGCGGCCGCCTCGAAATGGTCCGCCAGCAGAACGAATACGCGGGTGGGCTCCTCGCAGGTGACCGTGGCGTTGCGCGGCTGGCGCGAGAGCAGCGCCATCTCGCCGAAGAAGTCGCCGGGCCCGAGATCCGCCATCTTTTTGGGGAAGGGCAGGAAGCCTCGTTTGACCTTTACGCTCACGGCGCCGGATTCTATGGCGTAGAAGGCGTCGCCCGGGTCGCCCTGCGAGCAGATCTTCTCGCCTTTCCCGTATTCGCAGAGCGTCACCCAGGCCAATATCTTCTCCAGCAGGGCCATGCTCATGGAGGAAAAGAACTTTATCTTCGCCGTTATGCCGGTGAACCTCACCGTGTCGGCGTCGGTCATCGTGATCTTTTTCATTTTTCTTCCTTCTCCGCTATCAGCTTGAGGGCGGCGTCCTTGCTGGAGGCCGACACCATGACCCGGAACATCACGGCCGGGCCGAAGAGCGCCGCGCTGCCGGTCGCGTTGGAATCGAAGAGGAAGGCCGGTACCCCGGCGGCGTCCAGCATCTCCCGCACGATGGCGGCCTCATGGAAACTCTGGCTGCGGAAAACGCATTCCGGATCTTCCTGTTTCATTGGGGACCTCACCCTCCGATATTCTACCAAAAAAAGCGCCGCGGCCTTCCCGTCGGCGGGGTTTAATTTTATACTTTCATTTGCTAAACTGAATACGCGGGGATAAAGGGAAATAATGCGCGTTCCTGCGTTCTTCCCCGGGTTACGGAGGTCTGACTTTATGGGAAATGCCACTTCAGCCAAGCCCGCGCAGGCCGTCAAGGGCGCGATAAGCTCTTTCATAGAGCGCAACTACCGGCATTTCAATTCCCTGGCCCTCAGGAACGCGGCCGACGCCTACAACGTCCACATCGAAAAGGGCGGTAAAATGTTCCTGTCCATGGCCGGCGCGATGAGTACCGCCGAGCTGGGCATAACGCTGGCCGAGATGATACGCCAGGGCAAGATACACGGCATTTCCTGCACCGGCGCCAACCTGGAAGAGGACGTCTTCAACCTGGTCGCCAGCAACGAGTACGAGAAAGTCCCCAATTACCGCGACCTGAGCCCCGAGCAGGAGAAGGAGCTGATGGAGCGCGGTTTCAACCGCGTCACCGACACCTGTATCCCGCAGGACGTGATGTACCACATCGAGGACCACATAGTGAAGCGCTGGAAGGCCTCGGAGAAGACCGGCAACCGCAAGTTCCCCCACGAACATTTTTACGACCTCCTGCTCTCCGGCGACATCAGGAAATATTACCAGGCGGACCCGGCCGACAGCTGGCTGCTGGCCGCCGCCGAAAAGAACCTGCCCATCTACGTGCCCGGCTGGGAGGACTCCACGCTCGGCAACGTCTACGCCGCCAAGTGCATCAAGGGCCAGCTCAAGCCCGGCACGATGAAGACCGGCATCGAGTACATGATGCACCTGGCCGACTGGTACCAGAAGACCAGCCGGGAGACCGACCCCGGCATAGGCTTCTTCCAGATCGGCGGCGGCATAGCCGGCGACTTCCCCATCTGCGTGGTCCCGATGATAGAGTGCGACCTGCGCAAGGAGGTCAAGATGTGGGGCTATTTCTGCCAGATCTCCGACAGCATCACCAGCTTCGGCTCCTATTCCGGCGCCGTGCCCAACGAGAAGATCACCTGGGGCAAGCTGGCCGTGGACACTCCCAGGTTCGTCATAGAAAGCGACGCGACTATAGTGGCCCCGCTTCTGTTCAGCTATGTGCTGAACCACTGAACGCCAGGGCCCTGATGAAGACCGCCGCCGCGCTGTTTTTCCTGCTCCTGTCGCCGGCCCTCCCCGGGTCGGCGGCGGACTTCCGCGACGAGACGATATACCTGGTCCTCACCGACCGCTTCGCCGACGGCGACCCCTCCAATAACGACATCTACGGGGACGAATATCTCCCCGGTAACCTGCGCTACTACCAGGGCGGGGATTTCCGCGGCCTGATGGACAATCTCGCCCACATAAAGGACATGGGCTTCACGGCCGTCTGGATAACCCCGCCGGTCATGCAGCCTCCGGGCCGCTACGTGAACTCCTCGGAGACCTACGACGCGGCCGGCTACCACGGCTACTGGGGCTGGGATTTCTCCAGGATAGACCCGCACCTGGAGTCGGACGGCGCGACTTACGCCGACCTCATAAAGAAGGTCCACTCCAGGGGGATGAAACTGATACAGGACGTAGTCCCCAACCACGCGCACGGCGGCGACACCCATCCTTCGGTGAAATGGCACGCCGACAACGGCAAGGTGCGCGGTCTGGGCCTGGAGTTCGACTATCACGCCGACGACAGGGGCTGGTTCACCCGTTCGGGCCCGGTGCTGGCCGACCTGCTGGACTTCAACGACTCCAACCCGGAGACGGTGAAGTGGCTCACGGACATCTACCTGAAGTACCAGGCGCTGGGCGTGGACGCGTTCCGCCTGGATACCGTCGTCTGGATGAGCGACGAGTTCTGGCGCCATTTTACGGGCGCGCTGCACGCGGCGAAGAAGGATTTCTTTATCTTCGGCGAGGCCTGGACGCGCGACGATTTCGATATGCTGGCCCGCTACAGCAACCTCGCCCCGGGCGATCCGATGAACAGCGCCATGAGCCTGCTCGACATGCCGCTCTCCGCGATGGGGACCTGGGGGCCGATGGAGGAAGTGTTCAAAGGCGGGGACTATTCGAAGGCCGACGCCATATTCGCGCACGACCATAAGTACAAGGACGCCACTTACCTGGTCACTTATCTGGACAATCACGACAAGCCGAGGTTCAACGGCACCGGCGAGGAGGGCCAGGGCACGCCGGCGTCCGCGGAGCAGTATTTCGACGCGCTCAACTTCTATTTCACGGTACGCGGCATCCCCTGCGTCTATTACGGCACCGAGGTCCGGATGGCCGGCGGCAATGACCCGGACAACCGCAGGATGCTCGGAGCCGAAGGCATAAAGAAGGCGAAGACCGACCCCGTCTATCATCACCTGAAGAAGCTCAACGCCATGCGCAGGTCCGCCGCGCCGCTGCGGCGCGGCGCGCAGACGCTTATCTCCTCTTCGAAGGACTCCTATGTCTTCAGGCGGGACTATGAGGGCGAGACCGCCGTGGTCCTGCTCAACAAGGGTTCCTCGCCGGCGCTGCTCAGGGCCGGCGGCGTTCCCGCCGGAAAATACCGCGAACTCTATGCCGGGGAGAAGGCCCGGGTCTCTTCCGGCGCGCTTGAAGCGGAGGTCCCCGCGCACGGCGTCCGCGTTTTCGTAAAGGGTAAAGTCAAAGGCCGCCCCTGGCGCCTGTCCGGCGGCCCGAGGGGGACGTTGTTTAGTTCTTTAGTTTTCGACCCTCCAGAGACCCCTATTAAGCCCCTGAAACGGCGAAAACTAAAGAACTAAACAACGTCCCCTTTATGACTTTATGATAAATCCCAAAGAGATAGCCAAGAGGCGCACTTTCGCCATCATCTCCCACCCGGACGCCGGCAAGACCACGCTGACGGAAAAATTCCTGCTCTACGGCGGCGCCGTGCAGCTGGCCGGTTCGGTCACGGCCCGCCGCAGGCAGCAGAGCACCTCGTCGGACTGGATGGAGCTGGAGAAGAAGCGCGGCATCTCGGTCAGCTCCACCGTGCTGCAGTTCGACTACGGCGGCCGCAAGGTCAATCTGCTCGACACCCCCGGCCACCGCGACTTTTCAGAGGACACCTACCGCGTGCTGATGGCCGTGGACTCGGTCATCATGGTGCTCGACGCCGCCAAAGGCATAGAGACGCAGACGCTCAAACTCTTCGAGATCTGCCGCATGAGGCAGATCCCGATCTTCACTTTCATAAACAAGATGGACCGCCCCGCCAGGGAGCCGCTGGAGCTGCTCGACGAGATAGACAAGTCGCTGCGGCTGCAGACCTATCCCGTCAACTGGCCGCTGGGCATGGGGTCGGATTTTAAGGGCGTCTTCGACAGGCGCTCGCGCGGCCTGCACCTCTTCGAGCGCGTGCCGGGCGGGGCGTACCGCGCGCCGCTGACCGTGGTGAAGGCCCTCGACAAGGAACTGGACGGCAAGGCCGACCGGATATCCGCGGCGCGGTTCCTGGAGGAAGTTTCGATGCTCGACGCCGTGGGCGACGGGTTCGACCGCGAGGCCGTGCTGCGCGGGGACCTGACGCCCGTCTTCTTCGGCAGCGCCGTCAATAATTTCGGCGTGCAGCTGCTGCTGGACAACTTCCTGACCATGGCGCCAGAGCCGCGCGCGCAGACCGCCCTCTCCGGCCCCGTGGCCGTCGACGACCCCCGGTTCTCCGGCTTCGTCTTCAAGATACAGTCGAACATGGACCCCAAACACCGCGACCAGATCGCCTTCCTGCGCGTCTGCTCGGGCCGTTTCGAGCGCGACATGAAGGTGTTCAACGCGCGGACCAAAGAAACGCTACGCATCTCCAGCTCCCACAAGCTCTTCGGCCGCGAGCGCGAGACCGTGGACGAGGCCTACGCCGGCGACGTCATCGGCATAGTCGGCCACGAGGAGTTCCGCATCGGCGACACCCTGACCGAGGACCCGGCGATAATCTACCCCGAGGTGCCGCGCTTCCCGCCCGAGCACCTGGCCTTCCTGCACTGCGGCAATACGGCGCAGTTCAAGCGCTTCCGCTCCGGCTTCGACCACCTGCTGCGGGAGGGCGTGGTGCAGACTTTCAATATCCCGAGCTCTCAGTCGCGCGTGCCGCTGCTGGGCGCCGTCGGGCCGCTGCAGTTCGAAGTGCTGCAGTACCGCCTCGCCAACGAGTACGGCGCCGACGCGCGGCTGGAGCAGACCACCTGGGAGGTGCTGCGCTGGCTGGGCAGGGATTCGGAGCCGGTCACCGAGGACATGCTGCCCGCGGGGGCGCGGCTGGCCGAGGACCCCGAAGGCAGGCCGGTCCTGCTCTTCGCCAGGGAGTGGGACTGCAAGTATTTCCTGGAGCGCCACCCCAGGGTGACGCTGTCAAAGCTTCCGCCCCGTTAGTGCTCGTCCGCGACGGACCTCTTGCCGGCGGCCAAAGGATGCATGAAATGAAAAAACTGGTGATGTGGGAAATACTTCTTATACTGGCCAGCGTGCTGATGTTCCGCTCTTTCTGGGTGTTCCTGGACGGGTTCGACTGGATGAATTCCACAGCCGGACTCCTGGTCTCTTTCGCCGCGGGGATGCTGCTGGCCGGGCGCGCCCTGGCCGGCATCAATTCCCGCTAACTTCAGCGCCGCAGTACCTTTATCCCGAGAGCGGAAGCCTTTTTCGATATCTCCGGAGCCGCCCCCGGTGTCTTGATCAGAGCTATTTCCTCGACGGGGACCGACTCCCAGAGCCGCCCCTCCAGCCAGCCCACGTCGTGGCGGGCGATGAGGCCGGGGAGGTCTTTCTCCGCCGCGCCGAGGAAGTCGGCGGAGGCCCGCGGCGGCAGCGCCCGCAGTTCGCCGACGACCTGCAGCGCCAGCGCGCGGGGGAGTTGCGCCGGCGCTATTATCCACGAATTAAAAAGTTCCTCCGCGTCCGCGGCCATATCCGGGTCCTCCGCCGCCTGGTCAGTCGTCACGCCGGCCCCCTCCGCCACAATGGCCAGCGCCCGCATGGCCGAGCGGCGCGTGGCCCAGGTCCTGCGCTTCCATGTCCTTTCCTTCACCCGCACCACCGTGTCGCCGTATTTCTCCGGGCCGTCCCAGTAGGACAGCGTGCCGAAGATATAGCGCCGCGCCCCGTATGACAGCTGTTCGTAGTCCGGCGTGAACGGCTTAACCTCGTCGCCCTTGAGCAGGCTGACCAGCTCGGTGGAGAGGAAGGCTTCGTCCTCCAGCAGCCTGGCGGCGCGCGCCCGGCTCATCCTGACGGAGAAGGCGGGGGGATGGGAACTGAAATAGGCCTCCAGCTTCGCGAGCAGTCCCGCCTCGTCCGCCGAGAGCGGGGCGATCAGGCGCTCTTCCGCCGCCAGGTTGAGCGCGGACTGTTCCGCCAGGGTGCGGCCGAGCCGCTTCTCTATCGGCTGCCAGCCCGGCGGTATGCCGCGCAGCAGCCAGTCGCCCAGCCCGCCTATGTAATTCTCTATGTTCGCGTATTTCGCCCCGGAGTCCTGTCTGGCCAGGCTGGCCCGCGCCAGCACCTTGTCGATGACGGGCCTGTGCAGCGGGAAATCGGTGACCAGCACGGCGAAGCCCAGCTTAAGCCCCAGCCCCGAGAGTATTTCGGCGGCCGGCCCCATCTCTACGTCAACGGTGGAGACTCCCGCGTCCAGCGCGCGCCTGATCCAGTCCGGAGTCTCTTCCAGCGGTGACAGCGCGCTGCTATGGGCTCTGAAATCGGCGGCCGAGCCCAGTTCATTGGGCACCGCGTCGCCGGAAGGGGTTATGACATGCGAAGGATAGGCCATGTCGTAGAGGCCGCGGGGGTCCAGCGAGCCGCCCGAGCCGGCTATTATGACGGTATGTATGCCGGTGGACTTTTTCACCAGGTACCTGATGTTCTCGCCCAGCGTCTCGCCGTAGAAAGAGGAATGCGCCGTGATCACGCCCCAGCGGCCTGCGCCGGCAGGCTTGTATACGTCCATCCGCCAGTCGCCCTCGCTGTCCGAGACGGAGGTAAGGGAATACGGGGCCCAGTAAGTCCTGAAAGCTTCGCCGTAGCCCGCGATGACTCCCTCGAGGGAGTTCAGGGCGGCGGGAGCCTGCTGGTGCAGGCGCTCCAGCGCCTTGTAGTAGCGTTCGTAGGCCGACCGCGCCTCGGCCGCTTTTATGGACGGGCCCTTCCGGCCGGAAAAATATCTTTTCAGCAGCAGCTCGAAGTGGCGCAGGTAGACCCGGCCCTGAAAATCTGACAGCAGCAGCGTCTTCCGTCCTCCCTTTCCCTCTATCAGCCAGAGCTTCTTGGCGTAGGAGCTTATGGGCAGGTTCAGCGCGGTTATCCCTGCGGCCGCGTCCAGCCGCGGCAGCAGGGCGGGCAGGCCCAGGTTGGAGAGCCAGATCTCGTCGCCGGGTCCCAGCGCGTCCAACAATACCGTAAGAGGTCCCAGCCGTGAGGCGGCGTAGCCAGACGCGTCCTTCCAATCGACCAGCCCGGGGTCGGTGCCGGCCGTCTCCGGGGTCCCTCCGTCGTAGAATTTGGAATCCGGCGGCGGCTCCGCGGGCAGGGGGGGGAGCGTCTCTTCGCAGGCCGGGCGGTCCGCTGGCGCTATATAAGCCCGGGCTTCGGCTATGGCGGCCTCGGCCTCGCCGCGCGCGTCCGGACCGAGGGAGTCCAGCGGCAGCGCGGCCGCCGTCCGGGCGAAGAGATCGCCCTGCGCGAGGCCCGTTTCGGCGGCGGCCGCCGCCAGCGCGGCGTCCAGGGCCGCTGGCGCGATACCGCCGGCCAGCTTCCCGACGGCCGGGCTCTTTTTCAGCTCATAGACGATGGAGTCCCAGAAAGCGCCGGCGCTCTTAAGCCGCAGGTCGCGGCACAGCGCCGGGTCCGCGGCGGCCCGCAGCGGCGCGGCCGAAGCAAGGAAAAAGACAAACAGTGATATCGTCCGTATCATTATCAGGCTCCGTTCAGCGCGCCGCGCGGTAGATCAGCGTGGCGCCGTCCGCCCCGACCAGGCGCAGCGTTCTCCGGCCTTTCATGTTCTCCGCCGAAGCCGCGTAGCGCTCCGCCCCGCCCTCATGCTCCAGCACAAGCTCGCCGTCTTCTATCCGCCAGCTCCCGGAACTGACGGTTTTATCGCCGCGCTTCAGCGAATAGAGCCGCTCCTGCGGCGTAGAAAGGGTCAGGGTCTCGGTCCCCTTGCCGTAGGGTCTCGCCCAGTTGGCGGGCAGCGCGGCTTCGTTCAGCCAGGGCCCGCCGGCCGATATCCCGGAGAGGCAGGTGTCGTCGTACTTAGAACCGCGGTACACCTCGGCCGGCTCGACGCGCAGTGCGAAAGAGGAGTAAAGCCGCTTGCGGCCGCGGTAGTCGGCGCGCTTCATGATGACGGAGGCAGCCTCGGCCTTTTTGAAGCGCAGCTCCTCCCAGTTGAACGGGAACGGGAACTCCTGCGGCTCCGGCGCGTCCTTCAGTTCCACGGCCATATCCGGCGTGAGGCGCGCCATCTTCCAGGCCCGCGCCGTTTCCGTCACGTCGCCGTCGAAATGCTCGGCGGTCCAGACGGAGACCAGCAGCTTTTTGACCCGGTTGTTGGCGCCGAAGAGCTGGCCGCTCCTGCCGCAGCCGTTGAGCAGGCGCAGCGAGGGGGCGCCGGAGTTGATGAAGAGCCAGAGCTCCGCCCCGGTCCCTTTCGACGCCCAGGCCGTGGCCTTGTCGCCGTCGGCGGCGCTGGCCGCCGGCAGCACCTGAGGGTCCCGCGACAGCGCGGGGGAGACGGCGGGGTCGGGCATGAAGAGGGGAAGCCAGGCGTAGGGAAGCCTGACGCTTTTTTCGGCCGCTGTATCGTAGATAAGCCGGCGCAGCCGCTTGTGGGCCGGCTTATTGGAAGGGATCAGGTATTCCTCTACGGGCCGGCCGCCGGCGTCAACGCCGGCTATGTCCGCGCCGCGTTCTATCAGCAGCCGGGCCATCTCCTCGTTGCCTTCCCGGCAGGCCAGCATCAGCGGCGAGGTGTCATTGTCGTCGTAGGCGACGTTCACGTCCTGGCCGCTGTCTTCCAGTATGGCCTTTACGGCCTTCAGGTCGCCGGCCCCGACGGCCTTGTAGAGTTCTTCGGTCCTGTCCTCGACGCGCGCCGGCGAGGGCGCCGCGGACAGTATAAGGACCGCCGTCAGTAAATTTCTCATCTCTCCCTCCCCACGGGTGCTGACCCGGCGTAACCCTGATTTTACGCGGATATTCTATATTATTCCGGCAGCCAGGCGCCCGGCTAGTCGCGGCGCATGAGCCGGAAGAGGTTGCTGAACCTGTCGGTGAATACCATAGGTTTACGGCCTTCTTCCAGCGCGCGCGCGCGGCGGTCGATCAGCGGCTGCGACATCAGCGTCTGGTCCGCGCTGACCAGTACCCAAGTGCTGCCCGAGGCCCCGCTTTCCGCGTCCTCCCAGCCTTCGATTATAGAGGCGCGGCGTCCGGCCTGCAGCGCCAGGCCGACGACTAGCGGCTCCAGGTCCAGGAAATGGTTGGAGACGTGCACGGCCAGGACGCCGTCGGGCTTGAGGCGGCGGAAATAGGTCCGGAAGGCTTCGGTGGTCAGCAGGTGGAGCGGGATGGAGTCCCCGCTGAAGGCGTCCAGGACCAGCAGGTCCAGCGGCGGCGCGCGGCGCGCGGCTTCGCGCTCCAGGCTGAGCCGGGCGTCGCCCATTATGATCCCCAGGCTGGCGTCCGTCTCGTCGAGGTAGGTGAAATACGCGTAGCTCAGCCGGGTGACCAGCGGGTTGAGCTCGTAGAAGGTTATGCGGTCGCCGCGCCGGCCCCAGGCAGCCATGATGCCCGCGCCCAGCCCGACGAAGCCCATATCCAGCTTCGCTGTGCCGCCGCCTCGCCGGCGCAACGCGCGCACGGCCAGGCCGGCACCGCTTTCCGGCCCGTAATAAGATACCGGCCTGTTCCTGCGCGGGTCGCCCTCGCCGAACTGAAAGCCGTGGTCGATCTGGCCGTGCATCATGGTCAGCGCGGTCGAGCCGAAATGTTCCCATTCGTATATCTGGAGAGTCCCGTAGAAGTTGCGGGCGGTCTCCCTGCGGGAGGACGACTCCTCGGAGTAATTGGCGTAAAGCGAGTAGGCGAACCCGCCGTAGAGGGCCAGCAGCGCCGCCGCGGCCAGGCCGCCGCGCCGGGAGCGCGGGTTCAGGCCGGCTGCGAGCGGCCACAGCGCCACGGCCGCCAGCGCCGCCCAGGCGATATGGTATTCCCAGGGCCCGTTGAGCAGCAGCGGGGCGCCCAGCGCCGTCAGCAGCCCGCCCAGCGCGCCCCCGGCGGAGACCGCCGCGTAGAACAGCGTCAGGCGCTCCGGCGCCGGCCTGCGGGCGGCCAGCTCGCCGTGGCAGACCATGCAGGCGATGAAGATGGACAGCGAATATATCAGGATCTGCATCGCCAGCGGCGTCGTCATCCATTCGGAGAGCAGGTAGACCACGCCCGCGCAGGCGAAGCCGAAATAGACCAGCCACCTGCCGCGCGCGTACCAGCGGTCGCTTTCGAAGCAGAGGATGAACGAGAGCAGGTAGAGCGAGAGCGGGAGTATCCATAGAAAAGGCACGGCCGCCACGTTCTGCGTGAGCTGGGCCGTGCCGGCCAGCAGTATGGCCGAGCCGCAGGCCGAGAGCAGCGTCCAGAGCGCGATCCGGCCGGCCGTCGGGCGGGGCGCGGCGGCGGCCGGTGCCGCGCCGGTCACCGCCGCCGCGGAGGAGGCCAGGAAACTCCTGGCCGCGTACCAGAGCGCCATGGCGAACAGGATGTAGAATATGCCCCACAGCGAAGACTGCCGGCCGAGGTCCAGGAAAGGCTCCACCAGGAAAGGATAGCTCAACAGCGCCAGCATCGAGCCGGTGTTGGAGAGCGAGTAGAGCCGGTAGGGGGAACGGCCTGGCGCCGCCGCCCTGTACCAGGCCTGCACCAGCGGGCTGGTGGCCGAAAGGACGAAGAAGGGAAGCCCGACGCTGGCGGAGAGCAGCAGCAGTATCCGGAGAGCCGGGCTGCCGCCGCCGTCCGGCCGCCAGGCTTCCGAAGGAAGTATCTTTATGAAAAGGACGCTGAGCAGGATGAGCGAGAAGTGAAGCGCCACCTGCGCGCCGGGTTTGAGACGTGTGGTGATGAGGTGGGCGTAGAGGTAGCCGCCCAGCAGCAGCATCTGGAAGAAGAGCATGCAGGTGGTCCACACCGCCTGCGCGCCGCCGAACCACGGCAGTATGGCCTTGGCCATGAGCGGCTGGACCTGGAAAAGCAGGAAGGCGCCCAGGAATATGGCGATGGCGAAATGGGCCGGCGGCGCCGAGCGTGTCGTTTCCATATTATGGGGACAGTATATTTAATTGGGAGGGGGTTCGGCTGACTGTTTGGCCCCCGTAAATAACAAAAGCCCCTTTCGGGGCTTAAGTTGGCGGGGTCGACGGGACTCGAACCCGCGGTCTCCGCCTTGACAGGGCGGCGTGTTAACCAGCTACACCACGACCCCACGGGTAACGAAGAAATAATATCAAAAGTGCCGCCGTCGTGGCAAATCGGGCGGGGAGGAGGCAGGGAGGAAAAGATATGCGCAGTACAGGATTTGGTCACGGGTCCCCTCGTCGCCGTCGCTCCTCGGGGCCCGCGCCTCCGATAAGCCGCATAGCGGCTTTCTCCGGCCACGCCTCACCGGTTCCGCTACCGCATGGAACCGGTTCCGGCCTTGCGGACCGCACGCGGCCTCCACCGGAGGCCGCTCCAAGGGGCGGTCCTCACCCCGCCTCGCCGCTGCCGCCTGCTGGCTCGCGGCTCCGGCTTTCAAATCCTGGCGCAAGCCAAATCGTTGGCTTGCTTACTGCTCTGCTAAAACTGGTGCGCAGTACAGGATTTGAACCTGTGACATCCTCTGTGTAAGAGAGGCGCTCTACCGCTGAGCTAACTGCGCTCTGAGTGACGCCGTTATTTTATCACTTTTGTGTATAATCGGAATATGGACGAGAAAGAAGCGGCTCTGATCGGCAAGGCGAAGGACGGCGACATCGCCAGCTTCGAGGAGCTGATAAAGATGCACAAGGACCGCATCTACGGCCTGGCGCATTATGTCTGCAGCGGCCTGCCGTCCGAGGCGGAGGACGTCTACCAGGACACCATGGTGACGGCTTTCACCAAGATAAAGAGCTTCAAGGGCCAGTCCGGCTTCAGCACCTGGCTCTACCGCATCGCCGCCAACAACTGCTGGATGAAGTTCCGCCGCAAGAAGCGCGAGAAGCTCGTCAGCCTCGAGGGCATAAAGGATATAAAGGACGTGGTTGCCCACGAGGAGTCCATAAAGAAGGACCTCTCCGAGAGCGTCGCCAGGGCGCTGTCAGCCCTGACGGTGGATTACAGGATGGCGATAACCCTGGTGGATATACAGGAAATGTCGCTGGAAGAGGCGGCTAAGGTGCTCAAGATAACCGTCGGCGCGCTGAAATCCCGCCTGCTGCGCGGCCGGCTCAAACTCCGCGAAGAATTCAACAAGAAGTGATCAGGAGATCCAGACAAGGCCGGCCAGTATCAGGAACTGGCTGTCGATGAGGGTTTCCGCCAGCGTCTTCTCCGGCATCCGCCGGAAGTAGAAGAAGATTATCAGCCCCAGGTAGTAGAACATCCCCGCTATCATCGCGTTGACCAGCGGCTCTTTCCAGGCCAGGTTCTTTAGCGCGATGAGCACCGCCTCCATGAAGATGAAGACCGACAGCACCGCCGCGTAGGTGCGGCGCGGGCCTGCCGCTTTGTAGAAGTTCTCATTGCCTACTATCATGTCGCTGTGCACATGGCTGATGCCGAACATGACCGACCGCGCGAAGACCAGCGTGAAGGCGAAGACGATGGCGAGCTGCGACGACTTGTAGGCCAGCGAACCGTAGGACAGCGCGGGCAGCGCGGCGCAGACGAAGGCCCAGCCCAGCGCGGTCATGATGTCCTTGGAGCCCGGGAATTTGGCGAAGGTGTCCAGCCCCAGCGGCATTTTATACGGGTAGAGCATGCCCATGCCCCAGAAGAAGGCGGTCAGCAGGAAGGCGACGGTGCCGGTAGTCCTGGCCGCCAGGACTATGGCCGCCACGCCGGCCAGCAGCGCTATGGCCCGCGTGGCCCGGCCGAAGCGTACGAAGAGCAATTGTTTGGCCCTGTCGGGCACGGCGGTGCCTTTCTCGGCGGCGCGGTTGGTCAGGTGCAGGCTGAAGACGAAAAGCCCCGCCAGGGCCAGCATGTCGGCGCTCGTCGGCAGGCCCTGCAGGCGCATGGAAGCGTAAGCCAGCGCTACGGCGGCGGCCGCGGTGAAAACGCAGCTGGTCACGGTGAGGAGCCACAGGAATTCCAGCCGGCCCGCCAGCGCGGACCTGCGTACTTCGGTCAGAGCCCGAGCGCGAGCCAGGACTTTTTCTATCATCCAGACGGGCGTGGACGCGCCGGCGGTGATGAACACCGACGAGACGCCGTCGAAAAGGTCCGGCTCCAGCTCGTCCTCGCGCTCTATGTGGACGGCGCGTGGGGCCAGTTTTGCGCAGATCTGGAAAAGGCGGGCCGTGTTGGCGGAGTTCCTGCCGCCCACGACTATGACGAGGTCGCTCCTGGCGGATAGCTCGAGCGTTTCGCGCTGGCGCTCGCGGGTGGGGGCGCAGATGGTGTTGGAGACGATGAGCTCGCCGGCCCGGCCGCGGAGTGCCTCCACGGTTTTGACGAAGACGTCGCCTTCCTGGGTAGTCTGCGCCACGACATTGGCCCGCTCCAGGCGGGGCAGCCGCCCGGCTTCCTCCGGGCCGCTGACCACATGGCCGCGGCCGGCGGTATAGCCCATCAGGCCGATCACTTCCGCGTGGTCGGCGTCGCCGACTATAACGGTGGAATAGCCTTTTTCCGCCCATTCGGCGATATTGCGGTGGACTTTTTTGACCAGCGGGCAGGTGGCGTCCACCACGTTGAGGGCCAGCGCCCGGACGGCGGCCTCGGCTTCCGGGGGTATTCCGTGCGCGCGGATGACGAGCGTGGCGCCTTTTTCTTTTATCTCGGAGGCGTCGTTGACGGCGCGGATGCCTTTTTCCTCGAGGGTCTGTATTACCTGCTTGTTGTGGATGAGGGGGCCGAGGGTGTAGACCGGGCCCTTATTCTCTTTGGCCAGTTCGAGGACCTTGTCGATGGCGCCCTTGACGCCGGGGCAGAACCCCGCGCTGGCGGCCACCGTTATCTGCGCCCTGTAGGACATACGGCAATTCTATCAAAAAGGAATTATCGGATTTGTTAGAATTCAACCATGGCGGGAAAGTTCAAGCTGAAGGCGCCGTTCAGGGCGGCGGGCGACCAGCCGGCGGCGATAAAGCGGCTGCGCGCCGGGCTCGACGGCGGCCTGCGCGACCAGGTGCTGCTGGGCGTGACCGGCTCGGGCAAGACGTTCACGATGGCCTCGCTCATAGCCGAGATGAACCGGCCCGCGCTCGTCATCTCGCCCAACAAAGTGCTGGCCGCCCAGCTCTACTCCGAGTTCCGGACCTTCTTCCCGGAGAACGCCGTAGAGTATTTCGTCTCGTATTACGACTATTACCAGCCCGAAGCCTATATCCCGTCCACCGACACCTACATCGAGAAGGACTCGGCCATAAACCAGCAGCTCGATAAACTGCGGCTGAAGGCGACGGCCTCCATCCTTTCGCGGCCCGACACCATAGTCGTCGCCTCGGTCTCTTGTATCTACAATATCGGCTCGCCCGAGAACTTCGCCAGGATGGGCCTCTACATCGAGAAGGGCCGCCCGCTGGGACGTAAAGAGCTGACGGAGCGGCTCGTGGCCATCCGCTACGAGCGCAACGACCTGGAACTCTCGCGCGGCAAGTTCCGCCCGCGCGGGGCCTTCGTCGATATCTTCCCCGGCGACTCGGAGACGGCCTTCCGGATACAGCTCTCCGACGCGGTGGAGTCCATAGTCGAGTTCGACCCGCTGACCGGCGCCGAGCTGCGCGAGCATAAGCACGCCTGGATCTACCCGGCCAATCACTTCGTCTCCACGCCGGACGAGATCGGCGAGGCGCTCAAGCTGATCTCGTCCGAGCTGGCGGAGCGGCTGGCCGTGCTGAAGGCGGAGAACAAGCTGGTCGAGGCGCAGCGGCTGGAGCAGCGCACGCGTTACGACATGGAGATGCTGGCCCAGACCGGCTACTGCCACGGCATTGAGAACTATTCACGCCACCTGGCGGGACGGCCCTCCGGAGAGCGGCCCGCCTGCCTGTTCGATTATTTCCCCAAGGATTTTCTCTTCTTCGTGGACGAATCCCACGTCACCGTGCCGCAGGTGCGCGGTATGTACGCCGGCGACCGCAGTCGTAAGCAGACGCTGGTGAACTTCGGCTTCCGTCTGCCTTCGGCGCTGGACAACCGGCCGCTCAAGTTCGACGAGTTCGAGGCGCTGCGCCCGCGCACGGTCTATGTCTCGGCCACGCCCGGCCCCTATGAGCTCGGCCTGGCCGGAAAGACGGCCGTCGCCGAGCAGATCATCCGTCCGACCGGCCTGGTGGACCCGCCGGTGCGCGTCCTGCCGCTGAAAGGCCAGGTGAAGGCGCTCACGGAGGAGATAGAGAAGCGCGCGAAACTTAAAGAGCGCACGCTGGTGCTGACGCTTACCAAGCGGACGGCCGAGGACCTCAGCGAATTCCTGGCCGGCAAAGGCGTGCGCGCGAAATACATTCATTCCTCGATGGACACGCTGGAGCGGCTGGACATACTGGGCCGGTTCAAGCGGGGGGATTTCGACGCGCTGGTCGGGATAAACCTGCTGCGCGAGGGCCTGGACATCCCCGAGGTTTCGCTGGTCGCCATACTCAACGCCGACAACGAGGGCTTCCTGCGCAGCGAGACCACGCTGATGCAGATCTCGGGCCGCGCCGCGCGCAACAAATGCGGCGAGGTGCTGCTCTTCGCCGACCGCAGGACCGGCTCCATAGCCCGCGCGCTGGGCGAGATGGACCGCCGCCGCAAGACGCAGCTGGAATACAACGAGAAGCACGGCATAAAGCCCGAGAGCGTGGCCCGCCGCGAGCTGGCCGGGCTGGAACTTTACGAGGCGGACCGAGGGCGCGGCTACGACCTGGTAAAGGACCTCTCCGCCGTGGCGGTCAAGCCGGAGAACATAAAGGGCATACGCCTGCAGCTGGAGCGCGAGATGAAAGAGGCCGCGGACCAGCTGAACTTCGAGCTGGCGGCCAGGCTGCGCGACCGGCTTTTCGAGCTGTCCGACATGGCGGGGGCCAAGGGGCCAAATCCGGCCTTGTCATGGAGAAGAAAAGCTGTATAATGATAAAATCTTATGGACACGAAAATGGCGGTTTTCAAAGGAAAAGGGATTAGAAGAACTCTCCATAAAAACGAGTGGTGGTTTTCGATTGCGGATATATGCGGGGCTCTTACAGACAGCATTGATGCCGGGGCGTATTGGAGGAAATTGAAACAAAGACTAGGAGAAGAAGGAAGCGAGGTCGTGACATTTTGTCACGGACTGAAATTAGAAGCCCCTGACGGTAAAAAATACGAAACTGACTGCGCCGATACTGAGGGAGTTTTCCGGATAATTCAGTCCATCCCTTCCCCAAAAGCCGAGCCTTTCAAACGCTGGCTGGCAAAAGTCGGTTATGAGCGGGTGCAGGAGATAGAGGACCCCGAACTTGCCACAAAAAGGACGCGGGCTCTTTTCAAGGCTAAAGGCTATTCGGATGAATGGATAGAAAAAAGGATGCGCGGCATTGCCGTACGCGAAGAATTGACCGATGAGTGGAAAAAACGTGACGTTAAAAAGCCCAAAGAGTATGAAATTCTGACTGCGGAAATAGCAAAGGCCGCTTTCGGGGTGACTCCATCCGCCCATAAAGAAATCAAAGGGCTTGAGCGGGAAAATCTGCGCGACCACATGACGGATTTGGAGCTTATCTTCACCATGCTGGGTGAAGCGTCCACAACCGCTATCGCCAGGGCGGATGATGCCCGGGGTTTTCCGGCCAACCGGTATGCTGCCGTCAAAGGCGGAGGCGTAGCGGGGAAAGCCCGGAAGGATCTGGAAAAGAAAACTGGCAAGCGTGTTGTTTCCGCTGAAAATTATCTGACGGAGCCTGAAAGCCGCAAGAGGCTGGAACGAGAACAGCATGACTGAACCAGTTCTGCTGCCGCTTTCACCGATAAGCATTACTTACCTAGAGGTCAATAAGATACCGGCGTCAGATTTCTACCGATGAAAGAAGCCGAAGCGATAATAAGGCTCGCCCTTAAGGAAGATATCGGCGCGGGCGACCTGACCACGCTGGCTTTCGCGCCGGCAAAAGGTGTCTTCGAAGGCTATATGGTGGCCAGGCAGGCCGGGACTTTCTGCGGCGCCCCGGTGGCCGAAAGGGTCTTTAAGATAGCCGCTCCCCGCTGCCGCGTGACCAGGCTGGTCCGCGAAGGAGCGAAGGTGAACCCCGGCGCCCGGCTGATGAAGATACGCGGCGGCCGGGCCATACTTACCGCCGAGCGCACCGCCCTCAATTTCCTCCAGCACATGTCCGGCATAGCCACCGCCGCCTCGCTGTACGCGTCGGCGCTGGGCCGCGGCCGGACGAAAATATACGATACGCGCAAGACGCAGCCCGGCCTGCGCGCCCTGGCCAAGTACGCCGTCCGCTGCGGCGGCGGGCGGAACCATCGCTCCGGCCTCTGGGACGCCTACCTTATAAAGGACAATCATATCGCCATGCTGGGCCCCGGCGCAGCCGGGAAGCTGGCGGCAATGATAAAGAAAATACGCGCGCGCCGGCCCGGCGTACCGGTGGAGATAGAAGCCCAGAACCGGGAGCAGGCGCTGGCCTTCGCCGCGCTCCGGCCCGACATACTCATGCTGGACAATATGCCCCGGCCGCTGATGAAGAGGCTCATTCCCGAACTGCGCCGCCTGGCTCCCGGGATGGAGATAGAACTGTCCGGCGGCATAAAACTCAAAGATCTGCGCGGTCTGGCCGGCCTGGGCGCGGACAGGATATCGTCGGGCGCCATAACGGCCGCGGCGGGCACTTTGGACATCTCTTTCCAGGTAAGCGAGGTAAAAAAATGAAGACTTTCGAGCACGTAACCTGCGGCAATGTCCCCGGCGCCACCAAGGTGCTGTGCCTGGACGAGGCGGTCTCGACCCAGGAGGTCGCGCGCGAGCTGGCGCTGGAAGGCAATAACGAGCGCACGGTCGTCATCGCCGCCTCGCAGACCGGCGGCAAGGGCCGCCTCGGCCGCAAATGGGATTCCGGCCTCGGCGGTCTTTACCTGACCGTCATCCTCAGGCCGCGCATCAGCGTCCGGTTCCTCGGCAACCTCAGCCTGATGGCCGGAGCCGTGATCTCGGAGACGCTGCGCGAGGATTACGGCGTGACCACCCGGGTCAAGGCGCCCAACGACGTCTACGCCCTGCAGCCGCGCAAAAAAAAGTTCTTCAAGATCTCCGGCGTCCTCACCGAATCCGCCTCCGTCAACCAGAACCCGGACTGGGTGCTGCTCGGCATGGGAATAAACCTCAATAATCCGATACCGAAGGAACTGGCCGAGGCGGTCTCTCTCTCGGCCATACTCGGCCGGCCCGTCGATCGCGACGAGTTCCTGGAAAAACTTTTCGCCCGCTTCTGGAAGGCCTACTCGGCCTGGCAGTATTCCTCCGAAGCCAACAGTTGAGATGGGCGCGGCGGCGGATACTGCGGCCCTGAAACGGCTGGCGCTGGAAGCCGGCGCGGCGGCCTGCGCCGTCGCGGCCGCCGGTCCGCTGGCCGCGCTACCCCGTTTCCGCTCCGCGCTGGCGGCGCAGGAGGGGCCCGTCCCCGCCTGGCTGGCCCGCGGCCCGGAGCGGCGCGCCGGTATAAGGACCTGGGATCCCGCCGCCCGCTCCGTCCTTGTCTGCCTTTTCCCTTACTGGAATTCTTCGCTCGACAAGGACTTCGCGTCCCTTCAGCCGGAGGACCCGGAGACTTTTCTCCGCGACGCCGGCCGTAAAAAGATAAATGTCCCGCTGCTGGAGCGCCTCAAGTCGTCCGGCGCGAAACCCATGATATCGCGCTACGCGCTTTCGCGCGACTACCATTCTTCGATAAGGGAAGCGCTGGAGGCCGTCCTCTCCCGCGCCGCCGGCGTTTTCCCCGGTCTGGAGGGGAAGGTTTTCTGCGACACTTCGCAGGTGATGGAGAAGCCGCTGGCCGCCGCCGCCGGCCTGGGCTGGCAGGGCCGCAATACCCTGCTCCTCAACTCGCGGCTAGGCAGCTGGTTCTTCATCGGCGGCTTCACGCTCAACCTGGATTTTGCCGCCGATGTGCAGCCGGAATATCCCGGCTGCGGCTCCTGCCGCGAATGCGAAAAAGCGTGTCCCTCGGGCGCGCTGTCCGGCGGGCGGCTGGAGATCTCGCGCTGCCTGTCCTGGCACAATACGATGGAAACCGCCGGCGGGCCTTTCCCCGGCGAGCGGAGCGGCTGGGCCTACGGCTGCGACGACTGCCAAAAAAAATGCCCCTTCAACGAAGGGGCATCGGGAACGGTCCCGGAATTCCTGCGGCCGCTCAGGTCTTAGGCGTCAGGGCGGTCTTGACCGCTTCCATGAAGTCGTCCGTGTTGAACGGCTTGGTCATGAAGGCGGCGACCTGCGTGAAGCGCTGGAACATCGTGCGCGAAGGCTCGAGGGCCGAGAGAACGATTATCGGGATGTTCTGCGTTTCGGCGTCCTCGGTGATCTGGTTGGTGAGGGAGTACCCGTCGATCCCGGGCAGCATGACGTCCAGGATGAGCAGCTCGGGCTTGAAGCTCTTGAGCGTGTCCATCACGTCGCGGCCGTTGTCGCAGACCTTGACCTCGTGGCCGAGCGACTCCAGCGTGTACTGCACCAGGCTGGATATTTCGGGATCGTCGTCAACCGCCAGTATTTTTGCCATAACCCTCCACTTTCTGCCGGGAAAAGTTTAACACATAGGGGCCGGACGGGTCAAATTCAGTAAAGCAGCCATTTCGCGCGGTTCTTTTGGAACGCCGCGCTTTCCCGCGCGTATTTTTTTATGACCGCGCCGGCGGGGCGTCCCTTCTGCAGCGCCTCCCCGAGCAGGCCGCTGCCGGTCATCTTGCGCAGTTCCGCCGGCCGGTAGGAGAAATCGCGGGGATGGGCCTTTTTCATCAGCGCGCAGGCGTGAACGAAGATATCCAGCGACCGCAGTGCGTGCCTGTCCGTTATCTCCACTTCCACGCCTCCGCATTCCTTCCCGGCGTACACGTCGGAGGACGGCGTTTTCTTCACCGCGGTGAACGAGGCGCCGGGGAGGCCGATGTCGTTGAGCTCCGCTGCCAGCTTGTCGCCGTCCAGCCAGGGCGCGCCGAACCAGGTGAAGGGGGAAGCCGTGCCGCGGCCCACCGAGAGATTGGTGCTCTCGAAGCAGCCGATGCCGGGGTAGAGTATTTCCGCCTCGACGGTCCTTATATTGGGAGAGGGATTGGTCCAGACCAGGCCGGTCTCGTCGAAGAACATCTCGCGCCGCCAGTTCTCCATCCTGACGACTACCAGGTCCAGCGCCAGCCGCAGGCCGTCGCGGTGGAACAGCGCCATCTCGCCGGCCGTGAAGCCGTGGCGGGGAGGTACGGGAAAATAGGCGGTGAAGGCGCGGACGCCTTCTTCCAGCACCGGCCCTTCCACTATATGGCCCCCGGCGGGATTGGGCCGGTCGAGGACCATGAAAGAGATCCCGGCTTTGGCGGCTTCCTCCATCGCGTAGCCCATCGTGGTCAGGTAGGTGTAGAAGCGCGCGCCCACGTCCTGTATGTCGAAGACCAGTATGTCCAGGCCGGCCAGCTGCTCCGGAGAGGGGCGCATGTTCCTGCCGTAGAGGCTGTAGATGGGCGCGCCGGTGACCGCGTCGGAGGAGTGCGCGATATGGGCGCCGTGGTCCTCCGTTCCGCGGAAGCCGTGCTCGGGCGCGAAGATGGCCGCCAGGTCCACGCCGGCCCCGTGCAGCAGGTCCGCCGCGTGGCGGCCCTGCAGGTTTATGGCCGTGTGATTGGTGATGAGCCCTACCCGCCTGTTCCGCAGCGCCTTGAACCCGTCCTGTTCAAGGACGTCCAGGCCGCTGAGCGTCATCGTGGCGCAGGAGGCCGGCAGGGCCAGCCCGGCCAGCAGCGTCAGCACGGCCGACGCCCTCATTTTTTCTCCTTGAGGACCAGCAGGTGGATAGTGCCGGTGTCCCAGAGTTTGAACGCGAAGCTCCGCGCCTTTTTGCCCCTGCCGGAGAAGAAGTCTATGCGGCCGGGCCCCTTGATCGCCCCGCCGGTGTCCTGGCAGAAGACGAAGCGGGCGTCCTGCTTCTTGCCCAGCATCCCGCCGTCGTCGGTGACGTCGGGAATGGTAGCGCGCATGAAGGCCAGCGTGCCCATCGGGACCAGGTTATTGTCCACCGCCACGGAGCGCCAGCCGACCAGCGGCATGCCGTAGGTGCCGTCCGGCCCTTCTTCGGGATCGGTTATCTCCTGCAGACGGAAGAAGGTGTAGCGGCGGTTGGCCGTCATTATCGCGCGCTCTTTCTCCGGGTTTTTTTCTATGTATTCCTTCCCCTTCTCGTGGCTGAGCCCTTCGCGCGTCATGGCGCCGGCTTCCACCAGCGCGGTCAGCCAGCCCTTGAATTTGAGGCTGTTGGTGGCGGCGAACAGCGCCTTGATCTCCTTGCCGTCCGGGTAGCGCAGGCGGCCGGAGCCTTCTATGTGCAGGTCCATGATGTCGGCGCGGTTGGTGAGCCAGGCCAGCTCGAGCCCCTTGCCGTCCAGCGCGCCGCGGAAGTCGATGGCGTCGCGGTCCAGGTAGGGCACCAATTGGGTTCCCTTCATCATGCCGGTCAGCCGCTCGCCCCTGAACTTCTCGTTGAACTCCTCCAGGTTGAGGCTGATCATGTCCGGCGGCTTGGCGTAGAGCGGGTATTTGTACTCTTCCGTCCTGACCGGGCTGGCATCCAGGGTGGGCTCGTAGTAGGAGCTGAAGACCACGGTGCCGGTGGAGTCGCGGCCGGTCATCTGGTAGACGTCGAACCGCTCTTTCACCAGGGCTTCCAGTTCCCCGGGCGTTCCGGCCAGGTCCAGCAATTTCAGGAATTCGGCGGAGGAGGCTTCCAGCTCCGCCTTGCCGACCTTGCGGCCGTCGAAATCATAGGCGATGGCGGAGGGGCTCAGCTTCCGCGCGTATTTCAGGTTGAGCTCCGCGGCCTTGCGCAGGCTCTTCATGGAGTCCGCGTCCGCGAAGGAGGGTACGTTCTCCGGGGCGACTTTCATTATCGCCTTGACTTCCGGCGGTTTCACGGGGACTTCGGGGCAGGGAGGGCAGGCCGGGCAGGCCGGGCCGACGGGGCAGACGGCCGGTACTTCGACCGTCCGTTTGGGGGCCGTTGAACAGCCGGAGGCCAGGAATGCGAAGGCTAGCGCGATAAGGGTCTTTCTCATCAGAGGTATCTCCCTGTGTATACAAAGTTAAACTTCCGGCGGACCGGGTGCCGAGACCTCCGTCGTGGAGGACCGAGGCCGTTTCCATTATCCCAAAAACAGGTTATTGACACAAGCGGGCATATCTAATAAACTTCCCCTATGAGGAAATACATATCCGCAGCCTGTTTTATTCTCGCGTTCCCGGCCCTGTCGCCGGCCCAGGAGGCCAGGGTTCTCAGCTTTGCCGGCTCCGTTGAGGTTAAGGCCGACAGGGACGTCGAATGGGCGCCCGCCGAAAAGAACATGGAGATAAAGGAAGGCGGGGCCGTGCGCACCGGGGCGGACGGGGCCGCCATGGTGCTGATGCCCAATAAAGCCAAAGTCTGGATGCGGGAGAACTCCGGCCTGGAGATAGAGCAGCGCAAGACGCTGGCCAGCCGGCTCTCGCTCCTGTTCGGCAGGATGAAGGTGCGCGTGCCGCACCTGATGCGCAAGGAGCGCTTCGAGGTCCGCACCCCGTCCGCCGTCTGCGCGGTGCGCGGCACCGAGTTCACCGTGGACGCCACGCCCGAGGGCGCGATGGACATAAAGGTGCTCTACGGCGAAGTGAAGCTGAATTTCACGGTCCCGCCGGTCAAGGGGAAGTCGGAGATACATCTCCCCCAGGGGCAGTTCCTCAGCCTGGCCGAAAAAGGCAAGCCCGCCAGGCAGGCCCTGCTGACGAAAGAGCAGGAGTACCGGGCGCTGGAGAACTGGCACCCGGGCCTGGACCCCAGGGAGCGGATGGCCGGGATAGCGGAGAAGGAGAACTCCCGCGCGCAGATAAAGGAGTTCGCCAAGACCACGACCGGCGCCGAGCAGCAGGTGAAGGCCTTCATCAATACGGCCAAGGAGAGCGACCTGGAGGCCGGCCGCACGCTCAACGACGTGCACGGCAACCTGGTGCGCGTGGAGCAGCGGCTGATACGGCCCGACCCGCAGACGCTGCAGTTCGTCAATATCGTCAAGCGGCCGACCTACGCCAATTACAGTTACTCCAGCTCCATGTCCAATACTTACGGGTTTAAGTATAACTACGGTGGAGCCATCACCAACCGGCTGGATATGTTCCAGGTCAACCTGGCCTTCGACAGGGCCCTGCCGCAGCGCATAGAGGAGTGGCCTTCTTTCTTCAATGATAACACCATAAAGCCCTCCTATATGACCACGGTGGCGGCCAACCGTACCGATGCTTCCAACATCTTCTTCGTGGCCGAAGGCTGGAAATACGAGGCCGCACGGGACGAACTTATAAATAACATCAGGGTTGTAAAACCTGCCGAGGCGCTCAACTCTGCTAATGACCAGGACGTGATAATCACCGGCGTGCTTACCGGCGCTGCCGCTATAGCGGGGCTCAATAAGATCTCCAAGCTGGAGATCACGGACGCCGGTTCGGGGGCGCTTAATTACACCGGCACCGGCCTGGCTGGCTCTGTCGGAGCCAGCGTCGTCTGGGCCCAGCGCGAAACCGCCGGCGGGAACCTGGTCGCAGGCTATGACAGGGACGCCAACGATGTAGGCAGCGACCAGCTCTGGCGGTTCTCCGCCGATCCCTATCTTATAGGCGGCAGCGGCGGCGCCAAGATATGGCTGGCCCGGGAGTCCTATGTGATCGGCAATAGCGGCAATATCCGCAATACCGCCGACTTCACCAGCTCCGGTTCGGACCCGTTCGCTATACTCAAGGAAAATGCGGCCCAGGTGCTGATGTACATAAAGCAGAATATTGGCGCCACCACACCCAACACCGTGGACCGCGTGAACGATTACGCCTTCGGGGTGGGAAATACCCGCAACATAGACCTGGTCTTCATACCCGACCTGGCCGTGGCCGCGATACAGCGCATGCTGCCGGCCATCACGGAACTGGGGAACTAAATGACAAGGGGATTTGAGAACATGAAAAGGATCATCCTGATTACGGCCTGCCTCGGCCTGCTGGCCGGGCCGGCGCGCGCGGGCATAGACTGGGAATCCAAGGGGATGCAGATAGCCGGCGAGATACTGGCCAACCCGGCCGCCTTCCTCTACGAGTTCCAGCAGGACCTGGAGGCCACCACTCCGCTGCCGCCCGGCAAGCGTTTCGGCTTCCAGACCGGCCTCTGGGGCGGCGCGCTGCCGACCATAGGCGCGATGCCCAGCCTGTCCGGGAAGTACCGGCTGCACGGAGAGGGGCGCATCGCCCCCGGCCTGCCGCAGCTGGACATTATGGGCGGCTACTGGAATTCGCCGCTGGCCGGCATGGCCGCGGACCAGTCGAACGACATCAAAGACGCCAAGTTCAACGGCCATTACTACGGCTTCCTGCTGAGTTCCTCGGTAAGCCCGCGGGTGCGGACTTTCTGGGGGTTCAAGAAGTCGCAGTTGAAAGCGAAGATAAGCTTCGCTCCCACGGCTAACGTCAAGCTGCTGGGTACGCCGGTCCGCAGCATCGACACGGGCTTCGACGACGAATTCTTCGTGGTCGGCCTGGAGTCGCCCAAAGGCCTCGACAAGCTCTGGAGCATACAGCTCAATTACGGCATTGACACGCAGACCATCGCCTCCAAGGTGAGCTGGTACGGCAAGTACTTCGAACTCGGCCTGAACATCTACCCGGAGGGCGTCTTCGTGGTCCACCCGGTCTGGAACTTCCACCTTAATTTCTGAGGAATATGATGAAAAAACTCACGCTTATTCTGGCGATAACGGCGGGACTGGCCGGCGGAGGCGCCGGCCCCATGGCCGGCCGGCTGTCGGCGGCTACGGCCGAAAGTTCGAGGATCTTCACTCCCTTCTTCGACATGACCCTGTCCGAGAACGGCTACCTGCCCAGCAAAGGCAACCTGTTCAGCGGCGGCCACATCAATACGCAGGTGGGCCTGCTGGCGAAAGTAACGGAGAAGGACCAGGTCTTCGGCCTGTATAACTTCAACTATGGCGGCCCGGGCTTCGCGCCCCAAGACACGAGGCAGTTCACGGACCGCTCGCTGACCCACGGCTTCAACTTCGAGTACCGGCGCAAACTGGGGGAGCGGTTCCGCGTCAGGCCGGGCGTCTCGCTGTCTATGGACTATACCCGCTCGGGCGCCAACGAGGCCTGGGACCAGGGGCTCTACAATACGGAGTCCAAAGGTTTCCAGCTCGCGGTGGACTATAACTTCGACTTCGCGCGCAACGGCTTCCTTACGGCGCAGTTCCTGACCCGCGATATCGAATTCCCGAACTACACGGACCTGTTCCAGGAGTTCATGAACGCCGGCGCCGCCTCCGAGCTCTCCGGCGGCCAGCAGGACCAGCGGCTGACGCAGGTCTCGCTGCGGCCCAACTGGAACAAGTTCTTCGGCGGGGTCACGCTGACCACCCAGAAGTATAAGACACAGCGCGTGGTGAGCGCGACCGGCGCCTACGCGAACGAGAAGCAGAAGGACACCAGCACGGCCCTGGACTTCGGCTTCCATCACCGGCTCTGGATATTCGAGCTGTACCCGGTGATCTCCTACACCGTGAGGGATTCCAACCAGAACTATATGCGCTATAAGACCATAGGCGCGACCGGGCTGGCCACCAATCCCTCCGGCGATATCTACTTCATGGCCGACAACTACTCCTTCAACGAACTGGCCTTCGTGGCGCCGGTGGACCTCAATCTCACCGGCAAATGGGCCGTGGGCGGCGCGATGAGCGTGGTGAAGCGCAATTACGACAGCCGCCTGCGCCGGGACGCGCGGAACAATTATATCCCCGGCGAGAAGCAGGAGAATACCATGACCACGCTGACCGGCTCCATCCGCAAGCGTATAAACGACGTGGCCCTGGTGCGACTGGCCTATTCGCTGGTGGTGGCCGGCTCGAACAACAAGTTCGAGCAGTATATGCCCTACAACTACACGGGCAACAGCTTCGGTATCTCCTACCAGCTGTCGTATTGAGTTCCGGGGTCAGGTCTTTACTTTTGACCTTTTCATTGGTGAAGGTCAAAAGTAAAGACCTGACCCCTCCCTTTTTCATTGGCGGGTCCATAAATGTTATAATTCCCCTGATAGGCGGCCCGGGAAGCCGCCCGTATACCCCTTTTTACGAGGTCTGAATGTACCTTAAAGCGATAGAAGTCTACGGTTTCAAATCCTTCTCCAACCGCGTCAAGATCCCGCTCAAGCCCGGCGTGACCTGCATAGTCGGCCCCAACGGCTGCGGCAAGTCCAACGTGGTGGACGCCATACGCTGGTGCATAGGCGAGATGTCCTGGAAGCAGCTGCGCCTGCCGTCCATGATGGACGTGATCTTCGCCGGCACCGAGAAGCGCCAGCCGCTCAACGTGGCCGAGGTCTCGATGACCTTCGACAACGAGGGCCGCAAGCTGCCGCTGGACTTCAGCGAGGTCACCACCACCCGCAAGATCTACCGCTCGGACGAGTCCGAGTATTTCATAAACCGCGTGCAGTGCCGCCTCAAGGACATCCGCGAGATGTTCCTGGACACCGGCATCGGCGCCGACGGCTACGCCATCATCGACCAGGGCGGCGTCAACGCCGTCCTCAAGGCCAATCCCGAGGCGCGCCGCGAGCTGTTCGAGGAGGCGGCCGGCGTCTCCAAGTATAAGGCCAAGCGCGAGGAGGCCATACGCCGGCTGGAGCGCGTGGACCAGGACCTGGCCCGCCTGGCCGACTCGATGACGCTCATCGACGAACAGATCAAGAAGCTCGAGAGCGAGGCGCGCAAGGCCAGGCTGCAGCAGAAATGCCGCGAAGAGCTGACCTCGGGCGAGATCGCCCTGCTGGTGCGCGAGATAGGCGCCCTGCGCGCGCAGATGGACGAGGAGAAGAGGGCGCTGGAGCCGGTCGAGACCGAGACCAAAGAAATTTCCTCCGCCGTCATCGCGCTGGAGGCCGAACAGAGCGCGCTCAATCTTACCGCCGTGCAGAAGCAGAACGACGAGCGCCTGGCCATGGAAGCCGTCTATTCGCTGCGCTCCCAGGTCTCCCAGTTGGAAGGCAAATCCATAAACAACGTGAAGCTCGCCGAGGAAAGCCGGGCCGGCTTCGCCTCCGCCGAGCGGCAGGAGCGGGCCGACCGCGAGCATGACGCCAGGCTGGAGGCCGATGCCGGCGGGACCTCCGCCAGACTCTCCGGACTGGAGACCGGTTTCGAAGGACTCAAGGCCGGGTATGAGGCGCTCAACGCCCGCCTCGCCGCCCAGGAACAGGAACTTTCCCGCATTTCCGGCGAGGCCGCGGCCGTGGAGGCCAAGGTCACCGCCGCCTACCAGGAAGAGATGGCTCTTTCCCGGGACAAGGCCGCCGCCGAATCCGATATCACGCACCTGCGCGAGGATCTGGAAGGCCTCGCCAGGGACATGGAAGAATTAGCGGGTCAGAAGGCCGCCCACGAGGCGCGGCTGGGCGAGCTCTCGGCCAGGCTGGCCGAGGCCGACGCGGCGCTGGCCGCCGACGGGGCCGCGCTGGCCGCCGCCGAGTCCGACAGGACCGCC
>WOVA01000076.1 GCA_009773155.1 Elusimicrobiota bacterium
GCCCAGCGCTATGCGCGCCCGGCCCGACGAGGTGTATACCTCCCGAAGGGCGCCCGCTATGCGGGCGGAAAGTTGCAACTGCAACTTTCAGGTTAACCGACGAACATCAGCCTGTCGGAAAAAAGCAGAACGCCGAAAACGATCAGGACGACGCCGGCGGCTATCTCGACCTTCCTGACCCCGCCGCGGAAGCGGGCGAGCAGGCCGAACACCGGCACCGTCAGCCAGGCCGCCGCCAGGAAGGGCACGGCCAGGCCCAGCGAGTAAACGAAAAGCAGCGCCACTCCGCGCCCCATCTCCTGGCCGGCGGCCAGCACCAGTATCCCCGACAGTATCGGCCCGATGCAGGGCGACCAGCCCAGCGCGAAGGCGAAGCCCATCAGGAAAGCGCCGTAATGAGTGCCGCTGAACTTTTTGAGCGGCACCCGCTTCTCATAATTAAACACCCTCAGGTTGAAAACCCCGGCCATCTGCAGGCCCATCACCGCCATCAGGACCCCGAGGGCCTTCATGATAGGGCCGCGCCAGGCGTCAAGCAGCACGCCGACGGCCGAAGCGGCGGCGCCCAGCAGAGAGAAAGCTATCGCGAAGCCGGCGCAGAAGAGCAGCGCCCCCTGCAGAACGCGGCGGGAATGGCGGCCTTCGGAATCTTTCAGCAGTTCGGCGGCGGAGTAGCCGCTTATCAGCGAAAGATAGCCGGGCAGCAGCGGCAGGATGCAGGGAGAGAGAAAAGACGCCGCGCCGGCGCCGAAAGCCGCGAGGAATTGGGTCACCGGGACTTCCCCGCCTTGCGGGCGCTCTTTTTCTTCATCTCCGAATAGCGGACTATCTTCATAGGGGGTTTGGCTGGAGACGGCCAATGCGCCGTCTCGACGCACCTCATCACCTCTCCCATTTTACCCTGCGCGGAGAGGATGAGATCGCAGACTTCGCGCACCGCGCCGAGCCCCCCCTCCTTGCGGGCGGTGAAATGGGAGGCGGCCTTCACCTCGGGCAGGGCATTGGCCGGCGCGCAGGCCAGGCCGGCGCGGCGCAGCAGCGGTATATCGGTCCAGTCGTCTCCGATATAGGCCAGTTGCCGCGGCGCAAGCCCCTCGGCGGCGAGTATCTCCTCCATCGGGACCAGCTTGGAGAGGAACCCGAGGTAGGCGTAGGTCATGCCCAGTTGCGCGGCGCGCTCCTCGGTACCGGGAGATTCGCGGCCGGTTATCACGCCGGTGCGCACGCCGAAATTATTGAGCAGGCGCAGGCCGATGCCGTCGAGCGCGTGAAAAGCCTTGAACTCCACCATCCTCCCGTCGCGGCCCGGGATGTAATACATCTTCCCGTCGGTAAGCACACCGTCCACGTCCATCAGCACTATCTTTATCCCGCGCGCGCGCGCGGCCAGATCTTTCTTATTCACGCAGCCTCCGTCTTCCATTTTTCAGCCAGGGCCAGTTCGGCCTTGCGCCCGGCGTAATTCCCCGGCGCCGGGCCGGTATACTTCATCAGGAACCAGCCTATGGTCTCCTTCAGCACGCCCTCGGCGGGTGACGGCCGCCAGTCCAGTTCCCTGAGCGCTTTAGAGACGTCCAGGATAAAATCCCCCCCGCCGGACAGCGGCGAGGCCGCGGGGTCCCAACCGTTGGCCTTCATCCAATCCTTAGGCGGCGTCAGGATCGCCGCCTCGCGGTGCATTATCCTGGCCGAAAGCTTGACGAAGTCCTCAAGGGAGAGAGCCTCGGTCCCGGCTATATTGAAGAAGGATCCTGGGGCGGCCCCGCTGGTCAGCAGGGCGGAGAAAGCCGCGGCCAGGTCCCTGGAGAAAACATAGCTGGCCCGGAAGGCCGCGCCGGGCAGGAACAGCGGGGAACCGTCGGCCAGCCGCAGCCAGTAGGAATAGGCGCGCAGCGTGTGATCGCGGGGACCGATGACGACCGGCGGTCTCACCATCAGCGCCGGGAAAGAAATCTTTTCGGCCGCGTTGAGGAAGACCTTCTCGGCTTCCGCTTTCGCGGCGGCGTAATCGTAATAGGAGGTGCGGCGCGGCTCCGCCCTGGGCGGCAGCAGGGCCGTCATGTTCTCCCTGTAAGGAGTAGGGGCGGCCTCCAGCGTGGAATAGACGGCCGAGGAACTGGTAAAAATATAGAGCCCGACCCGGCCGCTGAAGATTCTGACGGCCTTTTCCGCGTCGGCGCCGTTATAGCAGATATTGTCTATTACCGCGTCCCAGCGGTCCACCGACATCCTGACCAGGTCGGCCTCGACCGTGCGGTCGCCGCGGGACTGCCTTATATCCAGGTGCAGGTCCGGCGCCGGGCAGCGCCGGGAAAAAACCGTAACATCATGCCCCCCCTTTTGCAGGAGGTTGGCCGTTTCGAGGCCAAAAAAGCTTGTACCACCGAGTATAAGTATTTTCATGTTCAGGATTATCCGCTTTCCTTATTATATTAAGGCGGCGGGGGCCCGGTCAAACTTTACCATGGTTAACTATTGTTAACCAGAGCCACCGCCCCCCAGTAGGCAGCGAACATCCGCTCTTGATTCAACAGGGGACCTATATGCTAATATGGTTAACACAGGTTAACAATGCCCGAAGATATCCTTTCCATACCCGAGGCGGCCGCGATACTCGGCGTATCGCGTATAGCCGTTTTCAAGCGCGTCAAGAGCGGCTCCATCCCGGCTTTCAGGGTGGGCCGCTCCTGGGCGATAGCCCGGGCGGACCTGCCCGCCGCGCGCCGCCCGGCCGGAAAACCGCACACCCGCTCTTCCCCACCCTCGCCGCCCACCCCCGGGGAAGCGCCCGAAGAACTCGACTCCATGGGCTGGGACTGAAGATCAGCGCAGCACCGGCTCCGCGCGCAGGAGCTTCATAAGCGGGAACTCGGTCGCCGGCCTGTCGTCGGTCACGGAACGGCAGCCCGACATGGCCTTCTCCTTTTCCTCCGGTCCCAGCCGCCGGGCAAGCAGCAGTTCCGTGCTCAGCGTCGGAAGCTCCTCCGCGATATTCCCCTTCTTCAGCCCCCTGCTTACTGCCCCCGGCGACATCTCGGGCGCCTGGAAAGCGCCCAGCGCCAGGAAGCCGGGCTGCGCCGGAAAGGCCCAGACCTCCAGGAAGGGAAAGACGTCCGCCATCGCCCTCAGTATCGCGCAGCGGTCAGTTTCAAAACACGGCGTGGGGATCCATACGCTCACCATACCCGACGGCGACAGCCGGCGGCCGGCCAGCCCGAAAAAGTCCCGGCTGTAGACATTTACCGCCCCGGCCGAATAGACCGGCGGGGTGACGTCGACTATTATCGCGTCGTATGCGGCCCGCTGCCGCAGCAGTTCGTTTCGGCCGTCGTTAAGCACCAGCCGGAACCGGGGATCGCCGGACATTTCATCCCAGTCGCTTATCAGGAAGGGCGCCGCGTCCGCGACGGCCGGAAGGATCTCGGCCACCGTCACGGCGGCGCCATGCGAAAGCCCCGAACGCGCCGCCCCGCCGGCGCCGAGCCCGATCACCAATACCTCCCGCGGCCCTTCCTGGAAGAGCAGCGGGAAATGAGTCATAAGCGAACCGGCGGCGCCGGTGCCGGAGACTATCAGGCCGTTGATGAACAGCATTCTGATCCTGCCGCCGTCGGCAAGAACGACAGTGACGGTCCCGCCGCGATCCTCCCTGTAGTAGGCGACGTCTCCCACGGAGTTGGCTCGTATGCGGGATGTTATTATGGTGTAAGCCGGGTCGGGCAGGGCGAAAAGGGAGAACGGGATCATCACGGCGGCGGCCAGCCAGGGAGCGAAAGCCGGCAGTTTCTCGCGCCCGGAGGCGAGGATCAGCAGCAGCCCGGCCGCGGCGGCCAGCAGCGAGACCAGGACAAAGGAGAATTTAGTCCCCAGTTCGGGGATCATGACGAACCCGGCCGCCAGGGAGCCGGCCACGGCCCCGGCGGTATTGGCCCCGTAGAGCGCGCCGACCGAGCCCAGGCGGCGCGACCATTCCACTCCCGCCCGCGCCGCCAGCGGAAAGAAAAAGCCCATTACCAGGGTTGCCGGAAATATTATCAGGAAAGTCCAGCCGAATATCCAGGCCAGGTCGTAAGCCGAGGACAGGGGAGAATAGAGATATTTCGGGTCCAGAGTATTGCGCCCGGCGAAAAAGAAGAGCAGCGTGCCGGCCGCGGCGACAGCGGCCAGCGCCGCCTGGGCGCGTGCGAGAAGAGGCAGGGGATCGGCCGCCAGGACCCGCCTCCGCCCCGCGGCCAGGCTCCCGAGGGCGGAGCCGAGCAGGTAGACCCCGAGCATCGCCGAAAAGGCGTAAACCGAGTTGCCCAGCATCACCACCAGCATGCGCGCCCAGAGCACCTCCAGCGCCAGCGCGGAGAAGCCGGCGAAGGCCAGGGCCGCCAGCATCAGCCCGTATCCCCCCCGCCGCGCCGGCGACGGGGCCGGTTCCGCGTCACCCGGGGACAACGCCGGGGGCATGGCCGCAAAGTACGCGCGCAGGGCTATGCCGATATTGAGCAGGGCCGCGAAGGCCGCCGTCCCCCTTTCCCCCAGCCAGGCGATGAGAATAAAGCCCGCCAGAAGGACCCCGGCCGAGGCGCCGAGGGTGTTAAGCGCGTAAAGGACGGATATCGCCCTGCCGGAGGCGGCGGCGGACGGCGCGGCGGCCTTGACCAGCAGCGGCAGGGTAGCCCCCATAAGGACCGTCGGAGGCAGCAGGACGGCCGCGGAGACCAATATCCTCGTAAGCGGCGCCCAGCCCCCCTCCAGGAAAGCCGGCGGAAGCCAGTTCCCTATAAGATAGGGCAGCGCGGCGAGGAGCAGCGTCGCGGCCGCGCCGGACAGGGCGATCAAAAGCTCCAGCAGGGCATAGGCTTTCAGCGGCTCTTTTATCGTATCCGCCCGCCGGCCGGCCAAGATCGCGCCGATCGCCAGCCCCCCCATGAAAACGGCGAGCACCGTGCCGGCGGCCTCCATGGTACCGCCGAAGACCCGGATCAGCATCCGGAACCAGACGGTCTGGAAAACGAGACCGCTTATTCCAGAAAGAAAAAAGAGAAGACGCAGGTCCGGAACGGCGCTGAAGAATTTTCCCATGAGAGACCCGGCGCTATCCGGGCGCACGATATATTAAGATATTGCCGCGGCCTGTGTTGCCGCGGCCTGTGTTGCAAGCAAATAGAAATGTCCGGGGTAGCGGCAATTAGAAATGTCCGCTTTGTTGCTGCCTCGGTGGCCGCTGTTCCAGCGGTTTCTTGAATAGC
>WOVA01000001.1 GCA_009773155.1 Elusimicrobiota bacterium
TCGTGCCTCCTCGTCCTTTTGGAACAAGGAGTTTTTACCATTTAAACCGGACATTTCTATTTGCCGCAAAGCGGACATTTTAAAAAAATTACTACACATATGACCGCAGTATTGACAACGCCCCCCAATTGGTGTTATATCATATTTACCATATATGGAGAATCAGGAAAAAAAGGCCGGCTGGCGCATCTGGCTGTATCTTACCCCCGTCTACCTGCTGCTGCTCTGGCCGCTGGCGCGCTGGAGCATGAACATGAAGGCCGGCGACCTCAACATCTCCCGGGAGGACTACAGCGCCTTCGCCTCTTCGGAAGGCGAGATAAAACAATGGGGCGAGCTGACGGAGCCGGAATTCGTGGACGGCGTCCTGCGCGTGCGCTACTTCATACGCGGAGAAGCGCCGGCGGAGCCGCTGGTGAGGGCGGGCGATCACTCCCCCTACGGCGGCGGGAAGGGGTCCGCGGCGGAGAAAACTTCCGGGGACCGGGGCGGCGCCGGCAAGTCCGGCGGGGGGACCGGGGGGATGTCTGCCTCCAAAGCCGCCTATGCCGGCATAAAGAAGACCGACGTTTCCGAAGTGCAGAGACGCGAACAGATGTCCGTGGGCCACCAGACGGGGTATCTTACCAAAGCCGTGGGCGCCGCGATGAAGAGCCCCAAGGCCGTGGGAGCCCTGCTCAACAACCAGTACGTGGTGGCCGGCTTCATGGCGCGCGGCACGGTCAAGCAGGCCACCTCCAGCCCGGAAGCGCTCAAAGCCTACCTGCAGGGGCAGGGACCCTCTAATTTCATCAACAACCCCGTGGTCAAGGCCGCCCTCGACAACCCGGCCGTACTCAGCGCCGTGGCCTCCAGCGGGATGATCGGCGCAATGCTCGACACCCCGGCCGCCAAGGCGCTCATGAGCGACCCTAACGCCGTGGCCGACCTGGTGACGTCCAACCCGGAACTGGTCAATCTCGCCATGCAGAACCCCCAACTGCTGAGCACGATGATGTCCAACCCGGACGTGAGCGGCCTGCTCGGCAAGTTCGACACCAGCAAGGTCAAATTCCCCATCTGATCCCCCTTGTCACAGGTCAAGACGGCGCTTGGCCGCCTGATGAGCATAGCTCGTTTTGCGGCACCCGGCATAGCCTTGGCCGCCTGATGAGCATAGCTCGTTTTGCGGCACCCGGCATAGCCTTGACAGCAATCAACCAAAAGTCCTATAAATGCCTTAGGCACAAAGGGCAGCCGGGCGGCCGGCCCCGATAACGGAGGTTCCTCATGAAGCATCTCAAAATAATGTTGGCGCTGGTCCTGGCCCTGTCCTTCACGGCTTCGGCTTTCGCCGGCGGCAATAAGATAGTCACCTTCGACAAGCACATGAAGTCGTCGGAGAAGTTAGTCCAGATAAACAGCATCGGCGGCACCGTAGAGCGCGAGCTCAAGCTCATCGACGCCGTCGCGGCCGTCTTCCCCGATGATGTCAAGGATTTCAAGATCTGGTCGCTCAAAGGCGTGACCAACGTCGAGGACGACCTCTACCTGCCCTGGCTCAATGAAGCCTCGCTGCAGGCGAACCCCCTGCCGACCATGGAGTCCGTTCTGGCCTCCGCCGGCGAACTGGAGACCCCCTCCGCCGACGCGGCCTTCTTCTCCCCTAAGCAGGAGGACGCCGAGCTGCCCTGGGGCATCAGGCGCGTCAACGCGGCCGGCGCCTGGCCCTATATCACCGGCGCGGGCGTGAAAGTCGCCGTGATAGACACCGGCATAGACTATAAACACCCCGACCTGGCCCCCAACTATAAGGGCGGCTGGAACGCGGTGACCATGACCAATGACCCGATGGACGACCAGGGCCACGGCACGCACGTGGCCGGCACGGTCGGCGCGGTACGCGACGGCGTCGGCGTGGCCGGCGTCGCGCCCAACGCGGAGCTCTACGGCGTGAAGGTGCTCGACAAGAACGGCTCCGGCCAGTACTCCTGGATCGTGGCCGGCATCGAGTGGGCCGTCAATAACAGGATGCAGGTCGTCAACATGAGCCTGGGCGGCCGCAGCGGCACCGCCGCTCTCGCCGAGGTCATGAAAGTGGCACACAAGGCCGGCATAGCGGTAGTCTGCGCCGCGGGCAACGACTCGGGCGCGGTCAACTTCCCGGCCCGCTACCCGGAAGCCATAGCCGTCTCGGCCAGCGCCTCCAACGACACCATCGCCTCGTTCTCCTCGCGCGGCCCGGAGATAGCGGTCATCGCCCCCGGCGTGAGCGTCTACTCCACCAAGAGGGGCGGCGGCTACACCAGCATGTCCGGCACCTCGATGGCCAGCCCCCACGCGGCGGGCCTGGCGGCGCTGGCGGTGCAGGCCGGCAATAACGGCGCGGAAGCCGTGCGCGCGGCGCTCAAGGGCGCGGCCACGCCGCTCCCGGCCGTGCAGCCCGGCCACCAGGGCGCCGGCATGGTCGACGCGGCCAGGCTGGCAAAGTAAGCCGGCAGCGGCATCAAAAAGAAACCCCGCCGGCACAGGCCCGCGGGGTTTCTTTTTGAGCGATGCGGTCAAACCGCGGATATCCCGCAACTGCATCAGCGCTCCGGGATCTGACCCCGGGCGGTACAGGATGTAATGGTCTGGAAAGGAATAAGGATATCTGACGCGATAAAGACGGGGGCGCTGATAGCTGTCAGCACCTTCGTCTTATTGCTCCTCCTCGGCCGGACGGCGGACAGGCTGATCCCCGGCTTTGCCGGCCGCGATGAGGTCTTTTTTGTCGTGCAGAGCCTGGTCATGCTGTTTTTTTCCGCGTACCTGCTCTGGCGTCGCGGCTGTATTACCGCGCACAGCCTTACATTCCTGCTGAAGACCCCTTTAAACCCGGGGCTCAAATCCGGCGCCAGATATTCCGCTTTCTATTTCGCGTTCCTGTCGATACTCGCCGCCGTTCTGGTGTCCCTGGTCTTTCTGGCCGCCTGGACAAGCGGCACGACCGTCGCGGATATCATAAAGGGAAGCGAAGTGACGACGCCCTTTTCCCAGGCCGTCCTGGAGTCCAAATGGCGGATGTTCGCGTATTTTACGGGCTTCTGCTTCCTGGTCCCGATCTCGGAAGAAATTTTTTTCAGAGGCATCCTCTACGAATCCCTGAAATCCAGGTTCAAGATCAAAACATCGATAGTCCTCTCCGCTCTTATCTTCGCCATAGGCCACGTCAATAACTTCGCGATGTCTTTTATGGCCGGCCTGTACCTGGCGTTCGTATACGAAAAAGAACGGGATCTGACCGCGGCAATAACGGTTCATTCCGCGCTCAATTTCGCCGCTTTGCTGGTCATGATATTCCTCTGACCTTCGACCGGATCAAAGCGCGGCCAAATAAAACCCCCGCGGCATCGCCGCGGGGGTTTTTATGTCCGTCGGGACGGGCTTACCAGGTCTCGGCTTCGCCGGTCATCTGCTCCAGCCGGCCCTCTACGAGCCTGGCCTTGGAAGCCTTGCGCTTCTCTATCTGGGCTTTGAGCCTGGCCAGGTCTTTCTCCATATGCTTCACCCTGACCTCCTGGTTCCCCAGGCGCAGGTCGAAGAGCTCCGAGAGGCCTTTCTTCAGGTCGGCCCTGAGCTTCGCTTTCCCGGAGTCCCCGGCTTTCTCATAGGCCAGCCCCAGTTCGCGGGTCTCGTGTTCCAGCGCCAATGTGCGGACTACGTTCTTCTCCAGGACCGGATCCTGCTGCATCTTCGCCATCATCAGCATTCTGCCGGCCATGCGCATGGCCACCTTGTACCTGACCGGGGCCGACTCGCGCAGCTCGAGCAGTTTGTCGTGGAAGACGGGGTCGTGCTGCCTGATGAGGGCCAGGCCCTTTTCCTCGCCGCCGCCCTCTCCCATGCCGGGACGCATGTCCTTGCGGACCTTGCCTTTCATCCGGTGCTGCGGCCGCTCCATCATGCCGGGACCGCCCTCGAAGACCTCCTCTATCTCCAGCTCCTCGTCCACGCCCTCGTCCTGCGCGGCCGCGTAAGGCAGCGCCGCCGCGAACACGAACAGCGAACCGAAGAACACCGCGAACATCCTTTTCATAATCCCTCCATTCTAGACGCTATCTTTTCCCGACTCCATATCCGCGTACTCGTAGTCGAAATCCTGTATCTCGCGCGTGGAAAAATCCACGCGGGCCTGGTAGATGGAATACTCCAGGTCCTCCAGTCCCGCCTCTATCGTCTCCAGCGAGACGGCCCGCGGCTGCGGCGCGGCGCCGCGGAAAACGGCGAACATGAGCATGACCCCGGCGGCCGCGGCGGCGGCGCGGCGCCAGTCTATGAAAAGCCAGGACAGCAGGCCCTGCCCGCCGGCTAAGGCCCGCTCAAGTGCGGCGGCGGCCAGCCCGGCGGGCGCCGGGGCGTCGGAGGCGGCCAGCAGGGCTTCGGCTCGCGCCAGCCCCGCCAGCAGCCGGCGGCAGTCCGGGCAGGCCTCCGCGTGGACGCGCGCGGCGGCGGCTTCCGCCGGCGGCAGTTCGCCGTAATGCAGCAGGAGCGTTTTCCCTTCGTTTTCGCAGCTCATATCTCCCCCGCCAGCTTATCCCTGAGTTTTGCGGCCGCGCGCGAGGCCCGGGCCAGCGCCGTGCCTATCGGCACGCCGAGCGCGTCGGCTATCTCCCTGAACGACATCCCCGAATAATGCCTGAGCAGGAACACTTCCCTCTGCTCCGGTGAAAGTTCCGCCAGCGCTCCGTCTATGGCCCGGCGGGATTCCGAAGCCTCGTAGGCGGCCTCGGGGCCCGGCTCGGCCGAGCCTATGGTCTCGGCCAGCGGCCTGCCAAGCGGTACCGGGACACCATGCCGCATGGTGTCCCCCGCTGATGCGGCGTCCAGCGAGACATTGCCCGGGCGGCGCCGCCTGAGCGCGTCCATGGCCGTATTGCGCGCGACGGAAAAAAGCCAGGCGGAGAATTTGTTCTCCTCCCTGTAGGCGCCGATATTGCGCGCGACTTTTATCCACGTATCCTGGAACATATCCTCGGCTCCCGCGTCGGCCACTCGCAGAGCTCGTGACACCGATTGCGGACAATGCCGCCCTGATCCGTCCCCCGCCAGCCGGCGCAGGTAGGCGTAAAGCCTGTCCCTGTGCCTCTCTATCAGCTCCCCCAGCGCGGCCTCGTCGCCGCCCCTGAAGGCCCGGACCAGTTCAGCGTCGTTGTTATCCTCGCCTTGCGGGGACATATCGTCCGTGTTCCTCTCCATTATAACGTTCCCGGGGCCTGTTTTATTGCGCGCCCCGGGGGGCCGTTTTTGCGGGGGCCCCGCGACATAAGATATTATAGGATTTGCGCGACGATGGCTATAAATATATTGATACTCTCATTGCTGTTCCTGGCGCCGGCCGCCGCCGCGTCGGACGGTTACCGGCTTTACCTCGAAGGCAGGCTGACCGACGCCGCCAGGGCCTACCAGGACGCCTTCCTCGCCGACCCCTCCTCCGTTAAGCCGCTGCTGGACGCCGCCATGGTGTTCAAGCAGCTGGGCAAGGGCCTGCGCGCAGCCGAACTGCTGGAGAAGGCCTCGCTCAAGGAGCCGGACGACCCCGCCATACTCTGCGAGACCGGCTGGCTTTATTTCCACGAGGCCGGCTACGAGAAAGCCGATTCTTTTTTCGAAAGGGCGCTGACGCTGGACAGGGGACACGCGCGCGCGGTGCTGGGCAGGGCCAGCGTCCTTGCTCACCTGGGCGACAGGGCCGGGACGATGCGCCTGCTGGACCGGTACAAGGAACTGCGGCCGGATTTTTCGGGCGTCGACTATATCATCGCCTGGAATTACGTCAATTTCGGCATGTACGGAGAGGCCGAGGAGAAGCTCATCGAGGTCCTGCGGCAGGACCCGTCGTTCGTGGAAGCCCGGCTGCCGCTGGCCGGCATCTACGCCCGCCAGAAGAAATTCGACGAGGCCTGGAACCAGTACTACCGGGTGCTGGATTACGCGCCGGGGCATCCGATAGCCGCCGAGAACATCAAAGTCCTGGAAGGCAAGCTCACCAGGCAGCCGGAGGACATCCGCCCGCCTTTCCGCATAACCAGCCCGACGCGCGTGGGGTTCGTCGACGCCGTGCAGGCGCTTGAAAAATCCGTCAGGCTGAAAGTGGGCGTGGGCACCGACAATACCGGCAAGCAGGGGCGCAACAACATACTCCGCCTGCGCTCCTTCGAAGGGTTCACGATAAAGGGCCGGTCCAGCGGTAAATTATACGCCTCGGTGCCCGCCCGTGAAAGCTGGACCGCCGTCTTCGAGCAGGACAGGATAGTGGTGAAGAACGCCGCCGGCACGGTATACGGCCGCTTCCAGGGCCCGATCATGATCGAATCGACGGACCCCAGGACCGGCTCGGTGATCATCGAGGCGGTCCGGACATCGAAGAACCCCTACTTCCGTCACTCCGACCGGCAGTACCGCGGGGCGCTGGAGCTCTACCCCATGCCGGGCCGCGGCATAGGCGTGCGCAACCATATCGACATGGAGCTCTACCTGCTGGGCGTGGTGCCGGCCGAGGTCTCCCCCCAGTGGGCTTACGAGGCGCTCAAGGCGCAGGCCGTGATAGCCCGCACGCAGGCGGTGGTGCGCTCGCGCAGCGGCCCGCATAAGGCCGACGGCTACCATATCTGCGACAGCCAGCACTGCCAGGTCTACCGCGGCGTCGGCCACGAGGCGAACTCGACCAACAAGGCCGTGCTGGAGACGGAGTCGGAGATACTCACCTACAAGGGCAAGCCGGCCTGGACCTTCTACCATTCCAACTGCGGCGGCCACACCCAGTCCTCGGGCGAGGTCACGGGCTGGGGCAAGCTGGCTTACCTGGAGGGCCGGCCCGACCTGCCGCCGGCGGGCGAGGCGGTCCCGCGCGGCCCCTGGGATTTCCATCGCTGGATAACCGGCGAGCCTCCGGCCAACTGCAATTACCGCGAGGCGGTGCGTTCTTCGGAATACAGGTGGCTGCGCATCCTAAAGCACAAGGACATAGAGTTCAGGGTAAACAAGAGCTACGGCGTCGGCTCGCTCAAGGAGATACTGCCGCTGCGCCGGGCCGCCTCGGGCAACGTCAATTCCATACGGTTCGTGGGCTCGAAGAAGACCGTGGACGTGGACCGCGAGCACCTGATACGCAATATCCTGGGTTTCGGCTCGCTCAAGAGCACGCTGTTCTCCATGGAGACCAACCGGTTCCCGGACGGCAGGGTGCGCAATTACTGGCTATACGGCGGCGGCTGGGGGCACGGCATAGGGCTGTGCCAGTCGGGCGCGGCCGGCCTGGCCGGCAGGCACGGAAAACCTTACAGGGAAATACTGGATTTTTACTTTCCCGGCACTTCGATAAGCCGGCTTAAGTACGTAAAGAAGAAGAACTAGAGGCCGCCGCGCCGTATCAGGATAAATACAGCGCGTCCAGGTCGCGGAAAAGCCGGCGGAGATAGTCCCCGAACGCCGGTTCCTTTTTAGAACGCCTCAGTATCCCCAGGAAGGTCCTTTTCAATATATCTGTCCTGGCCGAATAGGCGGCAGACCCGTCGTCCAGCCCGGGCAGGACATAATAATCCGCTATACAGGTGCCGCAGGCGGCGGAGCCGGGCCGGCAGCCGGCGAAGCGCGGCGAGAGTCCCTCCCGCGCCGAACCGCAGCGCACCGCCCGCAGATCCCGCGCGTAATCGATGAACGCGAAGGGGTAAAGCGAAAGAGAACCGTCCGGGTAAAGTTCCAGGTCCCTGTAAAGAGGACAGGCCTCGTTCGGGGCCGTTCCCCGGCAGCGCAGAAATTCAAGAAAAGGCTCCATAGCCATGAACCTGTCCCGGGCGGCCAGCCCCGTCACGAATTCGCAGGCCTCGTTCATCCCGCCCCTGAAGCGGGCGACGGCGGAAGCCGGCCAGCCGCAGCCGTGCACGCACTCGATATTCACGTATTCGAAACCCTCGCGCCTCATGCGCCGGAAGTCCCCTGCCAGCCGTCCGGCGGAATCGGGGTGCACGCAATTGAGGGCCACTACGTTCCCGGGGCCGAGCACCTTCATCGCCAGCAGCGCGCCCTTCAGCGCGCCGCGCGCCGACCCGCGGCCGTCCGTGTCCCTGCGGCAAAGGTCATGGCTGGCCGCGGACCCGGAGAGGCTCACTGAAAGGTTTACGCCCTCCCCCCTCATCCAGTCCAGATTTTCCCGGTTCAGCAGCAGCCCGTTGCTCGCCACCGAAACACAGAGGCGCTTGCCCAGGACGGAGGCCCGGCGCCTGGCGAATGAAGTTATATCCCTCAACAGGGCCGGCTTCAGCAGCGGCTCCCCGCCGTAAAGCTCCAGCCTCTTCATGCCGCCCGGGCTGGCCAGCATAAGGCCGACGGCGGCCCTGGCCCCGGAGAGGGGGATGGTGAGGCCCGCCTCCTTGTCGATCCTGCAGTGGGAACAGCGCAGGACGCAATCGGAAGTGAGGGCTATCTTAAGTTTGTATATCTCTTTACTGTTCCGCATCGTTGGCTGGGGAGACCCGCCGCGGCCCGCCGGCGTGGGCGGCTCTCAGGTGGGCAGGTTCAGCCCGGCGACCAGTTTCTTCAGCTCGCCGAGGTCGGGCTTTATCACGTGCGGCTTGCCGACGGACTTCATGGCGGCGCCGACATCCTTGAGGCCGCTGCCGGTGACCAGCAGCACCACGCTCTCGTTCTCCCTGACCAGGCCCTGCGCGGCGGCCTTCTTGAGGCCCGCCCAGCCGGCGGCGCCGGCGGGCTCGGCGAAGACGTTGGACCCGCGCGCCAGCTCGGGGATGGCGGCGATTATCTCGTCGTCGGTTACCGAGACCGCGAAACCGCCGGAATCCTTTATGGCGCTGACGGCGGCGAGGCCGTCGCGCGGCACGCAGACCGATATGCTGTCGGCCAGCGTCCTGCCGGACACCGCCTGTATGTCGGCGCCTGAGTCGCAGGCGCGCTTGATGGCGTCGCTGCCCTCGGCCTGCACGGCGACCAGCTGGGGCAGCTTCTCGATGATGTCGAGGTTCTGGAACTCGACGAAGCCCTTCCAGATGCCGCTGATGATGTTGCCGTCGCCGACCGGCACCACCACCTTGTCCGGCACCTCCCACTTGAGCTGCTCGCAGATCTCGAAGGCGCAGGTTTTCTTGCCCTCGCGCGTGAAAGGGTTGTAGCCCGTGCTGCGGTTGTACCACCCGTACTCGCGGCTGGCTTTGAGGCAGAGGTCGAAGGCGTCGTCGTAGTTGCCCTTGACCAGTATGACCGTGGCGCCGAAGACCATCACCTGGGCTATCTTGGCCGGCGGCGCGTTCTCGGGCATGAAGATGACGGTGGAGATGTCGAGGTTCCCGGTCAGACAGGCCAGCGAGGAGGCGGCGTTGCCGGTGGAGGCCGTGGTTATCACCTTCTCCTTCTGGTCCATGGCCCTGGCAACGACCACGGCGTTGGCCCTGTCCTTGAACGAGGCGGAAGGGTTGCGGCCTTCGTCCTTGACGTAAAGGTTGGGGACATTTATCGTCCGGCCCAGCTTCTCCGTCTTATAAAGCGGCGTCCAGCCTATCTGCACCGGCGGGATATGCCTGAGGTTGGGCAGCGGCAGCAGGTCGGCGTAGCGCCAGATGCTGCGGTCCCAGTTCTCCTGCAGCACCTCGTAGTTGAGGCGCTTCTTTATGAGGTTGTAGTCGTAAAGGACCTGGAGATTGCCGCCGCAGGCCGTACAGTTGTACTCGGTCTCCGAAAGCTTATGGTCCTTGCCGCAATGTATGCACTGAAGTGTCTTTATTTTTTTCATATGTGCCTGCTATACTCGAACTTCACTTCCACGGCTCCGTCGCTTGTTCCAAGGACCGTAAGGAGCATGTCCGTACAGGCGAAATGCTTGCCGCCGGCGAAGACCGGCATCTCCGTGTGATTCACTACGCGAAGCCTCCGGCCCGGGTCTCCGCCCGCCGTTACCATGTCCGCACCGCGGTTCTGGACGCACCAGAGCACCGGCTTTCCGGCGGCGGACCCGGGGTCCGCCAGGGCGGACTCGTAGGTCAGTCCCAGCTCCTCCGCCTCGCCAAGCATGCGCCGGTATTCCTTGAGCTCCGGAGAAGTCCGCAGGAGCGGGCCCAGCCACAGCACCAGCAGAAAAATGGCGGCGAGGCCGGCCGTCGGGCACAGGACGAACCGCTTCAGCCGCTTCATGTCTACGAGTGGAAGAGGATGTTCTTTCATCTGCATATCGGCTTCAGCCGGGCAGCACCGTGGTGCCGGCCTCGCCTTTCAGCGTGGCCTCGAAGAGCTCGGTCTTGGAGATATAGGCCACGCTGCCGCCGTTCCTGATGAACTCTATCACGGCCTTGATCTTGGGGCCCATCGAGCCGGCCGGGAAAGGCGGCGGGACCTGGTTGTAGATGGCCTCCAGCTCCGACGCCTTTATCACGCGCAGGGCCTTCTCGTCGGGCTTCTGGTAATTGAGCTTGGCGCCGTCCTCGCCGGTGAAGATGGTCAGGCTGACCTCGACCTCTTCGCCGCGGGCCTTCGCGCGCTTCATCAGCATGCAGCCCAGCAGCGCGCTGGCCAGGTCTTTGTCTATGACGGCCTCCACGCCGGTGTACATCTTGAGCGGCTTGCCGCCCTTATGCGGCCTGGAGAACTTCACGCCGTAGTTGGTAGTATAGACCTCCTGCCCGCCCTTGACCTCGATCGGAACCTCGCGCACCGGGATGCCGCCGCCGCCGACGGTTATCGGCACTATGCCCTTGTCGAGCAGGGCCTCGATGGCGTCGATCTCCACGATGTCGACGGGGGCCGGGGACGGCACCACCCGGCGCCAGATATCGTTGCCGGCGGCGTCCTTCTTGTACATCTTCATCTGCCAGCCTTCCGCCATGCGCTGCTTCGCCTCTTCGGCGGTGTACGACTGGCCTATATATTTGGAGGGGTTCTGGAAGTCCGGATCGTCCTTGTTGACCACGACCTGCGTGACTATCCCCGCCACGATATTGTCGACGCCGCGGATATTGAGAACATTGTTGAGCTGGGCCATCATATAAGACATGGCCCCCTGCGTGTCGGCCACGCAGACGTCCAGCGGCAGCGGGAACATGGTCGGGCGGCACATCTCGGCGCGCTGCATGATATTGCCCACCTGCGGGCCGTTGCCGTGCGTTATGACATACCTGTCTTCGGGGTGCGCCTTGAAGATGTCGGCCACTAGCTGCGCGGTGTCGGCCGTGCGCTGCCACTGCATGGCTATATCGGGATTTATGGTCCGGCCGTCCTTGTCCTTGAGGCCGACCGGGGCGACCTCGTTGCCGCCGAAAGCGAATATGCGTATCTTTTTCATCTGGGCTTCTCCTTGATGTCCTTTAAAGCGGCCGACAGGCCTTCCCTGACGGCAAGAGTAAATTTTGGTAAATCCGCCCCCCCTTTATCAAGTTTTCCAAGGAGAGAGAGGCTTATCTCCAGCTGAACGCCCCCGGCCGCGGCCCGGTTGACTATGTTCTTCTCCGACCGGCCCGGCAGCCGCCGGCAGGGGACTTCGGTACGAAAACCGGCCTTCTCCAGGGCCTCCGCCACCAGCCGGCCCGCCGCCTCATTGGCCCCGCCCACGCAGACCCATTCGCCCCTGTCGGCCTGGCCGTGCACCGACACCGCCAGGTCGGCCTTCTCCGCCAGGGCCACGGCCCGGGGGTCGTCGAACCTGGCCGAGGTCACGTGCAGCCGCCCGCTGTCGCGGCCCAGCCAGGCATTGAATATGTAAAGGTTCCAGTCGGCGCCGGCTAGCTGCCGGGCGACCCGGGCGGCCCCGCGCTCCAGGTCGCCGCCGTGCGGGACCAGGACGCTTACCCGTGACCCGCGGTCGTAGGCCTCCACCGAATAATCGCGCCCCTCCGCGTGGGCCGCGGCCAGCTCGGCGAAGCCGCCGTAGGCGTCCGGCCCCAGCCTGGAGTAGCCGGCGGCGCAGCCCGCGAGGGCGGCGGCCAGCAGTGATATAAGGAGGGGCCTGAGCATACCTTGACAATAAAACGATACAATATATTTAATCGATAGGCACCCTGTTGACCACTGGGGCGCCATCCGTTTTAGAGAACATTATTGGAGGAAAAAATGTCTTTCGATATCGACAAAGCCTTAAACGAACTGAAAGCGCTGGGCGCCGACCTGAAAGGGAAGGATTTCCTGCTGACCTGGGAAAAGTCCGACAAGGAGATACACGCGGTCCTCAAGATCGCCGAGATACTCAAGGAGATGCACGCGCGCAATATCAGCGCGCGGATGTTCGAGACCGGCCTGGCCGTCTCCAACTTCCGCGACAACTCCACCCGCACGCGCTTCTCGTTCGCCAGCGCCTGCAATCTGCTGGGCCTGGCCGTGCAGGACCTCGACGAGGGCAAGTCGCAGATAGCCCACGGCGAGACCGTGCGCGAGACCGCCAACATGATCTCGTTCCTGACCGAGGTGGTCGGCATCCGCGACGACATGTTCATAGGCAAGGGCCACACCTACATGAAGGAAGTGGCCGGGGCGCTCGACGACGGCCACCGGCAGGGCGTGCTCAACCAGCGCCCCGCCGTGGTCAACCTCCAGTGCGACCTGGACCACCCCACGCAGAGCATGTCCGACCTGCTGTTCGTAAAGAACCATTTCGGCGGCTTCGACAAGCTCAAGGGCAGGAAGATAGCCATGACCTGGGCCTATTCCCCCAGCTACGGCAAGCCGCTGAGCGTGCCGCAGGGCGTCATCACCCTGATGAGCCGCTTCGGCATGGAAGTGGAGCTGGCCTACCCCGAGGGCTACGACCTGCTGCCGGACACCATCGAGGTCGCCAGGAAGCACGCCAAAAAGTCCGGCGGCTCTTTCAAGGTCTCCAACAGCATGGAGAACGCCTTCAAGGACGCCGACATCGTCTACCCCAAGAGCTGGGCGCCGTTCAAGGTGATGGAGCGCCGCACGCAGCTGCTCGAAAAAGGCGATCAGGCGGGCCTCAAAGACCTCGAGAAGCAGTGCCTCGAGAACAACGCCCGGTTCAAGAGCTGGGAATGCGACGAGAAGAAGATGGAACTCACGAAAGGCGGTAAGGCCGTCTATATGCACTGCCTGCCGGCCGACATCACCGGCGTCAGTTGCAAGGCCGGCGAAGTCGCGGCCGACACCTTCGAAGGTGCCCGCATAGGAACCTACAAGGAAGCCGGCTACAAACCTTTCGTCATAGCGGCCATGATAGCCGCCTGCACTAGGAAGGACCCGGCGGGAATACTCCGGAAACTTACCGCTGAAGCAGGAAAAAGGGTGATTTAGACGCGGTGAAAAATCATCAAAACACCAGGCCGCTGACATTGAGAGAGGCGGTCAAAAAGTTCAACTGGCCCCCTCCCGGCTCCCCTGTGAAGGGGGTGGAACTGCTGGTGGGCGAAGGCTGCAACGCGCGCTGCCTCTTCTGCTGCTCCGCCTCCCCGCGGGCCGCGGGCGCCTGGCGGCCCTGGCGGGAAATCTGCGCGGACCTCGCCAGGGCGAGGTCGCGCGGGGCGTGGCTGGCCAGCTTTTCGGGCGGCGAAGCCGCCCTTCACCCGGACATATTCAGGATCCTGCGGTCGGCCGCCAAACTCGGCTTTTCCTTCATCCAGATAATAACGAACGGACTGAGATTCGCGGACGGGGAATTCGCCGCCGGGGCGGCGGCCGCCGGGGCCAACGAGATCAAGATCTCCCTGCACGCCCGCGACGCCGCCACCCACGACCGCACCGTCGGGGTAAGGGGCGCTTTTTCAAAAGCTTTGCGGGCGATAGAGAACTGCAGCGCGCTGGGACTTAAAGTTTCGGCCAACTTCGCCGTTACAAAGCTCAATTACCGCCAGCTCCCCGCTTTCACAAAGTTCATGGCGGAAGACCTGCGCCTGACCGGCTTCTGCTTCATGTTCAGCTTTTATGAAGGCAGGATGCTTGGCGGGGGAAAAAAACTCCGCGTCAGCTACTCGGCGGCGCTTCCTTACCTGCGGAAGGCATTAAAATACATGGAAAAGGAGGGGATCCGCCCGGAAACGAAGATGCTCAGCAACTTCACGCCCTGCCTGGCCCCCGAATACTCCAATCTCATGAGCGACTGGGGCGCGGGGGAGCAGGAAAAGGATTCGCCGGTCCTCCAGGCGCGGCCGGGAGAAGCGGCGGCCGTCGCCCGGCACTCCTCGCGCAAAAAGAAAACGCAGGCCTGCGCGGCCTGCGTTTACCGGAAGATATGCTACGGCGTCGACGACGGCTATCTGCGGTCTTTCGGGGAATCAGAGTTCAAACCCCTTGCCGTAAAACCCTCCGCTTTCCCCCTGCGGCCCTTCTATCCCTAGGCCGCCGCGCACTTCCCGCGCAGCTTTTCCATCACCCGGGCACGGAAAGAAACGAACTCCTTAAGGAGGTCCTCCTCCCTTATGTTCCCGAAGTCCGAAGTATCGGAACTCCAGTCCATGGACGCCGACTCCCTCCTCCCCTCCATATAACCGCGGAACATGGCGGAGAAGGCCCGGCTTCCCTTCAAATGGCCGCAGAACCCTTCGGCCAGGGTTATGTAGGGGTGGGGCACGGAGCCTTCGAGCTCCCTGCCGGCCTCCAGCAGGTCCCCGAGGAGCCGGGGGCTGCCGGCCGCCAGCTTCATGACGAACCCGACGCGGTCGGTAAGGCCGGCGGCCTCGCGGATATCCTTTCCGGGGAAAGTGTTAGTCGCTCTCACGAAGTACGGATAAACCGCATAGGTCTTTATCCCGTGCGCCGCGCGGTCCCGGTCGAAACCGGTGCCGGGCAGTATCCGCAGGTGGTTCACCATAACGCCGTAACCGGTGGAAACGGCCCAGTCCAGCGTGTCTCTGTAGGTCGCGGCCGTGTCGCCGGGCAGGCCCCTTATGAAGCTCAGCGAAACGGAAGCGCGGGGCGCGTGCCTGCGCAGCAGGGAGATATGCTTATCCAGCAGCCCGGGGGTCATCGGCCTGCCGGCGGCGGACAGGGCGCCGGAATAGGAGGACTGTATGCCGACCTCGATGCAGAAACGGGGGTCGTCTACGAGCTTAAGCAGATCCGGCTTGTTCAGGCTGTTGATGTTGACGTCGAACTGGAACCTTATCCCCCGCTTGACGGCGGCCTTCCTGAAAAGCGACAGCAGCGGGGCGGCCACGGCCTGGTTGTCGAACATGTCGAAGATCATCAGGGAGATCTCTTCGAGCCGGGGAGCCTGCTTCAGGAGGGCCTCCAGCTCCGCCTTCACGCGCTCATAGGAGAAGCAGCGCAGCGCGCCCTCGTTGATGGCGCAATAGCGGCATTTCCAGCGGCAGCCCCTCGACAGCGCCAGTTCGGCCGATTTGTAAGACTTGAGGTCGAAGACGCCTTCCAGGTAAGGGGACGGGATTTCGTCGAGATTTTTGATCCCGGGATGGGGCTGGTTGGTCACTATCCTGGAGCCCTTCTTCCAGATTATGCCGCGGACATCCTCCAGCCGGGTATCGCCGTGTACCATATGGGATATCAGATCGGAAAGAGGGGCCTCGCTCTCGCCGTGGACGACATAGTCCACAAGTCCCCCGCTGAACGCCTCCGTCAGGCGTATCCTGTTGCGGGGGGTCTCGGCGCAGGTCGCGATGGAAAGCCGGGGGTTCGCTTTCCTGAGCCTCCCGCACAGCGCGAACATCTCCTTATTATCCCAGTCCTCGTGGGGCGAGAGGACGACCAGGTCGGGCGAAAGGGGATTGACGGCGTCAAAAGCGTCCCTGTAATTCCCGATTACCACGACCCTGAAATCTATCCTGCCCTTCAGGCCAGGGCGGGACTCCGCGTAAGTCTTCAGGAAGCCCGTAAGGATCGGCGGCTTGCCGGGATCGCCCGTACCGATCGCCACGATTTTGAATTTTTTAGGAGCCATGTTTTCCCCCCATGACATTAAATAATTTTTCCGCTAAAGGACGGGCGCAGGATCGTCCCGTAAAAGTATACCATAAAAAAGCGTCCTCATATCCCGCGCCGTCCATCCGCGGCGACGGCCGCGTTCAGCAGGCGTCCGGCGAGCGCTTTGACGCCGGCGAAGCCCAGGAAGGGCTCGGGCGCCAGGCAATGATGCCCGTAGGAAGGGAACCCCAGCTCCACGAAGGACATGCCGTCCGCCAGCCCCTCGCTGAAGGCGAAAGAATTTCCGACCATTATCTCCGGCCTCGCGTATGTCCCCATCCGGGCCAGCGCCGCGGCCGCCTCTCCGACGACGGGAGAGAACAGCAGTTCCGCCGGCGGGCGGGACGCGTCCAGCGGCGCGCGCCTGGAGTTGATGAAGACAGCGGTCACGCGCATACAGAACCCGGCGGCCAGGTCCGCAAACCCGGCGAACAGGTGTGGATCGCCCGCGAAAGCCGCGTTGCGGTGGGCCAGCGCCTGGGCGAATGGCGCGACCGCGGCCGCGGCGGTCTTCTCCATCAGCTTCACGGAGCCGGGCAGGGGTCCGCGCAGGCCGGCGGCCCGGCGGACAGTTTCCAGCCATCTTCGGGTGCCTTTAAGGCCCATCGGCAGGCCTGTCTCTACAAGCCTGGCGCCGCTGAGACCGGCCAGCCTCCGCGCCGCTCTTCTGCCATAAGGCAGCGAGATCACCAGGTCCGCCTCCAGGGCGCGTGAGAGCTGCCGCAGCGTCCCGCCCGAGGGGAAAACGCAGAGGACCCGCAGGCCGCAGGCCTCCAGCAGCGCGGTCAGCTCCGCGATATTGGCCGCGTGGTCCTGTTCGCGGCGGTCCAGCAGGTAGCCGGCTATGGCGACGGAATTCTTTTGACGCTTTTTTCCCGCGGCGGGCAGAGCCCGGATAAGAGCGTCGAGGCCCATGGCATAACCCTCCAGCCAGTCCGCCTCCAGGGACAGGGATGGGACATGTACGACCGGGGCTTTCCCGCCGGCGGAGGCGGCCAGCCCTTCATGATCGATCCCGGCCAGCTTGCGGAAGGGGAGCCCGGTCAGCAGAACGGCGGAGAAACATCCCGAATCCGCCGCGCCACGCAGCAGGGCCGAGAGGCGGACCTCCGGGTTCTCGCCGTCCGCCACGGGACCGGCCATCGTGTAGATGAGGCGATGCCGGTTCTCCGGCGAGAGCAGGGCGGAGTAGAGGTCGTGATTGCCGAGCACATACTCGGCCTTGGGCATTATGCAGTTCGGACCGTCCACCACCAGGGCGCAGTCGGAGACCGCGTTGGCGGCCAGGTAGAGGCCCACGTGGTAGGAGATGTCCGAGGGCCTTGGCGGCGTCTTATCGGGCGCTGTGCTTTTCATTGAAATCCCATTCGCAGAGTTCCAGCAGGCGTTTCCACGTTTCCAGGGCGCCCTCATAGCCGGGCAGGAAGATATCGGCCGAGAAGGGCGTCAGTCCGGCCGAAGTCACGCGCGTGTCGTTGCGCAGGTCGGAGTAAAAGATCCGCAGTCCGCGTCCGCCGGCCGAAGGAGCGCGCAGGTCACCGGGGGAATCGAGGAATCTCACGGCCGGCCCGCGGCCGCCGGAGGCTTTCCCGGCGGATCCCGCCAGGCGGGAGAACTCGCGCGCGACGTCCTCGCGCTCCGGCCGGGACGGTTTTTTCCCGGGGGAGAACACGAAAAGCCCGGTCCCGAAGCCTCCTTCCAAAAGAAGGGAGAGGGCCGCTTTTATGCGCCGGCCTTCCAGCAGTTCCTCCTCCCCGCTCCAGACGCCCAGGCCGGCAGAATACCTGCGGGCCCGCCGGCGCAGTTCCGCGGCGGCGGAGAGCTGCGCGGCGGAAGGACCGGCGGCGAAACGTTTCATCCCCAGCGCACCGGCGATGCCGGATAGCCACTTGCGCGTTGCGCCAAAACCGTAAGGCGGCGGCGCGTGCAGCCAGCGCAGGCCCACGGCCTCAAAAGCCGGACCCATCCAGAGGGAAGCGCCGGAGAGAACGTTCAGGGCCGCCGAAGCCGCCTTCTCATAGAAGGCCCCCGGCTCCGCGGCCGGGATGCCGTATCCCGCCAGCAGGCGGGCCAGGGTTTCGCCGCAGGCGCCGAAACCGATCAGGTTGACACCCGCCTTCCTTGCGGTCGGGCGCTCCTTCAGTTTCCCGGTCATGAAACCGGTGAAGACCTCATCCGCGCGCAATTTTTCCCGGCCTTCGGCCTCCTCTATGAAAACTATCCGCGCCCCTTTCTCTTTTTCCACTTTCCGCATCGCCTCGGCCGGATCGAAGCCCAGCGTAAGATGCGAGCAGCCGGTATAGAAGACGACCAGCCCCCCCGGGCCGGCGCGTTCGGCGGCCCGGCGCAGCACGGCGAAAGCCTTTTCCTCCGACCCCATTACGGCGTCGCGCATATTGATCTCGGCTATATGCATGCGGCTGTCGGGCAGCGGGGGCAGCGGGCCGAGCGAGGGCCTGTTCTCCGGGTAATGTTCGTCCTCTTCGTGCGTCAGGCCCAGGCGGCCCCGCTCGCAGACGGCGAACCGGCATTCATTGTCGCTCAGCTCCGCCACCACCGCGCCGGGAGGGGCGAGCAGTCGCCTGGACGGCGGCCGGAGTATAAAAGGAGCTTCGCCGAAGCCGACCGAAGATTTATGCCGCAGGTCCGTGTCCGGCAGGCCGCAGAGAGGGGTGATGCCGCCGTAAAATCCGGTCCGGTCGAAGAATACCCCGGCTATATCGCGGAAAGAGATCCCTGAGAGGCCGGCGGCTGCCCCAACCAGGGCCCGGGCTTCCGCTTCTCCGGTCTTGCCGCAGGAGGGGTGGAAGAACAGCACCAGGTCCGAGACCCGCGCGGCGCCGCTGTGGGGAGAAGAGGAAGGCGCGATCAGGACCCTGCGCGGGCCGGCCGGAGAGGCCCAGTCGCACAGGACCTGGGCGTTCTCGAGGCCCAGCAGGGCGAACCCGGCGTCCCGCAGGACCCTGACGGCGGAGCGGCCGACGGGCGCGGCCGCCGGAGCGGGCTCCTGACGCCGCGGAGTCCCCCCTTCGACGAAAGCGAAAAACTCCTCTTCCGGAAGGGCGCGCGCGGCGGGTTCCGGGCAGCGGCTCACTATGGCCGGCAGCAGCAGCCGGATGCGCCGCGAGAAATCGCTGCCGGGGAAGGCCTTGACGGCCGGACAGCGCCGGCGCTCGGCTTTCGCCACGGCGGGGTCCGGCAGCAGCGTGCCCAGCAGGCGCGCCCCGGTGGCTCCGGCGAACCTGCGCACGACAGCCTCGCCCTCCGGGCTCCTGACATTCGCCACCAGGCCCGCCAGGCGCGCGCCGTTGCGGTGAAAATTGGCCACCATGCCTATGAGCCGGTTGGCGGCGTAGAGCGAGTAAGCCGTCTCCGAGGTCACTATCACGGTCTTGGCCGCGAAATTCAGGCGCAGCGGCGCCGCGAAGCCGCCGCAGACCACGTCTCCCAGCACGTCGTAGACGACCGCGTCGTAGGAGCCCCCTTCCAGCAGCGAAACGGAGTTGAACATGTCGAACATCTGGCCGATGCCGGCGCCGGCGCAGCCGAGCCCCGGCTCCGGCCCGCCGGCCTCGATGCAGTACACGCCCGGCATGGGCGACGCGTGTATGCTGGCGCGGACCGCGCCCGGCTCGCCGTCCTGGCAGGCGGCCGCGAAGGAGGAGATCCTGCGCCCCATCAGCAGCAGGGCCGAGTCCATCTTCGGGTCGCAGCCCACGTGCAGGACCCTGCGCCCCTCCAGCGCCAGAGCGGCGGTCACATTGGAGGCTATCGTACTCTTGCCGATGCCGCCCTTGCCGAAGAAAGCTATTTTTTCCATAGAGCGTCCCTGCGGGGGCCGGAGGCGTCCACAAGCCGCCTGATAACGCTCCGGCTGTAAAAAAGGGGCGCGCATTCCAGGTCCGCCCTGTCGGGCCTGACGACGGCATATTCCCGGCCTTTCTTGAGAAGCCGGCCCTTACCCACAAGTTCGGAGAGGGCGCTTCCGAAATCGAGTTCGGGCGGACGGCCGAAAAGTCTTTTATATTCCGACCGGTCCAGCCAGCCGCTGCTGAGGCTGTCCAGCACATAATTGACTTTTTCGTCCCGCGGCCGGAGAACGATACCAGAAGCGGCCGGGAGACGGCCCGACGCCGCGGCCGCCGCGTATTCCTTTTCGGAAAGGGTGTTGCGCGAGCGCCAGCGCCCCCATATGTGGGAAAGGGACCCCAGGCCCAGGCCCAGGATGCTGCGTCCGTCAAAGCGGCTGGAGAAAGGCCGCCCGCCCTGCTCACCGGGGCGCAGAGAGGCGAAAGGTTCATTATTCCTGTGATGGTAGCCCATCGACCTCAGCAGCCGGAAGCCGGCTTCTATCAGCAGGCCGCTCCTCGCCCTGTCCGCCGCCGACAGACGGCCGCCGCATTTCTCGAAAGCGGTGCGCTCCGGGGAGAACCGCTCCATGCAGATCTCGTCGGGCCGCCAGGAAGCGGCGACGCTGAGGTCCCGCAAAAAAGCCCTTTCGCTCTGTCCCGGGAGACCGGCGATCATGTCCACTATTATCCTGCGGAAACCGGCCCTCCGGCTGCGCATATACGCCCGGCTGACGGCCCGCACCGTCTGGGTCCGGCCCAGCGAATCGACGAGGCGCTGGTCGAGGCTTTCAAGCCCCAGGCTCAGTACCCCGACCCCGCCGTCCTTCAGCGCCTTGAGCCTGGGGTCGTCCAGAAAGTCGGGGTTGACCTCCATCACCGTTTCCGCGTCCGGAGCGGCGCCGAGCCCTTCCCGCAATGCCCCCAGCAGCTCCGACAACTGGCGCGGCGAGAGGAGGTTCGGGGTGCCGCCGCCTATGAATAGCCTGGAGGGGCAGCGGCGGGGTTTCATGGCGCCGTAAATATCTATCTCGCGCAGCAGGGCCCGCAGATACGCTTCCCTGTCCGCGCATGAAGCCACCCTCCTCGCCCCGGTGTTGCAAAAAAAACACACCGACCGGCAGAACGGAATATGTGCGTAAACCTCAAATTCCGCCCGCTCGGAAAAAACCCGCGACCATGCTCTTCTCGGGGCGTCGTCCCGTACAGGCCCCCAGGCCGCAACCGGAGGGTAGGGGGCGGAGCCCTCTCTGGACTGCCCGCTCTCTATCAACCGCAGCAGCGGAAGCCAGTCTTTCTCTCTCACTCGTCCCTCCGGGCCTTCAGGCGGCGGATCACCGAAGGCTCGAAAAAAATCCCCGCGGCCGCGTAAGCGACTCTTCCGTGATCGGCGACCCTGTAGCCGTAGGAGGTGCGGGCCAGGACCCTGCGCCCGCATAGTTCACGCAGGCCGGGACCGAAGACCTCGTCCAGGTCCGCGCCGGATTCTTCACGGAACTCCCCGGCGCTGACCCTTCCCCTGTCCAGGCTGGCCAGCAAAAAGCTTATCCTTTCCCTGCGCGGGTTAAGAAGGCAGGAGCGGGCCGCGGGCGGCCGTCCCGCTGATACGGCCGCTTCATATTCTTCCCAGGAATGCAGGTTGGAGTATCTAAGTACGCCGGCCGCGTGCGAAACGGCGCCGGGCCCCAGCGCCAGCAGCGACCCGGAATCGAAATAAGGATGGAACCCTCTCCAATTGGCGGAGCCGGGGTCAAGCGTGGCGTAGGATTCGGCGCCACGGTGGGAATATCCCAGGCGCCGGAGTATCGCCAGCCCCTTGCCGAGCGCGGCGGCGGCGGTCCGACGCCCGGCCGCTGAAAGACGCCCGCCCCCGCGCTCGAACCCGGTATTCACGGGATCGAACGCCCCCAGATATATGTCGTCCGGACGCCAGGACGCTACAGTTATCACGTCGCGCAGGAAGCTGCGTTCGCTCTGGCCGGGAAGTCCGGCGATAAGATCCACCATGAGACGCGGTATGCCGGCCCTGCGCACGGCCAGGCACTTTTCTTTTACCGAAGAAACGTCCTGGAAACGCCCGGAAGCGGATATCACGGCCTTGTCCAGGCTCTGCACCCCCAAAGCGGCACAAGTGACTCCGGACGCCTTGAGGGCCCGCAGCCGCGGCCGGTCTATGAATGCCGGTATCGCCTCGAAAAACCTGGTGGCGCCGGGGGCGAAATCGAAACCTGAATCGAGAATGTAAAAAAGCCGGCGCAACTGCCCGGGCCCGAGCAGGTTGGGGGTTCCTCCCCCGACATAGAGATGCCGGGGACGGACGCGGGAGAAAAGTCCCGAATAAAAGGAGACTTCCGCCGCCAGGGCCGACAGGAACCTGGCGGGCTCCCTGGCGCCGGCGGCCAGGGCCCGGCGCGGAGAGATATTGCAGAAAGAGCAGACGGTCCTGCAGAAAGGAAAGTGAACGGCGATCCCGGTTTCGGAGCGGGACAGGGCTTTTTTCCACGCCCTCGTTATTTCGCGCGGCGAAGGCGGACCGTCCCAGGCCGCGAAAGGGGGATAATGCGGTATGCTGGAGGTGGGCCTCTCTCTCTCGGCCACGGATAAAGCCCGCACCAGCGCGGGGCCCCCTTCCTTCATAGCGGTCTCCCCGGAATATCGCCCAGAAGGGAGGCCAGGACCGCGGGCTCGAAGAATTCCCTGGCTATCTCGTAGGGGGAACGCTCCTGGTCGGCGACCTCCCAGCCCCGGGGCCGCCGCAGCAGGACCCCTCTTTTTTCCAGGCAGCGGAGCTTACCGCCGAACGCGGCAGAGGGAACGGTACCGGCCAGCTTTCTGAATCCGGCGTCCGGAATATAGCCGGAATCCGCAAGGCTTACGAGAGCGCTTATCATTTCCCGCCGCCTGCCCGCGCGGCAGCCGCGTTCCACCGGCAGCACGCCTCCGGACAGCAGTTTCGACCACCGGGCGGGGTCGGCCGAATTGGCGTGCCAGGCCCGGCCTTTCGCGTAGGAGAGGGCGCCCGGGCCCAGGCCGAGCATCGAGAGCCCGGCGTAAAAACGGTACCTGTATTTGCTGTCGGGCGAACCGGGATCGAGGCTGAACACGGGATCGTTGCCTATGGCGCGGTAGCCCAGCCGGCCGAGGAGCTCCGCGCCCGCGCGCGTCATCCGCTCCGACCCGCCGCGCAGAGCCCGGGCGGCACCGGCGCTGAGCCCGGAAAAGCCGCTGTTGACCGCGGAAAAATTCCCGAGGACTATCTCGTCGGGCCGCCAGCCGGCCGCGGTCCGGACGTCCGAAAGGAAACTTTTCTCCGACTGACCCGGCAAACCCGCCAGCAGGTCGACAAGTATATGCCGGACCCCCTCTTTCCCGCAGCGGCGCAGCGCCGCGGCGGCGGCGGCCGCCGTCACCCGTCGTCCGGCCCAGACTTTCATCATGGGGTCCAGGCTCTGCAGGCCTATGGACAGGCCGGTGACTCCCCCTTCGATCAGCGCCCCTATCCGGGGCGCGTCGAGGTATTCCGGCAGCGCCTCGGCCACGATCTGCGCTCCCGGCGCGGGCCTGAAAACCTCCCGCAGCGTCCGCATCATCCTGCCGAGTTCCAGGGGCTTGAGCAGGTTGGGAGTCCCCCCGCCCAGGAAAAGCGACACCGGCCGGCGGCCCCTGAAAACCGGGGCCCACAGCCGGCATTCCCGCTCCAGGCCGGCGAGGAAAGCCTCCGTGTCGCCCGGCCTATGACGGAATTTCGGTATCGCGCGGCAGAAAGGGCACAGGGCCTGGCAGTAGGGAAAATGGACGTATATCCCGAAAGGCTCTCCGGCCGACAGGGCGGCACGCCAGGAGCCCGTCGCGAAAGCGGCGCCGGCGCGGCCCCAGGCCGCGAACGGGGGATAGGAGCAATGCGCGGTGGTAGGGTCCCCGCGCTCGGCGGCTTCCAGCGCCCTTACCAGCAAAGCGTCGCTTATCGCCGGCATCGCGGAGCTGACCTCCTGAGCACGGCGCGCACTATTTCCGGCTCATAAAAGGCTTTGGAATACTCGAACGCGGAACCAGGGGCGTCCGCAACTTTGTAAAGCCCTCTTTCCAGGCGCAGCGCCCCTGCGTCGGAAAGCTTCCGCAGTTCGGCGCCGAAATAGCGCTCGGGAGGACATCCGAAAAGCCCCCGGAACTCTCCGCGGGAGAGTATGCCCGCCTCCAGGCCGGTCAGTATGAAATGGATCATCTCCTGGCGCAGGGTTACCGCCCCGCCCGCGGCAACCGGGAACCTGCCCGCGCCGGCCAGGCGGGCATATTCCTCAAGCGAGTCCGTGTTCTGGTATCTGGCGCTGCCCCAGGCCCAGGAGACGGCGCCCAGCCCCAGGCCCAGCAGCGAACTGTTGCGGAGGAAAGGAAAGAACCCCGCCCAGGTCCGGGCCCTGGGGTTGAGCGAGGCGAAGCACTCCGTTCCCCTGTGATGATAGCCGGCGGCCCTGAGTATGCCGAAACTTTTCTTCCAGGCGGCCCGCGCGGCGAGCCGGTGGGATTCGCTGACGCTGCCGCCGCGCCGGGCGAAAGGCGTATTGACCGGGGAGAATTCCCCGATGAATATCTCCTCCGGGCGCCAGGAGGCCACGGTCGCCGCGTCGCGCAGGGAACTTTCTATGGTCTGGCCAGGCAGGCCCATCATCACGTCTACATTGACATGCTTTATACCGTGCTTTCTCGCCCGCAGGTAGGCGGCGTAAATAGCGGAATTGTTCTGGGTGCGCCCGGAGCGCTTTATAACCCCGTCGTCGAAACTCTGCCCGCCTATGCTTATCCCGGTCAGCCCGCCGCGGACCAGGGCCGAAAGCCTTTCGTCGTCGAGGAACATCGGGCTCGCGTCCATCACCACGCGGGCCTTCGCGGAGAGCCGGAAGTTCCGGCGCAGGACGGAGAAGAGCGACTCCAACTGGCCGGGACTGAGCAGGTTCGGCGTCCCCCCGCCTATAAAAACGTTGCGGAACACGCGGCCGGCGAACAGCGGAGCGTAAAGCTCCGCCTCGGCGAAAAGGCGGCGGAGATAGGCCTCTCTCTCGCCCGGGGAGGCCACCTGCCTGACCGTTATGTTGCAATATTCGCAGACGCTGGCGCAGAAAGGGATATGGACGTACAGTCCGAGCTCGGGACGGCGCTTCAGGGCGGACCGCCACGCGCTTTTTATGAACGGCGCGCGGGGGACGCGGGACCAGGAGGCGGCCGGGGGGTAATGGGTCGGAAAGACCGCGGTGTACCCTCGGTCGACGGCCCGCAGCGCTTTTACAAAAGTGCCGTCGCTTATTTTTGACATAGTAAAGCCGCGGACCTCCGTCTTCTTTACGGCCACAATTTTACCATATCCGCGATACCGCCGCCTTCAAAAATGTACAATTACAGCCGATGAGACGCGCTGAAAACCGCGCGGCGGGATCCGGGGGCGCCGCCCTGTTCCGGCCCGTCGCAGAGCTCCGTGCACCGACTGCGAACAATGTCGCCCTGTTCCGTCCGCGTCACGAACGCCGCAGGAAGGCGGGACGGGAGCGTTGCGCTATAGTCTACAGCGGGGGAAAGGACGGCCACCTGGCCCTTCTCCGGGCCCTCCGCGACGGCCTGAAGCCGGTATGCCTCATAAACATAGACGGCGGCCGCCGCCACGCCGCGATATTCAACGACCTGCGCAAAACCGCCGTTCTCCGCCTTCACTCCCGCCTGTTGGGCATTCCTCTTTTTATTTACAGGGCCACGCCTGATTTCGACCCCTCCGCGGGTCCGGCGGAACTGGCGAGGATATTCTCCGCCGCCGCGGCAAAGCACGATTTTTCCATCGTCTACTGCGGCGCCTCGGACCGGGATGAACGCGGAAAAGCCCGGGACTTCCGCCGGAACGCCGGGATCGCCGGCTTCCGCCTGGTCACCCCGTTCTCCGCCAGGGGGACCTGCGGCAGGATACGCCTGACCGCCGAACTGGGCGTAAAAGCGGTGATAACGGCCGTCGAGCCGGCGGTCGGCGGCCGCTGGCTGGGACGCCCCCTGGACGGCGGGTTCGCGGACTTCGCGGCGAAAGCCGCCAGGCGCGGGAAACCGATTGACGGCAACGACTTCCAGACGCTGGTGCTGGAAAGCCCGGCTATGCGCGGCCGCGTGGAACTGCTGTCCACCCGCAAGGGAAAGCGCGGCGGCACCTCCTTCCTGCGCGTGCTTTCGTTCCGCGCCGCGAAAAAAGGGGGAAGCGCGTGAACCGGGTCCCCACGATGAAGACCGTCATCAAAGCCCTGCTGCCGGCCCATGCCGGGCGCAACGGGTTTTATCCGACGCATTATCCGCCCATAGATTCGTGGCCCCGGGCAGGCCGCTCGGCCGCTTCGGTCCCCGCGCTATGGGAACGGGCCTCCACCGCTTTCCGGACCGGCATGTACGCCCATGTGCCGTTCTGCGCTTCCAGATGCGACTTCTGCTTCATCCCCGTGGAACCCTACCGCGGCAAGGAACACGCCGAAAGATTCCTCCGGGCCATGCGCACCGAGACCGCGCTGCTCGCCCCGTCTTTTTCGGGCCGCCGCTTCGATTCGCTTTATGTCGGCGGCGGAACGCCGACGATACTGGACAAGCGGGCGCTGGGAGAATTTTTTTCCGCGCTCCGCGGGGCCTTCTCCTTCGAAAAAGGCATGCCATTCTCCGTCGAGACGAGCCCGCAGTTCCTGGACCGCGGCAAGCTCCTCCTCCTGGCCCGCCAGGGCGTAAGCTGGATAAGCATGGGGCTGCAAAGCCTCGACCAGGAAGTCGTCTCCCGCGCCGGCAGGGCGCAGTCCAATTCAAGACTCCCTGAAGTTTTCCGCGCCGCGAGGGACTGCGGGATCCCTCACATAAACATAGACCTTCTGATAGGCCTGGGCGGGCAGTCCGCGGAAGGATTCCTGGAGGACGTGAAACGCACGGCCTCCTGGCGGCCGGACCAGGTGCATCTGAACGTATACAAGCCGGTGCGGGGGGTAAAAGATCCCCTGCGGAAAAGGATGCGAACCCTGCTCCAGGAAAAGGCCATGTCGCTGCTCCTGAGGGAGGGCTATACCCGGCTGGACGGGGACTCCGCGGTGCTCACCCGGGAAGGCCAGAACAAATGCGCCTCGGTCGACTTCTGTCTTACCCACCACCTGCTCGGCCTGGGGCCGGTGTCCCTGTCGCACATATGGGGCGCCGCTCGCTACGAGAATTTCCCCTCCTTCGATTCCTACGCCGCGGCGCTGGAGAGAGGCAGGCTGCCGATATCACGCCTGGTAACCCTGGACGCCGTCTCGGAAATGCGGCACTACGTCATAGCTAACGCCGAACGCAACGCCCGTATACCCTCGGCCGCGTTCAAAGAAAGGTTCGGAAAGCCGCTGGAGTCCGAGTTCGGACGGGAACTGTCGGAACTGGAAAGCCGGGGCCTGCTGGAGAGCACGGAAAATGGCTATTCGCTGAAGGAAGCGCCGGAGGCCGTGCCCCTGTTCTACAGCAGGTTCTGCGAAGCTTCCGTCCTGCGCCGGCTCGCGGCGACCGGGGAAAATCGCGCCCGCAGTAAATAATTCAGAGCTCTCCCGGCAGCGCGGCGTAGAACACGGCCGCCTTGACCAGGTGATCTATCGGCATATTCTCGTTGACCGTGTGGGCGTAGATCTCGTTGGACGGGCCGAAGCCTATCGTGGGTATGCCCAGGCGGCCGGCCGAGGCCACGCCGTTGGTGGAGAAGACCCAGCGGTCGATGACGGGCTTCTTCTTCAGCGCGACGGCCGCGGCGCGGGCGCCGGCCTGCACCAGTTTATGGTTCTCGGGCAGCACCCAGGTCGGGAAATATTTCTCCTGGCCGACCTTGAGGCCGGTCCAGGCGGTCTCTGAATACTGCAGCACCTCTACGGCGGCCTTCGCCTTCTTCACGGACGGCAGCCGCTTTATCTCGGCGACCGAGCTCCTGCGCGTCTCGCCCACGGTCAGGCGGCGGTCCAGGTAGATAGTGCACTCGTCGGGCACGGCGTTGAGCGACGGGGTCTTGCACTCTATAGAAGTGACCGCTATCGTGCCTTTCCCGATGAACTTATCGTTCCTGAGCCGCTTGTTGAGGGCGGTGATATCTTTCACGATGTCCGTCATCTTCACGACGGCGTTGTCGCCGCGCTCGGGCGCGCTGGCGTGGCAGCTGCGGCCCTTGGTCACGACCTTCATCTCCATCCGGCCGCGATGGCCGCGGTAGACCTTAAGGTCCGTGGGCTCGGTTATGACCACATAGTCGGGGCGGAGCTTCTCCTTGTTGACGATGTGGAGTATCGGGAGGCCGTCGCAGTCCTCCTCCATGACGGAGCCGACCACCATCAGCGTGTAATCGCCCTCGAGGCCGAGCTCCTTGATCATTTTGGCGGCGTAAACCATCGGGACCATCGAAAGTTTCTGGTCGGTGGCGCCGCGGCCGTAGATATGGCCGTTCTTCACTATGCCGCCGAAAGGGTTTATCTTCCAGGCCTTGGGGTCGCCTATGCCGACGGTGTCGATATGGGCGTCCATCATGATCTTCTTCTTCCCCTTGCCGAGGAAGCCGATGATATTGCCCATCGCGTCGATCTTCACCTTGTCGAAGCCGACCTTTATCATCTCTTTCTTGATGCGCTCGACCAGCGGGCCTTCCTTGGTCGAAAAACTGGGGATCTTGATGAGGTCCGAGGCGAACTTCACCATGTCGTTCCTGTACTTCAAAGCGGTTTTGTGCAGCAGTTCGTTCTTGTCCATTTTATCCTCCGTAGATATGCTGAATATATTCTATATAATTGGGCCCTTCTTAAATCATGCGCAGGTAGCGCTCCAGCACCCGTGCGAATAGTTCCGTGTCGTCCGCGGTATTATAAGTGAAATAAGAGAGGCGCAGCGTTTCCTTAACGCCCGAGGAGAGGCAGGCCAGGTCGGCGCAGTGCCGGCCAGAACGCACGGCTATCGACAGTCCTTTCACGCTGGAATCCAGGAACAGCGCGAAGTCCCTCGACGAGAAGCCGCGCTTCTCCGGGACTATCGAGAGCAGCGAGCCCTCGGCCAGGGCGGCCTTACCGCCGAGGACCCGGACTCCCTTTACCGACGACAGCCGCTCATGCGCGTCCAGCACCAGCCCGGAGACATGGGCGCGGATATTGCCGAAGCCCGCGCGCTCCAGGCGCCCTATCGCCGCGGCCAGGCCCGCCGCGCCGGCGTAATTCTGCACGCCGGCCTCGAAGCCCCTGTTGCCGCCGATATATTTAGCCTTGTAGCCTCCGGCGAGCGTCACTCCCTCCACCGTGCCGCCGCCGACGCGCCAGGGCCGCAGTTTCGCCAGCAGTTCCCGGCGGACATAGAGGGCGCCGGTGCAGTAGGGCGCGCCCAGCTTATGGCCGGAGAAGGCGCAGGCGTCGGCCCCCTCGGCCGCGGCGCCCGAGCCGTGCGTGGGCGAGAACTGCGCGTCGTCGGAAAAGAGGTAAGCGCCGGCCGCGCGCGCCAGGGCGGCCGCTCGGCGCAGTTCCTGCCTGCCGCCAAAAATATTAGAAGCGTGGTTCAGGCAGACCAGCGCGGTGCGGCGGCCCAGCAGCCGGGGCAGGGCGTCCAGGTCGGGGGTCAGGCCTTTGAGAGGGAGAACCTTGAGTTTCACCCTCCCCGCGGCGGCCAGCCGCTCGAAGGGCAGAAAGACCGCGTTATGCTCCAGCGGCGAGAGGACGACTTCATTCCTGTCCTTAGTGAACGGGAAGGAGTTGGCCAGCAGGTTGGCCGCGTCGGTCACGCCGCCGGTGAAGATGACTTCATCGGGCGAGCCGGCGCCCATCAGCCAGGCGACCGTGCGGCGCGCGGCCTCGAACGCCTCCTCCATCTCCGAGGAGAGCGAATAGAAGGAACGCCTGCCGCCGCAGCCGCCCAGCCGCAGCAGACTCTCCCTCTGCGCGTCGGCCGCGCAGCGCATCTTCAGCACGGTGCAGGCGCTGTCGAGATAGACCAGCCGCCGGCCGCAGAAGCGGGTCCTGAGAGCGGGGAATTCCCTGTTAAGCGCGGCGATGGCCTTGTTCATAGTGTCCTATGGACCTTGATATAGTCCTTGCGGGGACCGGGGCAGATATTCCGCAGGCGGCAGCCGCGGCAGGCGGCCACATAGGCCTTTTCAGACATGGTCCGCCCCTTCTCCCCATATGATAGTTTTTTGGCGTCCACGCTTGAAAGCGCGAACTCCCCCAGAAAACAGGGCGGGATATGGTCGGTCTCGCAGGCCAGTCCCCGCTCCCGGCACAGCCCCAGCGCTTTTATAAGGTACGGCGAAACTTCGGCGTAGCGGGGCACGAAGCCGCCCCTCTCCGAGCGCCCGTAAGCCTTGATGAAGCTGAATTGTATCCAGGATACACCCTTCAGCCGGGCAGACGCGAATTTAACGAAAGCGGGCAGGCGCCGGTAATTGAGCGAGCTGATAACATGGGTCAGCCGCACCGCCGCGCCGGCCTTTATCAGCCGCCTCACGCCGCGCGCCCTGGCGGCGAAAGCCCCGCGGGTCCGCGTTATTTTAAGATCGGCGGCCGCCGAGTCCGACGGGAAATTGACGTTGAAATAGCCGCCGGACAGACCCACCGCCCTGACCAGCCTCCTGAAATAAGTCTCCGGCAGCCGCGCCAGCAGGACGCCGTTGGTCTGCAGCTCTACCCTGCGCCGCCTGCCCGCGCAATAGAGGACGAACCTGAGCAGCGCGTCCCCGTCGGCCAGCAGCGGCTCGCCGCCCGACACCTGCACCAGTCCGGGGGTTTTGAGCGCCGAAACCCACGAGGGGAGCCCCCCTCCTTCCGGGACCGGTCTCTCGGCCGGGTAGGAGCAGAACACGCAGCGCTGATCGCAGGCCGTCAGGAGATGTATGAGCGGGCTCATCCCCCTCCCCGCTTCCGCGCAGCCGGGGCCAGACGCCACAGGAAGACGCCGCGCTCAAGCTTCTTCTGGATCAGCCCCTTCTTTTCCAGCGAGAGCCCCGCGCCGAGCACGGCGTTGCCGTCGGAGCAGTCGCGGCAGATGGCCATCTTTTTAGAGAAGGCGAGCACGGCGGCGGTGGTCTTCCAGCCGCCTCCCTCTAATATGGCGGTCATGCAGCGCTCATTGTCGGAAAGAAATACCGGACCCGGGCGGCCGCTCTCCTCTTTGTAAGGGCGCGGCGGGGACTTGAAAGGCCTGAAGCCCCGCCAGCCGTAAAGTTCCGCGTAGTTGCGGTCGGCGCCGCGGCAGCGCGCGGCCAGCGCGCAGCGCCGGCACGGCGGGCCGTGCTCCTTGCCCTCCTCGGCGTTCTCGTCCAGGTCGCTGCGTCCGCCGGCCGGGTCGGTCACCAGCGTGTTGAACTTGTCCAGTCCTATGGCGAGCGACTCGCGGCCTTTCAGGAAGCAGGGCGGCGTGTTGAGGAAAAGTATCTCGCCGGGCAGGCCGGCGGCCTCCATGGTCCCGGCGGCTTCCCTGAAATAAGGGGCGCAGTCAGGCAGACTTACTCCCAGCCTTTTCGCGTTGGAGGCCATCGCGCCGTTATATACGGGATAGATGACCACGAAGTTGGAGATCCCCCGCTCCAGGTAGAACCTTATGATCTCCGGTAGCCTGCGGTAGTTCAGCCGGTTGACCAGGATATTATTGCCCAGCCTTATCCCGAGCTTGCGCAGGATCTCCAGGCCCTTGAGGGCCTTACCCAGAGCGCCCGGGACCCCGGTCAGTGCGTCATGTTCGGCGGCGCGGTCGGAGGTGAAGGAGAACTTGCAGAAGGTCAGCCCGGCTTTTACGAGAGCCAGGCAGACGGCCGGGTCGGCCAGCTTTATGCCGTTGGTCTGGACGCGGATAAAACGGAAGCCGGACGACCTGCCCAGCGCTATGACCTTGAGTATATGCGGGCTGACCAGCGGCTCTCCGCCCGTGAGGCCGAGGCGGCGGTAGCCCTCCTTCCAGGCGCGGCGGACGCCGCGGGCCAGCGCGCCGTAAGGCGCGTTAAGGGACCTGTCGAAACCGCCCTGCGAACAGAAAGCGCAGCGCGCGTTGCAGTCGTAGTTCAGTATGAGCTCGTAGCACTTGCCTTTGGCTTCCATATTTCAGGTCCCGTGAATGCGCCTGAAGACCGGGCTGGAGAGGCCGGCCCTGGCGGCGGCGGCGAGCCAGCCGGCGGCGACGCGCCGGGCCGCCGCCTGTCCGGCCGGCACCGGCCGGGGCCGGGGCCGGGGCCCGAAGCGGGCGGCGGCCCAGGGGGCGGCCGGGCACATGGACTGCGAGGCGCGCATGCCGGCGGCGCGCGCCAGGGCGAAGAATTTCTCTCTCCCCTCGCCGCCGGGACCGCAGCGGAAAGGTTTTAGCTGCGCCGCCGGGCCGGAGAGCATCTTGTCGCAGGGGTAAAAAAAACCGTCCGGCGCCAGCGCCAGGTTGCGGCAGGGGCCCGGGCGCTCGCCGCGGGCAGCCAGGGCCACGGCCTCGTAGCCGTTGGCCAGCTCCCATACGCCGAGGCCTGTCTTCAGCCGGCGCAGGTACTCCAGCAGCAGCTCCCGCGCCGACGCGCGCAGGCGGCGGAGGGCGGCCGCGTCCCAGCGGGCGGTTATATCCGGCGACCAGGCCAGGCTGGAAAAGCCGAGCCCGCTCAGCTCCGCGAGTTCGGCCGCCAGGCGTCCCGCCGAGGCGGGCGTCGCCACTACCGAGGCTGAAACTCTTGCGCGCAGCGCCGGCGGCAGCTTGGCCGCGGCGGCGGCACGGCGGGCGGCGGGGCCGTCCATGCTGACCGTCAGCTTTACGCCGCGGGCCAGCAGCGCGCGGGCCTCTCCCTTTTTAAGCGGCAGGCCGTTGGTGAAAAGGTGTACGGGTGCCCCGCGGCCGAACAGCCGGCGTATCTCCAGGAGCGCGAGCCGCAGCACGGTCCGGCTGAGCAGCGGCTCGCCGCCGAGGATGGTGAACCTGGGCGAGCCGGGGCGGGCCGGAACAGGGCGGCTTTCGCCGCAGTCGGTGCCCGGAGCTCTGCGGCGGGCCGCGGCGAAGGCGGCCAGGGCGGAGCGCAGCGCGCCGGCGGAGATGGTATCTTTTGAAACGCCGCGGGCGTAGCAGTGAGGGCAGGCCAGGTTGCAGCGCCCGCTGAGGTAGAGGACGAGATGGTCCGGGCGGTTCATTTTTTCTTCACGGGCTTGAGCTCGGAGTCGCCGCGGCGCCGGAGATATTCCACCCAGAGCCCCTCGCATCTGCCGTAAAGGGCGCAGCCGCGACAGCGGGCGGTCTTGCGGCGCCCCACGGCCGCGCGCGAGGCTATGGCGTCGTAGTTGATGAAATCCGGCGCCCAATGCTCGGTGCGGTACAGCCGCCGCTCGTTTATCTCGCTGACCTGCCTGACGCAGTCCGTGAAGTGGCAGAGCGGCACGTAGCGCGCCTTCCACTCGGTCAGGCCGGCCGCGTTGCCGATGGCCAGCGCCTTCCGCATGTACGGCGCCGCCCGGGAGATGCGGGGCACCAGCCCGTCGAAATCCAGGAGCGCGCCGCCGTAATTGGGGTCCACGAAGATGAATTCGACGTTCCTGACCGAGCGGTCGGCGTAGAACTTCGCCAGCCGGGGCAGGGATGTCACGTTCGGTTTAACTACGGCTGTATTTCCGTACACCTTCCGGAAGCCGAGACCGGCCAGTACGGCCAGCCCCTTTTCCAACTGGGCGAAGCTGCCCGGCACGCGGGTCAGGGCGTCGTGGACCCGCGCGTCGGGGCCGTGCACCGAGAAGATGAGCGAATCGATGCCGGAAGCCATTATCCTCTTCGCGGCGGCGGGATCGGCGAAGACGCGCCCGTTGGTGGCGCAGACCACCTCGCGGATCCCCAACTTTTTGGCGGCGGCCACGACGCCGGCGAAGTCGGGCCGGATCGTGGCTTCGCCGCCTATAAGCTCGATTATATCGGCGCCCCTGCGGGCGGCCCTGGCCACGTCCTCCAGAAGTTCCCGCGTGCTCTTCTCCGGCAGGCCGCGCTTGCCGGCGTTCACGCAGAAGACGCAGTTGTTATTGCAGGAGTAGCCCGTGAAGATCACGACCTTGAACTTCCTGACGGGCCTGACGGCCGGGACGCCCCGCCGGACGGAGTTTTTCTTCATCGCTTCACCGGCCTCAGTTCGGCGTCCCCGAACTTTTTGTAATACTCCAGCATCAGGCCCAGGCATTTTCTCCTGGCGGCGCAGCCGCGGCAGACGGGCGGATAGATCCTCTCCTCCCGCGGCAGCGTGACGCGGCAGAGCGGCCGCAGCTCCGCGGAGACCTGGCATACAGGGAAATGATAGAGGCGCGGGTTGCGGAATTTTTTAAGCAGGGGCGTCGCCCCGCGCAGCGCGGCCGAGGAGGCGGAGAACTTCAGCCCCACCTGGCGGTGATTCTTATCGGACATGCCTTCTATCTCGTAATGCACGACGGATAAGCAATACCGCGCGGTGTCGGGGAATTTCTTCAGCAGGAAGGCCAGGGTCCGCGGGAAAGCGGCGACGCTCTTCCCGTGAAGCACTATCCTTATCTCGAGGCCCAGGTCCGGCGCCAGCTCCAGCAGGTTCTTTATCCCGCGCACGGTCTGGGCGAAAGCGCCGCGCACTCCGGCCACGGCGTCATGGACGCGCGGGGCGGGGCCGTGCAGCGCTATCGCCGCGGCGAAGGGCGGCCGGGCGGCGGCGGCGAAGCGGGAGGCAAAACGCCTGTCGGCGAAGCGGCGGCCGTTGGAGAGCAGCGTGATGGGAGTGCCCGGCAGCCTCCTCCTGAAATAATTCAGCAGCTGGAAGAACTCTGGATGCAGCGTCGGCTCGCCGCCGGTAAGGCTGACATAATCGGCCCTGTCGGCGTTCTTGCCGTAGACCCTGGCGCCGCGCAGGTAACGCTCCAGTTTTTCCACCTGACCTTTGAGACGGTACTGCGCGCTGTCCTGCGCGGAGAAGGAAGACATATTGGTGCACATGACGCACCTGTTGTCGCATTTATTCCACGCGGCTATGTCGGGCATATCCTATCGCTTACCGTCCAGCCAGGATTCGATGACGCGGCGGCTCTTCTTGTTCTCCAGCAGGCCGAAGACGATCTTGAACAGCCCCTTGTGGAGGGCGCACCAGGTGCCGCCGGGTATGGCGCCCCAGGGGGAGCCCTGCTCGGCGTAATTATGCACTGGGCAGACGCCGCAGAAAAGTTTGAAAGCGCAGCGCGCGCAGGCCGGCTGGCTCTCCAGGCACGAGGCCATGGCGCAGACCCGCGCCGCCGGGGCCGACAGGAGTTCCTCGTACGAATTGCGCCGGACATTGCCCAGCCTGAAAAAAGGGTCGCCGCAGGCGGCCAGCATGCGGCCCTCGTCGCAGGTGTAGACGTCGCCGTCCCAGTTGTAGGCGAGCTGGCCGATGGCGGCGCCGCAGGGTGAGCGCAGGTCCAGGTAGCCGGGGTCTTCGCGGCGCAGCAGCTTGGCCGACAGGATGGCGGCCCAGCGCTCCACGAAGCGCTCGCCCGAGAAATTTATCTTCATCACCCGGTCCAGCGCCTCCCGGTAGAACGCCAGGAAAGCCTCCGGCGCGTAGCCTATTTCCGGCCAGGCGGCCGCGGCGTAGCCTATGGGGGAAAGGGGCCTCAGGAAGACGCCGCCCAGTCCGAGCGCGCGGTATTCCTCCACTATGTCCGCGGCTCTGCCGAGCGACTGGCGAGTGGTGGTCATCAGCGCCGAGGGCAGCGTATCACGACGTCCATCGCGGGCGGCGGCGGCCATGAACCGCTTCAGCCAGCGCACGGCCGCGGCGTGCGAGGAACCGCCGGACCAGCGGCGGTTGACGTCGTGCAGATCGGCCGGGCCGTCCAGCGAGGTGCACACCGACACGCCCTCGCGGACCAGCCAGCTGAATTTTTCCTCATCCATCAGGCTGAGATTGGTCACGACGGACAGCGCCAGGTCCTTGCCTGCCTTGCGGTTGAGGCGTTTGGCGTACGCCGCGGCGGCCTTCAGGACCGGCCAGTTGAGCAGGGCCTCGCCGCCCTGGAACTCTATCGTTATCGCGGGGTTCGGAGAGCGGAACGCCGTTTCCACGGCGGCCAGGGCCGTGGCCCGGCTCATCGAGTCCCCGCCGTGGCCGCCGACGGCCCGGCAGTAGACGCAGGCGTGGTTGCATTTGAGCGTCAGCACCAGTATGTGCAGGCCCGGGCCCGCCGAAACCTCCGAGGAAAGACCGGCCAGACCGGCGGTCAGCGCGTCGAAATCCAGCCGCCCGCGCAGCAGGCCCGCCTCCGCCAGCCTGTTGAAAAGAGGCGTACCCTCTTTCACCCGGCCGGATCTGAAAGCGGAGAATTCGGAAGGGGTAAGGCGCAGCAGGGCGCCGGCGGGGCCGGACACCAGGCAGCGGCCGCCGTCACGTTCAAAACGGAGTTCGAATGGTTCGCAAGCGCACTTTTTTTTCATTTATTCCCGCGTAAACCGCTCTTTCGGCCCGCCTTCCCCGCGCGGGAAGGGGAGACCACCGGCTTGAATTCGGACCAGCCATAGAGACCGGGATATTCCCGCCACGGGCCCTCGCAGATCTTATACCAGGCGCAGCGGCGGCACCCGGCCCGCTTGGCCTTGCCCTCGGCCCGCCGGTAATCGCCGTAGCTCTCGATGTAGAGATCGTCGTCGGAGACCGGCCCTTCCGGTATCACGCGCTCGGCAACGCAGTCCTCGTAGCCCTTCATCAGGCAGAACGGGACGGCCTCGGTATAGCAGGGCCGGCCGGCGGCCCGCCCTATATCCAGCGCTTTTTTTATGTAAGTCAGGGCGTCGGTTTTCCTCGGCGTCAGCCAGGAGCGGTTCTCCCAGGCCGTGCCCACAAGATGGACGAAGGCGAACTGGAACTGGTCGACGCCCAGTCTCACCAGCAGCCTGGCCAGCGCCGGCAGGTCCTTGTAGTTCTTCGAAGTGATCACCGTGTTGGTCAGCACGTAAAAGCCGGCCTTCCTGCAGTTCAGTATGCCGCGCGCCACCTCGGCGAAACCGCCTGGGGCTTTGGTGAGACCCTCGTGAACGACGGGAGTGGAACCGTGCAGCGAAGGACTGACCTCGGTGACTCCCGCCTGCTTCAACTCCAGGCAGTAATCGTAATTGGCGAAGCGGCGGCCATTGGTCTGCACCTGAACGGACTCATACCCGAGTCCCCGGGCCAGCCTCACGGCCGCCGGCAGGCCCGGGTGCAGCGTGGGCTCGCCGCCGGTGAACACGACCGCGTCTACGCCCTGCTTCCTGGCCCGGGTCAGCGCGGCCTTTATCCCGGCGAGACTCTTGCTCCCGGCGCGGGCGCGCTTGGTCCCCTGCGCGCAGAAATCGCAGAAATTATTGCATCCGAAGCTTATCTTAATATCTATGCGTTTCATTGGAAGAAGCCGGGCCCCGGTATCCCGCGGCGGCCGTATGACAATGATATCAGTTTTGCCCCCGGGCCGCCCCTCGTCCCGGACGGTTCAGGCCCCGGCCCGGGCGCGGAAGAGGCGGGCCCCGGCCGAAAGAGGAAAGACCGTCCTGCCTATGCCCTTAGGCGGCGCCGCCCGGTTCTCGGCGAAGTAGGAATTATTCCTGAGGAAAAAATCTCCGGAGTAGGGAGGCGTCTGCCGTATCTTTACGGTCCGTCCCGCGCAGGAGCGCGAGCAGACGCCTTTTTTTTTGAAGGGACAGAACTTGGTCATCGCGAGATATCTGAACGGATAGTGGAAGGAGAGCTTTATCGCACCTCCTCCGAAAGAGGCCGCCCTGTCGGGGTCGTCGATCTCCAGCCGGCGCAGATTATTTTCGGCGAAGAACCTCTCGAGGAACTTTTCGTCCATGCGGACAAAGTCGACCGACACCGGCCGCCCCAGCAGCAGGGGGACCGACTTTCCGTAAGCCCGGTTCACCGCGCGCATGAGCCCGAGGTCGCTGAGGCTCAGTTCGGCCCCGGGGAACACCCGGAGTATCCGGTCGAAAGTCTTCAGAAAAGCCTTGAGCGGCGCCGCGGGCAAAAGCGGCGTAAGCACGGTCAGCTCCGCCGCCCCCTTGTCCTTCAGCGCGCGGACATCGTCGGCCGAAGGCAGCAGGTTCCGGCAGAACTCGCTGCCGAGATAGACCCGCCCATAGCCGGCGAGGTCCTTCGGCCGGAGTCCGCGCACTTCCGGGGGAGTGACCGATAAGGCCCGCTCTATCACGATCTCTCCTTCAGGTACTTATAAAGAACATCGAAACTCCCCTTGACCTTCAGCGCCCGCCCGAGGAATTCTTTTTTGGTGAAATCGCCGGCGAGCAGCTCCACCATCTGGCGGGCCTCCCGGAAGATCAGGCGCGAGAGCTCCTTTTCCGGGCTCCGGCCCACCTTCAGCACCTCTACGCCGATACGGCGGTGATCGTAAAGATCGGCCAGGTGCTCCGCCGCGCCGCGGTCGGACATGCGGTACTCCTTCCCCGCGGCCAGGAAACGCCGCTCGCAGAAAGGGTTCCTGCCGCCGTGGCAGTCCAGAAAGCAGAGCCCGTTGTAATTGACGCAGTATTCGCGGTGCTTGAGGAAGACCTCGGCTTTCACCCCGCGGGCGCCGCGCAGCATTGCCGCGGCCTCGGAGGACCGAAGCTGTTCGGGCAGCGCCACCCGCTTCACTCCATAGCCGGCGTAGAAGGCCAGCGCCTCGGGATTTATGCAATAAGAGAGGGTGCTGAGTATGTAATCCGTCCTTACCTTTTTTCTCCGCAGAGCGTCCAGGAGGGCCAGGTCTTTGATGATGACGCCGTCGATACCTCCCCGGACCAGTTCCTCTATGACGGCCACGGTGTGGGCGAGGAACTCCTTGCTGGCCTCGTTGGCCGCGAAAAAAAGCTTCACCCCTCTCTTGTGGGCGGCGTCCCTGGCGGAGAGCACCTCCTCCACCGTCGAAAAGTTCCTGGCTCCCTCGACGTGGCTGGGGACGGAGTAGATTCCGCAGTAGAGTTCATCCACTCCCTCCTCCAGGTAGTAGTCCAGTTCCTCGCGGGAGCCTATCCCGACCTGGATCTTCATCCTCTTCTTTTTGCTCATATGCGTTCAGGTATCGGGGCAGAAGACCAGCCTGTCGATGCGGGCGGACCGGGACCTCGAGGCCGCGCCGCCGCCCCACTCCACGAATATGGTGTTGCCGCCGGCTATAAGAGTCTCCCTGATCCTGTCGTTCTTTATGCCGTAATTGGCGCGGAGGCATTCCCGGGCGCAGTTCACCGTCGCGGGCGATTCGCCCGGCGGCACGTCGGGCATGCCCATCAGGCAGGTCCGCGAGGTGGCGATATCCATGTACGGGTAGAAGACGGTGAACCGCAGTTTACCGGCCCCCTCCGGCCGGCGCAGGCGGAGCGCCCCGGGAAACAGCGTCATCTCCAGGCGGCCGACCTTCAGCTCCTTAAGCAGAACGGTGCCGTCGCGGTTCAGGATACTGAGGACGCCGCCACGGTCGGGTAGCGCGAAATCACGGGAAAGCCGGCGGCCGAAACTCACGGGGACGCTCCAGCGCATCCGCCTTATAAGGCCGAGAACGCCGAAATCGTTGACGCTGATCTCGAACCGCCGGCCGAAGCGCATTTTTCTTATCGCGGAGAAGAGCCCTTCGAGTACGCGGAGGCCCTTGTCGGTGACCAGCGGCGTCAGCAGGCAGACGTCCTTTTTCTCTCCGGCCAGGAGCCGGAGGCCGTCGGCCAGGCCCGGCTCCAGGAGGTTCTCGCAGAATTCGGACCCGAAATAGGCCCAGTCGAAACCCTTGAGCGCTTTTCTCAGCGCGGCAGTATCCCGGAACGCGCCGGGCCCCAGTTTAAGTCCCTTCTCCATAGCTCCCCGCCCTCTCCACGAATCTGCGCCTCGCCTCTTCCGGAGGGAACCGCCCGGCCAGGTCCGAGACGGCCCGCAGCATCTCCCTGATAGCCCTGAGGTTCCGGATCTTCGCCTCCGTGCCGTCGGTCCTGGTCCCGTACTTGACGCAATCCACTCCGGCCAGGCAGTAATCGAAAAAGGAGGAGGCGTTCAGCAGCCGCGGCGCGCCTCCCCGCGAAAAGCGCAGGCTCAGCCTGGCGGCCGTGCGGGCGATCGTCCCGGCGTCCCTCTCAAAAACCCTGTACGGCGACACTTTCGCCAGCGAGCCGCCGGAGCCCATGCGGCACATGCCGTCTTCGCGCTGAGGCCCCGACAGTGTGTAATATTCCGGCTCGTGCAGATAACAGGCTCCGTTGATATAGGGACAACCGAAGAACTTGTAGCAGAAGATCTCGGTCTCCACCCCGGCGCTCCTGCAGTACCGCAGTATCCCGGCCGCTTCCGCGGCGGCCAGCTGGTTCGGCAGGATTATCCGGGAGATCCCGAACCTTTCAACGAAGAACCTGGCGGTCCCGGAGTTGAAGCAGGGCTGCACGGAGCTGAGGTGCAGTGGAACGCCGATCTTTTCTCCGGCGAAGAGTCTGAACAGGCCCGGATTTGAAACTATGAGCCCGTCCAGGCCGGCGGCCGCGATGGCCCTTATCTTCTTTACCAGGACCTCCCTGTCGGGATCGCGCATCCTGTCTTCCCGGCCATTGGCCGCCAGGAATACCTTCAGCCCGTGCGCGTGCGCGGCCCGGATGGTCCCGGGCGCGTCCGCGGCGGCGCCGAGGGCGCCTGTGTTGGCGTAATTCGGCACGTCGCCGACCGCGAAATACACCTCGTCCACGCCGAGCTTCCTGAAGACGGGGATCTCGCGCCGGTCGGTTATGCAGGACAGCAGGCGCATCAGAACCTCTCCGGTTTGATCGCCGCGGGGTCGGCGTCAGAGGACTTCAGTTCCCCCTCGCCGTAGATCCTGAGATAATCCGGGCGCGCGCCGCAGCAGGCCGGGGCCAGACGGCAAAGGCGGCAAGCCGCCGCGGGCGCCGGTCCGTCGATCCCTCCCTCCAGCGGCTCGTCTCCGCGCCGCCAGCGCTGGTATTCGAACGAGAATCCCCCGAAATTGCCCAGCACGCAGAGCGGCATATTCTGTATGACGGCCTTCAGCCCGGCCAGTTTCGCCCGGGCCAGCGCGATCTTCACGAAAGGCGCGGCTTCGGAATACGCCGGGACTATGGCCTTGTCGTCCCCGACGCGCCCCTTGTTCCTGACGAAAGTAAAATTCACCAGCGAGCAGCGGGGATGGGAGGCTTTCACCCATTCCACGAAATCAGGCAGCAGCCTGCAATTGTCGCCGAGTATTATGTGGAAAAAGCGTATCCGCTCCTCCAGCCCCAACTCCGCCAGGTTCCGCAGGCCGCTCACCGCCTGCCGGTACTTGACGCTCCTGGTAACGCGGTTATAGACGTCCTCGGCGTGAGAGGGGAAATTGACGGTGAAGAAGTCCACTCCCCCCGCTATCCGGGCGCAAAACTTTTTGTCGGAGAGGGCGACGGCGTTGGTCGACAGCATCACGTCCCTGACCCCCGCCCCGCGCAGGCCGGCGATAAGCTCCGGCAGCCCCGGGTTGGTAGTGGGTTCGCCGCGCCCCTCGAGACTTACGGACTTTATCCCGGCGCGCCGGACCCTCCCTATAACGTCCCGGATCTCCGTCCTGCTCCCGGAGGGAGGGTTGTGGCAGTACCGGCAGAAGAGGTTGCAGGTATAGGAGGCGTCGGCCAGGCATTCCTGCCTGCTTATCCATTTCCCCGAAGAGTTCTTTTTCTTCATGACAGAGCGTCAGTCCAGACCCGCGAACCTTTTAAGAAATGTGAAGACATTGCCGCTGAAGACCAGCTGGAAAAGGCAGCCGGAGAAGATCCAGAGCGCGAAGGGGGCTCCCTCCATCACCTCTATCTTGGGGTTTTCGCGCGGGATCCTGGCGCCCCACCGCCGCAGCAGTTCCGCCTCCTCCGGCGTCATGCCGTCGCGGAAAGAATCGGCGAATTCGTCCTTGAAGAACTCGTCCTTCTTCACAATGTCGATATAGCGGCGCGAAAGGACCATGCCCGGCGCAATCTCCGACACCGGAACTTCGACCGTGCTGAATTTCTCCATCAGGGACACCAGCAGGAAGCGCCCGACGGCGAGTATGACGCTGAATTTGACCACGTTCAGCGCCGCGTACCTGGCCCCCTGCAGGAGTTCGCTCCTGAAGTTGACAAAGCCGTAGGCGAAATAGGAGACAAAAAGCAGGCCCAGCGCCAGCCGCAGCCTGGGACCGGAAAGAAAGCCGGAAACCTTTTCCCAGCCTATGAAAAGCAGGAAGAACAGAAGGCTGAGGTCGGGAACCAGCCGCTGCAGGTGGCCCTTGAAGGAAACCGAGGCCACCTGGTAGAGGAAAAAAATGAAGAAAAGAGAAACGGCGTAAAGAAAGCTTTTCCCGTACCCGCCGTCGAAAAAAGACCTGAAGCCCGCGGCCAGGTCCCGCCTGATGCCCTCGATCTTGAGCAGCAGTTCCTCGTCCCTGTGCTTATAGCCGCGGTAAGCCCTGGACAGGAACCTGAAGACGTAGTAGACCGCGCCTATCACGAAGGAATTCACCAGTATGGAAAGCCACAGGCTCCTGGGGAACCCCCGTATCTGGAAGTCGATAAGCGGCAGCAGCGCCAGGCTGGCGATGAAGAACTTGGCGTCGCCGGCGGGCCAGACCTCGCCGTACCAGAGGAAGAAGCCCACCCCGACGGCCAGCGCCAGGCTGACCAGGTAATAGCCGTAGAAGTTCCACAGCAGATAATCCCCGGATTGGCCGGCGTCCCCGAGCAGGGTCTCCAGCAGGAACAGGCTCAAAGTGGCGAACGCCGCGTAAAGCCCGGTCAGCACCATGCGGTTGGGGATCTTCCTGGACCTGAGATCGTTCGCCGCTATCCCCCAGCCCCACCAGACGAAAAAGCCGGTCAGGAAGACGCGGTAGGCCAGCAGACGGTCAAAGCCGGCGGCGTCGAGCTCAGCCATGGACCGGCCTCACGGCGAAAATGGTCCGCTTCCCGCTTACCGGCCTGAACTCGCCGCGCCCGAAGTGTGCGGCGTAATTCTTTTCGAAACCGGCGCAGACGCCGTTATAGACGCACCTGGAGCAGGTTTCGGCCTTGGCCCTGAGCTTGTCGGTGACCATCGCGTACATCCGGCCGACGTGCTTTTCCTCCGGCAGGAACAGGTCGTCGTCCCTATCGGGCAGTTCCCAGTCCTTCATCAGGTTGGCGTGCTCGGGCAGCAGGCAGGGGACGTAGTTGCTCAGGAACCTGAAGGCGGGCCTGACCCGGCGCCGCCCGAAGGCGGCTATCGCCTCCCTTAGGTACGGCGCCTGCAGCGAATAACGGACTATGAGCTTCTCCGGCGACCGGCCGGCGGCGCCTGTGAAATGCGCGGCGATAAGGTGCACCGAATCGGTGCGGAAATTATCCAGCGCGAAGCCGGTGAAAGCCGGCAATTGCCTGTAATTCAGGGCCGTGATGGCCGTGTTGATATTGAGATAGACGCCCAGGTCCAGCAGATTGCCGCAAGCCCTGACCGCTTTCTTGAAAGAGCCCTTTATGCCCGTGACGGCGTCGTGCATGGCGGCGTTGTCGCCGTGAATGGAGATGCTGGCGGTGTTCATGCCGCAGGCCGCCAGTTCGGAGGCGTAGGCCCGGTCCCCGAGGTTGATGCCGTTGGATATCACCTGTATCGCCGGGTAGCCGATTTTTTTGGCCAGGCGGACCAGTTTCGGCAGCTCGGGATATATGGTCGGCTCGCCGCCTATGAACTGGACCATGCGCGCGCCGTTCCTGTAGGAGAACATGAGATAGTCCGCCGCCTGGCGATAGCGCATGTCGTCCTTGCCCTTCCATTCCTCCATATCGGGGGAACTGTAGCAGAAGACGCAGCGGGCGTTGCAGGCGTAATTCAGGGTCAGCTCGCAGACCTTCATGCGTGACTTCGGCCATCCGAACTTCCTGGCGGCCTCGCGGATATCCATCAGTAGCCGCCCTCCCGGAGCCAGATGGCGAAGACGCGGCGCCAGCGGCGGTCCCGTTTGAGCCTCAGCACGAGCCCGAACATGAACTTGAAGAAAGCGCAGCGCGGGCTCGACGGCAGGTTCCCCCAGAAGGACCCCTGGAAAATATAATTATATACCGGCGAGAGCCTGCAGTAATAACTGTAAGGGCATCTGGCGCAGTACGGCTGGGAGAATTCCCCGAAGCACGAGGAGATCAGCGCCCTGGCCAGCGGCTCGTTCAGCACGTCCGGCCATCTGGCGGAGCGGACATTGCCGAGCCTGAAAAAAGGGTCGCCGGAATTGGCGAGCATCCGGGCCTCGTCGCTGGGATAGATGTCGCCGTTATGGTCGTAGGCGAGCCGCATCAGCAGCTCCAGGTTGCGCCGCGGGCTGCGCCCGGCGGTCTCGGTGGACTTGAGTATATTGAAAGCGCCCTTCTCATAGACCGCGCGGCCGGTCCGCAGCGTCAGCTCCCCCATGCGTTCCAGCGCCTTGCGGTAAAACCGGAAATATCGCTCCTGGGGGTATGTCCCCGCTTTCGCCGCCCGGCCCAGGGGATCCAGCGGGCCCAGTTGTATCCGGTAAAGTCCGTTCTTAACGAAGGAGTCCACCGTCTCCGCAGGAAAAGGCAGCAAGTCCCGCGTGACGGTGCAGATGGCGTTGGGGGTTTCCAGCCCCTCTCCGCGCGCCGAGCGGGCGTGTATCTCTTTCAGCCAGCGTTCGACCCTGTCGTAATTGGAGCCGCCTGCCGAGACCCTGTTCTTATCGTGAACCTTCCTGACCGCGTCGAAAGAGGCGCAGACGGCGAATTTATGCCTCTCGAGAAAATCCAGCTTGCCGGCGTCCATGCTCTGCAGATTGGTAACCACGGAAAAATGCAGCTTCTTTCCCGCCCGGCGGTTGAGCCGCCGCGCCTTTTCGACGATATACCGCAGCGTCCCGAAGTTCAGCAGAGGCTCGCCGCCCTGGAACTCCAGGACGAGCCTGTCGTTCTTTATCGCGAATATGAACTCCAGCAGGCGGTCGGCCGTCGCCCTGGACATATCCGCGGAGGAGGCATTGGAACTCGCCGAGCAGTAGACGCAGTTCAGGTCGCAGCGGTTGGTGAGCGTCACGATGTGGATATGGGGCCCCTTGTAAGAGGCGAAATAGTGCTCCCCGAACCGCTCCTCCAGCCGGCGGAAATCCAGGCGGCCGGAGAAAAAATCGTTGTCCCGGAGAAAGACTTCCGCCGCGCGGCCCAGCCGCGCCCCCCGCAGCCGCCGCGACGAGACTCCCTTGAGGAAAAAAGCCCCGCCCGACGGGTTCGCCAGGAACAGGCCGCCGCCCGAATTCTCGAAATATGGATTAAAGAGTCCGTTTTTCATATCCGCGCCTGCTGCCGGGCGCCGGCCGCCCGGACACGGAACCCGGGCACAGGACTTCAACGGGGGAAGGTGGGGACGGAGGACGCCGGAGCGGACTCAGCGATCAGCACCAGCCTCCCCGTGAATGGGAGCCGTGCGAGCCGTGCGAGCCGTGCGAGCCGTGCGAGCCGTGCGAGGCGTGCGAGCCGTGGCTGGCGTGGCTGTAGTGGCTCGTATCTGTCGTGAGATTGCTATGCACGACATGCTGAGCGGAGAGGTCTTCGGGCACCGTCGCGCCGATTATCCCGAGGGCTATCGCGGTCTTGAGCACGTCGGAATCGACCATTTTCCCCTCTTCGCTGCTGAGAAATCTCTTTATTTTTTCGCTGCCTTTCCCGGGCATATATTCCCCCTTAATCCGCTGATTGCGTTTCGCGCCCCGACCTCAGTTCCTTGTTCAGCTCGTGCTGCTTCCTGGTCATCTCGAGCATCATCATCTGCTGGTCTATGCCGGACTTGAGCTGGCAGTATTCCTGCACTATGGCGTCGGCCAGCGGCCGGCAGTGTTCCGCTTTTTTGTGAATAATGGCCAAAACGAGAGGCTGGAGATCGTGGGGCAGGCCCCCCGTGGAGTTGCTCTTCACGGCTTCGTAAACTCTCCACATCCTCACGCACTCATCGTCCTTGCAGCCCGAAATCCCTTTGGGAAATGTTTCCAGGCATAGCCGCTTCATCTCCGGCGGCAGGCCGGGGCAGAGCCTGCCGTTAATGGCCGGGAGGCCGCCACTGGCTATATCGCAGAACTCCGACTCCCGGACTTGCCCGTCGGCGCCCGCAAGCCCGAATTTAAAATAGGAGGAGCAAAAGGACCGCCCGGACTTGCCCAGGGAGTATCCGACTAAGCCTATCGGATCAAGGGCCTCCCTGCAGACCTGGAGCATATCGTCTTCCGAACCGCCGCCTTCCGTGGGGAGGGCGACGCAGAGGTCCTTGTCGCCGGCCAGCGACAGGCAGGCCTGGTATCCCCCGATCCGCGCGACCAGGTTCCCTACGGGCTGCCAGCCGGCCGACTTCAGCACGGCGGCGCTCCTCTCCCGTTCGGCCTGGGTCTTGACCTTATCCTTGGGCAGGAGGCGCCATTTATCGTAGTTGGCGATAATGTCCTTCACCTTGGTCTCGCGCAGACAGGGGTCGGACGACACGGCAAGCGGGCTGATCTCCGGCGCCGGCGCCTGCGCGGTGCCGCCCAGGCGCGAAGTGGGCTGATAGGCCTGCGGGCTGAACTCCGGCAGCGTCAGCGTCTTCGCGGCCGGGGGCAGAGGCACGCCCTCCTCCCCCTGCGGGGCGGAGGACGGCGGCGCGGGCGGCGTTTCTTCCCGCTCGAGATACCGTACGAACAGCACGGCCGCCAGCAGGACGACTATCACCAGAACGAGGTACTTTCTCATTTTCCACCTCCGGCATCGTTCTTCCGGCCCAGCGCCGAGACCAGCGCGTTGGTGAGTATCAGCTGCGACGCCTTAAAATTACGCTTGACGAGATCGATACGGCACTGCTGGCTGAGCGCCTCGTTCATGAACTCGCGGAAGGCCGCCTCCGGGTCCTCCGCCTCTATCGAGACCTTTCCGCGCTTACCGGGCGCCGCTCCGGCGCCGGCCACGTTGGCGGCCAGGCCGAGGGCCTCTTCCGAATAAAGCGCCGTGTCCACCCTGAACTCTTTTTTCATCGTTTCGCCCCCGCGTTCACCCAGGTTTCCAGGACCGCCCGGCTATCACCGTCGCGCAGAAGGCCGAACAGGAGATCGAAGAGCCCTTTCAGCGTACCGCACCTGTGATTAGACGGCATCTGCCCCCAGAGGCTGTTCTGCGCCTCGTAATTGACGACGGGGCAGACCCCGCAGTAAGGCTTGTAGGCGCACCTGTGGCAGAACGGCTGCGACTCCAGGCTGGAAGCCGCGCAGACGGTTTTGGTGGCCGCCGCGGCGATTATGTCCTCGTACTTATCGCCGACGGTTCCCGCCTTGAAAATGTCGTCCCCGGACCAGCCCACCATGCGCGCCTCGTCGCAGGTGTAGACGTCGCCGTTGTAATTATAGGCCAGCTGGCCGATGGCGGCCCCGCAGGGGCAGCGCATATCCAGGTAGCCGGAATCTTCGGACTTGAGAATTTTCGTCAGCAGCATCTGGGCGAACTTCTCCCTGATCTTTACTCCCCGGCGGTTCTTGAGCAGGATATAGCGCAGGGCCTTTTCGTAGAACTCCAGGAATTCCTCCGGACTATAGCCTATCTCCTGCCAGCGCTTCTTCGCGTAACCTATGGGGGCGAGGGGCCGCAGGAAGATCTCCTCCAGGCCCCGGGCCGCGTATTCGTCAACCACTTCTCTGGCGTGGCCGAGGGTGAGCCTGGAGACAGTCAGCAGCGCGCCGGGCCTGAAAACCCGGTATTTCAGATCGTGCTGCGAGTCGTGCCTGGAGTTGAAGTACTTGAGCCACCTGGCGGTTTCACGGTGGGAGTTCCCGCCGGACCAGGTCCGGTTCTTATTGTGCAGCGACTCGGGCCCGTCCAGGGAGGTGCAGAGAGAGACCTCGTTCTCCAGCAGGAAAGCGGCCTTCGCTTCGTCCATAAGGCTGAAATTGGAGACCATGGCCAGGGTCAGTTTCTTGCCGGTCCTCTTCTCTTTGGTCCTGGCGTATTTTACGATCTCCCTGAGCACGTCCCAGTTGGCCAGCGGCTCGCCGCCCTGGAACTCTATCGTTATCGCTTTCCGCGGGCTCTGGAAGGCCAGGTCTACGGACTTCCTGGCGACGGAGAGCGGCATATCCGCGCCGGCCGCCCGCTCGCCGGTGACGGAGGACTGACAATAAGCGCATTTATGGTTGCAGCGCAGGGTCAGCACGAAGATGTGCAGGCCGGTCCCGTAAAAAACGGAGTCGTTCCTGGAGCGCCATTTGCCGGCCAGGGTTTCGAAGTCCAGGCGGTCCCGCACGAAGCCGCCGGCCGCCAGGGCGTCGTACGCCTTGCCGCTGGCGGGCAGCCGGCCGGAGGAATACATTAGAAAGTCGCGGTCGGAGATGAAAGCGCGGCCGCCGAAATCGTTGGTCACCAGCACCCCGCCGGCGGCGAGCCGCCTGAACTGGAAAGCGGCCGGCGCGGCAGCGTTAGCGCCGGGTTTTTTTGCCATATTTCTGCTCCCAGGTCCTGGTTATATCCTTGGAATCGCCCTTACCCTGCTTGATCTCGTTTTCCACCTGCGCTATCAGTTGCTCCAGTTCTTTCTCCTGTTCGGGGGTGAGGCCGGAATCGTCCTTACTCTTTTCCCCGCCGGGCACGTGATTGATGGCCCGCTTGAGCAGCCAGTAGTGCAGTTCGCGGTTCTCCCCAAAAAGCTTCTCGCGGAATTTTTCATCCTCCAGCTCGCGCAGGAAAAGTTTTTTAAGGCCGGGCGCAGAGCGCCCGGCACCGGCTGCGGCGAATGCCGCCCTGTTCCGACCGGGCACGGCGGCGCCTTTCTTGGGGGAGAACGCCGCCTCCACCCGTCCTTTTCCGGAGGTCAGCAGGACATACCAGCCGCCGCTCAGGGCGTAAGCAGCATACCTGATGGTTTCCAGCGAATACTTCTTCATGTCGACGAGGATCTTGACTGCTTTTTGCATAGCCCTCCCGCGCACGGCCGCGACGCTACTGTAGCCGGCAACAACGCAGCCATCCGGTAGTTCCGACCCAGTTGGTGCCTGCGATGCAGTTGCCCAGACGACTACCTCTGCACGCCCAGGCCGTGGTCCAATTGTCATAACCGACATTAACCACAGTCGTCCCGCCCGGGCAGCGTGTCCAGTCGGAAGGGGTATTGATGATACGGACCGAGGTGCAGACCCCGGTTATGGTCAGATTGTTGCCGTTTATCTGGGCCGCCCAGGCGGGGGCGATGCCCGGCATGGAGAGGTTGCCGGCACCATCAATGGCTATTCCACGACGAGTACCAGCATTGTCCATCACGTTCATCTCCATGCGATTATCTAATAAACGAACATACGAACCGCCGCGAGTAGTGGTAACCCTCGCGATACCGCCTGAGTCAGAAATCCAGGCGTTATTCCCTATGCCAGCCCCTGTCCATGTCCAACCGGGTTCAGATGCCCATAAGTTGAGATTGGCTGTATTGACGCCATCTAATCCCTGAGTATAATGATCGGAGAACAGTCTTAATTCGGTATCGGCGTGACCACCCTTTACTTCAAGCTTAGTCCCTGGCCCCATCGTCCCGATGCCCACACGGTCACCGTCCCTGGCCAGGACCGTCTGGCCGGTCGTCAGAAGACGCGCGTAGCCGCCGTAAGGAGCGGGGTAATAGGTCGTCATCGTGAGGGTCTCGGATCCCAGGCTGCCGGGCCGCCAGCAGAGGAAAAAGAGTGTGAGCAACGCCAGGGCTTTGCGCCTGGTAAAACTGAGTTCGAGCGTTATTCTATGCGCCGTTTCCATACCCCCCCCCTCGAAGCCCCAAAAGCCGGCTTCGGTTTATAAGAGGGAAAAAATCCGCCGGTGCCGCCGCTGCCTGCTATATATATTAGCATACAACCCCCTGCTTTTCAAGGGGTGGGGGGGGCCGTGGGGGGGGCCGCTTCGGCTTCACGGCCGGTACCTGGCGTTGAACTTCCACTCGCATAACTCCAGCAGGCGGCGGGCCGATTCCAGGGCGCCGTCGTAACCGGGCTCGAAAAGCTGCGAGGAAAAGGCGTTCCTGCCGGCGCCAAGGACGCGCGAGTCGCGGCGCAGGTCCGAGTAGACCAGGTCCGGGCCGTTCCGCCCGGCCAGCAGGCGCGCCAATTCCTCCGGCGAAGAGAAGAAGCGGGTTTCCAGCGCGCGGGGCCTGAGTCCGGCCTTCAGCGCCGCCGCGGCCTTCAGCGCGGCGGCGCGGGACGCGGTCTCCTCGAGGTAAACGAACAATTTGAACCCGAAACCGGCCTCCGCCGCCAGCGGCAGACCCTCGGCCAGACGGCCTCCGGTTATATCCTCTATCTCCGCGGCCGGCGTCACCAGGCCCACACTGCGTCCGGCCGCGCGGCGGCGGAAAGACTCCAGGCGCGCCCGCTGTTCCCGCGAAGGCGGCGCATCCGCCGGCAAAGGACGTCCGAGGGCTTTAAAGACGGCCTTCAGCCAGGCCCGCGTGCCGGCGAAGCCGAAAGGCGCGGGCGGAGCTATCCACGCGATACCGGCCTTGTCCAGGGCGGGACAGAGCGCCTCGTCGCGGGCCCGCAGCACCTGCAGCCGCGCCGCCAGCAGCGGCCGGTAAAAATCGTCCATTTCCGGGGCCGCGTGCAGACCGGTCGTCTCCAGCAGAGCGCACAACTGCCCGGCCTGGTGGTCGTAACCGTAAAGCGATACATCGAACCCCGGCTTCGCGCCGCCGCGCCGGCCGTGGGCACCATGCCGCCTGGTGTCCCGAAGCCCGCGCAGTATCAGCGCGGAACGGGCGCGCGCCCTGGATTCCGAGTACTCCTCGTAACTGTTGTAATTATGCCGGCTGATCACCGCGCCGGTGCGCCCGGCCGCGGAGCGCACCGCGGCGTCGGTGTCGCCGGCCAGCAGCATGGGGGCGCAGGTGGAATAGAACTCCACCAGCCCATCCCGGCCGGCGGTCGCGGCCGCGGCCGCCAGCGACTCCCTCACCAGCCGTTCGTCGCCCAGCAGAACCTCGCGCCGGCCCAGGTCGGTGGAGAAGATATTAGGTCTCGGCTTGGGCAGGCTCGGCGCCGATTCGCCCCGGCCTCCGAAAAGGCCGAGCGGGCCTCCCGACGAGTCACAGAAACGGCATTCGGCGTCGCCATGCTCCAGCACTACCAGGTCGGGCGGCAGCGCCAGCATGGAAAAACCGGAATGAAAAAAGAAACGGTACCAGTGGCCGGAGCCAAGATGGGGGCGGAGCGGCTCATTGCCGCCGCCCTCCCTGTCTGAAAGACCGGAAACGGACCCGAGCGCGCCTATGGCGCCGTGGAAACCGCTCTCCACCCCGAAATACCCGAGCAACTGGTCGAAACGGAAGCCGGCCAGGCCGGAAACGGCCGCGGCGAGCTCCTCCTTGCCCGCGGCCGTGGGGACACCATGCCGCATGGTGTCCCCGTCGGGATGCAGGCAGACGGCCCAGTCGGAAAAATGCAGCTGGCCGAAAGTGGCGGGGCCGGCCCTGGCGATGACCAGCCTGACGCGGCCAGACGGGGCCGCCCAGTCGCAGAGGATCTGCCCGCCTTCCAGGCCGGCGGGGGTCATGCCCGCGGTCCTGAAAGCTTCTTCCACGCCTACCTTAGACTTGCGCGCGGGGCCGGGCACGGCCCTGGCGGCCGGTCGCAGAGCTCCCGGCACCAACTGCGGACAATGCCGCCCTGATCCGGCCGGGGGCCTGGAGACCGCGCGGCCGGACGCAAAAAGCCCGAACTCCGCGTCGCTGAGCGGGCGCGGCGGCTCCGCCTGCGGGCCGGCGGAGGAGATGGCCTTCGCCAGGCGGACTATCTCCCTGGCGAAATCGCTCTTCGGCGAGGCCAGCACCGCCGGAACGCGCCGGCGCTCCGCCGCCTGCACGACGGGGTCGCGCTGGATCACGCCCAGCACCCGCGTGTTCACGGCCGCCGCGAAGTCTCTGGCCGCCGCGGCTCCCGTCCGGTCCTTGCAGTTCACGGCCAGCCCCGCCAGGTAAACGCCGTTGCGCGAATAGTTACGCACCATCGCGATGAGGCGGTTCGCGGAATAAAGCGAGAGGGGCTCCTCGGAGGTTACGATGACCACCTTCCTGGCGAAGCCCCGGCGCAGCGGCGCGGCGAAGCCGCCGCAGACCACGTCGCCCAGGACGTCGAAGACGGCGGTAGTGTAACCGTCCTTCTCGAGGATGCCGGAATCTTTTACGGCCTCCAGCAGGTCGCTTATGCCTACCCCGGCGCAGCCCAGGCCGGCCTGCGGCCCTCCCGCCTCAAGACAATGGACCCCTTTTACGGCCGCGGGGCGTATGAAACCGCGCAGCCGCGCTTCGGGATCCGCCCCGCCCCCGCCGTTAAAAGGCGGGATATGGCTGCCGGCCAGCGAGAGCGTGGAATCCATCTTGGGATCGCAGCCCACGTGCAGCACTTTGCCGCCGCCGGCCGCCAGCACCACGGAAACATTGGAGGCCAGGGTGCTCTTGCCTATGCCGCCCTTGCCGAAGAATACCACGCTTTCGAGCAGTTTCACTCCCGGACCTCCTCGTCCCGCTCTCCCCGCCGCAGGGACGCGTTCAGGAGCCTGCCGCCCAGAGCGACGGCTCCGGCATAGCCCAGGAAAGGCTCGTCGTAGAGACAGTGCCTGGTATAGGAAGGGAAGCCGAACTCCACCTCCGCGGCGCCGGCCGCGAAACCCTCCGACAGGGCGAAGGAATCGCAGACCGCCAGGGCCGGCCGGTCATAACCCTTAAGCGCGGCGGCGGCGGCGCGGGCGGAAGCCGCCGGAGGAGAAAAAAGCGTCAACGGCGGGGCGGCGCCGGCCGGAAGCCGCCGGCTGCGGCAGTTAAGGAAAGCGGCCTGCACGCGCATTCCCAGCTCGCCGGCGAAACCGCCCACGGCCCTTAAAAGGTAGGGGTCGCCGGCGTAGATCAGGCCTGAATGCACCAGCGCGTCGGCGGCGCGGGACAGGGCCAGCGCCGCTTCTCTCTCGGCGGCCCTGACTTCCGGGGGCAGGCCGGCGAGCCCCGCCGCGCGGCGCAGCGCCGCCAGCCAGGCCGTAGTGCCCTCCAGCCCCGCCGGCAGCCCGGTCTCGACCAGCCTGGCCCCGGTGAGGGCGGCCAGCCGGGCCGCGGCCCTCCGACCGTAGGGCAGGGAAACGACCAGTCCGGCCGAGAGCGCGCGGCGCCAGTCCGCAAACGATCCTCCGTCGGGCAGTATGCAGGCCGGTTCAAGGCCGGCCAGCCTCAGTATGCGGCGCAGTTCCGCGAGATTGGCGCGGTGGTCAGCCTCGCCGCGATCGTGCATGTAGCCGACCACGGCCACGGAGCGCTTCTTCCGTGCCGACCGGCGCGCGGATAGGGCGCCGACCAGCGCCTCCAGGGCGCGGTCGTAGCCGTCCAGCCAGTCCCCCTCCAGCGAGAGCGCCGGCACCGCGGCCACCGGGACCCGGGCCTTCACGCCCGCGGCGACGCCGTCGTAATCCATGCCCGCCAGGTTCATGAAGGGGAGGCCCGTGACCAGCACCGCTCCGTACTCTCCGGAGCCGGCGGCGCTCTCCAGCAGCCGGGACAGCTTCTGCTCGGGGTTGGCCTGCTGCGGCAGGGGCCCGGTCATCGTGCAGACCACCCGGTGCCGTCCGAGAGGCGAGAGCAGCGTGGAGTTGAGGTCGTGGTTGCCGGCCAGAAGGTCCGCCTTGGGCAGCACACAGTTGAGGCCGTCCACCACCAGGCAGACGTCGCGCACGGCGTTCACCGCGAGATAGACGCCCAGCTGGTAGGGCAGGACATAGGTCTTGGGGAATCTTTTTTTGAGTTCTTTCATGGCTGGCGGGACGGGCGGGCGGGACGGACCGGGCCCGCCGGCCTCTGATCGCAATCACAGACGCTGCGCGCGGTGAAGCGAAGCCAGGGCGGCGGATTATCAATCGATGAAAGCCGGCCCTCAGAGAAGATCACGAGCGTGTGCTGTTTGCCACAGCGTTCCATAAGAGCGGGCAGGCAGGACATACAGCCTTTAATAACCTCGACCCTCGCCGGGTTGGAATCGCACTTAACCAGATAAGCGGGGAATCGGCGCGCATACTTGCCGGAAAGCGCTTTGATAAACCCCGCCTTGAACTTGCCGCAGTCCGGGGCATTCAGGCGAAACGGGGCAAAAAAGAAAATATCCGGCCCGGGAGTGAACTTCGGATCCTCCATAAAAAAATTCAAGTCCGCGATAAAAAGCCCTTTTTCGGAAAGTCTCGTCATTCCGAACAGGTTTATCAGCATATCGAACGAGGAAACCCCGGGGACCACCTCCACCTCGGCCAGACGTGAAACGGCGTGCAGCAACTCGGACATTTGCTGATTCAGGAACAGGGGGTTGCCATAGAACAGCACGCCGACACGGTCGTTTTTTTTAAAAGCCCGGAGCACTTTTTCAAGCAAGCCGCAGGGGCCCGGGTTGGCGAGCGATACAAGGGGAATTCCCAGGCCGTGAACGCTTTTAGTGGTCATTGCGTCCACGCTGCCGGAATAAACCACGCCGCAAGAACGCAAAGCGTCAATGGACTCAAAAGTCATCTGGGCGACAGGCGTAAGCCCGTACGAGGCGACGAAGAGTTTCTTTTTCGGCACGGCTTTCCGGGGCGCCGCGCCCGGAGTCCTTCCAGAATGGATTCTAGTCATTTCCGTGTTTCCGCGGTTTTTCCGCCGCCGACCGGTTAAGAACGGCCGCGGGCAGGATTACAGACGCGCGCCGATCATCGTTCGATATTATCATTTTTCCCCACGACCCGCACGGGCTGAAAGTCAGAACAGCAGGGCTTTGAGCGGACGGCCGTGGTTGGACAGCACTGAAGCGGCGGCATCTTTGACGGAGCATTCGAACATGCCGGCGGTCTCCGCCGGCAGCGAAGCGTAATTTTCCATCAGGAAAGCGTAGCCGGACGCACTCGTCTCATCGTAGGGAAGCGAGGTCAGCGCGTCGTCGAAAGCGTCCCAGTTGGACGCGAAATACTCGCGCCCCAGCGCCGACGCGAAGGCCGCGAACAGCGCCTCCTTGCCGCCCACCGCCGCGCAGTCCACCCTCAGGGCCAGCCAGCCGGCCCCGCGCAGCGCGGCGGCGGCGGCGGCCGGGGAAAAGGAAAGCCCCCGCGCGTCCGCGACGGGGGCTTCTCCGGCGACCAGCTCCAGGACGTCCATCAGGGCAGGACGGTGAGCCTTATGAAATCCTTGTAATGCGTGGGGCTGTAATAGACTATCTCATTGCCGCCCACGACCAGGCGCTCGCAGCCGCGCACACCATAGGAGGGCGGCAGGTGGTAGAGGACGCCGCCTATCACCAGCTCACGGGAACTGTTCCTGGGAACGATGAGAGTGTACTCCTTGTAGAAGCCCAGCTGCATCGCCGGCAGAAGACCCTCTTTGTTCTTGAAGGTCGTGGCGTCCTGGCTGAACGGGTAGGGCCCGCCGCGGGAGATGAGCGCCACCAGCTTCAGTATCGCGTCCACGCGGCCCCGGTCCTCGATGACCGGGAGTATGGAGGTGCCGGGATAGACGGCTTTCGCCTCGGGCAGAAGCGGGATCAGGACGGGCTCGGGAGCGGCGAAGGAATCCAGGGCGGCGGCGGCGGCCGGCTGCAGCGCGAGCTGCCCGACGGCGGAAGGCGCCGCGAAAGCGGAGACCAGCAGGAAAGGCAGAAGAACCAGGGAACCGAGAAGACTTACGCGCTTGCTGTTAAGGGTCATGGCGTTCCTTTTATTTTTTTATCTGGTCTCGCGTATATTATAGAGCGGTCCGCCGATGTCCGTAAGTGTCCAAGGACCCAGCCGGTCCGGGCCCTTGGGCCCAGACCCCGGACGGACGCCCGGCGCGCCGCTACAGCAGCTCCGCCACCAGCGCGGCCAGCTGGCTGCGCTCGGTCTTGGTGAAGGTCAGGTGCCCGTACACCTTCTGCCCCTTCAGCCTGTCCACGATATAGGTCAGGCCGTTGGAGGCGATGTCCAGATAGGGATTGTCTATCTGGTAAGGGTCGCCGGTCACGACCACCTTGGTCCCCTCTCCGGCGCGCGAGAGTATCGTCTTTATCTCGTGCGGGGTCAGGTTCTGCGCGTCGTCTACGATCATGTACTGCTTGGGCAGCGAGCGGCCGCGGATGTGGGTGACCGACGCGATCTCTATCTTCTCGTTCTGCAGCAGGTACTCGAACTTCTGCAGCGCGTCGTCCTGGTGGCGGCGGTCCATGATGAACTCGAGATTGTCGTAGATGGCGCCCATCCAGGTGGAAAGTTTCTCTTCCTTGGTGCCCGGGATGAACCCTATATCCTTGCCGACCGGCACGATGGGGCGGCAGATGATGAGCTTGCGGTAGACGTTCTCCTCAACGGCCTTCTGCAGGCCGCAGGCCAGCGACATAAGAGTCTTGCCGGTGCCGGCGGTGCCTATCATCGTCACCAGCGCGACCTTCTCGTCGAGCAGCAGCTCCATGGCGCAGCGCTGCTCCTTGTTGAGCGGCTTGACGCCCCATGGCGCGCTCTCGGGGCTGAGGGCCTTCACCACGGAGGTATCCGCGGGGTCCACGCGGCCTAAAGCGCTCTTCTTGGGATCCTCCTTGGCGCGGAAAACGACGAACTCGTTGGCGACCAGGCCTTCTTCGCCGGACTTGACGGCTTTGTCCTTGTAGAACTTATCTATGAAGGCGGCGTCCTTCTCTATGGCGACCAGGCCGGGATAAAGTTCGTCGATCTTGACCTTGCCGGACTCGTAATCCTGGGCTATCAGGCCGACGGCTTCCGCCTTCAGGCGCAGGTTGGTGTCCTTGGTCACCAGTATCGCGTTGTTCTTCTTGTTTACGAACGAGAAGGCGGTGTTGAGGATGCGGTTGTCCATCTGCTGCAGGACGAACTCGGCGGGCAGGACCTGCGGGTGGTCCAGTTCCACCTTAAGGATGCCGCCGTTCTCCATCTTCACTCCCTCGTTGAGCTTGCCGTACGCGCGGAGCGCGTCGAGCTTGCGCGAGACGATGCGCGCGCTTTTGCCGCGCTCGTCTCCGGCGCTCTTGAAAGTGTCGAGCTCCTCTATGACGGAGATGGGGATTATGACGGTGTTGTCGTCGAACTTGGTGAAGGAAAGCGGATCGTGTATCAGGACATTGGTGTCGAGGATGTAGATCTTTTTCATTTTTTCGGCGTCAGCGGGGCAATGCCCCGGCCTCCCCTTCTTATTTTGATGTCAGAATTATGATACTTTTTTCCCCTCCTGTCAAAGAACCCCCGTTTCGGCCCCGCGCCCAAAAATAGTATTATTACGGGTCCGATACAGAATATGAAAAACAAATACCACCTCATCGCCGCGCTCCTGCTCGCGGCTTCGCTGAACATAGTCGCGCTTTCCGCCGCATCAGCGGGGGACACCATGCCGCATGACGGCCCCAGCGTCTCCACGGAACCCGCGGCCGTGGAATTCCCCGGCCCGTGGGAGATAGGCGAGGTAGCCGTACGCGGCACCGTCAACGTCAAGCCAAAAGTCGTCACCAGGGCGGCCAAGGCCAGGAAGGGCCGTCTCTACTACCGCGATTTCGTCGCCCGCGACGTCGAGGCCATACTCGGGCTGGGCAGCGTAGAGAAGGTCTCGGTGGACATAGCCGAGATCCCCGGCAGCCCCTCTTCCCCCAAGCTGAGCCCGTTTCTTCCCGCTCCCCTGCAGGCGCGCGTGACCTACGTCGTCTCCGAGAAGCCGATGATAAAGAAGGTCGAGGTCAGGGGCGCCAAACAGCTTTCCAGGTCCTCCGTGAAGGACGAGATGTCCCTTCGCGAGAGGGATTTCTTCGACGAGCTGAAGGTCCGCGAGGACCTGATAAAGATCGCCGACAAATACCGCGACAAAGGATTCCTGGATATTTCCGCCGACTACGAGGTCGTCCACGACACGGCCTCCCTCACCTGCGTGCTGACCGTAAAGGTCGAAGAGGGCAGCAAGGTGCGCGTGGCCGCGGTCGACCTGAGCGGGGCCGAGGGCTTCAGGACGAAGAAGCTGGTCAAGCGCTTCAAAAACCGGCCGAAGAAGATCTACCAGCCCGCCGGACTCGCCGACGACCTCCGCGCGCTGGAGGAGCATTATCTCAACCGCGGCTACAGCGATTTCGAGATAACGGCGTCGTCCGCTGTTTTCAACGAGAACCGCAGCAGCGTCACCATCAGCGTCGCGGTCCGCGAGGGCGCCAAGACGATGTTCGGCGAGACCGTCTTCAGCGGCAACTCGGTCTACGCCTCCTCCGAACTGGCGTCCGCGCTGGCCTACCGGCGCGGCAAGCTCTACAACCAGGGCCGCTTCGAGGACACCGTGCGGGCCGTACAGGAAAAATACGCCGACAAGGGCTACCTGCGGGCGCAGGTGCGGCCGCTAAAAATCCCCAACGAGGCGACCGGCGAACTGGACATAGAGTTCGCGGTGACCGAGAATTCCCCCATCTTCGTCGGCCACATAGACGTGGAAGGCAACAAGGCGACCAAGACGCGCGTGCTGCGCCGCGAGGTGGCCCAGAAAGAGGGCGAGGTCTTCAGCGCGGCCAAGGTCAAGCGCAGCCAGGAGAAGATCTTCAACCTGGGCTTCATAGACGACGTGAACCCGGTCATCAACCCCACGGCGGACCCCGACACGGTGGACCTGGTCTTCGACGTGGCCGAGGGCAAACCCGGCATGCTTACGGCCGGCGCCGGCATCTCCTCGCGCGAGGGAGTGGTCGGCACGCTGTCGGTATCCCACCTCAACATGTTCGGCCTGGCCCACAGGATGTCGCTGGCCTGGAACTTCGGCAAGCGGGTGCAGGACTACAACTTCAGCTGGTCCACGCCCTGGGTGGGCGACAGGCCGATGACGCTGGGGCTCAACCTCTTCAACACCCGCCGCTACCGCCCCTACCAGACCTCCCTGTCGGCCTACACGGAGCGCCGGACCGGCGGCAAGGTGACGCTGGCGCCCAGATTCGAGGACGACAAGTACACCCTCACCACCTCCTACTCTTACGAGAACGTGCGCATCATGGACGTGAACGCGCTCTACCTCGGGGAACTGCAGGCGGGCACCAGCGCCACTTCGTCGATCTTCGTCGAGTTCGCCCGCGACACGCGCGACAGCGTCTGGGACCCCACGCGCGGCGGCCGCGGCGCCCTGGGCCTGGAATTCACCGGCGGGCCGCTGCTGGGCGACGTGAACTTCTATAAGCCCAGCCTCTCCTACAGCCACAACTTCAGGCTGTTCTCCATAGACGACTACCCGTTCGTCCTCTCCATCGCCAACCGCATGGGCTACGTGGCCCGCTTCGGCGACACCGACCGGGTGCCGTTCTACGAGAAGTACTTCCTGGGCGGCTCCGAGACGGTACGCGGCTACAACTCCAACGGCCAGGTCGGCCCGCCCGAGGGCGGCCGGATCTACGACGTCCTGAACGTCGAGCTCAAGTTCCCGCTGGCCAGGGAACGGCGGCGCACCATAGTGCAGTGGGCTTTCTTCCTGGACGTGGGAAACTCCTGGGACCGCTTCGACGACGTGAGCCTGCGCGCCGGCGAGGGCGAGAAACAGCTCAAGATGGGGGCGGGTTTCGGCATACGCTTCACCACCCCCGCGTTCCCCATACGGCTGGACTGGGGCTACGGCTTCAACCATAAGGCCGGCCGGCAGCGCTCCGACATCTACTTCACGCTGGGCAACCTGTTCTGAGCGCGCCCTAAAAACCGAAAGAGACGGTACGAAAAGATGAAAAAGATCCTCATACTGCCGCTGCTCCTGCTGCCCTTTAACGCGGGCGCGCTGGAGCTCTCCCTTGAGGAGAACCGCGGCGAATCCGGAACGATAGGCTACGTCGACATGGACCGGGTGTTCCGCGAATATTCGGGGACCACGGGCGCGCGCGACGAATTCCTGGCCGAGGTGAAGAAGCGGGAGACGGACCTCGATGCCTCAAAAAAACGGATCTTCGCCCTCAAGGCGGAGATCTCCAGGCTGCGCCAGGAGCGAGAGTTCGCCGCGGCCCTGCCTCTCTTCTTCGGCGCCGAGGCCGGGGACACCACTGGGGACACCATGCCGAATGACGCCCCAGTCTCCGCCGCGGCCGGCGCTGAAATATCGACCGGGACGACAACGGCGCCGGAGACTATGCCGACGGTTCCCACCGCGGCCGCGGCGCTGCCCGGCATGGCCCCGCAAGGCGTCGTCATATCCACGCCTGCGGCGGGGAAGGCTCCCCAGCAGCCGCTGATACACATGCCGGGCGTGGGAGCCATGTCGCTGGACCGATTCAGGATGTCGGTCTCGACCTCCGTGGCCGACATAGAGGCCGCCATCGCCGTTAAAGAGAAGGACCTGGCCGCCCTGGAAGGAGCGTTGAGGGCGGACCAGCGCAAGGCGGAAAAGGACCTGCTGACCCAGGAATCGAAGAAAACGGAGGCCATACTCGGCCGCATCTACTTCCTGCTGCGCGAACTGGCCGTCAGCGAGGGCGTCAGCGTGATCATAGACAAGCGCTCGATACTTTTCGGCCACGCGGCCGTCGACCTGACCGGCAAGCTTCTGGAGAAGCTCGAACGGAACGGGAACGGTGACGCCAGATGAACTTTACGCCCGAAGAAGTAGCGAAGCTAACGGGAGGCCGCCTGGAAGGCGGCTCCCCGGCGCGGCCCGTGACGGGCGCCAACCCCGTGGAGCTGGCCGGCGCCGGCGACCTCTGCTTCATCGACTCGGCCGACAAGCTGGGCCTGCTGGAATCCTGCCGCGCGGCCGCGGTACTCCTTCCGCAGGAGGCCGAAGGCAGGGCCAAACCCTCCGGGGACAGGGCCTATGTCTACGTTAAGAACCCCCGCTACGCTTTCGCGCTGGTACTCCGGGAACTCGAGAAGGAGATGGCCGCGCCGCGCCGCTCGGGCAGACATCCCTCGGCCGTGGTGGCGGCCTCCGCCTCGGTGGCGCCCGACGCCTGGATAGGCCCCTGCTGCGTAGTGGAGGACGGCGCCTCCGTCGGCGAAGGCGCCGTGCTGGAAGCCGGCGCCCATGTCGGCCGCGGCGCCGCCGTGGGCGCCGGCACGCGTCTGCACCCCCGCGTGTCTCTCCTCGACCGCTGCAAGGTCGGCGCGCGCTGCGTCATTCACGCCGGCACCGTCATCGGCTCCGACGGCTACGGCTATGTGCGCGCCGGCGGCCGCCACGAGAAGATCCCCCAGCTCGGCACGGTGGAGATAGGCGACGAAGTCGAGATAGGCGCCAACTGCGCCGTAGACCGCGCCGCGCTGGACCGCACCGTAATAGGTCCGGGCACCAAGATAGACAACCTGGTGCACATCGCCCATAACGTTAAGATCGGGTCGAACTGCCTGATCCTCGGGCAGGTGGGCATAGCCGGCTCCACCGAAATAGGCGACAATGTAATCATCTCCGGCCAATCCGGTCTCAGCGACCACCTGCGCATCGGCGCCAATTCCATCGTCATGGGCCGTACCGGCGTCATCGCCGACCTCAAGGAAGGCTCGATAGTGCTGGGCCCGCTTGGACGGCCCCGCCGCGAATTCATGCGGATAGAGGCGACTCTTTCCAAACTCCCGGAGATGTACGCGGAATTCAAGCGGCTCAAAAAAGGCGCCGCCGCGGATGACAAGAACAACCCTTAAGTCGGACGCTTCCGTCCAGGGCGTCGGCCTGCATACCGGCCTGCCCTGCCGCGCCGTCTTCCGGCCCGCCGCCGGCCCCACCGGCCTGCGCTTCCTGCTGCCCGACGGAACAGGGCGGCTTTCGCCGCAGTCGGTGCCGCAAGCTCTGCGCGCGGCCGGCTCCTCCCCCATCCCCGCCCTGCTCGAGAACGTCGCCTCCACCGCGCGCGGCACCAACCTCACGCTGGGCGGCCGCACCGTACACACGGTGGAGCATATACTGGCCTGCTGCGCCGGCCTGGGGATACACGATCTCGACATACTCATGGACGGCCCCGAGCCGCCCGCCGCCGACGGCTCCGCCCTGCCTTTCGCCGAAGCCATGCTCCGGGCCGGCGTCGCGGAAAAGCCCGGCCAGGAAATATCCGCCCTGCCCCTGACCGGGACCGTGGAACTGAAGGACGGGGAGGCCTTCTACCGCGCGGAGCCGGCCGGCGGACTGTTCCTGTCGGTGCTGTTCGACCATCCGCACCCGATGCTCGGCCGCACGGAGATAGCGCTGGAGATAAAGCCGGACACCTTCCTTAAGGAAATAGCCCCGGCCCGCACTTTCGGCCTGCGCGAAGAACTGGACGGCCTCAAGGCGGCGGGCCTGGCCAGGGGCGGAACGCTTGAGAACGCCATGCTGGTGGAGCGGGACGGCATACTCTGCTCCGGCGGCCCGCGCTTCGCCGACGAGCCGGTACGCCACAAGGCGCTCGACCTGCTGGGCGACCTGGCGCTGCTGGGCGCCCCGCTGCTCGCCGCCGTGCGCGCCGGGCGCACCGGCCACCGCAATAATGTCAATTTTGCTAAACTGCTCAAAAGTAAACTGAGGTGAAAATGGACGACAAGACAGCCCCTTTGTACAAGCCCTGCCGGGTGATAGGCTGCGAGGAAATAATCCGCACCATACCGCACCGCTATCCCTTCCTGCTGATCGACCGGGTCGAGGTCATAGAGGAGAACAAGCGCGCGGTCGGCGTAAAATGCGTCACGGCCAACGAGCTGTTCTTCCACGGCCACTTCCCGGCCAAACCCGTCATGCCCGGCGTGCTGATAGTGGAGGCCATGGCCCAGACCGCGGCGGCCATGCTGATGGGCCTGCCGGAGATAAAGGGCAAGTTCGCCTGGTTCGCCGGCATCAACAAGGCCCGCTTCCGCCGCCAGGTGGTGCCCGGCGACGTGCTCAAGCTCCATATCGAGATACTGCGGTTCAAGAGCCGCCTGGCTAGGGTCGGCGGCCGCGCTTTCGTCGAGGGCGACCCCGCGGCCGAAGCCGAGATGCTATTCGCGGTGGACTGACGCGGCCCCTTTTCAGATATCCGGAGGAACTATGGCGACGAAGATACACCCCACCGCGGTAATAGACGCCAAAGCGCTGATCGGAGAGAACGTCGAGATCGGCCCGTACACCGTCATCGGTCCGGACGTGCAGATAGGCGACAATACAAGAATCGGTCCGCACTGCATCTTCGAGTTCTGCACCGTCGGCAGGGATAATCTTTTCACCGGCGCCGCCTATGTCGGCATGCCCCCGCAGGACTGGGGCTACAAGGGCGAGCATACGCGCTTCACGATGGGCGACCGCAATGTCATACGCGAGAACGTCTCGCTGCACCGCGGCTCTCACGCCACGCACCTGACCTCGATGGGCTCGGGCTGCATGCTGATGGCAAACTCCCATCTCGGCCACGACTGCCGCGTGGGCGACAATGTCATCATGGTCAACTCTTCGGCGGCCGCCGGGCACGTGCAGATAGGCGACCGGGCCCTGATAAGCGGCCTGGCCGGCATACACCAGTTCACCCGCGTCGGCAGGTTCGCGATGATCTCGGGCGGCGGCATGGCCAGCCAGGACATCATCCCCTATGTCACCGCGCAGGGCGACCGCGCCCGCCCGGTCGCGCTCAACCTGGTCGGCATGAAGCGCAACGGCTACACGCGCGAGCAGATAAAGGCCGTCAAACACGTTTTCAAAACCCTCTTTTTCCGCGGCCTGCTGCTCAAGGATGCCGTGGCTCAACTGCGCGGCGAGAGCCTGCCGCCGGAAGCGGCCCTCATACTCGACTTCGTGGAATCCTCAAAGCGCGGCATAGCGCGCCCGCGCCGCTCGGCCGCGGCGGACGTCTCCGATGTCTGAGCGGATAGGCCTTATAGCCGGGGCCGGCAGTTTCCCTCTGCTCTTCGCCCGGGAGGCCAGGGCCCGCGGCTGCGAGGTGTTCACGGCCGGGCTGACCGGCATGACCTCGCCCGAGGCCGAGGGCCTTTCGAAAGAGATCTCTTATTTCCGCCTCGGCCAGCTCTCGGCCCCGATAGAGTTCTTCAAAAAGCACGGCGTCACCCGGGTCCTCATGGCCGGCAAGATAGAGCACGTCTCCATCTTCGGCGGCTTTCTGCCGGACCTGCGTGGCGCCAGGCTCCTGCTTACCCTCAAAGACCGCCGCCCCACGTCCATCTTCGCCGCCATAGCCGGCGAGCTGGCCAGGGACGGCATAGAAGTGATCAGCTCGGCCACTTTCCTCGAATCTTCCCTGCCAAAGCCCGGCCCCCTGACCGAAAAAAAACCGCATAAGGACCGTGAGGCCAGCATAGAGGCCGGCTGGCGGGCCGCCAGGACAATAGCGGGCCTGGACATCGGCCTGACCGTGGTGGCCCGCGGCGGAGCGATAGTGGCCGTCGAGGGGATGGAAGGCACCGACGAATGCGTAAAGCGGGCCGGCGAGATCTTCGCCCGCCTGCTGCCCGGCGAACAGCCGCCGAAGGACATGGTGGTGGTTAAAGTGGCCAGGCCGGGTCAGGATATGCGCTTCGACCTGCCGGTGGTGGGCGTCCCCACGCTGGCGGCCATGGCCGCGGCCGGCGCCGACACCCTGGTCCTGGAAGCCGGCACCACGCTGATACTCGAGATGGACAAATTCCTCGCCCGCGCCGCGGAGCTGGGCATAGCCGTCACGGCCATAGATCCGGCCTCCCCCCGCTAATCCGCCTATTTCACCAGCCGCCCCACCTCTTTTCCCGGTCACGGCGGAACAGCTCTTTCAGGCGGCTCTCTTCGCGGAAGTCCGGCCGTGAATAATATTATAATGGTGAGCCGCGGCCTGAACGGGACCAAATGATAAAAATCGCTTATGTGATCCCCAGTATCGAGGTCGGCGGGACTGAAAAACACCTGCTTACCCTCATCCGGAACCTTGACAGGGGGGACTTCGAGCCCATCCTCATCACTACCACCGGGGGCGGCGGACTCTATGAAGATTTCAGACAAACGGCCCCCGTATTTATTTTCGGCGGGGAAAACCATAAAGCCCGGAAGACGCCGTCGCTGAACCCTTTTATTCACTTTGAAACGGTAAGAGGGATGGCCGCCGTGATGAGGGAACGAAGGATAGATATCGCCCACTGCTACCTTCCCGCGGCCAACGTCCTGGGCCCCCTGGCCGGGAAACTCGCGGGGGTCGGGCGCATAATAGTAAGCAAACGCTCCCTGCCGGATTATAAAAAAGGTCACCCCGTGATAAGCCGCCTGGAGTCCGCCGGCAATTTCTGTTCCGCTACCGTAATGTGCAACTCAGAAGCCGTCAGGAAGGAGACGGAACGGACGGAATTTTTCTGGCGCGGCAAGATGGAGGTGGTTTATAACGGCGTCGGGGCTTGCGCGCGACGGGAGGCCGGGGCGGCAGCCGCCTTCAGGAAACGAGAGGGCCTGCCGGAAGGCGCCATGCTGGCGGTCTGCGTCTCCAACTTTTTCGCCTACAAGGGTCACCTCGAGCTGACGCGGGCGGCGGCTATCGTTAAAAAAGAGTTCCCTCATTTGATCTTCCTGCTGGCCGGCAGGGATGCCGGCAGCATGGAAAAGGTAAAGGCGCTGGCCAGGGAACTGGACGTGACGGAAAATCTGAGATTTATGGGCGTCAGGACCGACGTAGCGGACCTGCTGGGGGCTTCGGATATTTTTGTCCACCCTTCGCGCCAGGAGGGGTTCTCTAACTCCGTCCTGGAGGCCATGGCCGCCGGTCTGCCGGTGGTGGCCTGCGCCGTAGGCGGCAATACCGAGGCCGTCACGCAGGAGGCGACCGGCCTGCTGGTCCCCAGGGAAGACCACGAATCTCTGGCCGGCGCGATACTGCGCCTCCTCAGAAACCCCGCGGAGAGGAAGGCGATGGGCGAGGCGGGAAGAAAAAAAGCGGAAGAGACCTTCTCTATCGCCAGGATGGTTTCCGGCATAGAAGGACTGTACAGGAAAACACCTTAATCCGGAATGACCGAATACTATAAAGATAAAATAAACTCCCTGCGGGACCTGTTCGGCGCCGCCGGAGTGGAGCTCCGGGAAAACGCTATAGCCGTGGACGGGAAGCTTTACCCCGTGGTGGATGATGTCATAATCCTCCTCCGGCCCGAATGCTGGACGGAGGACCTTAAACGCAGAATAGGCCTCCCCGCGGCGGAGCCGCGGGGCGCCGGGACCGGGGCCGGTCGCAGAGCTCGGAACAACGAGCCTCCGGCTCATCAAGTGCCGGGCGCTATGCCGCCCGGCCCCGGCACCGACTGCGGCGAATGCCGCCCTGTTCCGGCCGGTTTCGCGGAAGACATACAGTACACGTTCGGAAAAGAGTGGTTAAGATATCCGGAGATACTGCCCGAGCACGCGGGCGAGTTTAAAAAATATTTCGACCTGGTGGACACCGACGCCCTGGCCTCCTCAAGGGTATGCGACCTGGGCTGCGGGATAGGCCGCTGGAGCTATTTCCTCAGGAACAAGGCGCGCGAACTGGTCCTGCTGGATTTTTCGGAAGCCATATTCGTGGCGAGGAAGAACCTCCATGACGCCCGGAACGCATTGTTCTTCATGGGCGACATAAAAGAACTCCCTTTCAGGGAGAATTTCGCCGACCTCATTTTCTCCCTGGGCGTGCTGCATCACCTGCCCACCAACGCCCTTGACGAAGTGCGGGCCCTGGCCAGGTATTCCAAAAGGCTGCTCATTTTCCTGTATTACGCGCTGGACAACCGGCCCCGGGTCTGGCGCGCCATCCTTTACTCGGTCACACTGGTGCGCCTGGGCCTGTCCCGGATAAAATGCGAAACGGCGCGCGCGGTCCTTACCGGGCTGATAACCTTCCTGGTCTACCTGCCCCTGATATACCTGGGGAAAGCGCTGGCACCGGCCGGCCTGGGCAAATACGTCCCCCTCTACGACTTCTACCACGATAAGACCGTGAAACGCATAAAGCAGGACGTCTACGACAGGTTCTTCACGCGTATCGAACACCGCTACACCCGGGCGGAAATAGCGGGGCTGAACGATACGTTCAGGGAAGTGCGCGTCTCGGAAGATCTCCCCTACTGGCATTTCCTGTGCGTGAACTGACCCGGCGCCGCCTCGCCGCCCCCCCCTTATTATTGTAAAATAGGGGTGAACCCGGCCCCGGGAGGGGCCGTATCCCTTTTTCCCCCTGATATTCCGGGGCCCCAGGAGCTAAAATGTCGGAAAACAAACCCAAAAAAATGCGTTTCGGGGTCGTAGGAGCCGGCAAGCTGGGCGGCTTTCATACCCGCACCCTTTCCATGATGCCCGAGGTGGAGCTGGTCGGCGTGGCCGACCCCAACCTGCGCCGCTCGCAGGTCCTGGCCTGGCAGTACAACTGCATAGCCTACAAGGACTACGCCGACCTGCTGCCGCAGGTGGACGCCCTGGTGGTGGCAGCCCCCACCGAGTACCACGCCGAAATAGGCCTCAAAGCCCTGGGCGCGGGCGTGCACGTCCTGATGGAGAAGCCGATCACCAATTCCGAGGAAAGCGCCCGCAAGCTGCTGGAGATGTCGGAAAAGAAGAAGGTCGTGCTGCAGGTGGGCCATTCCGAGCGCTTCAACCCCGCGGTGGTCGAGACCCTCAAGCATATCAAGAACCCGCGCTATATCACGATAGAGCGCCTCGGCCCGTTCGACCCGCGCGTCGCCGCCACCGGCGTCACGCTGGACCTGATGATACACGACCTCGACATCCTCCTGACCATGATGGACTCCGAAGTGGAGTCGTTCGAGGCGATCGGCGCCAGCATGCTCTCCTCCCACGAGGACATCTCCAATGTCCGCATAAAGTTCCGCAACGGCTGCGTGGCCGACATCACGGCCAGCCGGGCCACGATGGAAGCCTCCCGCCGCATGCGCGTCTACCAGCAGGACGCCTATATCTCGGTGGATTATGTCAGCGCGCGCCTCAAGATCTACCGCAAGAAGGTCCCCACGATCAAGACGCTCAGGGACATCGAGATAACCTACCCGAAGCTCGAACCCAAGCAGCCCATACGCGAGGAACTGGCGCATTTCATAGACTGCATACGCACCTCCAAGACCCCCACGCCCAGCGGCGAGAAGGGACTGATGGCGCTGCGCCTGGCGCTGGATATCACCGACAAAATGCGCCGCTTCGAGGTTTCCGAGCCGGAAGGCCCGGACCAGGCGGAGTCGCTGGCCCGCTCCATAGGCGACATCGGTAAGGCGACCAGGGTGCTGGCCGAAGAGGCCCTCAGGAACAGCGGCATCGACAAGTCCTGACCGCGGTTCCCCCGCGGAGAGAACCGCGCGCGGAGGACCGCGCCCTTACGATTTATGGCCCAAATAGCTTCCACCAGCAAGAACGTTCTAGTAGTGGCCGGGGACCCCTCCGGCGATCTCCACGCGGCGCGCCTGATAAAGGCCCTCGAGGAGAAGGACCCCGAGATCTGCGTCACCTCGATAGGCGGCGTGCGGATGCGCGAGGTCTCGACGCATTTCATCTACAACCTGGTCTCGGTCGGCGCCGTCGGCTTCGCCGAGCCTTTCAAGAACTTCTTCCTCTGGCTCAAGCTCATACGGCTCGTGCGCCGCTACATGGAGGAGAAGAAGCCCGCCTGCGTCATAGCCGTGGATTTCTACGGCTTCAATCACCAGATACTCGGCCTGGCCGCGCACCGCAAGATCCCGGCCTACTACTATATCAGCCCCCAGGTCTGGGCCTCCCGCCCCGGCCGCGCCAAGTCGATCGCCCGGCTGACAAAAGAGATCTTCGTCATCTTCCCATTCGAGGAGGCGATATATGCCAAGGCCGGCGGACACGCCAGTTTCCTCGGCCACCCGCTGCTGGACATTATCCCCGAGGAACCGGCCAGGAAGCCCGCCGGCGAGCCGCTGCGCATAGGCCTGCTGCCGGGCTCGCGCCGCTCGGAGCTGGAGCGCCACCTGCCGCTGTTCGTCAAGGCCTTCTACAAGATAAAGTCGGTGCACGCCGACGCCAGGGGCTACGTCTTCGCGGTGCCGGAATTCCCCGACGAGAAACTGCTGCCCATGCTGGCCGACGCCTGGCCCGGCGCCGAAGAGGAGATAGAGATAGTGCGCGAGAGCGACTACGCCGTGCGCGGCACGCTCGACTTCGCCTTCACCGCCTCGGGCACGGCGACGCTGGAGAACGCGCTGCTGGGCGTCCCTATGCTGGTCGCCTACCGCATGCCCCGCTTCACCTACGAGATAGCAAAACGCGTCATCACCGTCCCTTATATCTCGCTGGTCAACGTCCTGCTCAAGAAGCCGGCCGTCAAGGAACTCATACAGGATAAGGCGACCGTCGAGCTCCTCTCCCAGGAGGCCTTCTCGGTGCTCAACAACCCGCCTAAAGCCGAGGCGATGCGCCGTGACTACAAAGCCGTGCGCGCCATGCTGGGAGAGAAAGGGGTGGCCGCCCGCGCCGCCGAGCGCATAGCCTCCGTTCTCAAATGAAGATAACTCCCAACGTAGAGGCGCTGCTGGCCTACATCCGTCCCCACAGGGGCCGCCTGCTGCAGGCCGCCGTAGCCATGACGGTGCTGGCCGCCATGCGCGGCGCCATAGTCTACGTGGTCGGCCCCGTCATAGAGGGCATCTTCAACGACCGCAACATGGCGATGCTGCGCCTGATAATCATCGGCCTGCCGGTCATCTTCGTGCTCAAGGCCGTCGCCGACTATATCACCTCCTACCTGATAAATTACGTCGGCCAGAAGACCGTGCAGAAGATGCGCGACGACCTGTTCACGCGCGTACACCAGCTCTCGATGGAGTTCCACTGGCGCAAGCGCTCCTCGGAGGTGATGAGCCGGGTCATAAACGACCTGGCCAATGTCCAGTCCGCCGTGCAGTCCGTTCCCCTCTACCTGGTCCGTGACCTCTTCACGGTCATCGCCCTGATCGGTGTACTGTTCTACCTCAATTGGCGCTTCGCCGCCATCTCCATAATAATAATGCCCGCCGCGGCGGCGCTGCTGCGCGTGCTCAGCAAGAAGATGCGGCGCTCCGGCACGCGGGCCCAGGCGACCATGGGACACATCTCCCACCGGTTCCAGGAGAGCCTGCAGGGCATGACGGTGGTGAAGGCTTTCAATTACGAGGAGCGCGCCATAGAGCGTTTCCGCCGCTCCAACGACGATTTCTTCTCCGAGACGATGCGCTTCCTGCGCGCCTCGTCCCTGTCCAGCCCGCTGATGGAGCTGCTGGGCAACGTCATGCTGATCCTGATGATCTACCTGGGCGGGCTCGAGGTCATGGCCGGCCGCATGACCTCCGCGGACTTCCTCTCCTTTATGGCCGCCTTCTTCACGGCCTATATGCCGCTCAAGAACATAGCCAGCCTCAATACCCGGGTGCAGCTGGGCCTGGCGTCCTGGGACCGGGTCAAGGAGATACTCGACGAGCGGCCCGACGTGCCGACGGCGGCCAGACCGGTCCGCCTGGGCGATGTGCGCGGCACCGTCGAGTTCCGCGGCGTCACCTACAAGTACCCCTCCCGCGACACCGTGGTCCTGCGGGACCTCAACTTCACCGTCAGGGAGGGCGAGGTGGCGGCCTTCGTCGGTCCCTCCGGCTCCGGCAAGTCCACCATCATCCACCTCCTGCTGCGCTTCTTCGACCCGGTCTCCGGCACGGTGCTGCTCGACGGCAAGGACCTGCGGGACCTGGACCCCTCGGAGTTGCGCGACGCCACCGGCCTGGTCACGCAGGACACCATACTCTTCGACGACGACGTCAACGGCAACCTCGCCATCGGCCGGCCGGACGCGACCGAAGCCGAGATCCGCGAGGCGGCCGAGGCCGCCAACGCCCATCCCTTCATCTCCGCGATGCCGCAGGGCTACGCCACCCCCCTGGGCGAGCGCGGCGTAAAACTCTCCGGCGGCCAGCGCCAGCGCCTGGCCATAGCCAGGGCCATGATCAAGAAGCCCCGGGTCCTGCTGCTCGACGAGGCCACCTCCAACCTCGACACCGCCAGCGAGCAGGTGGTGCAGGCGGCCATAGAGCGCATACTCGAGGGGCGCACGGTGCTGATGGTGGCGCACCGCCTTTCCACGGTCCGCAACGCGGATAAAATTTTCGTGCTGGACCAGGGCGAGCTGGCCGAGAGCGGCAGCCACGAAGAGCTGATGGCCCGCGGCGGGGTATATAAGAAGCTCTGGGAGGCCCAATCGTGAAACTGGCGGCGCTGACCCTTATCGCGGCGCTGATAACGGTGGCCGGCGCCTGGTCGGCCGCCAGGGTGGGCGCGCTGGGCAAGAACGCCATGGCCCGCCTGCTGGCCTATTCCTCCGGGATAATGATCTCGGTGGCCTTCCTGGACATCTTCCCCGAAGCCTGGCAACTGGCCCCCGAGCCGGCGGCCGCCGGCTGCCTGGCCGCGCTATTCGCCCTTTTCCTGCTGGAGAACTTCGCGGCCCACAGCAGCTGCAGCGAGTACGTGGGCGACTGCCACGTGCATTCGATGGGAACGCTGGCGCTGGCCGCTATGGGCCTGCACTCGCTCCTCGACGGCTTCAATATGGCCGCCGGGTTCAGCGCCGGCCAGGCCGCCGGCCTCAACGCCTCGCTGGGCGTCATCCTGCATAAACTGGCCGATGGCGTGGCGCTGGCCGCGCTGCTGGCGCACGAGGGAGCCTCCCCGCGGCGGATACTGGCGATGAGCGCCCTGCTCGCGGCGGCCACGCCGCTGGGGGCTTTCGCGGTGAACGCGGCGCTCTCGGGCATGCCGCCGGCCGGCCTCTCTTTCGCGCTGGGCGCCAGCGGCGGTTCGCTGATCTACATAGCCATGGCCGACATACTGCCGCGGCTGCACACGGCCTGCGACCGGCTGACGGCGGTATTCTTCCCGCTGGGCTACGCGACCGTGATCATCATACACATGCTGGCTGGACACTGACCATGGAACTGCAGGACCTTCTGAAAAAATTCCGCGAGTACTCCAGCCAGGACACCACGCTGCTCGAGCTGGCCTGGAACTTCTCCACCGAGGCGCACGCCGATCAGAAGCGCGCCTCGGGCGAACACTTCGTGATACACTGCCGCGCCGTGGCCGACATCCTGGCCGATTTCCGCATGGACCAGGAGACCGTCTGCGCCGGCCTGCTGCACGACGTCCTGGAGGACACCAAGATCCCCCCGGATACGCTTAAAAAGGAATTCGGCGACGAGATCAACAACCTGGTCGCCGGCGTGACCAAGATAGAAACGCTGAAGTTCTCCTCCCGCGACGAGGCCCAGGCTGAGAACTGGCGCCGCATGATACTCGCGACCGCCAAGGATATCCGCGTCATAGTCATCAAGCTGGCCGACCGCATGCACAATATGCGCACGCTGGGCTGGCTCCAGCCCGCCAAGCAGCTCGAGATCAGCCATGAGACCATCTCCCTCTACGCGCCGCTGGCGCAGAGGCTGGGCATGTTCCAGATAAAGTCGGAGCTGGAGGACCTCTCTTTCAGGTACCTGCACCCCGACGAGTACCAGGACCTGCACGCCAAGGTGCAGATCCGCTTCGCCAGGCGCGAGAAGCTGCTCGCGGAGTTCCAGGACGCGCTGGACAAGCACCTGCTCTCCTCCCGGGTCCCCTACCGGCTGGTCTCGCGCGCGAAGAACCTCTATTCCATCTACCGCAAGATGATGAAACAGAACATGCCGTTCGAAGAGATACAGGACTCCCTCGGCGTGCGCATCATCACCGACTCGGTCGTCAACTGCTACGCCCTGCTGGGCGTGGTGCACGCGGCCTTCAAGCCGGTCACCAACTCTTTCACCGACTACATCGCCGTCCCCAAGCGCAACCTCTACCAGAGCCTGCACACCACCGTGGTGGCCTCTTCGGGCGAGCAGGTGGAGATACAGCTCCGCACCGAGGAGATGCACCGCACCTCCGAGTACGGCATCGCCGCGCACTGGCGCTACAAGCTGGGGGAGAAGGGCGCCGACAAGCACCTCGACGAGAAGCTCAACTGGCTGCGGCAGTGGATAGAGTGGCTGCAGGATCTCTCCAGCCCGCGCGAGTTCATCGAGAGTTTCAAGACCGACCTGGAACTGGACCAGATCTTCGTCTTCACGCCCAAGGGCGAGGTCAAGACGCTGCCGGTGGACGGCACGCCGCTGGACTTCGCCTACTACGTCCACACCGACGTCGGCGACACCTGCGTGGGAGCCAAGGTCAACGGCAGGATGGTCAAGCTCGACCACGCGCTCAAGAGCGGCGACATCTGCGAGATCATCACGCGCCGGAACTCCTGCCCGCGCAGGGACTGGCTGTCGATAGTCAAGACCGCCAGCGCGCGCTCCAAGATACGGCACTACCTGCGCGAGCACAGGCTGCTCGACGAGTAATTCAGGTCAATGCCTGAAGTGGCGCAGGCCGGTCAGCGCCATCGCCACGCCAAGCCGGTCGGCGGCGGCTATGACTTCCGCGTCCTTGACCGAGCCGCCGGGCTGTATGACGGCGGTGGCGCCCAGGCGGACGCCCTCCTCCAGCGCGTCGGGGAAAGGGAAGAAGGCGTCCGAGGCCATGACCATGACCTCCGGCTTCGGGTTATCCTTAAGGTAGAGGCCGAGCTTGCGGCCGGCCATGAAGACGGAATCCACCCGCGACATCTGGCCCGCGCCGATCGCCACGGTCTGATGACGGTCGGAGAGCACTATCGCGTTGGAGCGCACGTACTTGCAGGCCGCCCAGGCCAGCCGCAGCGCCTCTTCCTCGGCCTTCGTCGGCTTTTTGACGGTGGGGACCTCCCACTTGTCGCCCAGCAATTTCTCGTCGTCCTCGCTGACCAGCGCCTCGTCGCCCAGCGAGCGGAACATCAGCCGGCCCCTGGGCAGCGCCTGCCATCTCAGCAGCCGCAGGTTGGGCTTCCGTGAGAGGAGTTTCACCGCCTCTTCTTCGAACTCCGGGGCGCAGATGACCTCCACGAAGCGCCTGGCGAGGAACCCGGCCATATCCCGGTCGAAAGTGCGGTTGACGGCTATGATGCCGCCGAAGGCCGAGAGCGGGTCCGTGTTCCAGGCCCGCTCGAAGGCCTCGCGGATATTGGCGCCGGTGCCCAGTCCGCAGGGCGTGACATGCTTGAAGATGACGCAGGCCGGGGCCTCGAACTCATTGACCGCCTGCCAGGCGCCGTAGGCGTCGAGGATATTGTTGTAGGAGAGCTCCTTGCCCGCGAGCTTCTCGAAAGGCAGGCCGGGATTCTTTGAATAGAGCGCGGCCCGCTGATGGGGGTTCTCGCCGTAGCGCAGGTCGCAGATCTTGTTGAGCGGGGTCTTGAGCCGGGCCGGGAAGAATTCGCAGGAGAGAGGCTCCTCGCCCAGCTTGCCGGCTATGGCCGCGTCGTAGGCGGAGGTGACCTCGAAGGCCTTCACCGCGAACTCGCGGTTGAGCGCCTCCGGGACCTTCCCGGCGTTGGCGTCCAGCGCGTCCAGGACCCGCGGGTAATCGGCCGGGTCGGTCAGCACGGTGACCGAAGCGCAGTTCTTGGCCGAGGCGCGCAGCAGAGCCACTCCCCCTATGTCTATGTCTTCGATCAGCTCTTCGGACCAGGCCCTGGCTTTGGCGGCGGTCTTTTCGAAAGGATAGAGATTGACCGCCACTATGTCTATCGGCTCTATGCCGTGGCGGAAGAGCTGCTCCGCGTGGGCGGCCCGGTCGCGCCGGTAGAGTATGCCGCCGTGCACCGCCGGCTGCAGCGTCTTCACGCGGCCGTCGAGTATCTCGGGAAAGCCGGTAAGCGACTCCAGCGGCCTCACCGGCAGGCCGGCCTCCTTGAGCAGCTTATAGGTGCCCGAGGTGGAGACCACTTCCACGCCGCGCGCCGTCAGGGCCCGGGCAAAATCAACGGCGCCGTTTTTGTCGGAAAGAGAGACCAGCGCCCGGCGCGCGCGGCCGGGGGCGGGGGCCTGCTTTACCAGGACGCGGCCGTCTTTGAGCTCCAGCAGGCCGTCGCAGAACAGCGACACGGCCGCGGGGTAGGCCTCCAGCTCGGCGGCGTTGACCCGGGCGGCCAGCGCGGCCGGCGTATCGTCGGGGAAAACGGGCACTGAGCGCTGTATGATTATCGGGCCGGAATCGTAATCTCCGGTGACGAAATGTACGGTGCAGCCGCTCAGCCGCACGCCGGCGGCGATGACGGCCTCGTGCACGCGCGGACCGTAAAAGCCCTTGCCGCCGAAGGCCGGCAGCAGCGCGGGATGGATATTGAGGATCCGGCCTTTGAAGGCCGAGAGGAATTTTGGGCCGAGCTTGAGCATCCAGCCGGCAAGGCAGACCAGGTCGGCGCCGCGGCAGAGTTCCGTCAGGGCGGCGTCATGGGCCTCGGGAGAAGGGGAGTTTTTAAGCGGCAGCGCCTCTGCGCGTATCCCGGCTTTCGCCGCGCGTTCCAGCGCGCCGGCCTTGCCCAGGCTCGAAACCGCCAGCGAGACCGAACCGTTGATCCTGCCCGAGGCGCAGGCGTCCATTATCGCCTGCAGGTTGCTTCCGCCGCCGGAAGCCAGCACCGCTATCCTGACCGGTTTATTTTCTTTCAAGCCCGCCTCCCGGCGCGCCCGGAAGCTAGAAATTATCCGCCTCCACCAGCTTCAGCGCGCCCTGCATTATCCCGAAAAATTCTTTCTCGTCCAGCGGAGCTTTCTCGTCGTTCCAGGTGGCCGAGAGACAGTACCAGGCCGAGGCCCTGGTCCTGAAGAGCCAGGTCATGTTTATCGCCCCGATGTCGGAGCCGCCCTTGTAACCGGCGTACGGCACCGCCTTCCTGTCCACCGGCAGCCCATGATTTATGGCCAGTATGTCCAGCACGGCGGCGTCTCCGCTCTTGCGGAACCGGTCCATTACGCGGCAGAGGTCGGAGGCCGAGGCGAACCAGCCGATCCGCGAAACCTCGAAAGGCGCGGCCGGCAGGGCCGGGGCCGAGAGCGGCAGCGAAGGTATTTTTTTATCCAGCAGGTCGTACCTGTCGTCCTGCCTGGCGGCGGTCCACCCGGCGGCGGCCGCCGTGGAGCCCTTTATGCGGAAATACTCCGAGGTCTTGAGAAATGGCTTCATGCGGTCGGGACTGTAATGGCCGAACTTCGCGAGATTGCGCTCTATGCTCCGCCTGCCGGCCAGGTCTATAAGGGCGTCGGCGGCCGTATTGTCGCTCTCGGAGATCATCTGGGCGGTCAGCGTATAGACGGTGAAGGGCGCGCCCTCGGGCCAGGCGTGCAGCCTGCCGGAAGGCAGCGACCGGGCAGCGGCCGGGATCTCCACGGTCTTCTTCCATTGCGCTTTCGATTCCTGCAGCTGCGCCAGCACATAGAGCTTGAAAGTGGAGCCGATATTGAGCGGCTCGTCGGGCTCGAGCGACTCTACCGGCCCGTCGCGGCCTTCAAGCCGGGTCAGCAGCAGGGACTTCCTGCCCGGCAGCGCCGCCAGCTTCTCCTTGATGTCCGCCATTCCGGCGACGTGCTGATAAGCCGGCCTGAAGAAAAGCCCGGTTATCAGGCCGCTGGCCGGGTCCACCGTGACCGAGGTCGGCAGCATATAGTCCTGGTCGGTGTGGAATATGAAATGGGCGGTATTGGTCCCCTCGGTGGAGGAAAGGCTGACGCGCTTCACCGCGCCGTGCTTCTCGCGCAGCGACTTGAGCATATCCGTCACTTTCTCTTTCTCTACCAGTTTGAAGAAGGCGGGCGAGAAGGAGGACTCGACCTTTCTAGGGTCGGGCGAGATCTTGGAGGCCACGCTCCAGGCGGCCTTGACGAGCTGCTTCCGCACTTCGGGCGGGACGGCGTCGGCCGCCGCCGCGGGGGCCTTCTTCGCCGCGCGGGGCGGACGCTTGTCCGCCGCGGCCAGCGGCAGGACCAGGGCCAGGGTTAATATAAACTTTAACAGGTTCATCTTATCTCCTCAGCGGAAAAGGACTTCGCCGCGGCCGCGGACGATCTCCCCGGCGTGCAGCGCGCCGGGGACGGACCGGAGGGCCGTCTTCAGGGCCCCCGGCCTCACGGCGGCGATCATGCCCAGACCCATGTTGAAAGTATCGAGCATCCCCGCGTCGCTTATCTTTCCCTTCTCCTGTACCAGCCGCATTACCGGGGGGACCTTCCAGGACCCTTTCCGCATTACGGCGGCGACGCCTTTCGGGAAGAACCGCGGCAGATTGCCGGGTATGCCCGAGCCGGTTATATGGGAGAGCCCGAGTATGTCGTGGCCGTAGCGGCGCAGGGCCGCGCGCATGGCGGCGACGTCGCGGACATATATTTTAGTCGGCGTCAGCAGGGCGCGGGCGTGTTTTTTGAGCGGAGCGCCTTTCATGACGGCGCGTATGAGCGAATAGCCGTTGGAGTGGAAGCCGGTGGACGGCAGGCCGACCAGGGCGTCGCCGGGACGAACCTTTTTCCCGTCTATCTCCTCCCCGCGCTTAAGAAGGCCCACTGAAAAACCGGCCAGGTCGTATTCGCCGGGCTTGTAGAAGCCGGGCAGCTCGGCGGTCTCGCCGCCCAGCAGGGCGCAGCCCGACTGCCGGCAGCCTTCCATGATGCCCTCTATGATCTTTTTGGAGCGCTTCAGGTCCAACTTCGGCGTGGCGTAATAATCCAGGAAGAACAGGGGTTTCGCGCCGCAGCAGAGCAGGTCGTTGACGCACATCGCCACCAGGTCTATGCCCACCGTGTCGTGGCGGTCCAGCATGAAGGCCAGCTTGAGCTTGGTCCCCACTCCGTCGGTGGAGGCCACCACGCTGTATTCCCCGCCCGTCTCCCGCAGCGGGAAGACGCCCGCGAAGCCGCCTATCGCTTTTGACTTTTTCTGGAGGAACTCCGTGAACCTGTCGGCCAGCCTGATGTCTACGCCCGCGTTCCTGTACGTGGTCATTAAGGCTCCAAACCGAAAACTGAGGTGGGACTACAACTGGAATTATACAAAGTTAAGTTTCAGCGGAGGAGGAGCCAGGCGACGGCCGCCAGGGCCGCGACCAGCAGCGGCAGCACCTCCGGCGGCCAGCCGCCGTTCCCTCCGCCGCGTCCGCCGCGCCGCTCCTCTTCCGGGCCCAGCCGGGCGAAAACGCCGCCGCAGCGGGGGCAATTCACCGCCGGGCCTTTTATTTCCCGACCGCAGTTGGGGCATTTCATCGGGCGCGTCATTTTGTAGAATTATCCTCTCGAAGATTTTAACAAAAAAAGGAAAACCGACTATGCCCTTCGTGATAAGTTCCGTTACGGGAAAGACCGGCTGGCTGCAGCTCAACAACCCGGAGAGGAAGAACGCTCTGAGCCTGGAACTTTGCAAGGAACTGGTCCGGGCCCTCGCGGATTTCAAAAAGCAGCATATCCCGGTCGTGATCATACGCGCCGAAAAGGACGCCAGGACCTGGTCCTCCGGCCACGATATAACCCAGCTTCCCAAGGTGCATCACGAGCCGCTGGCTTTCGACAGCCCGATGGAGCAGGCCCTGCGCGCGGTGCAGGAATATCCCGGGCCTGTCATCGCCATGGTGCAGGGCGGGGTCTGGGGCGGCGCCTGCGACCTGGCGGTCACCTGCGACCTGGCCATCGGCGACGAGACCTCCACCTTCGCCATAACCCCCGTCAAGATCGGGCTGCCCTACAACGCGGCAGGCATAATGCATTTTATAAACCGCCTGGGGCTGAACATCGCCAAGGAGATGTTCTTCACCGCCCAGCCCGTGAAGGCGGACCGGGCCTATCACTCCGGCCTGCTCAATTACCTGGTCAGTTCCAGGGAGATCGAGTCCTTCACGGCCGGTTTAGCCGAGACCATGGCCGCCAACTCCCCGATGGCCATAGCAGTCATCAAGGAGCAGTTTCGCATACTGAGCGAGGGCCATTCGATAAGCCCCGAGGCTTTCGAGCGGATACAGGCGCTGCGCCGCAAGGTCTACAACAGCCATGATTACGCCGAGGGGATAAAGGCCTTCATGGAGAAGCGCAGTCCGGAATTCAAGGGGAGCTGAAACCGGAGGAACCATGCCTAAAGTCGTCATAGTAATGCCCGCCTACAACGCGGCCGCGACACTGAGGAGCACCGTGCGGGACCTGCCGCGGGAATACCTGGCCGGCGCGATACTGGTCGACGACGCCTCCTCCGACGATACGGTCAGGGTCGCCGAGGAACTGGGACTGCGCGTTGTACGCAGGGAGCGCAACGGCGGCTATGGCGCCAACCAGAAGACCTGTTACCGATTGGCGCTGGAGGCCGGCGCTGACATAGTGGTCATGCTGCACCCCGACTACCAGTACAATCCGAAGGTCGTGCCGCATATGGCGGCGCTGATCGGGGAAGGGATCTGCGACGTGGTGCTGGGCAACCGGGTCCGCACGCGCCGGGAGGCGCTGGCCGGCGGCATGCCGCTGTATAAATACGCGGCCAATCGTTTCCTTTCGCTGCTCTGCAATGTTGCGACCGGCGAGAACCTGGGCGAGTGGCACAGCGGCCTGCGCGCCTACTCCGCTAAAGCGCTGCGGACCATCCCCTGGGAGGACAACTCCGACGATTTCGTCTTCGACATGCAGTTCCTGGCGCAGGCTTCCTTTTTCGGGCTGCGCATGGGTGACATACCGGTGGAAACCAAGTATTTCAAAGAGGCGTCTTCGATAAATTTCAGGCGCGGCACGGTGTACGGCCTGCTGACGCTGCTTGTGATGGCGCAGCACTTCCTGGCCCGGGCGGGCCTGGCCGCGCCGGGGCTTTTCCGGCCTAAGGCCTAGTCCCCAGCACGAATTTCCTTTCTTCCCAGAGCTTCTCCATGCCGGAACGGGGCGCGGGGCGCCCGGGCGCATCCAGGCGTCTGGCGACCACGCCCAGCAAATCTATCAGGCCGTGGAAATCGGCGGTCGAAACGTGCTCCTGTCCGACCTTCGCCTTTTTCCCGGCCAGGACGCCGTCGATATCGGCCATATTGTGATAATTGCCCAGCGGCAGGCAGAGGCAGGCCGACCTGAACCCGTAGAAAGAGAACGCGGAGGCCTCGCAGGTCCCGCCGGGCATCAGCTTGCGCTGGAACCTGAAGTCCGGGTCCTCTTTCTGACGGGCGGCGGCGATATCGGATATGGCGTTGGTCAGTTCCGGCGTGAAGACGCTCATCTTGTCCCCGACCCGGACTATCGGCCCCGCGCCGATAGGGGAATCGTGCGGGAAGCTGCGCGAGCATTCCAGACAGATCAGCCGGGAATTTTTCGGCAGCGTCCCGCCGCGGGCCGCTCCTATCGCGCCGACGAAGCCCGTCTCCTCGGCTCGGGTGAAGAGCAGGGAGACATACCCCAGGCCCTTTTCTTTCAGGATGCTTTCATAGGCGATAAGCGCCGCCGCCACGCAGGCCGCGTCGTCGCAGCCGTTGGTCCAGGCGAGGCCCTTCTTCACGGAGGACTCCGGAAAAAGCCAGCGGCCCAGGCAGCCGGGGCCGACGCGGGCGGGCCTGTCCAGCCTGGCGACGACGGTCTTGAACGGCTTGGTCGAGGCGTCCAGCGAAACGATGCGCGCGGGATATGAGCGCCGCAGCCCCGCATCGAAGATCTCTATCCGCGCGCCTTTGAAGTATTGATCGTGCACGCCGCCCCGGAATTCCAGCTTCGCTTCGCGGCCCGCGGCCGACAGGACCACGAAAGCCGGGTGGTCCATATGCGCGGTAATGAAAAGCGGGGCCGTCCGCCGGCAGGCTCGTTTGAAATCCCGGCGATGGACGAGGAGGTTGCCGTGGAGGTCGCGCGCCAGGACCAGGTTCCGGCGGCGCGCGGCCCATTTTTCAACGAGGGCCTCCACCGCTCGCTCATGCCCCGCCGCGGCCGGCGCCGAAGCGAACTCCAGCAGCAGCCTCCCCCGTCTTTTCCGCTCGGCCGCGGAAACCCCCGTCATTTCCCCCTCCCGTTCAGGCGGAAATCCTTTATACGGGCTATACCAGGGTTCAGCCTGGGGGCTCCGGGACGGTGCTGCGTCTCTACGAAGAACGAGGCAGCGCCGGGAAACCGGGCCTGCAGTATATTGGAATTGGCGGGTTCATTCTCGAACACGCCGACCACTTCCCCGAGGCGGTCTATGTACTCGCTGACCTCCCGCTTGAAGATCTCGTCGTCCTGTTCGAACTCTTTCTTCACTATCGTCATCGTGCCGGCGACTCCGACCGGGAAGCCGTAGAGACGAAGCACCTCTGTCAGGCCCACCAGCATCCGGCCCACGTCGCGGCCGGTCAGGTAGATGACCGTGGCGCCCGCCGCGTGTATCCTCTCCACATAGGACTTCGCGCCGGCCAGCGGCATGTCGTATTTCTGGTACTCGTCCGAGAAGAACCGGCGGGCCCATTCCTGCTTTATGAACTTGACCTCGGCAGGCGAGGTAACTTTAAGCCGTTTCAGGGTTACGTCAAGGCTGTAGTCCACCTCCGAGAGGTCGCGGAACGACGAGAAGGCCCGCGAGAGCTGCGGCAGGCGCGCGTCGAACTTCTCGGAGATCTCGCGCAGTATGAACATCGTGCGCGTGCGGTTGTCGAACAGCGTGCCGTCGAGGTCGAAGATGGCCAGCGTGGAGCGCCGCTGCGCCGTGCGCGCCTCCACCAGGTCTATGACCTTGCCCAGCGCGGCGGGGCCGCCGGCGCGAACCCCGCGGGATACGGATCTATTTTTCATGGTTCTCTCCTTGCGGCGCTCAGGCCGCCGTTTTCTGTGCCTGCCCGGCCGGCTTTTCCGGCGCCACTATGGCCTCGAACACCCTGCTGCGCCGCACGCGGCGCACGGTGAACACGGCGCCGCCGGCGGAGAACGATTCGTTCGGACGCGGCACCCGGCCCAGCCTCCCGGCCATCCAGTCGGCCAGGGAACCAGCGGCGTCCGGCAGCGTCACGCCCAGCTTGGCGGCCAGGTCCGCGGCCGGGAAGCCGCCGCCCACGGCGTAGCGGGTGCCGCCCAGGTCGTGGAAGGTGCGCGGCAGGTGGTCGAACTCGTCCTCTATGTCGCCGACCAGGTCCTCTATGACGTCCTCCACCGTGACCAGCCCGACGGTCTTACCCCCGGCCTCCCGGACGACGGCGATATGCCAGCGCCCGCCCATGAGCTGCTTGAGCAGTTCCGGGGCGGTCTGATCGGGCGTGACGAAGAGGATGGGCCTCATGATGCCGCGCAGCGTGGCGTTGTCCGGGTTGGTGCGCAATATGGCCACCAGTTCCTTGAAATTCACGTAGCCGATTATCCCGTCGGGAGAATTGCCTTCGCAGAGCGGGTACCTGGTGTGGGCGTCGAGATGCGCCTTGATGAAGGCCTCCGGCAGCGGCATCCCGGCGTCGAGCCAGGAGATCTCCTCTACGGGGACCATCATCTCCCCGGCCCTGCGGCTGCCCAGCCGCGCGCCGGCCGTTATAATGCCGGCCTGCTCGGCGCCTATCTGCCTGGCCAGGAAAGCGCTGCGGGCGATGGCGTTTATCTCCTCCGCCGGGGAAGGCCCGCCGGCGGCTTTGAACCGCTCGAACGGGCGGTTAAGCAGTATCACGAGCCGCAGCACCGGGTTCATCAGGCGTACGACCAGCTCCAGGGGGCGGGCTATCGGGGACGCGAGCTTCCTGTTGAACCGCGCTCCGAGCGTCTTGGGGAGTATCTCCGTCCATTGTATCATCACGAAGGTCAGGACCAGGGAGAAGACGAAAAGCCACTTCTCCCCGTAGAGCGACTCGAAATACGCCCCGCCGAAAACGGCTCCCAGGGTGTGGGCGAAAGTGTTCAGGATCAGGATCACCGCCAGCGGCTTCTGCAGGTTCTCCTTGAACGACCGCCAGATCCGGCCCGCGGCCGGCTTTTTCTCCTCGATAACGGCGATATCGGCGTTGCCCAGGCTCAGCACGCAGGCTTCGGCCAGCGAGCAGATAAAAGATACGGCCAGGGCGAAGCCGGTCACCAGCAGAAGCATTACGAGTTGTTTCTCCATTCAATTCTCCTTGCCTATGTCGCGGCGGTACTGCGCGCCGTCGAAAGATATAGCCGCCGCGGCCCGGTACGCGAGGCGCAGCGCCCCGGCCAGGTCCGCGCCGCGGGCGGAGACCCCCAGCACGCGGCCGCCGCTGACCTTTAACCTGCCGCCGTCGGCCGCGGTACCGGCGTGGAACACCTCCGCGCCGGCGGGGACCCTGTCCAGTCCGCGTATCTCCGCGCCGGTCGCCGGGGAATCCGGGTAACCGGCGGCCGCCAGCACCACCGTGGCGCAGGCCCCGGCGTGCAGTTCCGGCCTCTCGCCGGCCAGCCGCCCCTCGGCGCAGGCCAGCATATGGGCCAGCAGGTCGGACTTGAGCAGCGGCAGCACGGTCTGGGTCTCGGGGTCGCCGAAGCGGACATTGAACTCCAGCGCCTTCGGCCCGTCCTTGCTAAGCATCAGCCCGGCGAATATCACGCCGCAATAAGGGATCTTCTCTTTTTTGAGGCCCTCGACGAAGCGGCCCAGTATGTCCACACGGACTTTTTCCAGCGTCTCCGCGTCCAGGTCCACTGGGGCAACCGCGCCCATGCCGCCGGTATTGGGGCCCTCGTCGCCGTCGCGCAGGCGCTTGTGGTCGCGCGCGACAGGCAGCATGACGAAGTCCTTGCCGTCGCAGAGCGCCATAACCGAAGCCTCCCGGCCCTCCAGGAATTCCTCCAGCACCACGCGCGCGCCGGACGAGCCGAAGATGCGCTTCTCCATGAAATCTTCCACGGCGGACAGCGCCGACGCCTCGTCGGGACAGACGCGCACACCCTTGCCGGCGGCCAGGCCGTCGGCTTTTACGACCAGCGGCCATTTTTTAGTCGCGCGCACGGCCTCTTTGGCCGAAGCCGGATCGTAATGGGACTGGAAACCCGCGGTCGGGATATAATTGCGCCGCATGAACTCTTTGGCCAGCTGCTTGGAGGCCTCCAGCATGGCCGCCTGCCGCCGGGGGCCGAACACTTTAACCCCTTTGGCCGCCAGGTGATCCGCCAGCCCTTTAGCCAGCGGCTCTTCGGGGCCTATGACGCAGAGCCCTATATCGCCGCCGGCGCAGAAGTCGGCTATTTTGTCGAACTCCAGCGCGCCCATCGGGACGGGCCTGGCGCAGGCCCTCATCCCCTCGGAGCCCGGCGCCGCGTATATCCTGCCGGCCAGCGGACTCCGCTTCAGTTTCCAGGCCAGCGCGTGCTCGCGCCCGCCGGAACCTATTATAAGTATGTTGACCGCCACGCTATTCCCCTTTCGGTCGCTTCACCGGGTAGCGCCCGCCGAAGCAGGCCGCGCAGAAATCGTTCTCGAGCCCGTTGAAGCCGGGCCTCATGCCTTCCTGGAGATGCTCGGGGAACTCCTTGCCCGAGCAGGCCAGCATCAGGCCCGGCACCGAGAGGTAATGCAGCCCGTCGGCGCCGATATGGCGGCGCAGGGCCTCGCGGCCCATGCGGCGGGCCGCCAGTTCCCGCCTGCTGGCTATGTCTATGCCGTAATAGCAGGGCGAGAGCACCGGCGGCGAGGCCAGCGCCATTATGACTTTTTTCGCGCCCGCGTCCTTGAGGCTGCGCACTATCTTGCGCGAGGTAGTGCCGCGCACCAGCGAATCATCGACGATAAGAACGCTCTTCCCGGCTATCACGTCGCGTATGGGAGCGAGCTTGAGCCGCGCGGTGAATTCGCGCAGCTTCTGGTCGGGCTGTATGAACGAGCGGCCGGTATAATGATTGCGCATGAAGACCGGACGGTACGGCAGCCGCATCCCCTTGGCGCAGCCCAACGCGGCCGAGGTGCCCGAGTCCGGCACGCCCGAGACCAGGTCGGCCTTCACGCCGGCGGCCTTGAGCTCGGCCGCCAGCAGGCGGCCCATCTCGTAGCGCGCGCCCTGCACGCTCTTGCCCATGACGAAAGCGTCGGGCCTGGCGAAATAGACCTGCTCGAAGACGCAGCGGGCGGGACGGCGGCGCGGCGCGAAACGGCGCGAGCGCAATTTCCCCTTCTCCACCCAGGCCAGTTCGCCCGGCTCCGCCTCGCGCACCACGCGGCCGCCGACCACCTCGATGGCGCAGGTCTCGGAGGCGAAAAGCCAGGAGCGGCCGAGGCGGCCGATCACGAGCGGGCGGATGCCGAGCGGGTCGCGGGCCGCTATCACGCAGCCGGGGGTCATGAAAAGGAAAGCGTAGGCGCCGGCCAGACGCGGAAGGCTTTTTTCAAGCGCGGCCAGCGGGTCCCGTTTGCCCGAGAAGGCCATAAGGTGTATTATCGTCTCGCTGTCGGAGGTGCTCCGGAAGATGGCGCCGCGCGACTGGAGGTTTTTCTTGAGTTCCGCGGTATTGGTCAGGTTGCCGTTATGCGCGACGGCGACGGGACCGAGCGCGGTGTTGAAGCAGAGCGGCTGGGCGTTGCCGATGGAGGAGCCTCCGGCCGTGGAATAGCGCACGTGTCCGATGGCCGAGCGGCCCGGCAGCTCCTCCAGCGTCCCTCCGGAGAAGACATTGTCGACCAGGCCCATGCCGGCGCGGCAGTTCAGCCCGCGCCCGTCGTCCACCGCCAGCCCCGCGCTCTCCTGGCCGCGGTGCTGCAGCGTGAACAGCCCGATATAGGCCAGCCTCGCCGCTTCCTTATTATCCGTTATCCCGAATATTCCGCACATATTCAGCCTCCGACTATTTGCAAAACCCGTTCAGGCATCAGTAGTTTTATCGCGGTTTCCGACCTGACGGCAGACGGAAAGTTTTTAAGATTAATTAGCCCCAATTCACTAAACAAACCCTTCCTCGACGGGATGCCACCCATGTTTATTTAGTTTTTAATTGGTTTTATTTAGTTCCCAATGGCCGGAACGCTTATTCCCTACACGCCGTATCAAATAGCACGTGCGGTCATTCAGCCGCTATCGTTTTCACCGCTTTACCACACAGCTCCCCTTCCGTAACGATGTTAAAAATCAAGACCTGGCCTCTACTCATCACCTTTCAGCACCTCCCAATGGCCGCTCTTGCGAGAACCAGTCCGTTTCAACTGTCTGGCGATTTGCAGTTTCAGCACGCCGCGTTGTACCGCGCTTTCAGATTTAGATATCTGCAACGCTATTTCTGGAACAGTAAGGCTTGGGTTCTTTTGCAGCAGTCCCAGAATGAGATCCGTGGTCTTTCCTGGCGTTTTTCCTAGCGTTTTTCCTAGCGTTTTCACCGGCGTTCTCACTTCCTGCAAAGCGAACTCCACCCAAAGCCCGTTGTCCCAGCGGAAGGCGGGCGCAGGGTTTCCCGCAGCGCGGCACGCATTGCGGATAAGGTCTATGCCACGCCCCCAGGATTCCATAAAGGCGGCCCGGAAAAATGCATTGGCGATGTCTGGATTGTAAGGCGACGAAGCGTGCTTGGCGCTAAGCCGCTCAATCGTCCAGTCCTGGGGCAGGTGACCGGGATTCCAGATCATAAGCTTGTTGTGGTAAACGCTTATTTGAACAGGTATGCCGGCGGCATAATCTTTATGGGCAATGGCATTAATAAGAGCTTCCCGCAACGCGGATTCCGGCACCGGGAAAGTTTCCAGGCGTTGGATGCCTTCATAGGAAATACCGGCGCGCAGATATTTGGTGAGCAGCAGATCCAGAGTTTTTTCAACCTGGTTGAACAAATTGCCGTGTATTTCATCTTGATATAACAGGTCGGAGTCGGTGCGAAAATAACCGATCTTTATGTAGGCTCCGGTAACTACGCGTTCGGGGTCATCGTGAAACAACATTACAGCCGCCCGCTTTAAATAAGTGTGGTCGAACAGCCTTAATCTATCAAGAAGAATAGCGTCAGACTCCGCCAGCAACTCGGCGGAAAGCCGTTCGCTTTTTGCCGCCTTTTTTTTAAAAGCGGCCAGCGCCGGCTGCGACAAATCCGCCATGCTAAAATTAGGGATTGGTACGCCGTCCCAATGCCGCCCCTGTTTTTTCAAAAGAAACCGGTCCAGCGCCGCGCCCTTAAGCTCTTGTTTGGTGCTACCGCTACGGTAATGATATTCACCCCGATAACTGACGGGGTACGGGTAGGGGTCCACTATAATCTCCAGGCATTCTTTCCCGGCTTCTTCGCGCAGGTTCACCTTCACCATTATGCCAAGGATATCGCGCACTTTGTTGGGGATTTCCTCCAGCAGTTTTTTCGCGCTCGCTAAGCCTATAACCGCCCCTTTGTCGGTTCGCCCTATATGCAAGACTCCGCCGTCAGCATTCGCGAAGGCGCAAATCCACTTCAAATATTCATCCCGCCAGACTTCCTTATATTCAATATGTTGGTTTTCTTTCATCTTGAACTACCTGCTTTTCAATTATATTCAAGACCTGACCCCTATTTCCTCTATTTGTTGACTTCAACAAAATGATAGGCCAGCAACTGATGGGAGTTATAACAGGTCAGTTTTGCTTTCTCAATTACCTGCAGAAAATTGCGCCACTCGGTATAGCCAAGGAGAGTTTGCAGATCTCTTGCCATCCAGTATTCGACGCCGTCCTGTGCGTATGTGCAGCGCTGGAATCTGGTGTTTAATTCTGCTATTAGTTGCTTGTCCATAACTCCTCAGATTATTATTTCGTTGAGTTCAACAAAATAGCGTTATTTTAATCCAGTGGCGCGGTTTTTGGCCCGCGATTTTGGCTTAGTCTCGTTTTCGCTCCCGGCATCATGTTGCTAAGTTATTGTGCATCCTCTGTTTCCATTGGGATATTAAGGATCAGGTTGGTAAAGTTATCTGCAAAAGTCTTATTATTGGGATTTGCGATTAGTTCGTTGTAGATTTTAGCGACATTGTCGTGAGAATTTTCAAATTTAAATCTAAAAGGCATGGAATTTGAGCACCCACACATGCCAGCTATTTTAATTGGCTTAGTGAATGGTGGCTTGAGAATAATGTTCATACAAACAGGCTCCACCTTAGCATCCGGGGCTAACCGTAAGCCCTGTTTACTGATAATATTTAGAACTCTTCCGAAACCAAAAGAAACTGACCAAACTGTTAAATCGGGTTGAGAAAAAGACAATTCACCACAAGCAGACGAAACCGTTAAATTTAAAAACAGATCTTCAGCAATACCAGGCCCGCCGTTAGTTATCAGAAAACCTAATTGTATTTTTATCGTTCCATTTGGCAATCTCTCCGGTGGGACTTGTATGTGATACATTATAAACACATTGGGGGCTGGATGACGTCCGAACATTCCAGCCAAAACTGCATGGGGGACCGGCACAAAATTGGAACCCGCGCGCATATAATACTTAAGCTCACCAACCACTTGATGCGGTGGCGTGTTGCTTTTAGGAATAAATGTGGCAACAAACCCTGCGCCAGCCTCGGTTTCAATGGGGCAATTTTCAATTCCGCTACATGGTGGTATCGTGCATCCAGAAACAGATCCTTCAATAAAACCGACAAATTTTTTCACATCTGCAATTGGAAATTCGGCACATGCAACATCTGCCCCGTCCGAATTGCTTCTGCAGTCAATTCCCCAAACAATCACACCGCCCTCTGAATTCGAAAACCCGGAAATTGCGCGGGATAGATTATTCCGATCATTATCGTGGAGTTTTTTGCCGGCTCCGCGGTCCGAAGACCTTTTAAAATCCAAAAACAGGTTTTCAGACTCCCTTGCGTCAACAAATTCTTTCACGGCATTATAGCCGGTTGATTTTATCCTTTCGTAAATATCTTTTGCACGGCTCATAAGCATCTTTTTTAATCCGTGTTTGTCACGATTTTTATTTCTTCGGGGGTGAGGTTGTAGAGTTTATAGACGTGCTGGTTTATCTCACCCTCCAGAGCGGAGACGTCGGCGGCGGGGTTGGTGCGCTTGGCGGCCAGGATTTTATCCGCAAGTGTTTCAATGCGTTTAGAGTGCCCATCCATCTGTGGAACCGGAATTTGGGAAACATACTGGGCAATGAATCGGACAAATCCGCCACGGATTTGAGTGCTGGTCATTGTGTAAAACCAAAATACCGGTTTGCTGTTAAGCAGACCTAAAAGCCACTTTTCGGAAGTCGGGAGAAGATAAAGCGTGTTCATAAGGAAGAATTTATCGTCATCATAAGTAAATTCAGAACCTTGGGCGATATCGGGATATATTATTTTCGGCTTCTCAAATTCCTGCCAGTAGACGCAGGAACGCAGTTCCCAGAAATAGCGGCCCTGGTCGTCGCGCTTGATTAAGCCGGCTCGGAATTTATGCAGGTGAGCGTGAATGGCCGGATAAGTTTTGGCGAATGCCTTTTCTGCTTCCGCCTCGGGCTTGCCGGACCAGGGGTGCGGCTTATTTTCCGAGGATTCAAGCTTGATCAGGTATTGTTCGGCGAATTCCGTCTTCCAGCGTTTTACGTCTCGGCCGCGCAGGAAAGGTTTCAGGACTTCGGCGGATGACTTGTGCATGGTTATCAGCATATCGCGCGTGGCGCGGTCAACCACAAAGGCTTCGTTCAGGCCGGTGAGAATGCCACGATAAAACTTGCCGTTCACGTATTCGCCCAGCGGCTTGCCCGCTTTGCGCAGTTTCTCAAGCAGTTTCAGTACCGCCGGGGATTCCAGCCGCCAGCCGTCGGGCCGGAGGTCTTTTTGCGGCATGTAAAAACTACCGGAATTGAGCCGGGTGCTAAATTCTTCCACCGGCGCCGCCGGGTCCCAGGTAAACACGCGGGTTTTATGGCCGTCAGGCGGGGCGTCCTTGGACACCAGGATTATGCTGGGGTAGGCGATGGCCGTAAAAACGGGCGCGTCGCCGAAATCAATAAGCGTATGGATGCGGCCTTTTGCCGCCAGGAAGCCGCGCAGTTTTTCGCCGTAGCCGGAGCGGAAGTATTTATTGGACGAGATGAAAGTGAGAATCCCGCCGGGCCTTAGCAGTTTAAGGCCCTGCTCATAGAAATAGACGTAGAGATCGGATGCGCCGGTAAAGCACTCATACTGCTCTTTGAAAACCGGCTTGTATTCCTTGATGTCCTCCTGCCGGACATAAGGCGGGTTGGCAATTACTATGTCAAAGCCGTCTTTAACGCCGAACATCCAGTTGGAATCAAACCATTCCGTTGATTTATTCCTGAACGGATCCCATTTTGACAACATTTCGGCGCGGGAAGTCCCTTTCGTTGAGGCGAAGTCCGACAGTTTCAACTGAGTTTCCCTGAATTTTTTCTCCCATGCATGTTTCTTTTTCCCATAGGCCGAAAAATATTCGTCCCTGATTTCAGACAACTTCTGCATAAGTTCAACAGGAGATTCTCTGTGTTCATGGGCATTATAATTAAACAAATCAATCATATGTTCGGCTATTTCCGGCAGGGCGATAAGGGCGTTCGCGCAGACGAACTTGAATTCCAGGTTGGGGAGCGGCTCTATGGCGCGGTTTTTCTTTTTGTCGTCCACCTTTTCATCCACTACAAGGGAAAGGAAAAAGCGCAATTTGGAAATTTCAACGGCTATCGGCTGTATATCCACGCCGTAGATGGACTTGCGTATTACGCCGAGTTTGCGGGTATAGTTCCACAGGTCGGCTTCTCCCTCCAGCTTTTTGCGGAGCGTCTCCCTGGCGGTGGCATCGGGAACGCTGTCCAGGAGCTTTGAAAGCCACTTCCGGGAGTCCGGGTCCACCTTCTGGAGAACCAGGACGATCTTCTGCAGCATTCCCATGGGAAAAGCGCCGGAGCCGCAGGCAGGGTCTATTATCTTAACCTCGTCCAGAGCGGAAATTATTTTTTCTTTTTCAGGCTCGGAAAGGTCGGTATCACTTTCAGAATAAGAAAGCAGGTCTGCAAGCGTATCTTCGGCAATAGCGGTTCTGGTCTTGAGGTATTCTTTAAGGCTTTCGTCCACCATGTACTCGACTATGGGACGCGGTGTGTAATAGCTGCCGGTGGCCTTGCGGGCTGTTTCGCCTGTTTCGGGATTTATTTCGGCCAGGAGGTTTTCAAATATGCGGCCGAGCATTTCCGGGTCAACGGCCAGCTCTACGTCTACGGAGGTGTTCTCGTCTATGGTGAAGTTATAGGTTTCAAGCGTCTCAAAAAAGCCTTTGAACCATTCATTGGGGATTTTCAGAGTGTTTGAAAGCCTTGAGCAGCATGTAAGAGCGTCAAAGTCATAAAAGTCGCCGTCGTGCGGCTCAAAGAGTCCGCCGTTAAGGAAGGGGATCTTGTCGTACGGGGTTTTTTTGAATTCCGTGGCCCGCTCCGCTATTTCGGTGTTGAGCACCTGGAAGAAAAAATTTTCAAGCACGGCATGGTAATAGTTATCCCCGGCTTTATCGCAGGCGGCCACGGCGACGGAAGAAAGCACCGATTCCGGCAAAAGAGGTTCCCCGCCGGGAGATTTCTTCTTTTTCAGAAACCAGCAGAAGACTATGCGGCCAATTAGGCGGACGGCGAACTCCTGCGCGGTTATGCGGGAGGCCGGGTTTGACATATCCCGCCCGGGCAGGCGCAGTTTGCCGCCCACAAGCGCGGTAAACTTCGTGGCGATCTCGTTGTAGAAATCTTTGTTTACTACCTCGATAGAGAACCGCCCGAGCAAGTCTTCAAAATCGGAAACTTTTTTTGAAAGGAACTGCTCCGGGGTGTGGGTTTTGGCGTCCGGGCCAAGAAAAAAGGAATACCGGCGCGGGTTTGAATACTCCCGTTTTGTTTTTGCGCCCTTGAGAGCAAGCGTTATTGTGGCAAGGGAAAGTCTATAATTGGAGGAACTTGCGGAATAGAAAACCACTAAAGCCCGTTGGGCGCCGAGGCTGCTCATTACGCGGAATGTTTCACGCGAAAGGGTTACGCGCGGATCAGTTTCCGACTCATGCCGAATCATGTAAAGCTTTAAAGCAAGGCTTGAGGACTCGCCGATAAACTCGATTTCTTTTACTCGGTCCGGGGTAAGGGATAACTGGCTGAATTTTACCGGCTCCCGGCTTTCCGCAAAGTCATCCGGCAGGAACTGGTTCTTGAGAAAGTCCAGCACGGCGGTTTTATTAAATGGTTCACTGAAGTTCATTGTGTATTTTCCTGCGGCTTCGCCACATATTTTTGGTTACGGGACTTGGTGTGTGCAGGGTCCGTATAGGCTAGTTTTTCATTTTTCACCAGCGGGGTAATATATTTCGCTACAAGATACACGCTATTCTTGTTTATTTTTTTAGATATTTCCCTGGCCGACCGCGGCACCCGGCAAAACTCCAGGATCGCCAGCCTTATTTGGTCGGTTTTCTTGATAGGTTTTTCTTGATAGGTTTTCTTGATAGGTTTTTCTTTATCGGTTTTGTGTATCGGTTTTTGTGTATCGGTTTTGATGACAGGTTTCTCCTGGAATATATCAAGAACCATTTCAGAAAGCCTGTAGATTGCCCAGCGTTTTGCGCTTTCCTGGGCCAGCAATCCCCTGTTCTTTAAGCCTGTCAGCAGTTCCGTAACGTCTGCGCGGTGCAGGCCGGTAAGGGCCTGAACGGAGGCGTTGTTTACCCATTCATTATTCCGCGCCTGTATAAGCGTTATCTGTTCATGCTGGGTCAGCGGCTGAAGCACCATACCGGGCAGCACGGGCGTCGCTGCCGGGACCGGCAGGCCGGCGCAGGCGGCCAGCCACTGGCGGTCCTGGCTTGAAAGAAGATGCACCAGCCGCAGGCTCAGGGTAAATTCATAGCGCTCTGAATCGTTTACAATGGAGGGCAGTTGAAGCCCCGCTTTTCTCCAGATGCTTAATATCCTGGGGAAACCGGTCCCCGCTTCGTCCGCAAGGGAGATGTGCCGGAACATCCTGAGAAGAACCGGGTTCCTGGGGTCGGAGCGGTCGCCTGTAAGCAGATCATCCTCTGAAACGCGAGAAAACCCGGGATTCCGGAATACAAATTCCCCCGGCGAGGCTTTTATAAGAAGGGCGCCCGGCTCGGCATAGTCGGCGTGGACAAGCATATTCACCAGGGCTTCCCTTAAAGCTTCATGCGCCGGAGTCTGGTCAAGCCTGTGGGGGCCTTCAAGGCGGAAAGGGGTTTTGAGCGATTCGGTCAACCTGGGATAGATCCGGAAGAAGGCGTCATAAAGATTTCCCTCCCAGGCTATCCGGTCTTCCCAGCGGGCTTCTTCGCCGGCCGCGCCGGCCGCCCGCAGGCGGAAATCTATAAGGTGTCTGGGGCGTATGCTGAAAAGAGCTTCCTGGCTGCCGAACATAAGCACCGCCGCCCTGGTAAAGCCCTCTTCGCCGGTGTGTGGATCTTTACGGTAGCCGCCCAGCGCTCTTAAAAATCTTATGTCTTCGTATTCATTCCATTGATGCGCGGAGTTGAACTGCCGGAATCGCTGCCTGTAACGGCTGAGGGTTTGTTTGTCCAGATCGTCAGATGTAAGCCCCTTCAAAACGGAGGAATCCGCGCTCTGGACGCCGGCACCGCGGATCATTCTGTCAACTTCCTCTTTTTTGCAGCGATAATCCCCTTCGTTCCTTCTCACAAAAGCGCCGGTGTAAGGATTGCCGTCTATATAAACAGGCTTTTCGGAATTAGAAACGGCGCGGATCTTTAGCGTTACAATATCCGCTCCGTTGGTTTTTTTGATCCCGACGTCTTCAGGGCCGCAAACTTCCAGACTTATTTTCTGCCGGTTGCGCATGAGATTGATGATGTCCTGTTTCATGGCTGCAGCGTTTTTGACGCCATCAACATTGAGCTTCCCCTTGTCCTCCCTGACGCCGAGCAGGAGCCAGCCTCCGTGTGTATTGGCAAATGCGCTTACCGTCGCCCACAGGCTTGAAGGCAGTCCGGCTGCCGCGGCCTTGAACTCAAGTTCCAGGTTTTCGCGTAAATCCAGTTTTTGCAGAAGTTCTTCGATATTCATGCTGTATTTCTGATTTTACAACTTCCCGGCGGCCGCCCCTGTCGGGACCGATGCGGCGCAGGAGGCTAGAACTCCTCCGCAAGGATTAAAAGTTCTTCGCCTTCGTCTACACTGTTGGCCTGGTTCAACAGGCCGGCAAGATATTTGTGCGGCACCTGCCTGAGCAGTTCCGCCACATCGGCATCCAGCTTCTTCTCTGAAATAGCGCGGATGAACTTGAGATAATGGGCCGGGAGGCTGTCCAGCTTTTCTATGACGGTCAGAAGATCCTCAAGATAGTCGCGATGGACGGGAAGGCTCTCTTTGAGAGCCCGGAGCTTGTCAGTGGCGTCGCGCTTGCCTTTATCAAAAGGCACCTGGGATTTTCCGGCAAAGAGGTTTTTCTTTATGTTTTTGTAAATAGGCTCAAAGGCCTTCGAAAGCGGCTGCGGCTTCTCTTCCGCCTCAGCCTCAAAAAGCTTTAAGGCTTCTTCCGGAGACATTGGGCCGGCTTCCTGGGCGCTGGGGCCGAAGCTGAAGGTAAACTCTCCCCCCTTCTGGGCGAACACAAGCACTCCGGTCCTGGCCGTCTGATGGCCAGAGGCCCTTGTTACGGCACTTGCGCAGGCATTGCCTTTTGAGACCGTGCGGCGTATTTTGGTGCGCGGCGGTATATTCTCCGCCTGGGTTATAAGCTCCGGCCGGCCGGAGCGCAGGGACGCAAGCAGATTTCTGTAATCCACGTCCCAGGAACGCTCGTCATCCTTAATGAATTTATCGTACTGCTCTTTGTAAAAGGATTTCAAATCTTCGTCCCTGGTAAGGTAGCGCGTATCCTCTCCCATTAGTGCGTGGATCATGGCGATCTTAAGGGTGGAGATTTCTTTGGTGCGGGTTTCATCTTCGCCGGTGGCCGTAGGGAAGTAGTTGTAAATATAAAGTTTGTCAAAAACTTTCTTGTTTACGCGGTTAATACGGCCCACGCGCTGTATTACGCGCGTCGGATTATAGGGGATGTCGTAATTGAACACTATGCCCGCGCGATGCAGATTAATGCCTTCGGACATGGCGTCCGTGGCAATGAGTATGTCGAAGTCGTCCATCTGCTTCTCGGCGGGGTAGCCGGCATCGAAGTTCTTGCGGATGGTCTTTTTGTTTTCTTTGCCGGCATCCGAGGAACTATATTTGAACACGCGGAAGTCGCCCTTTACGGCCTCGCCCAGATAGGCGGCGGTATCGGCGAACTCTGTAAAGACAATTATTTTGCGCCTGGAGTTTTCCTTTAGTCGCGTTTTAAGAATGGCCTTAAAGTCATCGACTTTGGGATCGTTCTTAACGGCGCTCCAATCCTTACGGACATCTTTCAGCAGTTTAATGTCCTTTTCCAGTTCCTTGATGAACTTGTCTTCGAGCTTCTCCTTCTCAATGAAGTGAAGGCCGCGCTCAAGGTGGCCGGCAAGCAGCTCATCGATATTTTCAAGTTCGTCTCCGGTGGAATCTATGAGGGTTTCAACAGCGGGCAGGTCGCCTTTCTTATAAACCGGCACCTTCCCAAGCTTGTCGTAATACTCTTTTACCTTCTCGGAAGAGTGGATTATGAAGCCCAGGGAGCGGCGGAACGAATGAATGGAACTTTCGAACCGCCGGACCAGCAACCGGCGCATAAATATTGCCAGGTTGGCCTGCCCCTGCTCTAACAGCCCTATTGCCTCCGCGCCCTTTAAGCCGGTGAATTCCTCGGCGTATTCGAGCTTATGCTCTTTCTTCAGGTAATGCGCGGGATTATAGCGCACGCCCTGAAAGCCGCCCTTGCCGCTATCCGGAGAGATTTCTTCAAGTGTCCGGCGATAAAGAGCGCTGAGCGACCCCAAATTGTAAGTGGCAAGTTCCGGGGGCTTAACCTCAGGGAAAGATATTTTTTGCAGGGCCAGGTCTGTTTTGTATTCCTCTATTTCCTGCAAGTCTATGCGGGAACGTCTTATCACGATAGGTGACAGGATATCCCGGATCTTCCTGGCGACGGCGTTCACCTCGGCTTTTATTTCCAGCGCGGTCTTGCTCTTTTCCTTCTGGGCTTTCTCGATCTTCTTGTATTCTCTGATAAGTTCCTGGAACCGGCAGGACAGGTTGTCCACCGTGCGTATTGTGGATCTGGCCGGTATCTGGAACAGGCGTATCATGGCGAAAATATCCTGCGGCCGGTTATTGAACGGCGTGGCGGTAAGCAGAATAACCTTCTTGCCCTGGCACAGTTTGTGCAGATTGGCGTAGTCGTCGGTGTTCTCGTTGCGGTACTTGTGGGCTTCGTCTACTATTATCACCTTTTCCCCGCCGTCGTCTTCCTCAAGGGCTTTTTCTATGGAGCCGCTTGAGTAGACCCTGGCGTTCAGATTGAACATGTAGCGGTAATCGCTGTCCCACTGGTCGCAAAGGTGCGGCGGGGCAATAACGATTGCCTTGGTTTTGAGATTGTAGGTTATAGCCGAGGCGATGATGCTTTTGCCAAGTCCCACAACGTCCGCGATTATCACGCCATTGTGCTTTTTTATTATCTCAAGGCCCTGCTTAACGGCGTCCGTCTGATATTTCAGATTCAGGAACTTGTTCCTGGTGATATCGGCCGGCAGCTCTATCTCGCCCCTGGCTTTGATGGAGAAATACTCGTCCAGGACGCGGATATACATCAGGTACGGCGTCGGCAACTTCCCGAACCAGATCTTCTCTATGACTTCTTTGCGGAAGAACTCGAAATTGTTCTTATCGGCTATGGTAACGGCGGTTTTCCAAAGCGCCTCAAATAGTTCTTTGGCTTCTTTGAAATGCTCGTCGCGGAAGACCACATTTATCTCGTGGCGGTCGCGCAGCCCGGCGCGGCTCAGGTTGCTGGAACCGGTGATTACGGTGCCCGGGAAGTCGCCCTTCTGGCTGAACTCCGGCTTGTTCTCGAAGATGTACAGCTTGGCGTGGTTGGGCTCAAGGGTCTTTCTGATTTCCAGTGAGCCGGTCTTTATCTTTTCGAGGAATGTCCTGAAAGCTTCCTGGCTTTCCCCGCTGTCAAAGAAATCCGTCTCGTTATAGAGCTTCACGAACCACTTATTATGGTTATCGCGTATCCGGCCGCGGGAAATATTGCGCCCGGTAAGGGTTTCACACTCGCGGACGGCGTTGATTATGTCCTTTTCAGCGTCCAGCCCCACAAGAATGCGGACATGCCTGCCGTCCAGGTTTTTATAGATCTCTTTGAACCCGGAAAAGTAGAAGTAGCCGACCAGGAAATAAAGCCTGGCCGCGCTGGGGAGGATGTTGTTGATCACGTCGGAAAGCAGACGCTCCTGATTAGTGATGAATTGATGAGACATAAAGTCCTATGCCGCGTGTTCCTGCGCGCCGCCGGCCTCCTGGCGCCGGATAAACCCCCCGAGAAGAGGCACGGCGAACGAGTACCTCCCGTGTCTGTTCTTGTAGACCAGGCCGCTGTCCGCGAGCTTCGCGAACATCTGGCTTACATGGCTGGCGCTGAACGGCTTCCGGGATTTTTTTGACTGCTCGACCACTTCCTGCACCGCGAACTCCTCGTCGCAGCGCGGCAATTGGGCAACTATAGAGAGCAGCGCCCGCTGGCGGTCGGTCACGCGGTTCCAGCGGCCCGCGAAAAAGTCCGAGTCCAGCTTTTTTATGGTCTGCTCCACGGTCACGACCGGGTTTATCTCTCCGCCGATGTGCTGTTGCAGGTATGAATCGAACATTTCCCTGCATAGGAACTGGATGAAGTACGGGTAGCCCCCGGAACACCTCACTATCTCGGAAACCGCCGTCTCCGTAAAATGCACCGGGCAGCCGTGTTGGGCGATGGGCTTAAGGATGGCGTCGCGGCACTCTTTTTCGCTAAGGCGGCTCAGCGTCATCACATGGAACATGCGCTCGGAGAACGTACGGGCCTCCACCAGCTTGGGGAACAGGGTCGGCAGCCCCGTGAGGACCAGCAGGAACGGCAGCCCTTTTTTCTGTATCGACTGGAACACATCGAGAAGCAGGGAGAGCGGATACTGCCTCCGGTCCGCCTGGTCGCTCAGGTTCTGGGCTTCGTCATAAGCGAGGACCACGCCGTTTATGTCCGGGTTATTCGCGCTGAGGCTGGTCCAGACCGTTTCCAGGACGGCCTTAAGCTTGTCGGAAGCGAGCCCCGGGGTCTTATCGTAGACCCATTTCAGAAAATCGAAATCGAGAAAAGCCCGTTGCTTCTCCGCGGCGGAGGTGAAACCGATACGGCGCGTTTCCGATTCCAGGACCATAGTATTCGCCGTCAGCGGGGAAAGGTCCGCCAGTATCCGGATGGCGATGCTGTCCTCGCTCACAGCGGCCGATTCGGACAGGTCCGTCCCCGCCCATACCCATTTTTTCGGGATAGCCAGAGGCTTAAGAGTCTCCAGCAGCACGGTTTTACCGACGCCCCTGAGACCCGTAAGTACCAGATTGGTCAGCACCGGTTTTTGCCCCAGCAGCCGGGCAAACTCTTTCTTTTCTTCCTCTCTGCCGGCAAGATAAGGCGGGGGATGTCCGGCGCCAGGCCTGAATGGATTGGATAGGTATTTCATTTTTATTATCAGCAAGTGAATGTTGTAAATTTAGTTATATAATTAAATTTACAACATTCACTTGTCACTTGTCAACTCCCCCGCCTTATCCCGCGTAGTCCACGGCGTTCTTGAAGAAGAGGTAGCCCGGCGGCAGGAAGTCGGCACCGGGGCGGATCAGGGCGGCTTTCGCCGCAGTCGGTGCCCGGGCCGGGCGACACAGCGCCCGGCACCTGTGGAGCCGGAGGCTCGTTGTTCCGAGCTCTGCGACGGGCCGCCTGTTCTGCGCCTGCCAGGGGAAGAAGAACCGCTCGGGATGCGGCATCAGGCCCAGCACCGTGCCCTCCGGGTTAGTCAGCCCGGCCAGGTCCGCCATCGAGCCGTTCGGGTTGGCCACATAAGACAGCGCGCAGAGATTCCCGCGCTTTATCTTCGCCATCTCCGCCGGGACGGTGATGAACTTCCCCTCGCCGTGCGCTATCGGCAGTTCGATCTCGTCCGGCAGGCCCTTGGTGAAAAGGCAGGGGCTGAGCTTATTGACCTTCAACCGCTCCCACTTGGCTATGAAGTGGCCGGTCGCAGAGCTCCCGGCACCGACTGCGGACAATGTCGCCCTGTTCCGGCCGCAATCGTTGGCGGCCAGGGTGGCCAGCTGGCGGCCGCTCCGGTCATGCGGCAGGAAACCGGTCTTCACCAGCACCTGGAAGCCGTTGCAGATGCCGATGACGGGACGCCTGGAAGCGATGAACTTGCCGAGGTCGGCCTTGAGGGTCCGCAGCTTCACGGCCAGGATCTTGCCGGCCGAAATATCGTCGCCGTAGGAGAAGCCTCCGGGCAGCGCCAGTATCGCGTAATCGGCGAACTTCTTCACTCCTTCCACGAGCTCGCCGGCGTGCACCAGCTCCGGCTCGCCGCCGGCCGCAGTGAAAGCGTTGCAGGTCTCTATGTCGCAGTTCGTACCCGCGCCCCGCAGTACCAGCACCTTAGGGCGTTTCATGCCTCACCTCCGGACCAGCATTCCAGGAGCACGGCGATATCCTCCCGCAGCAGTTCGCGTCCGCCGCCGTCGAGCAGCGTCAGGTCGTGGCCGTCGCTGACAAATCCCACCCGCTCAACCGGCAGGCCGGCCGCCAGCGAACGGAAAGCCAGTTCCTGTTCTTTATCCACTTCCAGCAGTATGCGCGACGGGGATTCGCCGAAAAGCAGTTCCGCCTGGCTGATGCCGGCCTGGGCGTAGCCGGTCTCGGGGCAGAGGTCGGCGCCCAGGCCGCCGCCGAAAGCCATCTCGGCCGCCGCGGCCGCGAAGCCGCCGTCGGAGACGTCGTGCGCGGCCATGACCAGCCCGGCCCGGAAGGCCGGCAGCAGGCCGCGGTAGAGCTTGGCGCTCTCGGCTATGGAGATGACTCCCAGCGCGTTATTGCCGGACTTCTCCAACTCATTGTAGATGGAGCCGCCCAGTCCGCGCCAGGTCACGCCGGCGAGGTACACCGGGTTGCCCGCGCGCTTGAAGCTGGTCGTCACCGCCGCGCGCACGTCGTCCACCGGCGCCACCGCCGATATCAGCAGCGTCAGCGGTATCGGGTAAGGCTTTCCCTTCGCGTCGGAGGACTGATTGTAGAAGCTGTCCTTGCCGGAGATGAACGGCGCGCCGAAGCCCAGCGCCGCCTCTTTGCAGCCCTCGGCCGCCAGCACCAGGCCGCCCAGCACCTTGGGGTCGGCCGGCGAAGCCGCGCAGAAGTTGTCGAGGAAGGCGGCCTTGGTTATGTCGGCGCCGCAACAGAGCAGGTTGCGCACCGCCTCGTCGCAGGCGTAGAGCGCCATCTGGCAGGGGTCTATGCGGCCCACCGACGGGCAGATGCCGTGCGCGGCGGCGAAACCGGCGAAATCGGCGAGGTCCCGCGTGGCGGCCTGCGGCCAGATCACCGCGCCGTCCGACGGGCCGTAACCGGCGGGGCCGGTGAAGGGCTTCACCACGGTGCCGCCCTGCACCTCGTGGTCGTACTGCCGCACTATCGGGGCGCGCGAGCGCACGTTCGGATGAGCGAGTATCTCTTTAAGCAGCCGGCCGAGAGGCAGGCGGGGCTTTGCCGGCGGCCGGGCTCTTACCGGCCGCGGCTTATAGACGGCCAGTTTCTCGAAGTTCGGCACGCCGCCGTGCAGAAAATCGTTTCGGAGGTCCACGACGGGCGCGCCTTTAAACCGGACCAGCAGCCGGCCGCTGTTATTGAAACGGCCCAGCACGGCCAGTTCGCATTCCTCGCGGGCGAATATCTTTTTGAGGGCCGGCAGGTTCCGCTCCGGCACCGACATGACCATCCGCTCCTGCGATTCCGACACCCAGATCTCCCAGGGCTCCAGAGAGACGTCTTTGAGCGGCGCCTTGTCCAGTTCCACCACCGCGCCGCACTCCGAGGCCAGTTCGCCTATCGCCGACGAGAAGCCGCCGGCGCCGCAGTCGGTGACGGCGGAGTAGAGCCCCTTGTCGCGGGCGCGCAGGAGGGCGTCGAGTATCTTCTTCTCGTTTATAGCGTGGCCTATCTGCACGGCCGAGGAGGGAGAGTCCGAACCGATGTCGGCCGAAGAAAAAGTGGCGCCGTGTATGCCGTCGCGGCCGGTGCGGCCGCCCACGGCCACTATCAGGTCGCCGGGGCGCACCCGTTTGTCTATCTTGTCGCGCGGGATGAGTCCGGCGCAGCCGACGAAGACCAGCGGGTTGAGCATATAGCCGTCGTCGAACACTACGCCGCCGGCCGCGGTCGGTATGCCCATGCGGTTGCCGTAGTCGCGCACGCCCTCCACCACGCCCTCCATTATCCGCGGCGCGCCCAGCGCGCCGGGAGGCAGTTTCATCTTCGAGTCCTGCCGGCCGAAACAGAAGAAATCGGTATTTAGCACCGGCTTGGCGCCCAGGCCCACGCCCAGGATGTCGCGCACCACGCCGCCCACGCCGGTCTCGGCGCCGCCGTAGGGTTCCAGCGCGCAGGGATGATTATGCGTCTCGGCCTTGAAGGCCAGGCCCCACTTTTTCCCGCGGCCGAACTCGACCACGCCCGCGTTGTCCTTGAACACCGACAGGCACCAGGACTTATTGAGCGTCTTTGTCGCGGCGACGATGGTCTCCTTGAAAAGGTTCTTATAGCGCTTCACCTTGCCGCCGCGCTCGAAGCGCACCGGGCCGGAGAAGGTCTTGTGCTTGCAATGCTCCGACCAGGTCTGGGCGATGGTCTCGAGCTCGCCGCGCGTGGGCGGGCGGCCGAGTTTCCGGAAGTGTTTCTGCGCGGCGGCCAGCTCGGCGGCGTTGAGCGACCAGCCCGCCTCCTTGTCCAGCGCGGCCAATCCGGCGGCGCCCAGCCTGTTGAAATCATCTATCCTGTCGTTCATTTTTTCACGACCTTGAATGAATGTATAAGGGGATTAGAAAGCGCCCTGGCGGCGGCCCTCTCGGCCTTCGGCCCGGCCGCGCCTTTAAAATAGAAGGCGCGGCCGAAGCGGACCCTGGGCGCCGCGACGCCCAGGAAACCGGCCGCGGCTTCGGATACGCTGTCGCCGATAACGTCGGTGACTGAACTCTTGAGCCAGACCTCGGCGCGCCAGAAGCCGGCGGGCGCCCTGCCTCCCCCCACCGACCAGTCGTCCGTCAGCGGATCCGCCAGCAGATCGGCGGCGGCTTTCTTGAAAGTCCCGGCCGGCCAGTCGGCGTCCACGCGATAGAGCCTGGCCGGCGAGGCGGCCTTGAGCGGCAGGCCGGCGGCGCGCATGCGGGCCAGCAGCGCGGAGTCCTCCGCGGCCGCGTATTTCGGCTTGGTGCGTATTTCTATGACCATATTATCCTTTGGCCAGCTTATCGAGAGCCTCGCGGTAGCGGGCCACGGTCCCGTTCACGACTTTCCCCGGCAATCGCGGCGGCGCCGATTTCTTGTCCCAGCCGGATTCTTTCTCCAGCCAGTCGCGGACGAACTGCTTGTCGAAACTTTCGGGGCTACTGCCGACCTTATAATGCGCGGCGTCCCAGAAGCGCGACGAGTCGGGCGTGAGCGCCTCGTCTATGAGTATGATCTCGCCGTCCAGCTCGCCGAACTCGAACTTGGTGTCGGCCAGGATTATGCCGCGGCCTTCGGCATGGGCCGAGCCGAACTTATAGAGCTCGAGGCTCTTGTTCTTTATGAACTCCGCTTTTTCGCGGCCCAGGGAAGCGGCCATCTCTTCGAAGGTGACGTTCTCGTCGTGGCCCTGGTCGGCCTTGCTGGTGGGGGTGAAGATGGGCTCGGGAAGTTTCTGTGCTTCTTTGAGTCCCGGCGGCAGCTTCCGGCCGCAGATGGTGCCGTTTTTCAGGTATTCCTTCCAGCCGGAGCCGGTTATGTAGCCGCGCACTATGCACTCGAAGTCCACGCGCTTAGCGCGTTTCACCAGCACGGCGCCGTCGGTGAGCGGTATGCCGTGGCCTGCCGGAAGCTGCCGCTCTATTTCGGCGGGATCGGCTGTTATCAGGTGGTTCTTTATAATGTGTGCCGTTCTGGAGAACCAGAAGGTGCTTATTTTGTTGAGGAGTTCGCCTTTGCCGGGGATGGGAGTGGGCAGGACGAAGTCGAAGGCGGAGACGCGGTCGGAGGCGATCATGAGGAGCTTGTCCTCCCCTATCGCGTAAAGGTCCCTTACTTTGCCCTTATGGAACGGTTTAAGCTGAGTCATTCTCCTCCTTTAATGTCGAGAACTATTCCCACTCTATCGTGGCCGGGGGTTTGGAGGTGACGTCGTAGACGACGCGGTTGATGCCGCGCACCTCGCTGACCACCCGGGACGAAATTTTACGCAGCAGGTCGTGGGGGAGCTTCGACCAGTCGGCGGTCATGCCGTCGACGGATTCCACGCACCGCAGCGCCAGCGCGTTCTCGTAGGAGCGCTCGTCGCCCATGACGCCGACGGATTTGACCGGCAGGAGCACGCAGAAGGCCTGCCAGATCTTCCCGTACCAGCCGGCCTTGATTATCTCCTCGCGCATGATGAGGTCGGCCTTCTTGAGAACGGCCAGGCGCTCGGGCGTGACGGCGCCGATTATCCTTATGGCCAGGCCCGGGCCGGGGAAGGGGTGCTGCATCAGTATGCTCTCCGGGATACCCAGGCCGCGGCCCAGTTCGCGCACCTCGTCCTTGAAGAGGAATTTGAGCGGCTCGAGCAGGCCCATCTTCATCTTCGCGGGCAGGCCGCCGACATTATGATGGCTCTTGATGACCACCGAGGGCCCTTTGACGGAAACGGACTCTATGACGTCGGGGTAAAGCGTGCCCTGCACCAGCCAGCGCGCGCCCTTTGTCTTTTTGGCCTCTTTATCGAAGACTTCGATGAAAGTATGACCTATTATCTTGCGCTTGCGCTCGGGGTCGCTGACTCCGGCGAGCTTCTTGAGGAATACCCCGGAGGCGTCGGCTATGCGCAGGTTGAAATGGAACCTCTTTCGGAAGACCTGTTCCATCCGCTCGCGGTCGCCTTCACGCACCAGGCCGGTATCGACGAAGATGCAGTGGAGTTTTTTGCCCAGCGCCCTGTGGGCGAGCGCCGCCGCGACGGAGGAATCCACGCCGCCCGACAGCGCGCAGATGGCCGAGCCGGAGCCGACCCGATCCTTGATCTCTTTTATGGTCTCTTTGACGAGGGAGGCGGGCGACCAGCGTCCCCTATAGCCGCAGACGCCGCGGGCGAAGTTCTCCAGTATCTTCATGCCTTTTTCGGTGTGATGGACTTCGGGGTGGAATTGCAGGGCGTAGAGCCCGCGGGCGGGGTTTTCCATGGCGGAGAGGCCCATGTCAGCGCTGGTCGCGGTGACCCTGAAGCCGGGCGGGCCCGTCTTCACCTCGTCTCCGTGGCTCATCCAGACCTGCGGCGAGCCCGATATCCCCTTGAAGAGGCGAGAGCCGTTCTTTACCTTTATTTTGCTGAAGCCGTATTCGCGCTTATGCGCCTTGTGCACCCCGCCGCCCAGTTCCCTGGCCATCAGCTGCATGCCGTAGCAGATGCCCAGCACCGGCACGCCCAGGTTGAAGACGTCCAGCGCCGGGCGCGGAGCCTTCGGGTCATAGACGCTCGAAGGCCCCCCGGAAAGAACTATCCCCTTAGGCGAGCGGGAGAGTATCTCTTCCGCGCCGGCGCCGAAGGGGAGTATTTCGCAGTATATCCGCAGGCTGCGAAGCCTGCGCGCGATGAGCTGCGTGTACTGGCTGCCAAAATCCAATATGAGTATCTGGTCCATAAGTACCTGCAAGCTAACGATTAACCGAAAGCACGTTAAGGGTCAGTTTTATCTTGCCGGAAGGGCGGGGTCAAAGAGCGGGGAACCTTGTCCGGAAATTCTAACAAACTAAGGGGCGGGGGAGGAATCCTTTTGCGCGCTTTCCCGTGCGAGCCGCGCAGCTCCGCCGACAGCGGCCGCATCGGCATGAAAAATATATATGAATTTTTGTAATATTGACGGATGAGCGAGCGCATTGAAGAGCACATGATTCTGCCCGCGCGCGAAGGCGCGAGTGTGCAGTTCACTTTCGGCGGACGCGAGCTGGAGGCCCTCGACGGCGAGATGATCTCCACGGCGCTGTTCGCCAACGGCATAAAGATATTCAGCCGCCATCACCGCGACGGCAGCCCGCAGGGTATCTTCTGCGCCAACGGCCAATGCGCCCAGTGCTCGGTGCTGGCCGACGGCGTCTCAGTCAAATCCTGCGTCACCCCGGTGCGCGCGGGGATGAAGGTGGAGGAGCTCCGGGGCGTGCCCGGCCTGCCGCCGGCCGTCTGCGTGCAGGACGCCGGCCGCATAGAGGAGCTGGAGACCGACGCCCTGATACTCGGCGGGGGACCCTCCGGCCTGGCGGCCGCCATCGAGCTGGGCAAGCTGAACGTCCCGACGATAATACTGGACGACAAGCACAAGCTGGGCGGCAAACTGGTGCTGCAGACGCATAAGTTCTTCGGCTCTATAGAGGACTGCTACGCCGGAACGCGCGGCATAGACATAGCCGACAAGCTGACCGATCAGCTGAAGGAATACCCGTCGGTGAAGGTCTGGCTCAACTCCTCCTGCGTGGCCGTCTTCTCCGACAAGAAGGCCGGCATAGTGCGCGACGGGACTTATTGCCTGGTCAGGCCCAAGGCCATCGTCACCGCCGCCGGCGCGCGCGAGAAATCGCTGCCCTTCCCCGGCAATACGCTGCCCGGCGTCTACGGCGCGGGCGCCTTCCAGACGCTGGTCAACCGCGACCTGGTGCGCCCTTCCAAAAAGCTCTTTATAGTCGGCGGCGGCAATGTGGGCCTGATAGCGGCCTATCACGCCATGCAGGCCGGCATACAGGTCATCGGCCTCATCGAGGCGCAGGAGCGCTGCGGCGGCTACAAAGTGCACGAGGACAAGATACGGCGCCTCGGCGTGCCGGTCTACACCCGCCACACCATACTGCGCGCGGAAGGCAAAGAAGAACTGGAGCGGGTCACGATAGCGGAGGTGGACAGAAAATTCACCCCCCTGCCAGGGACCGAAAAAACATTCGAAGCCGACACGCTGCTGATAGCCGTGGGACTCAACCCGATAAACGAGTTCCACCAGCAGGCGCTGGCCTTCGGCATGAACGCCTTCGTCTGCGGCGACGCCGAAGATATAGCCGAGGCCTCGGCCGCCATGTTCAGCGGCAAGATAACGGCCCACAAGGTGCTCAAGCACCTCGGCATCATGGCCGGTCCGGTGCCCGCCTTCTGGTACGAGAAGCTCGAGACGCTCAAGTCCCGGCCCGGCCCTACCGGCGCCGCGAAGGAGCGGGACCACGACCGCAAGGTCTACCCCGTCCTGCACTGCCTCCAGGAGATACCCTGCAACCCCTGCGCCACCTCCTGCCCCAAGAAGTCGATAAAAATACCGGTCGAGAACATCATGGCCGCGCCGAAATTCGAGGGCGAATGCATCGGCTGCTTTAAATGCCTGGTCGTCTGCCCGGGACTGGCGATAACGATAGTGGACCGCCGCAAGGACGAGAGCGCGCCGACGGTCTCCGTGCCTTTCGAGATAGGCCGCGGCGCGGTGAAGAAGGGCGACGAGCTGGAGCTGACCGACTGGGAAGGCCGGCCGCTCGGACGCGCCAAAGTCGTCGATATCCGGGACTTCAAGGCCGACAGCACGCTTATACTGCAGCTGGCCGCGGACGGCGCGATCTCCGACCGGGTCGCCGGCGTGCGGCTCTACGCGGAAGAGAAGCCGGGCAAGCCGGCGATCACCAGGGATTCACCCGACGAGACGGTCATCTGCCGCTGCGAACGCGTGACGCTGGGCGAGATACGCCGGGCGCTGCGCTCGGGCGTGCGCGACCTCAACCAGCTCAAAGCCGTCACGCGGGCCGGCATGGGCGCCTGCGGCTCCAAGACCTGCAATTCGCTGATACTCTCGATCTGCCGCGGCGAGGGCATAAAGCCGGAGGAACTGACCCCGATGACCCAGCGCCCGCTGCTGATGGAGACCGAGCTGGGGACTTTCGCCAATATAAAGTGCCGCACCGCGATGGAGGAGAAAGCCGGCTGGAGCGGTTTCTAGAATATGGCAGACAAAAACTACGATGTCCTCATACTCGGGGCCGGCAGCGTGGGCACGCCGCTGGCGCTGGAGCTGGCCGAAAAAGGCCGGCGGGTCCTGGTCCTCGACGAGCTGGCTTCGGCCGGCCAGGGCCAGAACAAGGAGGCCATCGGCGGCGTCCGCGCGACGCATTCCGACGGCGCCAAGATTAAGACCGGTCTGCGCAGCCTGGAAGTCTTCTCCACCTGGCATGAGCGCCGCGGCGACGATATAGGCTGGCTGAAGGGAGGCTACTGCTTCCCGGTCTATACCGAGAGCGACGAGCGGCTGCTTAAGGAAATGCTCAAGGTGCAGCAGGCCTTCGGCCTCAATATCTCCTGGCTGGGGCCGGAGGAGATAAAGAAGCTGGCCCCCGGCATCAGCCCATGCGACCTGCGCGGCGGCACTTATGCCCCCGACGACGGCAGCGCCTCGCCGCTCCTTTCCGGCCAGGCCTTCTACCGGGCGGCGGTAAAAGCCGGCGCGGAGTTCCGGTTCAATGAAAAAGTCACCGGGCTCGACATATCGGGCGGCGCCGTGAAGGGCGTCATGACCGACAAGGGCTCCTACGCCGCGGCGGCGGTAGTCAACGCCGCCGGCGCCAAAGGCGCGGAGATCGCCGCGATGGCGGGGATGACGGTCCCGGTCAGGCCGGACTGCCACGAGGCCGGCATCACCGAGCCGCTCAAGCCTTTCCTCAAGCCGATGATAGTGGACATACGGCCCGGGGATAAGTCCAAGAACTACTATTTCTACCAGAATTCCGAGGGCCAGCTGGTGTTCTGCCTCACCCCCAACCCGCCGGTCTGGGGCGACGACTGCCGCGCCACCTCCGAATTTCTGCCGGAGGTCTCGCGGCGCATGATAAACCTGATGCCGCAGCTCTCGGGCGTGAAGGTGCGCCGCACCTGGCGCGGCCTCTACCCCATGACCCCGGACGGCTTCCCTATAGTGGACGCCGGCGCGGGACCGGAGGGCTTCGTACTGGCTGTGGGCATGTGCGGCCAGGGCTTCATGCTGGGCCCCGGCCTGGCCCCCACCATAGCGCGGGTCATGGACGGCGCCCCCACGGAAGAAGATAAAGAGATCCTGCACGGCTTCCGGCTCGACCGCGAGTTCGCGGGCATGGAAAAACTGAAATAGCCGGCCTCCCCGCCCCCGCGACGCAATAAAAACGGCCCCGGCCGCGTTACAATAATGCGGCTATAAGACATTGCTTATGAAAAAAACATCCCTTTTCGCGCTGCTATTCGTACTCCTGACGGCCCTGGCGGGCGCGCCGGCATCCGCGGAAGAAATAACCTGGGAGCAATGCGTGCGCGAGGCGCTGGCCAACAACCCGTCGCTGAGCGCCAGGAGGCTGGCGATAGAGCAGAACAGGCATACTTACCTGTCCGGCTATAACGCTTTCATGCCCAATATCAGCCTGTCCCATTCGGTAAGCCGCAGCGGCGGGGACGGCTCGGACGCCTCCACCAGCTGGCGGGCGGGCATCTCGGCCACGGAGACCCTGTTCAATCTTAAGACCTTCTCCTCCATAAGGTCCTCCAAGCTGGGCTATGAGAAGGCCGAGGCCGATTACAGGGCGGAATCCGCCTCGCTGCGCCTGACGCTCTACTCCGCCCTCGTCAATCTGCTCTTCGCGCAGGAGCGGCTGGCGGCGCAGGAAAAAGTGACGGAACTGCGCGGCCAGAACGCCCGCCTCATAAAACTCAAGTACGAGAGCGGCATGGAGTCGCGCGGGAACATGATGCACGCCGACGCCCTCCACGAAGTGGCCCTGGCCGACACGGCCAAGGCCCGGCGCTCGCTGGAGACGGCGCGCCGCGACCTGCTGGCCGCGATGGGGACCTCCGGGTACCGGCCCCTGACGGTCCGCGGGGAGCTCTCCTCCCCGGAGTACGAGCTGGATACGCGGGACCTGCGGCCCCTGATCGAGGCTTCGCCGCGGATAATCTCGCAGCGGAAGAGCCTCAGCGTGCAGGAGGAGCGGCTGCTGTCGGCGAAATACGACGCGGCCCCAAGCCTGAGCGCCAGCCAGTCCATGAGCTGGAGCGGACCCTACGAGTTCCCCGACCGGAGAAGCTGGTCGCTGGGCCTCTCCCTCAGCGTGCCGCTATTCTCCAACGGCCCTACTTACTACCTGCACAATACCGCCTCGGCCAGGGCGGCGCTCAAGGCCGCCGGGGAAAGCCTGCGCGGCACGGTGCTGGACCTTGAGAACAATATCCTCGGCTATTACGACGAGTTCCTCAACGCCGTCCAGACGGCGGCGGCGCACGTCAGGATCCTGGAAGCCAGCGAGGAGCGCTACAAGGAATCGCAGATCAAGTACATGGCGGGAAAAATGAGTTTTCTCGACCTGGAGACGATAGAGCAGAACCTGGTAAGCGCGCGGCTCAACCAGCTGGAATACCTAAAGAACGCCAACACGCGCAAACTGGCCGTCGAGAACCTGCTCGGCGTGGGCCTCGGCGACTGACAAGGAACAAAGATCTATGCTGAAAAAGAACCTCAAGAAACTCGTCGTTTTGATAGTCGCGGCGGCCGCCGCCGCCGGCGGCTGGTGGTATTTTTCAAAGAAAAAAGCGGGCGGCGAGGAAGTGCGCTACGCCTCCACGGCCGCCTTCGTAAAGGAACTGGCCGAGTACGTGGAGACCACCGGCGGCGTGGAGCCGCTCAACCGCATAGAGATACAGCCCTCCTCGAGCGGCCGCATCGAGAAGATACTGGTGGAAGAGGGGCGCAGGGTCGCCCTGGGCGAGACGCTGGCGCTGATGAGCTCGGCCGACCGCGTGGCGATACTGGACTCCGCCCGCGCGATGGGCGACGAGCAGTTCAATTACTGGCAGGAGGCCTATAAGCCCATAAAGATCATCTCCCCTATCGAGGGGACCGTCATACTCAAGAACGTAGTCGAGGGCCAGACCGTCGGCGCGAACACCGTGCTGTTCGCCATCTCCGACCGCCTCATCGTCGCCGTCGGCGTGGACGAGTCCGACATAGGCCGCGTAAGAACGGGGCAGCTCGCGGAGATAATACTCGACGCCTACCCCGACAGCCGCGTAAAGGGCTCCGTATTCCAGATACTCGACGAGGGCAAGAACCAGAGCAATGTCATCACCTATACCGTCAAGATACGCCCCGCCCGCGTGCCGGACTTCTTCAAATCGCAGATGACGGCCAACATAAAGATACGCGTCACCGAACCAAAGCCGGCGCTCTTCGTCCCCTCTCGCGCGGTCACGCTGGACGCCTCGGGCGCCACCTCCGTCATCACCGCCCTCGAAAAAGGCAAGCCGGTCCACAAGAAGGTGGTCACGGGCCTCGACGACGGCGAGCTGGTGCAGATAAAGCGCGGTCTGGAAGAGGGCGAAGCGGTTTTCTACCGCGGCAGGCCCTACCGGCCGCAGACCGCCAGCGGCGGGACCAACCCGCTCATGCCGCAGCGCGGCAAGATGAGCGGCCAGCAGCGCCGCGCCATGCAGGGCCACTGACAAGCCCGAGGGCGGGCCTCCGATTCATTATGATCGAGCTTAAAGGCATCAGGAAAATATACCGTATGGGCGGCGAGGACCTGGAGGTCCTCAAGGGCGTCGACCTTACGGTCAAAGAGGGCGAGTTCGTCGCCATCATGGGCCCGTCCGGCTCCGGCAAATCCACGCTGATGCACATCCTGGGCCTGCTCGACAGGCCCAGCGCCGGCTCGTTCAAACTCTACGGCCGCGAGATAAGCGATCTCGACGACGCGGAGCTCTCCTACCTGCGGGCCCGCATCATAGGCTTCGTCTTCCAGCAGTTCAACCTGCTGCCGCGCATGACCGCCGCGGAGAATACCTCGCTGCCCCAGATCTACCTGGGCGACAAGGTCAACCCCGCGGCGGCGCTCCGGCACCTGGCGGCCGTCGGCCTCTCCGACAGGGCCGGGCACCGGCCCAACCAGCTTTCCGGCGGACAGCAGCAGCGCGTAGCCATCGCGCGCTCGATGGTAAACGAGCCTCGCATCGTCTTCGCCGACGAGCCCACCGGCAACCTGGCCTCCGTCCAGGCCGACGAGATCATGAACATCTTCAAGGGCCTCAACGAGCGGGGCATAACCGTGATCCTGGTCACGCACGAGCCGGATATAGCCGCCTGGGCCGACCGGACCATCAGGCTGAAGGACGGCCTCATAATCGAGGATACCTCTAAAAAGCCCGCGCCGGAGGGCGAAGGCAAGCCGGTGAGGGTGCCCGCCAGCTTCTTCCTGACCTGGCGCGAGGTGGCCGAGAACATGGCCTCGTCGGTGCGCTCTATACTCAGCAACAAGACCCGCTCGCTGCTGACCATGCTGGGAATCATCATAGGCGTCGGCGCGCTGATCGCCATGCTGGCCGTCGGCACCGGCGCGCAGAAGGCCATAGAGAAGCAGATGTCGTCGCTGGGCACCAACCTCCTCTCGGTCATGCCGGCCCGCATGAGCGCCCGCGGCCCGTCCCAGGGCTTCGGCGGGACCAGCCGGCTCACGATGGAGGACGCCTCCGCACTGGCCCGCCTTCCCAATGTCGTCAGGACCGACTCGCTGGTCTCGGGCAACGCCCAGGTGGTCTACGGGGCCAGGAACCACCGCACCTCCGTGGTCGGCGCCGGCGCCGTCTACGCCTCCATGCGCGCGGCGCAGCCTTTCTTCGGCCGCTTCTTCTCCGACCAGGAGGCCCGGCAGATGCGCAAGGTGGCCGTCATCGGCCAGACCGTGGCCAATGAACTTTTCGGCACGGAGGACCCGGTAGGCAAGACCATAAAGTTAAACCGCCGCAACTTCTCCGTCATAGGCGTGCTGCCCTTTAAGGGAGCGCAGGGCCCGCGCGACCAGGACGACACCGTCATCATCCCCCTTCAGACGGCGATGAAGACGGTACTGGGCAAGCAGTACGTGGATTCCATCTGGGTGGAGATGGCGGATTTTCATCTTATGGGAGAGGCCCAGGAGCGGATCACGACGATGATGCGCCAGCGCAAGGGCCTGGCCGACCATAAGGACGACACCTTTATGATCATGAACATGGCCGAGTTCCAGTCCATGCTCACCGGCACTATAAAGACCTTCAGCACGCTGCTGGGCTTCATAGCGGGCATCTCGCTGATAGTCGGCGGCATCGGCATCATGAACATCATGCTGGTCAGCGTCAGCGAGCGCACAAAGGAGATCGGCCTGCGCAAGGCCATCGGCGCCACAAAGCGGGCCGTGCTGCTGCAGTTCCTCATCGAGGCCGTGATAGTCTCCGTCATCGGCGGGATGCTCGGCATCGTGGCGGGCGCCGGCGGAGCCCTCATCCTCTCCAAAGTCTCGGGGTGGGCCGTCTACATCTCTCCCGGTTCCGTCGCCCTGGCCTTCGGCTTCTCCGCCGGCGTCGGCGTGGTCTTCGGCTTCTGGCCGGCCAAAAAAGCCTCCGACCTGTCCCCTATAGACGCCCTCCGCTACGAATGATATCCGGGGACAGCAGACGTAATTCCCCGAAAACCGTTTAAACCGCGCCGGGCGGCGGGGCAGAATGGAATTACGCATACTGTCCCCGGATTGTTATAATTTGGATATGGTCAAACTATCCCGTCTCAACGCCAATCTTCTCAAAGCCCATTACGCCGTGCGCGGCAAGATAGTCATCCGCGCCCAGGAGCTGGAAAAGCAGGGCCGCCACATAACCTACTGCAATATCGGCAATCCCCAGGCCCTCAAACAGCGGCCGCTCACTTTCGTCCGGCAGGTCCTGGCCCTCGTGGAATATCCGGAACTGCTCGACAGGCCGGAAACGGCCGTCGTCTTCCCCGCCGACGCAGTGCGCCGCGCCCGCCTGATACTGGAGAAGAACCCCACCGGCATGGGCGCCTACACGCAGAGCGCCGGCATGCCTTTTATACGGCAGGCCGTGGCCGATTTTATCTCCAAGCGCGACGGCATACCGGCCGACCCGGACCGGATACTGCTGACCGACGGGGCCAGCAAAGGCGTGCAGTCGGCCATGACCATGCTGACCCGCGGCCCGGACGACGGGTATATGATACCCATACCGCAGTACCCCCTCTACAGCGCCACGATAGACCTCTACGGCGCGCGGCAGGTCAACTATTTCCTCGACGAGGCCAACGGCTGGCAGCTCAGCGAGGCCGAACTGCGGCGCTCCGTGGACGAGGCCCGGGCGCAGGGAGTCAATCCGGTCGCGATAGCCGTCATCAACCCGGGCAACCCGACGGGCGCCGTCCTCTCGCGCGAGAACATCATCATGGTCGTACGCTTCGCCCGGGAGAACGGCCTGGCCATACTGGCCGACGAGGTCTACCAGGAGAACATCTACGGCGAGGGCCTCAGATTCCACTCCTTCGCCAGGGTCATGCACGAACTGGGCGAGAAGGAAGTGACCCTTTTCAGCTTCCATTCCGTCTCCAAAGGTTTCCTCGGCGAGTGCGGCCACCGCGGCGGCTACATGGAAGTCCGCAATATGCCCGACGATGTCTGGGCCGAACTGGTCAAACTCCAGTCGATAGGCCTCTGCTCCAACACCACCGGGCAGGTGGTGACCTATCTCATGATAGACCCGCCTAAGTCCGGCGACGAGAGTTTCGCGCTCTACGAGAAGGAAAAGAACGCCATACTCGGCGATCTTAAAGAGAAGGCCGGCATACTGGGTGCGGGGCTCGACTCCATCGAGGGGATGAGCGTGGCCGTGCCGCAAGGCGCCATGTACGCCTTCGTGAAGTTCGACCTGCCGCATCCCGACGGCACCGATCCGGAGAAGATGAGCCCGGCCGAGCGCCACAAGTACGAATCGTCCCGCGACTCCAAGTACTGCCTGCGCCTGCTGGAAGAGACCGGCATCTGCGTGGTTCCCGGCTCGGGCTTCGGCCAATACCCCGGCACGCTGCATTTCCGCACCACCTTCCTGCCGCCCAGGGACGAGATCAGCGCGCTCGTGGAGAAAATACGCAAGTTCCACGCCTCCTACCGGGCCAGGCTGCTGCAGGGCACCGTTAAGTCCGCCTGATATTTGGTATCATTTCCCCCTATAAAGAGCGGTCGGAGGTATCCCATGATGAGCGTATCGGTAAAATGCCCGCATTGCGGCAAGTCCCTGATGGACCTGTCCAAGAAGCTTAACGGCAAGCCGGCCATAGCCGTGCGTCTCACCTACGCGGGCAAGAACGCCCCGCTCTACCTCAGCTCCCTCTACGGGAGCTACGACGTAGAAACCGCCCTCCCCATGCCGCTCAACAAGATCGCGGGGTTCCGCTGCCCGCAGTGCAAGGCCGACCTCAAGAGCACCCGCAAGTGCGATGTCTGCTCGGCGCAGATGGTGGCCTTCGACCTCAAGCAGGGCGGACAGGTGCAGATCTGCGCCCGCAGGGGCTGCAAGAAGCATATCCTTGAGTTCCAGGACCCCAACAACGAGCTGCAGGCTTTCTACAAGTCCTACGTAAAGTCCTTCAAGTGAGGCAGGGTTGGAATCCCGACACGCCCGTTCCAGGCTGCGCTTCGGCCTCTTCACGCTGAGCTTCTTCTCCGCTCTCGGCGGAGCGGCCTGGTATATGATCTCCGGAGGGCGCCCCGCGGAGCCCGGCGGCATAGTCTCCGAAGAGGCCGCTCCTCCTCCCGCTGCATCGGCGGGGGACACCATGCCGCATGGTGTCCCAGTACCGTCCCCCTCCGCCATCCCGTCGGAAGGCCCCTCGCCCGGGGCCGGCCTTGCCATAGAGGGTTCGGTCTATTTTAAGCGCCAGGTCACCCGCTCGCTGAAGCTGATCTGGACCTACGACAGAGAAGCCTTCGATTTCATACGCAAGTACGTCTACGTGGTGCGCAGCGCCGGCAAGACGGCCTTCGGCATGCACGCCGGCGTGCCGACGGTGTTCATCTCCGAGATCAACACCTACAAGTCCGACGCCTGGTGCGCCGGCATCATAGCCCATCATGCCTGGCATTCCTATTACCGCTCCGCCTCCAACGCGGCCGCAAAGCGCCGTCCGGCGCCGCCGCCGCCGGGCGAGAAGGCGGAATGGATAGCGGAAAAAGTCCCCAACCCGCTGGAGTTCGACATCACCACTCTGCGGGACATAACCGCCCAGGAAAAAAAAGCCGACGAGTTCCAGCTCAGGGTGCTCGGCGCCGTGGGGGCCTCCCGGGCCGAGATAAGCCTCGTCAGGCGGCGCGACCCGCGCGACCTCTCCGTCAGCCACGACGGCAGTTACTCCTCCAAGCCGTGAAACACGACGCTCCCGGACACCTTAGCCTGGGGCGCCTCAGGCTGCGCAGCGGCCTCTGGCTGGCCCCGATGGCCGGCATCACCAACGGCCCGTTCCGGCTGCTCTGCGCCCGCGGCGGCGCGGGGCTGGTCGTCACCGAGATGGTCTCGGCCGACAGCCTGCGCTACGGCAACCGGAAGTCGATGAAGATGCTCGACATCACGCCCGGCGAACGCCCGGTCGCCATACAGATCTTCGGCTCCGACCCGCAGGCCATGGCTTTGGCGGCGAAACTCGCGGAAGAGGCCGGCGCTGATGTCATAGACATAAACGCCGGCTGCCCCGTCAAAAAAGTCCTCAAGGCGGGCGCGGGCTCGGCCCTCATGAAGCGCCCGGACCTGCTGGCCGACATCACTGCCGCCGTAGTCGGCGCGGTCAAGGTCCCCGTCACGGTCAAAACGCGCGTCGGACTTAAGGCCGGCGCCGTGCTCGGGCCGGAACTGGCCAGGCTGGCGGAGGGCGAGGGCGCGGCCGCCGTCATCATTCACGGGCGTTACGCCGAAGCTTTCCACACGGGCCCCGTGGACCTGGACGCCGTAGCCGCCACCGCCGCGGCCGTGAAGATCCCGGTCATCGGCAACGGCGGTGTTAAGGACGCGGCGACCGCCCGGGCCATGATCGCGGCAGGCTGCGCCGGAGCGGCCATCGGCCGCGCGGCCGTAGGCAATCCTTTCGTTTTCTCCGACATAGAAGCCGGGCTGGCCGGCCGGCCGGTTAAAGAGCGCAGCCCGGAAGACGCGATAGCGCTGTTCCTCGAGTTCCTGGAGCTCAACTGCGGCGTCTACGGCCCGGAGAACGGCGTGGTCCGGGCGCGCAAGCTCATCGGCTACTGCCTCAAGGGCCTCCAGGGCGCCGCCGCGCTGCGCGGCGCTTTCATGGAGAAGAAGACCCTTAGTGAGGCCAAAGAGCTTTTAGTACAATATATGCATTCCAAGCGTTGACCAGGACCTTTTTATGGCACAGACAGAGACCGCCGACACCCCCCTCATGCAGCAGTACCAGGCGCTCAAGCGCGAGCACCCCGGGGCCATCCTTTTCTTCCGCCTGGGCGACTTCTACGAGATGTTCGACGCCGACGCCAGGGCGGCCAGCCAGCTGCTGGGCGTGGTCCTGACCTCGCGCCACGGCGTGCCCATGTGCGGCGTGCCCTACCATTCCTCCGCCACCTATATCGCCAGGCTGCTAAAGGCCGGCAGGCGCGTGGCCATCTGCGAGCAGGTGGCGCCGTCCGCGGAGGAGGCGAAGAAGTCCAAGCTTTTCCGCCGCGAGATAGTCCGCGTCATGACGCCCGGCACCATAGTCGAGGACGAGCTGCTGCAGTCCAAGACCGCCTCGTACCTGGCCTCGCTGCATATGGACATAGTCGGCTGGGGCCTGGCCTGGATAGACGCCTCCACCGGCGAATTTTACGCCGCGCAGAACGTCAACGACCCGCGCCTCTACGCGCTGCAGTCGCTGCTCTCCAAGATCTCGCCGGCCGAGATGATAACCGGCGACGAGGCCGCCGCGCGTCTGGAAGCCGCCGGACTTATCCCGACCGGCGCGATGATGACCTCCTATTTCAACCCGGAGGGCGACGCGCTTCCCTGGCAGCGCCATGCCGTCTGGCAGAACAATAAGCTGGCGGCCAAGACCGCCGTCAGCGCTATCAATTACCTGCGCCAGACGCAGCCGGGCCTGAGGGAGACTTTCTCGCCTTCTTTCTTCGAGCCGGGCGGCCGGCTGCAGCTGGACGAATCGGCCATGAAGACGCTCGATATTGTCAGCTCCGAGGGCGGCGACGACGCCCATACGCTCTGGGGAGCGCTGGACCTGGGCCGCACGTCGATGGGCTCGCGCCTGCTCAAGAAATGGCTGCTCGAGCCGCTCTGCGACCTGCCGGCCATAAAAGCCCGCCATGATTTCACCGGCTTCCTGGCCGGCGACCGCGAGGCGCGCGAATCGCTGGGCGCCCTGCTCTCGCAGGTGCCCGACATCGAGCGCGTGCTGGGCCGCGTGGCCAATGCCAGCGCCTCGCCGCGCGACGCCGCGGCCGTGCGCCGCTCGCTGGCCCAGCTGCCGCGGCTCAAGATGCTGCTCTCCTCTCCGGCTTTCTTCGAGAAAGCCCCCGGCCTGGCCGGCGCGCTGGAGGAGGCATCCAAGACCCTCAACTCCCTGCGCGAGCTGCTTGAAAAATCGCTGGCCGACGCCCCGCCCGCCCGTCTCTCCGACGGCGGCGTCATAAAGGACGGCTGCAACTCCGAGCTCGACGAGCTGCGCGGCGTGCGCAAGAACAGCCAGAAGCTGCTGGTGGACATAGAGCTGCGGGAGAAGGAAAAGACCCAGATCCCGTCGCTCAAGGTCGGCTTCAACTCGGTATTCGGCTATTATCTGGAAGTCACCCGCACCCACCTGCCCAAGGTCCCCCACTATTTCGTCCGCAAGCAGACGCTGGTCAACGCCGAGCGCTTCATCACCGAGGAGCTGAAGGTCCTCGAGGGAAAGATACTCGGCGCCGAGGAGCGCATGAACAGGCTGGAGACGCACCTGTTCGGCGAGCTGCGCGCGGAACTGCTCTCGCGGCTGTCGGCGCTGCGCGCCTTCGCCATGGCGGCGGCCGAGCTGGACGCCTTCCTGGCGCTGGCCGAAAGCGCGGTCAAGTACGACCTGGTCCGCCCCGAGATGACGGGCGGCAATGAGCTGCGGATAGAAGAGGGCCGCCACCTGGTGGTCGAGCGCCTGCTGCCCGCCGGCGCCTTCGTGCCCAACGATATAGAGCTCGGCGGCGAAGGGCCGCAGCTGGTGGTGCTGACCGGCCCCAACATGAGCGGCAAGAGCGTCTACCTGCGCCAGAACGCGCTGATAGTGCTGATGGCCCAGGCGGGGTCGTTCGTGCCGGCCAGGTCGGCCGTCATCGGCGTGACCGACCGCATCATGACCCGTATAGGGGCGCAGGACCGGCTCTCGCGCGGCGAATCCACTTTCATGGTCGAGATGCGCGAGACGGCCTCGATACTCAACCTCGCGGGCCCGCGCAGCCTGCTGCTGCTCGACGAGGTCGGCCGCGGGACCTCCACCTTCGACGGCATCTCCATAGCCTGGGCCGTGGTGGAATACCTGCACAAAGCCGAAGGCGGGCCGCGCGTGCTCTTCGCCACCCATTATTTCGAGCTGACCGAACTGGCCGAGAAATACGCCGCCATAAAGAACTTCAATGTGGCGGTCAAGGAATGGACCAATACCGCCGGCAAGACCGAGGTGGTGTTCCTGCACAAGATAACCGCCGGCCCGGCCGACAAGTCCTACGGCATACACGTGGCGCAGCTGGCCGGCCTGCCCGAGTCCTGCGTGGCGCGCGCCAGAGAGATACTGCGCGAGCTGGAATCGCGCAACCGCATCGAGGCGGCCCCGGCCGGCGACAGTCTGCCGCCGCTGCTGCCGATGTTCTCGACGCACCCGCTGATAGACGAGATAAAGCTCTGCGACCCGGACCGGATGACGCCGCTGGAGGCGCTCAAGGCCGTGGCCGAGTGGAAGAAGCGGGCACAGTAAGGCGCGTCCCGCGCAAATAAAAAAGCCGGGCTGGCCGCCCGGCTTTTTTATTTTTTCCCGGTCCCGGGACTCAGGAAAAGGATTTCAGCACCGCTTCCAGCTCGTCGTACATAAACGGCTTGCTGAGCACGCCGGCGGCCCCCTTGCCCAGCAGCTGCTCCTTCAGCGGCTCCTGCTGCACGGCGGTGACCATCACCACTCTGGCGGCAGGGTCGATCGCCTTTATCTCCGCCAGAGCCTCCAGACCGTTCTTGCCCGGCATTATCATGTCCATCAGAACCAGCTCGGGCGAAGTTTCGGAAAAAAGCTTCACTCCCTCGGCGCCGTCGCAGGCCTCGCCGACCACCTGGTGGCCCATCTCGGTCAGCAGGTCCTTGATCATCCCGCGCGTCAGTTCGCTGTCGTCGACTATCAGAACTTTCATACCCCTCCCCCTCGCGCTCAGTCGTTGAGCGCGTAATTCGGCGTCTCCTTGGTGACGCGCACGTCGTGCACGTGGCTTTCCTTCAGGCCCGCGCCCGAGATGCGCACAAAGCGCGCCTTACGGCGCAGCTCGGCCAGGTTCCGGCAGCCGCAGTAGCCCAGTCCGGCCCGCAGGCCGCCCGTCAATTGATGGACTATGGCCGACACGGGGCCCTTGTAAGGGACCTGGCCCTCTATGCCCTCGGGCACCAGTTTATCCTTCTCCACACCGGACTGGCCGTAGCGATCTTTGGAACCGGCCTCCATCGCGCCGACGGAGCCCATGCCGCGGTAGGCCTTGTAGCTGCGGCCGTGGTAGAGGATGATGTCGCCCGGCGCCTCTTCGGTCCCGGCCAGCAGCGTGCCCAGCATTACGCAGTCCGCGCCGGCGGCCAGCGCCTTGGTGACGTCGCCTGAAAATTTTATGCCGCCGTCGGCTATGACCGGCACTTTGCCTTTGGCGGCGCGCACGCAGTCGCGCACGGCGGTCAGCTGCGGCACGCCGACGCCCGAGACTATGCGCGTGGTGCAGATGGAGCCCGGCCCTATGCCTACCTTTATCGCGTCGGCGCCGGCGCGTATCAGGTCGCGCGCGCCCTCGAAGGTCGCCACATTGCCCGCTATGACCTCCACGCCGAAGCGGCGGACCTCTTTGAGCGTCCGGAGAACATTGGCCGAATGGCCGTGCGCCGAATCCAGCGAGATCAGGTCCGCGCCGGCCTTGACCAGCTCGGCCGCGCGTTCGACGGCTTCGTCGCCGGCGCCGATGGCCGCGCCCACACGCAGCCGGCCCGCCTTGTCCTTGCAGGCGTCAGGATACTGCCGCCTGTTGAGTATGTCGCGGACGGTGATAAGGCCCTTCAGCTCGCCGTTGCGGCCGACCAGAGGCAGCTTCTCTATGCGGTGCTCCTGCAGCAGCCGCTCGGCCTGCTCCAGCGTGGTGCCGGGGCGGGCGGTGACCAGCTTGGTCGTCATCGCGGTGGAAACTTTTTTGCCTAGGTCTTTAAGGAACCGCAGGTCGCGGTTGGTCAGCAGGCCCACCAGGCGGCCGCTGGAAACGACCACCGCGCTGGAGACGCCGCGCCTGGCCAGCAGGGCCACGGCGTCGGAGAGCTTCTCGTCCGGGGAAATGGTCAGCGGATCGGTGATTACGCCGCTCTCATGCTTCTTGACCCTCGCCACTTCCTGCGCCTGCTCGCGCGGGGTCATGGCGCGGTGTATGATGCCCAGGCCGCCCTCGCGGGCCATCGCTATGGCCAGCGTCGCCTCGGTGACCGTGTCCATCGCGGCCGAGACCAGCGGGATATTGAGCTTTATGCCGGCCGTCAGCCTGGTGGAGAGGTCGGTGCCTTTCGGCATGACGGAAGATCTTGCGGGGAGCAGAAGGACGTCGTCGAAGGTAAGGCCCAAACGGATATTATCCTGAAGCACCGGGAACCTCCTTGGCGGCTTTGGTAAAGTTTACAATAATACGGGGACGTTGTTTAGTTCTTTAGTTTTCGCCCTAGAATTATCCCTAGAATTATCCCGGCGCGGATCCGCGGGGGCCCAGGGAGAGTGTATCCAAAATCACCTTGTAATCCGGGCAGGGCCTGCTAGAATATTTACAGGGTGAGGAACGGCGATACGACGGGAGCGGCCCGGTCGTAGCGCCGGAGCTTCTTGTCATACCTAAGGGGGAGCTATGAGCGAGGAGAACGGCGGACTCGAGATACTGCTGGTCGACGACAGCGAAGACGATGTCCTGATGGCGAGGAAGGTCTTCGCCCGCCTGCCTTTCCCCCACAGGCTGGAAACGGCGTCCTGCGCCGCCGAGGCCCTGGATTACCTGCGCCGCTCGGGCAGTCACGCAGGGCGGACCGGGCCGCAGCCGCACCTTCTGCTTCTCGATATCAATATGCCTGGCCTGGACGGCTTCGGGCTGCTCCGGCTGCTCAAGGCCGACCCCGAATTGAGAAAGATACCGGCGATAATGCTGACGACCTCGGCCTCGCGAGAGGACGTGCGGAAGAGCTATGAATGCGGCGCCGCTTCCTTTATAACCAAACCCGAGACCTTCGAGGGGTTCAGCGACCTGATGAGAAAATTCGCCGGCTACTGGAGTTCCGTCTCCGCCCTGCCTCAATAAGAGCCTCAGGCCGCGGCGGCGCCGCGCTTTGCGGCTTCCGCGCACAGCCCGCGCGCCATATCCAGCGCGACCGAAACTATCTTCCAGGCCTGTTTAAAATCCGTGCTGTAGCCGCCGTTGCGGTCGGCGCGCTGCCGTATGACCAGCACTTCCACGTCGTCGGCCGGCGCCGGCTCGTACACGGGCCCGTAACCGGCCAGGCCAATCAGTTTGAAGAGGCCGCTCATGGCGCCCTGGTCCTCGGGGGCTTTGTACGCGGCGTAATTCTCAAAGAAAAGCGAGCCTTTTTTGGCTATGATCACGCAGTACAGGTAGGGGTGGTCCGTGCCTTTGACGGAATTTATGGAGAGCTGCACCTGCAGCCCCATGAACTCCTCCGGCGCGCCCACCAGCTTCACCATCAGCCTGGCGTCCTCTGGCACTTTCTTCCCGTCCGCCGTGGAACGCAGGCCCAGCATCGGCGAGACCTGCACGTCGCTGGGCTCCTCCAGCCGGCGCATCATCTCTTCAAGGTGCTTTATCTTTATCACCAGCTGGTCCCGCTTCAGGTATTCCCGGACCCCGGTGATCCAGAGCGGCATGAGTATGACCGCGGCGTCCAGCACCGGGTAGACCCAGAAGTTATCCGGCAACGCCATCGAGACGGCGAGGGAAAAATACACGGCCAGGCCTATTATGCCCATAAGGACTATCACGCCCATGCCCCTGGGATTGCTGAAATCGAAGGCGTCTACGTCCCATTTCTCCAGCGCCTCGGCCTTCTGCCTCACCTTGAAGTACTCGTCCGGCGTGACTCGCGCCCAGTCCACCCCGGGAGCCAGCTTCGGGCGGGCGTCATAGCCGCTGACTATGCCCAGCAGCGAGGCGATCGCCAACAGAACGAGGCCGGTCCAGAAAGAGAAGAACAACTGAACGGCCAGGCCGGCCGGCAGCGCGGCCGCTATGACGGCCATCCTCAGGCGATAGGACATGCCCTTGGCGAAAAAGAACTTTATCTCCCCCTGTTTTTCAGGCGGCGGGAACAGCGGCATCTCTGCCTCCTTCTATATAGGCCGGCGCGGCCCTCTCAAGTTCGGCGTGGCCGGCTTTGGCCCAGTACAGCGGGCAGCCGCCATTGCACAGCGGCAGGTCCGCGCAGCCGCCGCAGAGCCGGTGGGCGAAGCCTTTGCGGCGGAACCAGGCGGGACGTTCCGCCTCCCACAACTCGCGGAACCGGCCCTCGTATTCCAGAAGATTTCCCAGCGGCTCCGGGTAGCTGGAGCAGGGCAGCAGGTCGCCGTTGGGCGCGGAGCTGAGCAGGCCGTCGCAGGCGGCGCAGCCCTTGTTGCCCAGCCCCAGCGGCACGGGATTGAAGACGCACATCGGCGTGGGCGAGTACCACATGAATTCCAGTCCCCTCTCCTCCGCCAGCCGGGCGGCTTCCTTCACCGCCGCTCCTATTTCCGAATAGGAGATGAAAGTCTCGGCCATATTGCCGTCGGCGGAACCCACCGGCATCAGCATGTTCATCGAGAACTTGCCGGCGCCCAGTTCCTTCACGCGGTCGAGCAGCGGCGCCAGCGCGCCCCTGTTGAGCGCCGAGACCGTGGTATTGGTGTGCGTGCGCAAGCCGGCGGCCAGCAGGGCGCGCGCGCCGGCCATGCAGGCCGCAAAAGCCCCGGGGCGGTCGGTAATGCTGTCGTGCAGCTCCGCCGTACCGGCCTCCAGGCTGACCTGCGCCGAATCGAGGCCGGCTTCCTTAAGCCGCCGGGCCAGCTCCGGAGTGACCAGCGTTCCATTGGTTATCAGGTTGGTCCACATGCCCAGTTTTTTGGCCTCGGCTACCAGCTCCGGCAGCTCGGGCCTCAGGCAGGGTTCGCCGCCGGTGAAACTGACCGACGGGACCTGCGCCTCGGCGGCGATGACGCGCAGCAGGCGGACGATGTCCCCGGCGGGGAGCTCCTCCGCCGACGGGTCCTTGCGGCAGCCGCAGGCCGCGTAACAGAAGCGGCAGGCCAGGTTGCAGCGGTAGGTTATAGCGATCTCGCTGAGCACCGGCAGCGTATTGTAGGGCAGCGAGAACGAGACCTTCTCTATACCGCCGTGACCGAGCGCCTCGACATAATCGCCTTTCATAAGCGCCGCGAGGCCGGAGAAGAATTCGTAAATATCGGAAGCGACTTTCTCCTGGTCAGGAAAATTCGGCGGTATCTCCAGCACGCTGCGGCCCGCGAAGGCGTGTTCGAGCAGCTTCACTCCCTGCGCGTTGAGCTTATACGCCTGGTTGGGGATCTTGATGAGCAGGTTATCGTCGCGGCGCACGCGGAAATAAGGCTTTATCTCCGCGGCGTAGCCGTCTATCCAGCCCAGTTTCTCTCGCCAGTCCATACTATCGGCTCTCCCCCGTTCTTATGGTCACCGGGCGCCTCCGCTGACGCAGGCGGAATGGCAGGCGCCGTGGCAGGCCGAATGGCAGGCGCTGTGGCAGGCAGAGTGGCACGCGTCGTGACAGGCCGAATGGCACGCGTCGTGGCAGGCGTCGCGCCCGAAGGCCCCCTCGTAGCAGGACTTCGAGGTCCTGAAGGTCGCGAAATCCAGGGCGGCGGCGTCGCCGAGCGAACCTTTCAGCCCCTCGCCGACGGCGGCGGAATTATCGTAGCGGCTGTCGTCGAGGCGCAGGAAGCGGCGCCTGTAGCCGCCCCAGTACCAGCCTTGATCGGTCCCGGGGCCGGCCGGGACGTCGGTCTCGGCCTTTTTCCTGTAATAGGCCTTCGTCTCCTCCAGGTCGGCGTCCCAGATCTTCTGCTCCATACCGGCCGCTATGCTTTTGACCATCTCTTTAAGCGCGGGCTCGTCCACCGAGCCGTCCGGCTTTATGCCGCCGAGCAGCAGCGTCTCGTAAGGATCGTTGCTGGCGTAGATATGCGGCGGCTTGCTCACGCGCAGCGGGTCGGTGCCGGTTATCTTAACCAGCCCCTTGCGCTCCATGTTGCCCAGTATCAGCGCGCCCAGTTCGATCAGCGGCAGGCCCAGTATCACGCCCGCCTCTATGGGGCTGAGGTCCTTTGCCACCTTGCCCGGCTTGCGGAAAGAGCTGACCTGCGCCTTGGGCGGCTCCCATTCGGTGCCCTCCCAGTTGACCTCCGAGATGCCGGCCTGCGCCACCAGCATGGAATTGTGCTTGCGCGTCATTATGACGAAAGGCAGCACGCCGAAGAAGACGGCGAAGATCAGCGCCAGGAAGAGGGTCTCGCCGCGGCTGACCGGGACCGTGGCCAGTACGCCGCCGGGAAAATAGCGGCCAAGGTAATAGCTCTCCGGCGCGGCCCTCCAGGGACCTTTCGGCGTGCCGGCCAGCAGACCCGCGGAAGCCATCGTCTGCAGATCGAACACGCCGGCGTCCATATAGGTCTGCGTGCGCATGTGGAACTTAGCGCCGGCGCCCTTCCTGTGATAGCGCACGGTGAACAGCCGCTCGCCGGCCTCGTTGACCGTCTCGGGATAATCGATGAGGTAGCGCTCGTTCACGAATTTTTCGGTCATGAACGAGAGACGGGCCGCCGCGGCCTCGCCGGTCTCGCCGGGACCGAGCGGCACGGGATAGACGACCTTCACCGTCATATGCTCCAGCGGCTCGTCCCACTGCACCGGCGACCAGTTGAAGACCGCCAGGCGCCTGTCGCCGGCCATGGTCTGGGTCAGCGTGCCGGCGGCCTGAAAATCCGCCGTGTAGCGGAAGAAGAAGGTAATGTCGCCGCCGCCGAACCCGCGGCCGCCGGCCAGGACGATATCGTACTTGCGGCCCGACAGATGGCTTATGTCCAGGCTGTAGCGCTCGCCGCGGTCGTCCACGGCGTAGGCGCCCGCGCGGTCGAACAGCGGCGGCTCGGCCGCGCCCTCGAAGTAGAAGGCGTGTATCTCGCGCCCGGTCACGCCCCAGCGCACTGTATAGGCCACCTGGCCGCGCCCGTCGCGGTCCAGGACCACCTCGGTCTCGGTCCATTTAAGGTCGTAGCCGGCCGACGCCAGAGAAGGCAGGCAGAATAACAGGCAGAAAATCAGTTTTTTCATCGTACCCCTCGCCGGCTGGAACGGTGCCGCATTTTTCATATAATATAAAAACGGGACGCTGATTACTAAATGATTAATTATGCACAGGCACGGATCCCGTCTTGAGCGAAGACCAGAGGGAATTAATCATTTAGTAATCAGCGTCCCCTAAGCGGAGGACCGAAATGATCAAGATCGTCAAACAATACAGCGTTTTCCTGCCTAACATCCCGGGCGCCCTGAGCAAGTTCGTGGAACTCTTCTCCAGGGAGGGCGTCAACATCATCGGCATAGCCTCCGAGATTCGCGACGACTCCGGCATCGTGCGCATCACCGTGGACACCGACCGCAAGATCAGCTACCTGCTGACCAACGCCGGCTTCACCACCGTAGAGACGCAGATGATACTCATCGAGCTGCCCGACAAGCCCGGCACCCTCTTCAAACTGACCTCGATGCTGGCGGACAACGGCATCAATATCACCACGGTCTACGGCACCACCTACACCGGGTCCATAGGCCACCTGCTGCTCAATGTCTCCGACGCGGGAAAGGCCATGGAGCTGATAAAGGGCATGCTGGAAACCAAATAGCCCCTCCCGCCCGCGACAAAGAAGAAGGCCGCCGGACAACCGGCGGCCTTCTTCTTTTCCGGCACCCGGCTCAGACCGGCCTGCGGTATATCCCGGAGCCGGGCGGGTCCTCCGTGAAACCGACGCGCCGCAGGTAGCCGGCGTGCGGTTCCGAACCGGCCGAGGCGCGGAAGCAGGTGAAATCCCTGAACATGTCCGGGTGAAGCCCTTTATTGAAAAGGAAACGCGCGCTCTTGAGGTCGCGATAGTCCTCTATCACGAAATCCAGGTGTACCCGTATCTCGGGAGCCTCCTCGGTATAGACGAAAAGACCGACGGGCATCAGGTTGCGCAGGATGAAGACGCAACGGGGGTCTTTGAGCTTTTTCAGGTCGAACTCCGGGAAGAACTGCCAGACGCCGCGCGCGTAATAGGCCAGGAAGTTGGCCAGCAGCGGGTCGCCGGGCCCGGCCGGCATCAGCTTGAAGATATCGGCGCGGGACTTGAGCCGGATTATATGCCAGGCGTCGATAACGGCGATGAAAGAGTTCACCGCCAGCACGGGCCAGATGCCGGCCAGGGCGGCGTAGACCACGAAGACCAGCGCGCCGGCCAGGTTGAGCACGCGCAGGCGCAGCACATTACTGGTCAGCAGCGAGAACGCCACCAGCGCCGACGCGGCGTAGCCTATCAGCTCGATCACGAGTCGGCCAGCCCCAGCTCGTCCCCGGGCAGGATATTATCCAGGCTCCAGGGCACCATCTTGGCGAAGCTGTCGAGGATAACGATCGCGTTGCAGTTGGCGTCCTTCGAAGAGGCCTGCCGTATCCTGTCGGCCATGGCCCTGTTGAGGACCTCTATATCCGCGTAGGCGCGCTTGAGGCGCTCCAGGCTCCAGTCGGGCTCTTCGCCTTTCTTCATCGCCAGGTACTGCCGCGTCAGGTAGGAGGAGACGGACCGGTAGACGGTCTCGTTGAGCGAGGCGAAAGGGAGGTGGTAGCGGGCCATGGGCTTGAGCACCTCCATCACGGGGCAGCCGCTGGTCACCATGTAGACGCCTATAATGGAACTGAGGGCCGACTGGAGGCTGGTGCGCTTGAAATATTCCCGCTCGTCGGAAATAACGCGCGCCTCCACCGGCATGACGGAGCTTTTGTCGGCGAACCTGGCCGCGACGCCGGCCATGTTCACGGCCACCGGGCAGTAGTGCTCCGAAGCGGAGTCGAAAGGGCAGACGGGGCACTTGCAGCGGTCCAGCAGCGTCCAGTCCGGGAGAGGCCCGTCCGGCGCGGAGACCGCGCGCAGTGAGACAGGGTCGAGCCTTATCTCCACCGCCGTTTCAGACCCGTCCTCAAATTTTAGCTCGTATCTGTATAGCATATAAGTTCCGCGCTCCGTTCCGGCAGAAAAAGTATATTTAATTTTTGGACGCGCCGGGAGGGTTTTTCGGAATTACGTCCGCGAGATCTCCGAGGCCAACCAGTTCGACAAGATCATCTGCATGGCCGGCCGCGACGACTGGCAGCAGTTCCTGCACTACGGCTACGTGCTGGAGGCCGTGCTGAAGTACTATCACAAGGGCAAGGACGCCTTCGTGGTCAGCAAGTTCCGCTCGCAGGAGCGGCTGCACTCCGCTTCCATGATGGAGGAGATCCTGCTCATCGAGAGCGTCATGAACGAGCCCGCCGACGCGGAGCGCAAGCCGCTGCCGGGCGGGATGAAGATCCGCATGGCCAGGAAGGACGATATCGGCCAGCTGATAGAGCTCTACAAGGGCGTCTTCGAGTCCTACCCCTCGCCGCTGATACACCAGAGTTACATGGAGACCATCTTCCAGACCGACAGCCTCTTCTCGGTCTGCATGGAAGGCGACCGGATAGTGGCCGCGGCCAGCGCGGAGCTAAGCCATCATAACCTGGCGGCCGAGCTGACCGACTGCGCCACGCTGCCCGGGAAGCGCGGCCAGGGCCTGATGCGCCACATCCTGCGCTTCCTGGAGAAGGAGCTGGTCTCGCGCAAGTACCGCTGCTCCTACACCATGGCCCGCGCGCGCAGCTTCGGCATGAACATGGTGTTCCACCAGCTCGGCTACGAGTTCATGGGCCGCATGACCAACAACTGCGACATCTTCGGCGCTTTCGAGGACATGAACATCTGGGTGAGGAACCTGGAGAGCTAGAGTCTCCCCTCCGACCGCTAAAGCGGCAGACCCGCGGCGAGCAGGTCTGCCGTTTTTCTTTGCGCCGGCGAAAGCGCGGGATAAACCGACCTGTAGAACTCTTCTCTTACGGACGGGACCTTCATCTGCGACAGCGCGGCCTGGCGGCAGGCTGAATACGCCCCTTCGGCCTGGGAGGGCTGATGCGGGATATACTCCGGGTGCGACGCGTTCTCAACGGCTATGACCAGCGAGCGCAGCTGGGCCGCCCCGAGCCTGTTCTTCTTAGTCCCGTCCGGATACGTCAGATCGAGGAACATGCAGCCCTGCACGATCGGAGCGCCGTAGAACTTTTCGATCCCGGCCATCGCCCCGGGCAGAAAATCGTCGCGATGATGCAGGGTCTGCGCCGCGCCGTCGAACATGAGCGCGTCGGGATCGTTAACGCCTCCTTTTGAACGGATGAAATAGCGGTTAAGAAGTTCTATCCCTTTAGGGCTGCCTATTTCGGCCAGGGCGTCCGCGCCTTCCACCGCGACGCCGTGCGCTTCGAATATCTCCATATGGCCGCCGTCGGGACCAAGGGCGTTGAGCCGCGCCAGCGCCCTGCTCACGCGGCCGAGCGCGGCCTTGACCGTCGCCTCCGGCGGCTTCTCCTTCAGCAGCCCCGCCTGGCGGTAATCGTAGAGGCACTGCGTCGCCAGGCTCCCCGTCCTGGTCGCGACCGCCGCGTCGACGTACTTCTCCGCGAGCAGCCCGGCGACGCCTTTATCCCCGAACATGCAGAGGCGGAAATAGGTCATCCAGACATTGTCGGGCGAGAAATCGGCGGCCTCCACGACGAACGGAACGAGGACGTTGAACTCTTCCGGCAGAAAACGATCGCCGCCGGCGGAACCCCCGTAACGGCAGTCCCAGCGGCGGCCGTCCGGGCCTAGGCAGTCCCTGATTTCCGGCGGGATCTTTCTCACGGCCTCCACAAAAGCGGCGGGATCCTTAGGCCCCAGTTTCCGCTGGAGTACCGCCAGGAAATTAGTGCGCCGCGGAGCCGTGCTCAGCATGACGGCCGGAAGACCGTTCCCGTCAAGGTCCTCGTAAAGATACCAGGAAGAGAGGACCTCGCCCGCGGCCGAAAGCTCCGAGAGCCCCAGATGCGTGGCCGACCAGACCCGCCTGGAGAAAGGATCGGCCCTTATGACGCGGACTAGATTGCCGCTGAGGCCCTCTTTATCGGAGATCGTCTTTATCAGCGAGCCGTCCGCGGCGGACTGCACCACTATGCCGGAAGCGGGCCGCTCCCCGTATTCCCCGTCGCCGCGCGTTCCCAGCCAGAGCCTGCCGTCCGTCATCTCCGCGGCCGATACGCTGACACAGGGGCGGACATGGTCCTTCAGCGGCTCGCCGCCCAGTTTAAGCCAGTGCTTCTGGTCCACTCCCTCGGAGCAATAGGCGTCGCCTGCCTCCAGCACCGTCCCGTCCGAAGCCTGGAGCAGAACGGCGCCGTCCGCCCCCGCTTTGCGCGCCGGCCCGGCGGAAACCGGCATAAGCCGGCGGTATTCCTTTTCCGGAACGCGGGAAAACGCGCGGGCTTCCCTGTCGAAAACAAAATAAACACCGCCGGGATCGGCGAAGCCGACGCTGGCGGTGGTGAAATTTATTTCATTGAAATCCGGAAGCACGTCCCAGTCCGTGGCTTCCCGGCCCGCGTGCGCGGACGGCCCTGCAACCAGCAGAAGTATTAAAACCGCCGCGGAGTTTTTCATCCCCATGCCCCCTCCCTGAACCGCTATTCCGCCAGCTTGAACCGTATCCGCAGGACGCCGTCGGCGAAGCCGGTGGAGATTATGCGGAAACCCCCTATCTCGCCCGTGTTCCTGACATGGACGCCGATGCACGGGCAGGCGTCGCGATCCCCTACTTTCACCACGCGCAGGCTGTCGCCGGCCGCGTCTTCGGGCAGACGGCCGAGGTTGAACCTGGCCGCCGCCTCCGCCCTGGGCAGGAACTCCTCGGTCACCGGCAGATCTGCCTTTATCGCCTCATTGACCAGCCGCTCCAGCTCCGCCCGCTCTTCCGCCGTCAGGTCGCGCTCGAAACGGTAATCGCATTTGGACTTCTTCTTCTCGATATGCGAGCTGAAGGCCCTTTTGCCGCCGAACATGCGCACCATGCTGCCGTTGAGCAGGTGCTCGGCCGTATGCATCCGCGGATCGGCGTAGTCCTTCATATCAGTAGAGCGTCGTCAGGGTCTCGGAGATGCCTTTGCGTATCTCGAACCAGAAGTCGATAGCGGCGCCGCGGCGGTCGGCCTCGAAGGCTTTTATCCAGCGCTCCAGCTCGGGATTTTTGTCGCCCTCCACGTCGCGCTTGCGCTTCATAAAGCCCAGCAGGTAGTCGATATTGCGGTCCGACTCCCAGAACACGGCGACATTGCGGCTGTTGATGCGGCCGGCCGTGGCCTTTATTACCTCCAGGAACCGCGCCGAGTCGCCCCAGATGTGCTGGACTATATCGGGAGCCATCTCCTCGGCCCAGCCGCGGTGGAAGCGGCAGAAGCCCAGGTCGTCCATGATGAGTTCCTGTATCATGCGGCCCGCGTTGAGCCGGCCCAGCTCGCGCGGCGGTACGAAGTCGAAGCCGTAGTACATGTAATACTTGCCCATGATCGCCATCGGGCTCAGGGCGCCGGCGTTCCAGTACTGGTTGGGCACCATCCAGCCGTTGCGCGCGTTGGCCAGGAAGACGAAGCGGCGGCCTATCTCAGCGCCGCGCGAGCGCGACAGCCGGCGGGCCAGCTTGCGCGCGCCGAGGGAGAGGTCCAGCACGCCGCGCGAGGCCAGTATCGAATCTATCAGTTCCATCCCCAGTTCCGCGTTATGCGCGGAGTCGGCGACGGCGTCGAACCTCTCCGCGTCCCAGCGCGGCAGGCTCTTCACGCCCAGGTCCTCCGGCCTGAGCAGGCCCTCGTGCAGGCATTCCATCAGCCAGGACAATACGCCGCCGGCGGAGATGGCGTCGAAGCCGGCCGCGTCGGCGCGGCGGTTGAGCTTTTCGGCCGCGCGCTGGTCGAAGACGCCGCAGAGCGGACCCATGGTCTGGTAGGGCTCGTAGTCCTTCTTGAACTCGCCGTTGAGCTTCTTGCAGACGGCCGGACAGGGCTCGCCGCAGGTGCGCTGCTGCTTTTTGGCGATGGTCTCCTCGTTGAACTGCTTCAGGTAATGGTCGGTCACCAGCCGCTTGTTGAGCGCGGTCCGGGCCGGCTCGTCCCAAAGCACGCTGCGGTAATTGAAGGCCATCAGCCGGCCGCCCAGCGTGGAATAGTTCACGCCGAAGGTGCCGCCGGTGCCGAACTTGGGGTCGAAGCGGTACTTGGTGGTGGCTTCGAAATCCTTGGCCGCCAGTTTCTTCTCGTAGCGCTGGCGGAACCACTCGTCCGCGACGGCGCGGTCGCGGAAATCGTCGTCGAGGCAGGTGCCGCCGTAGATGACGGCGCAGATATTGTGCTCGCGGTAGAGCTTGCTGCCGAAGCCGCCGCGGCCGGCCCAGCAGTCGGCGTGGGTCGTTTTGCCGTCCTGGTACGGGGCCGAGGCGATGGCGCCGAAATCGGTGGCGGCCGCGGCCGGGCCGACTGCCAGCACGCGCGGGGTCTGTTTGAACTCGCGCGCCCAGCGGCCGAAAACATGGTCCATCATCGCGTAGACGCCGCCGGGGGCGGACGCCCAGATCTTATTCGGATCGACCGGCGCCAGTTCCACCTGCACTTCCTCGCCGTGGTCGCGGTTGAGCACCAGCACCGAGGGCGACGGCGCGCGGCCGCGCAGCGAGACCATGTTGACGCCCAGGTCGTCGAAGATAAGCCCGGCGCCGCCCATCGCGGAGACGTAGAAGCCGCCCCAGCAGGGCGAGTGGCCGGTGAAGATGAGCCGGTTGGAGCCGGGGAAGATGGAGCCGGCCAGCAGGCCGGTGCCGAAATTGAGGACGCCGTGGCGCCCGGCCTCGCGGCCGGTCAGGTGCAGGCCCAGGTCCACCGGGCCCCAGAAAGGCCCTACCGGGAAACGCTCCACGCGGTAGAACGCGGTCCCCGCGTCGACGTGAAGAACCTTGATTATCTTTTCCATGCTATCCCCCTTCCCGCATCTCCCTGGCCTCCAGCCTGGCGCCGTCGCCGGGTCTGAGCTTGCGGTAATCAGCCGGCGGGACGAAAACCCCGTCCAGCGTCACCACCGTCAGCGCCGGGGCCAGCCCGGCCGCCTTCAGTATCTCCCGCACCGTGGCGCCCCCGCGGGCGGCCGCGGGACGGCCGTTGAGATAGATCACGGCCTGGTCAGTTTCTTGTACTTGATGCGGTGCGGGACCAGCGCGGCGTCGCCCAGGCGCTCGCGGCGGGAAGTCTCGTAGTCCGAGAAGTTGCCCTCGAACCAGACCACCCTGCTGTCGCCCTCGAAGGCCAGGATATGAGTGGCGATGCGGTCGAGGAACCAGCGGTCGTGGCTGATGACCACGGCGCAGCCGCCGAAGTTCTCGAGGGCCTCTTCCAGCGCGCGCATCGTGTTGACGTCGAGGTCGTTGGTCGGCTCGTCGAGCAGCAGGACATTGCCGCCCTCCTTGAGCATGGCCGCCAGGTGCACCCGGTTGCGCTCGCCGCCGGAGAGTTCGGAGACCTTCTTCTGCTGGTCCTGGCCGGTGAAGTTGAACCGCGCCACATAGGCGCGCGAGTTCATCTCGTGCTTGCCGAGCTTGACGATGTCCAGCCCGCCCGAGAGGACTTCCCAGACGCTCTTATTGGGGTCCAGCGTGGACCGGCTCTGGTCGGAATAGCCGATCTTGACGGTCTCGCCGACGCGGAAATCGCCGGCGTCGGGCTTCTCGGAGCCGGTTATCATCTTGAAAAGCGTGGACTTGCCGGCGCCGTTGGGGCCGATGATGCCCACTATGCCGCCGGGCGGCAGCGAGAAGCTCAGGTCGTCCATCAGCACTTTTTCGCCGAAGGCCTTGCTCACGCCCTTGGCCTCGATGACCACGTTGCCCAGACGCGGGCCCGGCGGTATGTATATCTCCAGCTCGCGCGCCATCTTGTCGGCGCCCTGCTCCAGCAGTTGTTCGTAGGCGTTGATGCGGGCCTTGCCCTTGGCGTGGCGCCCCTTGGGGCTCATGCGTATCCATTCCAGCTCGCGCTGCAGCGTCTTCTGCCGCCCGGTCTCGGTCTTCTCCTCCTGCTTGAGCCGCTGTTCCTTCTGTTCCAGCCACGAGGAATAGTTGCCCTTCCACGGTATGCCCTGTCCGCGGTCGAGTTCCAGTATCCAGCCGGCCACGTTGTCGAGGAAATAGCGGTCGTGGGTCACGGCGATGATGGTGCCCTCGTAGCCGCGCAGGTGATGCTCCAGCCAGGCCACCGATTCGGCGTCGAGGTGGTTGGTGGGCTCGTCGAGCAGCAGAATATCGGGTTTCCGCAGCAGCAGCCGGCACAGCGCCACGCGGCGGCGCTCGCCGCCCGAGATCTGCTTTACCGGCGTGTCGCCGGACGGGCAGCCCAGCGCGTCCATCGCCTGCTCCAGGCGGGAATCCACGTCCCAGGCGTCGAGGGCGTCGATCTTCTCCTGTATCCTGGACTGCTTCTCGATCAGCGCGTTCATCGCGTCGTCGGACATAGGCTCGGCCAGCTTCTCGCTGATGGCGTTGTATTCCTTGAGCGCGTTTATCGCGTCCGGCACTCCCTCCTCGACTATTTCCTTGACGGTCTTCGAGTCGTCGAGCTTCGGCTCCTGCTCCAGCAGACCGACGGTGTAGCCGGGCGAGAGGACGGTCTCTCCCTTGAAATCGGTGTCGCTGCCGGCCAGGATGCGCAGCAGGGAGCTCTTGCCCGAGCCGTTGAGGCCCAGCACGCCTATCTTGGCGCCGTAAAAATAGGAGAGGTAGATGTCCTTGAGGACGGCCTTCTTGTCGTAGTGCTTGCTGACTCCGACCATCGAGTAGATGACTTTCTTGTCGTCTTTGGTTTCAGCCATGCTAACGTCCTTTTTCCGGGAAAATGTCCCTATAGTATACCTAAATCGGCCCGCGGCTTCAGTCAGGCGCGGCTTGAGCCGGGGCGGCGGAGTTCAGAAGCCCATTTCGCGGGCGGCCTGCTGACGACGGTCGGGGTCCAGGAAAGAACCTTCCACCGCGCAGCGGCGGCAATAGTCGAGGTCGTCTTTAGACAGGCCCAGCGGGCCCAGCGCCAGGGCGTACTCGCGGTTGAGGTCGGTGTCGAGTATCTCGGGGTCGTCGGCGCTTATCGAGCATTTGAGCCCGGCGTCCAGGAATTTTTTGAGCGGGTGAGCCTGCGGCGTCTCTACCGCGCGCGTCAGGTAATTGCTCCAGGGATTGGTCTCGACGGTGACCCCGGCCAGCCGTATCATCTCCATCGCGCGGCCGGTGCGGTCCTCGGCGGCTTTTACGCCGTGGCCTATGCGGCGGGGACCCAGCAGGTCCAGGGTGTCTATGACCTGCGAGTATTCCCCCTCCTCGCCGCTGTGGACGGTGAGCGGGACGCCCGCGTCGCGCAGCTTAGCCGCCAGCGGGGCGCAGAGCCGGGCGGGAAAAGCCTTCTCCCCCTCGGCCAGGTCGAACCCGATTATTTTTTTACGGTTCTCTATCGCGAATCCGGCGGTGCGCTCCGCGGAAGCCGCGCCCAGCCCGCGCGAGGCGATGATTATGACGCCGCCGACGAAAGGATGGGCGGCCTCGTATCTTTTTATGACTGAATTTATTATGTCCAGCGACTTGCGCCAGTCGAGGTCTTTGCCTCCCAGCATGAAGTCGGGGCTGAAGCGCAGTTCGAGCAGGCGGATATTCTCGCCGCGGAAAGCGGTCTCGAGCGCCTCCCAGGTTATCTCTTCCACCGCTTCGTAGGAGGCGAAGGCCGCCTGCGCGACGGAGAACATCGCCAGGACTTCGTCCAGCGAGCCCATCGGGCTTTTGAGTCTGGTGAGTTTTTCGAGTTCCGCCGGATCGGAGGAAGGCAGCTTCGTCCCGTGCCGGGCGGCGAGGCGTATTATCGTCGGCACGGAGACGCAGCCTTCCAGGTGCCGGTGCAGCTCGGCCTTGGGCAGGGCGCGCTCTTTTTCAGAAGGCGACGGGCGCCTGTAGGGGGCCGGCACTTTATTTCCCCAGTATGGAATCCAGGCGCTTCTGGGCTTTGGCCGCGAGTTTGTCGTCCCGGTATTTCTCCGTGAGCTTCATGTAGTACTGCCTGGCTATGTCGTAATTCTTGGCTTTTTCCCAGGTCTCGCCGGCCGCGTACATCGCGCGGGCGGCCTGGCCGTCGCCCTCGTACTCGGCGACGATCTTGTCGTAAAGAGCCGCCTCGGCGGCGGCGTCCTTTATGTCCTTGCGCGTTATCTCGGCGGCGAGGAACAGCGCCTCGTGCCCTTTCGAGCCGCCGTACTTGTCGGCCAGGCGCGTCAGCACGGACACTGCCTCGGCGGGCTTCTTCATGCGCTCGCGCAGCACCCGGGCGGCCGACCTGTAAGCCTCGTAGGTCTCCGGCTTGTCCGGGTAGAGAGCTATGATCTTTTCGTGGGTCTCCACCGCCAGCTCGTATTTCTTCTGCTTCTCGGCCAGGGCGGGCAGCCTGGCGTAGGACTCCCGGGCCTCCGGGGTGCCGGGGAAGGAGGAGGCGACGTCGAGATAGACGTCTATGGACCGGTCGTGATCCTTCAGGCTGTCGGTGAGAAGCCCGGCGAGCGCCAGCTTGGACCCGGCCATGAGCGGCGCGGAAGGGTGCATGGCTATGAACTTTTCATAGGCCACCCTGGCCGCGACATACTCCTTTTTGACGGCGTGCATGGCGGCCAGCGAGCGCTGCAGCTCGTCCCGGCCGGGATAGGAAGGGAACCGTTCGAAGAAAAGGCGGAACTCTTCGACGAGGGGCTCGTAATAGTCGGCCCCGGCCTCAGCCGCCAGGCGGGCGAGCAGCGTGGCCATCCTGTCTTCCTTGGCCGGCTTGCTGAACGGCCTGGCCAGTTCCAGCAGCAGGGGCCGCAGCTTCTTGTCGGCCCTTTCGTTGACCAGCCCCTCCAGCAGCGAGGCGGCTTTTTGGGAGGCACCGGAGCCCGGATAGAGCTGGAGCTGCCTGAGCAGGTCCACAGTGGCCTCCGGGTAATCCTTGAGGCGCAGCCTCATCTCCGCCTTCAGCAGCTGGGCCTCGGCGGCCGTCGAATCCAGCGGCCCGGAGTCCAGCCACCCCGAGATCTGCGTCATGACTATGCTGGTTATCTCCCTGTCCTGATCGGCGGAAGCGGCCTTGAGGAAGGCCCATTCCGCCTCGCGCGCGGAAAGTCGGGCGGCGGGAGAGACGACCTCGTCGGAGGGGGAGGGGTCTATGACTACGGCCCGCGGCTCGGGTTCGCTCGCCGGCTTTTCGGGCCCGGCCGCGGAGGGAGCGTCAGCGGCAGGCGGCGGGGCCTCTTCCTTTCCGGCGAAGCCGGGCAGCGCCGAAATATCCGGTTTGCCGGCCTGCGACGGCTCTTCCGGCTCCTGTGCCGCGGCGGGAACGGCTAACGCGGCGGACAGCACGAGAGCGACAAAAAAGGTTTTCCTCATCTTTCCTCCGTTGTTCAGGCGGCCAGGAACTTCTTCAGGCCGGTCATTATCATCTGGACCGAAATAGTTATAAGGATCATGCCCATCAGCTTTTCCATGGCCAGCAGGCCGCGCTCGCCCAGCAGGCGCGAGAGCGGCCCCGCCAGGCCGCCCAGGATAACGGCGTTGATCAGCCAGGCGGCCCCGACCACGCCGAACCACGTGCCCAGGCGCCCCGGCTCCTGCAGCGAAAAGAGCAGGACCATCGTAAGCACCGACGGCCCGGCCACCAGCGGTATCGCCAGCGGCACGATGAACGGCTCGCCGCCGGGATTGTCGGCGAAATGGGAATCCCCTCTGGGGAAGATCATCTGCAGGGCGATGAGGAACAGGACTATGCCGCCGGCCACCGACATAGCGGTCAGGTCTATCGCCAGGAAAGAGACGATGTACTTGCCGAAGAGGAGGAAGAATACCATCAGGCCCAGGGCGATGAACAGTTCCCGGATGATGACCGGCCGGCGGCGAGGCTCCGGCACCGATTTCAGCGCGGACATGAACATGGGGATATTGCCCAGCGGGTCCATGACCAGCGCGAGCGTGAATACCGCCGAAGCGAAGGGGAGGATGTCCATGTTCAAATTCTAGCAAAAGCGGGCGCGAAGGTAATTCAGCCGGCGTCCGGGGCGCCGCCGGGCTTCTTCGGCGTACCGGCCTCCGCTGCCGCGACAACGATAGATATCACGAGCGACAGCGCGATATTATTCCCCGTCAGCACAGCGTCCTCCCGGCAAATCCCGCGATATTGTGTTTATGATATTATATTGAGACCGAGGAAGGGGAGGCAGGATATGAAAAAAACGGCTTTACTCGTGACCATTTCGGCGGTGCTGGCGGGCTGCGGCCGGGACCCGGAACAGCCCGGACTTCGGACGCGCTACGAACGCGGCAGGACGGACAATTTCAGCGCCGCGGAGCTGCGCCTGGAGAAGGCGTTAAAGGACGCCGCGCGCCTGCCGGCCGCGGCCGACTTCGCCAGCGGGATGTTCGCCTCGGCCTATATCATCCCCGAGGAGCATCCCGGCATCGGCTTCACCGTGCGCCAGAAGGACGGCGCCGTGGAAGTGGAGCGCGGCCTGGACACGGCCGTGGAACCGACGCTGGTCATCCCTCTCAGCGACGAGGGGATAATGAACGCCTACTCCTTCTTCAAGGACGGGAAACTCGACGAAACCGAGGAATTCCTGGTGGCCAACGCGCTCTTCAAGCCCGGCTGGGAGGCCTCTTACCGCATCCCGGAGCTGCGCAGCCGGCTGGTGAGCCGGTACATGAAGCTCGACGGGCTGCTGCACGCGGTACTGCTCAATCCCGGCGGCGTCAGGTTCAAGGGCCGGCCGGTGAAGAACGAGCTCTCCGTGGCCAGGGTCAGCGGGCAGTGGGTGATCTTCAGCGGCCTCGAGGGAACGCCGGACGCGCGCATGGAGCTCTCCCCGAAGGACGCCATGGAGATGTACGCGCTCATCATGCGCGACCTGCCGCGGGCGGAGACCTTCGGCCAGAAGCGCGAGGTGATGCGCAAGTTCTCGGAAGTCCGCGCGCGCTGCCTGAAGAACTGACCGGTCCGCGCCCCCCCGCCATGCCGTTGTACGTCATACTGGGCAAGATTTTCTCCATCCTGTCGGGGATCTTCATCATCTCCGCCTACGCCCTCGGCTCGCCGTCCGCCCTGCTGGCCGGCCCGCAGCTGGCCGTCTTTCTCAAGGGCGGCTCCTCGCTGTTCTTCATACTCTGCGGCGGCTACCTGATGAACGACCACCTCGACCGCGGCTACGACGAGGTCAACAGGCCCGGTGCCGGGTTCGCGGCGCGTCTGCCGCGCGGCCCGGCGGCCGCGGCCGCCGCGGCCCTGCTGGCGGCGGGCGCGGGAGCCTCCTTCCTGGTCAGCGCCTGGTTCGCGGCCGTGGCGCTGCCTCTCACCGCGGCGCTGGTCCTCTACAACCTCTACTCCAAGCGCCTGGGCGTTTTCAAGGAGGCCGCCATCTCGCTGATAGTGGCCTCCATCTACCCGCTGTCGCTGGCGCTTACCTCGGGAGGAGCCTCTTCGCCGCGGCGCGACAGCCTTTATATCTTCCCTTTCTGGTTCTTCCTCGAGATCATGGCCTACGAGATCATGCGCGACGTGATAGACCTGCCGGGCGACAGGGCCGGCGGAGGCAGCACGCTGCCCATGAAGACCGGGCCGGCGCGCGCGCGGCGGCTGGCGGCGGGCCTGGCGCTGGCCGGGGTCCCCGTATCGCTGCTGCCTTACCTGCTGGGCATGTGCGGGCCGGTATACCTGGCCGGGGCCCTGGCCGCCGCGGCCTGCCTGCTCGCCGGCCTGCGGGCCCGCGACGCCGTCTTCTCGAAACTCATCTTCGCCAATATCCTGCTGGTGGCCTTCGCGTCTCTGGCCGACCTTTACAAGGGCTGAAACCATGGCGGCCAAGCGCTATACCGGTCTGATGAAATACCTGAAGCTGGGCGCCGCCGCCCTCGACGGCGGGCTGGCCTCCCTGCCGCCCGGCTTCCTCTGGTTCATGGCGAGGCAGATGCGCTTCGAGAAGGCGACGGAACTCGGCGGCAGGCTCTTCATCAACACGACCTATACCCCGCTGCGGAGCCGGGCTTTCCGCTCGGCGCTGGGCTACTTCTCGAACTCCTCACGGAAGAAGACCAGCCCTTTTTCCGTGTATTTCGCCCTGACCAACAGGTGCCATCTGAAATGCTGGTACTGCAGCAACCCGGGCAGCGGCCGGGAGGACCTGCCCTTTGATACGCTGGCCCGGGCCATTGGACAGGCTCAGGACCTGGGCGCGGCCTGCATAGGCTTTACGGGCGGAGAGCCGCTGCTGAGGGCCGACCTGGAGAGCCTGGTCTCCGGTGTGGACGACCGGTCCTATACGCTGCTCTTCACCTCCGGCCACGGGCTCGACGCCGCCCGCGCCGCCTCGCTTAAGAAGGCGGGGCTGACGGCCGTGGTGGTCAGCCTCGACAGCCATATCCCCGAAGAACACAACGCCAACAGGACCTCCGCCTCGGCCCACGCCGAGGCAGTGGCGGCGCTGAAGAGCTCGATCGCCGCCGGGCTATATACCGCTATTTCGATGGTTATCACCAAGGACATTCTCTACTCGGGCAGGATATACGACTTTATAAAGTTCGCCGGCGGGCTCGGCGTGCACGAGATACGCATCCTCAGGCCCAAGCCCTGCGGCAAGGTCATAAAGGGAAACTTCGAGCTGCTCGAGGAGAGGGATGTGGCCAGGTTCGTGGATCTGCAGTACGAGATCAACCGCGACCCGGACCTGCCCGTCATCATGTCGCTGCCTCATATCGGCACGATAAACAACTTCGGCTGCAGCGCCGGCAGAACGCACGTCTACGTGAGCGCCGACGGCGACGTCTGCCCCTGCGATTTCGTCCCCATAGGCTTCGGCAACATCTCCTCCGAGCCTTTTGCCGGCATCTACGCCAGGATGCTGGAGAGCTTCCCCTCTCCCGCGCACGGCTGCGTAAGCCAGCTGGTCTACCGCGAGATAGACTCCATCTCCGGCGGCACGCTGCCGCTGAAGGACCCGTCGGCCATAGCGAATGTAATGGCGTCCATGGGGCGGCGCCCGGTGCCGAAACTTTACCGCAAGCTGGGCTGGGACTAGACCATGGAAAGGCGGCTCATCAGGAAGACGCGCGGGCTCTGCCCCTCCTGCCTCGCGGAAACGGACGCTGAGCTCTACTCCGAAGGCGGCCGCGCCTTAATAGAGAAGACCTGTCCCGTCCACGGCCGCTCCCAGGACGTGGCCGACCCCGACGCGGAACTTTACCTGCGCTGCGCCTCCGGCCGCGCCAACCGCCCGTCGCGCTACGGCCTGGTGATACCGGTCAGCTACGCCTGCGACCTCTCCTGCCGCTGGTGCTACCTGCCCGAGCGGGGCCGCGAATTCGCCGTGGACAGCATAAAAGCGATGATAGCCTCCTCGCCGGCGCGGCACATCGTCTTCTCCGGCGGAGAACCCTGCCTGCGCCGCGAGCTGCCGGAGCTGATAACCCATGTCCGGCGCGCCCACCCGGAGAAGCGTTCGGTGCTGCTCACCAACGGCCTGCGCCTGGCCGACCCCTCCTTCGCCGCGCTGCTCAAGGAAAGCGGCCTGGACTACTGCATCCTGTCGCTCAACGGTTTCAGGCCCGCCACCCACGAGTTCTTCAACGGGCGGGACCTCTCCGCCGAGAAAGCGGCGGCCCTGCGCAACCTCAAACGACTTGAAATAAAGACCATACTCTCCATGACGCTGGCCCGCGGCGTCAACGAGGACGAACTGGCCGCGGTGGTCCGCTTCGGGCTCGGGAACATGGACTTCGTGCGGCAGCTGCGGCTGCGCAACGTTTCCGATATCGGCGTCCACAGCCCGCGGGAGCGCATCTACATGAGCGACATGCTGCGGCTGGCGTCGTCGGCCACCGGCTTCACGCTGGAAGAGATGTTCGGCGAGAACGCCGTCTCCAACCGCCGCGGCGCCACCGTGAACTATTTCGTGATGAACGTGTTCAACCTCCTGCGCCGGCGCGCCAGGACGGCGGCCGCGCCGGGGCCGGCCTTCTGGCTGGCGGCGGCCTCCCGCGCCGGCCTGGCCGGCGCGCTGCGCATGGCGCTGGAGCCGGAGCTGCCGCCGGAGGAGCGCACCACTTTCAACCTTGAGATCTTCTCCTGGCCCACCGCCGGCGGCGCGGACCTTGAGGAGATACGCAAGTTCCCGATAGGCCATGTCAGCAATAAAGGCGAGGCGCTGCCGTTCTGGGAGGCTCTGTTCAGCAACGACAGGGAACGCCTGAGAGCCGCGAAAGACGGGAGACCCTCTATCCCATGAACGCGCTGGCGCGCGCCCTCTTCGGCCTGGCCGGCCGCCTCTCCGGAGGAGGCGACCTTTACCGCCATGACTACGACCTCCGCGCCGAAACCTACGAGCTGGCCGAGACGCGGCCGCTGACGCGGCGGGCGTCGGAAGAATTCATGGAGGGGCTGAAGGTGTCCCCGGGCTCGCGCTGCCTGGACCTGGGCTGCGGCACCGCCCACTCCGCGCTGCTGCTCGCCCGGGCGGCGGGACCCTCCGGCAGCGTGGACGCCTGCGACATCTCGGCCGGCATGCTGGCCGTCGCGAAGAGTCGGGCGGCAAGCGCCGACTGCCACGTAACTTTCACCCGGGCCGGTATGACGGGCTTCCTGGAATCGAGGCCGCCGGCTTCGGCTGACCTGGCCTCCGCGCTCTGGTCTGCCGAGTACTGCCGGCCGGGGCCGCTGCTGCGCCTGTGCGCCCGCGCGCTGACCCCCGGCGGCAGGGCGGCCATGCTGGTCAGCACGGCGGAGTCTCTCTCCGAACTGCAGCGGGCCGTCACCCCGGTACTGCTGCGCCGCCCCGGGTTCATACGGCGCTTCCCGCCGATAAACTTCCCTCCCGGCCCGGCGGCCTTCCGCGCCGCGGCCGAAAGAGGCGGGCTGGCCGTGGAGAGGCTCAAGGAGCGCGAGCTGGCTCACACCTTCAAGGACGCCGCCTCGGTGGTCGAGTGGCTCAGAAGCTCCGGACCGGCGGCCGGCCTGACCGCGGCCCTTAAGCCGGAGCGCCTTGACGAGTTTTTCGACGCGGTCGCGCGGGAGATAGAGAGGCGCAGCGGCCTGACGGTAACCTTCCGCTACCTGGAATTCGTCGGAAGAAAATAATAAAAAAGAGAGCGGCCGGGGAGGTTTCCCTCGCCCGGCCGCTTCCTTTTTTTCGGCAGGCCCGCGCCCGGCTATTTCTTTTCTTCGACCGCGACCTCTCCTTCGTCCACCACCGGCTCCACCGAGGCGATGCGGTCCCCCTCTTCGAGGCGGACCAGGCGCACGCCCTGGGTGTTGCGGCTGATGACGCGCAGGTCCTTGCAGGGCATGCGGATGATCTTGCCCTTCTCCGTCATCACCATCAGGTCGTCCCCGTTCTCCACCAGGTGCAGGCCCACGACGTGGCCGTTGCGGTCGGTGGCTTTTATCGTGATGACGCCCGAGCCGCCGCGGTGCTGGTGGCGGTATTCGTCGAGGTCGGTGCGCTTGCCGTAGCCGTTGACGCAGACCGTCAGCAGGGTCTTCTTCGACTTGGGCTCGGCGACCTCCATGCCTATGACCTGGTCGTCCTTGTCCAGGCGGATGCCGCGCACTCCCATGGCCCCGCGGCCCATCGCGCGCACGTCGCTCTCGGCGAACCGGATCGACATGCCCTGCCTGGTGCCGATTATTATCTCGTGCCTGCCTTCGGTGTGCTCGACGCTGGTCAGCACGTCGCCGTCCTCCAGGCCGATGGCGCGGATGCCGCTGCGCCGGATATTGGCGAAGTCGGCGATGGGGGTCTTCTTGATGTTGCCCTTGCGGGTGCACATCACGATGAAGCTCTCCTTGCCCTTGGCCTCTTCGAACGACTCGACCGCGAGCACCGAGGTGACCTTCTCGTCCTTTATCTGCAGCAGGTTCACTATCGCCTTGCCGCGGGACGTGCGGTTGCCTTCGGGGACTTCGTAGCCCTTGAGCGCGTACACCGTGCCGCGCGTGGTGAACATCAGTATGGTGGCGTGGCTGGAGGTGACGAAGAGCTTCTCTATGAAATCCTCCTCCTTCACGTCGGAGCCGATGATGCCCTTGCCGCCGCGGCCCTGCACCTTATAGGTATCGGCCGGGATGCGCTTGATGTAGCCGCCGTGGCTCATCGTGATAACGACGCGTTCCTCTGGGATCAGGTCCTCGATGTCGAGTTCCTGCGCCTCGCCGGTGATGTCGGTCTTGCGCTTGTCGCCGTACTTCCCCTTCATGTACTCGAGTTCTTCGACGATGATCTTGAGCACTTTTTTGGGGTCGGCCAGGATGGCGCGGAGCTCGGCGACGAGCTTCATCAGGGCCTTGTGCTCCTCCTCGATGGCGCCGGTCTCCAGGCGGGTGAGCTGGTGCAGGCGCATGTCCAGGATGGCCTGGGCCTGTATGTCGCTCAGCGCGAACCTGGCCATCAGCTTTCCCTTGGCCTCGAGCGCGTCCTTGGACTTTTTGATTATCTCCACTACGGCGTCGATGTTCTGGAGGGCTATCAGGTAGCCTTCCAGTATATGGGCGCGGGCCAGGGCCTTCTTAAGGTCGTACCTGGTGCGGTTGACCACCATCAGTCTGCGGTGGCGCACGTACTGCGACATGACCTCTTTGACGGGCAGCACGCGCGGGCGGCCGTCCACGATGGCCAGCATGATGACGCCGAAGCTGGTCTCCAGCTGCGTGTGCTTGTAAAGCTGGTTGAGCACGACCTGGGCATTGCCGTCGCGCTTGATCTCTATGACGACGCGCATGCCGCGGCGGTCCGACTCGTCGCGGATATCGGAGATGTCGGGGATCTTCTTGTCCTTGACGAGCTCGGCTATGTTCTCTATCAGCGTCGACTTGTTGACCTGGTAGGGGATCTCGGTGATAATGATGGCCTCGCGGTTGCCCTTGATCTCCTCTATCTCGGTGCGGGCCTGTATCTTGACGGAGCCGCGGCCGGTCTCGAAGTAATCCTTGATGCCCTTGCGCCCGCGGATGATGCCGCCGGTCGGGAAGTCGGGGCCCTTGAGGATCTTCATCAGTTCTTTGACTTCGAGGTCCGGGTTAGCTATGACGGCCATGGTAGCGTCGCAGACCTCGGTCAGGTTATGGGTGGGGATATTGGTGGCCATGCCTACCGCGATGCCCGAGGAGCCGTTGACCAGCAGGTTGGGCAGCTTGGCGGGCAGTACGCTGGGCTCCGTCATGGAGCCGTCGTAGTTGGGGACCCACTTCACGGTCTCCTTCTCTATGTCGGCCAGCAGCTCGCCGGCGATGCCCGAAAGGCGGGCCTCGGTGTAGCGCATCGCGGCCGCGGGGTCGCCGTCCACCGAGCCGAAGTTGCCCTGGCCGTCCACCAGCGGGTAGCGCAGGGAGAAACTCTGCGCCATGCGCACCAGCGTGTCGTAGATGGCGGAGTCGCCGTGCGGGTGGTATTTACCCATGACGTCGCCGACTATGCGGGCGGACTTCTTAAAGGGCTTGTTGTGCTGCAGGCCCATGTCGTCCATGGTGTAGAGCACGCGGCGGTGCACGGGCTTGAGGCCGTCGCGCACGTCGGGCAGCGCGCGGCCCACGATGACGCTCATCGAATAGTCTATGTAGGACGCCTTCATCTCCTCGCTGATATCGCGGTCGACGATATTGGCGAAGAGGTTGTCCACCGGCTGGTTCTTGTCGTTCTTGTTGGCTGTCATTTTAAAACCGTCTCCTTAAAAAAATGGTCCTCAGATGTCCAGGTTCCTGGCGGCCAGCGCGTTCTGCTCTATGAACACGCGGCGGGGTTCCACCTTGTCGCCCATCAGCGTGGTGAACATCTTCTCGGCCTCGGCCGGGTCCTCCAGCGAAACCTTGAGCAGTTTGCGCTTGTAGGGGTCCATCGTGGTCTCCCAGAGCTGCTCCGGGTTCATTTCGCCGAGACCCTTGTAGCGCTGTATGTGGGCGCCGGCGGAGCCGATCTTCATCGCCGCGTCCAGCAGGCCCTTGAGGTCCCTGGCTCCGGTGATGGCTTTTTCCGTGGCTATCTCGAACATGTCGGCGGGCTTCTTGGTCTCGTCCGCCTGGAAGTCGGCCACGGTATAGCCGAGCGGCTTAAGCTTGGCCGAAAGGTTGTTGAGCCTGGTGAACTCGCCCAGCGGCTGGAACTCCGGCCCGAGGTCCTCGGCGTCCATCTCGGACTCGGCGAGGCCTTCCCTGGCCAGGTCGGCCTTGTGCTTGGCTATATATTCGTTCTCGTAGTTAAGCCACTCGTTCTCGGTGAAGAAATAGCGGTAGGTCTCCGGGCCAGTCTCCAGGCGGTAGAGAGGGACCTTTCCCCCGGTCTGGTAGCCCACATAGTCCTTCAGCGTCAGGTTCTTGAGCTCCAGTTTGCGGCTGACATTGTCCACGGATACCACCAGGTCCAGCAGCTCCGCCAGGGTGCCGGTCTCTATCTTCTTCCCCTTCGCTTTAACAGATATCCCGCTGACGGCCTCTTTCATCTGCCACTTCTGCAGCTTTTCCTCGTTCTCGAAGTAGGCCTCGAACTTGCCCTTCCTGGCCTTGTAGAGCGGCGGCTGGGCGATATATACATGGCCCTGCTCGACGAGCTGGCGCATCTGCCGGTAGAAGAAGGTCAGCAGCAGCGTGCGGATATGCTGGCCGTCCACGTCGGCGTCGGCCATGATGACGATCTTGTGATAGCGCAGCTTCTCGAGATTAAAGCCGTCCTCCCCCTCGCCGATGCCGGTGCCGATGGCGCTGATAAGAGTGCGCACGGCGTCCGAGGAGATTATCTTGACCAGCTGGGCCTTCTCGACGTTGAGGATCTTGCCGCGGATGGGCAGGATGGCCTGGAAGACGCGGTCGCGGCCCTGTTTGGCGCTGTTATGCACGAAGACGCCGGAGGCGAGAGCGAAATTATGTGTGTCCGGCACTTCGAGATCGTAGACGTCCCTCCGCCCGGTCAGCCTCTCTACCCGCCGTACCTTATGGTTGAAGTTAGCCGCCGCTTCCTCCAGCCGCTTACGCTCGCCGCCGAAAAACCTGTTCGCGATCGTATCAAGCCGGAGAACGCTCCTGTCCTTCCTGACTCTGCGCTCCGCGTTATACAGCGTTTCGTCAACGCGCCCCGTCTTCGCGTAGATCGCGCTCAACACGCCCAGTGCCTTGCGCAGATAGGTTTCGTTGTAGGCCGCTTTCCTCCGCGAACGGAACTCCCCGGTCCACTGTTCCTTCGTTTTGGCGCTCCTCCATTTCCGGAGGCCGGGATCGGCCCAGAGCTGGTTCGAGAGCGCGGCCCGGTCCTCTTTCGCCTTCGGGTTGGCGGCGAAATATGCCGTAGTGCGCACAGCTTGCCGTCCGCGATTCTCCGCGCTTTCCCAATGCTTCCGCTGCTCTCTGTTCAAATTGGCATTATTCTTTTCCCGGAATTCCGGGTTCGCCGCATAGAATTCCAGGAACTTCGCCGTCATGAACTCCTTGTAACGCGGATCTTCCCACTGCCTGCTCGCACGGGCGGAGAGGATTTTTCTCATTTCCGGGGTCGTCATCGCCGCCCGGATCGAAGCGCGGAAAGCGGGCGTCGCACGGAGATCCCGGAGCTTCGCCAGTGCCTCGGGAGTGCGAAGAGTCTTATCCGCGTGCCGCCGGTGCAGTTCCAGATGCTTCTCTCTTGTCAGGCGCCGCACGTTTTCCGGGTTATTGTTCCGCTTATTCCAGTCGAGGTGATGCCGGTGCTCTCCAGCCGACGCGGCGTAGGCCCCGCGGTCGAGGTTGAACTGATCCGCAAGCAGGTGTGTAAACACCCATCTCCTCTCTGCCGGGTCATACGCCATCTCATAACCTTCGATGGTGATCCGTTTTCCTTTCCGGGACAGTTGCCGCCGCAGGGGCATCAATGATTCTCCCTCATTTAGACCCGCCGCTTCTCTGTAGCTTCCGTCGCGCAGCATGAACCGGTGGTCCTGGGTGCAGACGATCTCCTCCCCGGTATCGAGAACGACTTTTACGACCTCGGCGTCCTTCCTGGTCCGCCGCACGTTCTGGATAGGCGCAAGCCCGATGCGACCGTCTTTCCCGATCGTGTAACAGTAGTTCTTCCGGCCCGAGCTCCACTCCTTCGTCAATTCCATAAAGGAGAGTTCCCGGCCGTCGGCCAGGGCGACTTTCGTCTCTCCAGCAAAACACCCGCCGGCCGAGTCTCCCTCCACTATGAAGAGCTCGGACTTACTGGGGTCGCGCTCCTGGCAGTCGGCCAGTTTGCCGGGCAGGCCGGAATCGGTAAGAGAGCCCTTGCGGCGCGCCAGTTCCTTGGCGCGGCGGGCGGCCTCGCGGGCCTCGGCGGCGCCCAGTCCCTTCTGACAGATGGCCTTGGCGACCGAAGGATGTTCCTCGAAGAAGACTCCCAGCGCCTCGCCGGTCAGCGTCTTGACGATGCCTTCCACCTCGCCGTTGCCCAGCTTGGTCTTGGTCTGGCCCTCGAACTGGGGGTGGGGGATCTTGACCGAGATGACCACGGTCAGGCCCTCGCGGCAGTCGTCGCCGGTCACGCTGAAATTCTTATCCTTGAGCAGGTCGTACTTCTTGATATAGTCGTTTATAACGCGGGTCAGCGAGGAGCGGAAGCCCGACACGTGTGTGCCGCCCTCTATCGTCTTGATGTTGTTGACGAAGGAGAAGATGGTCTCCGAGTAGTCGCTGTTGTACTGTATAGCGAGGTCGAGCATGACGTCGCCCTCGGACTTGGAGACGAAGATAGGGTCCGCGTTGATGACCTGTTTATTGGTATTAAGGAACCGCACAAACTGCTTGATGCCGCCCTCGAAGAAGAACGTGTGCTTCTTCCCTTCCTCGCGCTCGTCTATTATCGTTATGCGGGCGCCGGGATTGAGAAAGGCCAGTTCGCGCAGCCGGTTGGAGACGATGTCGAACGAAAATGACACGTCCCCGAAGATTTCTACGTCGGGCTTGAACACCACGGTGGTGCCGTGGTCGGTGGTGGTCCCCACGGACTTGACCTCGTACTGGGGCTTGCCGCGCCGGTATTCCTGCTTCCAGATCTTTCCTTCGCGGTGCACGGTCACTTCCAGCAGCTCGGAGAGCGCGTTGACGCAGCTGACTCCGACGCCGTGCAGGCCGCCGGAGACCTTGTAGGCGCCGGCGTCGAACTTGCCGCCGGCGTGCAGCACGGTCAGAACGACCTCGAGGGCGGACTTGCCCTTGAGCTTGGGGTCCTTGACCTCTTTCATCGGGTCCACGGGGATACCGCGGCCGTTGTCCGACACGGAACAGACATTGTCGTCCTTGATGACGACCTCTATTTTGTCGCAGCCGCCGGCCAGTATTTCGTCGATGGAGTTATCTACCACCTCGTAGACCAGGTGGTGCAGGCCCTGCACGCCGGTCGAGCCGATGTACATGGCGGGGCGCTTGCGCACCGCCTCGAGGCCCTCCATCACCTGTATCTTTGAGGAATCGTAGTCGGCCGATTTGGGCTTTGTCATCGCTGCGGTCTCCTTGGAAGACATTCGAAGCTCCTTGTTGCTGCTATCTGCCGGGCTCGCCGGTCACCTTTATATCCCTGAGCCAGGCGCGGTTGAAATATTTATTGAGGGCCCTTACCAGCGACCGGCCCCTGAGCCTCAGCTCATTGGCCGCCGCCGCGGAAGAGGCCGACACCACCAGCCGGTCCCCGTCAACTCCCTCAAGTTTGCAATGGGCCGAGAGCTGACCTATCTCCCGGTCCCAGATGGCGGACAGCAAAGGGAGCCTGTCCAGCGGGAAACCGCGGAAGGGGCGCTCGCCGCCGGAATAACCCAGCCGGCTCCAGTTCTGGCTTCTCTTTACGAGGAACACGCCGGGGCCCTCACTGCGCGCGCAACGGCATCACTATGTAGAGGAATTCCTCTCCCTTGACCGGCTTGATAAGGGCCGGGGTGGAGGGAGCGTTGAATTCCATGAGGGCCTTGGCTTCCCCTATATTCCTGAGCACGTCCATCACGAACTTGGGATTGAAGCTGACCTGCAGGTCCTTGCCCTTGTAGTCGACGTCCGTCTCGTCCTCGAAATCCATGGTCTGGGACGAGGAGTTGACTACCAGCACGCCTTTCTTGAAAGTATATTTGACCGCGCCGCTGCGTTCGTTGGAGCAGAGGGAGGCGCGCTTGGTGAGAGCCAGCAGCCGCGCCGTGTCTATCTCGACCGAGGTCTCGCGGGTCCTGGGGATGATCTGCTCGTAGGCGGGAAAGTTCCCCTCGATGAGCCTGGAGACGAAGACCGTCTTTGCGATACGGAACCCTATCTGGTTGGAGGAGAGGCCCACCGTCAACTCCTCTTTTTCGCCCAGGTCGGCCGCTGTTATGAACTTGACCAGCTCGCCGAGTATCTTGGACGGCACGATGACCTTGAAATCATTCTTCGCCTTGACTGCCTGGCTGGTGGCGACGGCCAGGCGGCGGCCGTCGGTGGCCACCACCGAAAAAACTCCCTTTTCGTATTTCCACAGGAGGCCGTTGAGAAAATGCCTCTCGTCCTCGGCGGCGATCGAGAAGAGGGTCCGCGACACCATATCGGCTATGAGGGAGGCGGGAGCTTTGAAGGAATTGCTTTCGTCCAGGTCGGGGATCACCGGGTAGTCGGCCTTGGGCGCGCCGCTGATCTTGAACCGGGTCTTGCCGGAGAGGATGGAGACCTTGTTGCCGTCGTCCACGTTCACGTTCACGTCCGCGTCGGGACCGAGGTTCTGTATTATCTCAAGGAACTTCTTTATAGGGACCGTTATGCTGCCGTCCCCCTTCACCTCCACGTTTATGTGGTGCTTTATGGCCATCTCGAGGTCGGTGAAGACGACCCTGAGACCCTGGTCCTCGGTCTCCATCAGGAAGTTCTGGAGTATGGGCAGGGTCCCCGTCTTGGCCGAGACGCCGGCCTGGATGGTCTGTATTCCCCTGATGAGGTTCTCCCGGTTACTATTTATTTTCATCATCATCATCCTCTATATATAGCCTGTTAATTCTGTTGAAACTGTTGAAACCATCGGGGGAAGTTCTCCTCCTCCCGCCAAACCGGACTGACAATCTTAACAATGGCCGCCTTTATCCACAGCTTTTACTTGTTGCTGACAGACTTTATCTTGGTTATCAAGGTGTTCACCAGTTCGTTGATGAAGAGGTCGGTGTGCACCATATTCTGTATCTTATTGCGCGCGTAGATGACCGTGGTGTGGTCCTTGCCGAAGGCGTCCCCCACGTTGGTGGTGGACAGTTCCGTCAGTTCGCAGGCCAGGTACATCGCGATCTGGCGCGGCACCACCACCGAGTCCCGGCGCCCCTTGGAGCGCAGGTCCTTGGTGTCGAGCTGGTACTTCTCGGCCACTACGCTTATTATGGTCTCTATGCTGATCTTGTCCCCGTCGTCCTGGTTTATACCCATGTGGTCCTTGATTATCCCGCGGACCACGTCTATGGTGGGCTGCAGCCGCATGTTCATGCAATAGTTGCCGACCGTCAGCAGGCAGCCGTCGAGTTCCCTGATGCTGGTCTTGACGTTCTCGCCTATGAAGTTGACGACGTCGTCGGGTATCTCGAACTTGTACTGGTCGCGCTTCTCGCGCAGGATGGCGATGCGGGTTTCCAGGTCGGGCTGCTTCATGTCGGCTATGGTGCCCGAGAGGAAGCGGGAGACCAGGCGCTGGGCCAGCGAGAGTTCGCGGGGCGGCCGGTCGGAGGTGACCACTATCTGTTTCTTGGATTCGAACAGCGCGTTGAAGGTGTAGAAGAACTCCTCCTCGCTGCGCTCCTTGCCCATCAGGAACTGTATATCGTCGAGCAGCAGGCAGTCGAGCTTGCGGTACTTGCCGCGGAAGAGTTCGGCCGAGTTGCTCTTGTTCTGTATGGTGTCGATGTACTCGTTGACGAAATTCTCGCTGGGGGTGTAGATCACCTTGGCCGCCGGGTTGAGGCGCAGTATCTCGTTGGCTATGGCGTGCATCAGGTGGGTCTTGCCCAGGCCCGGCGGGCTGTAGATGAAGAAGGGGTTGGAGAGGTGCCCGGGTTTCTCGGCCACGGCCTTGGCCGAGTTGTAGGCCCAGCGGTTGGACGGCCCCACTATGAAGGTCTGGAAGGTGTAGTTGGGATTGAAGGACGAGTGCGCGGCGGCCTGGGGCCTGGATGCCGGCGCGGCCTGGATCTCGGGCTGCGGGGCGGGCCGGGGCTCCCTGGGGGCCAGCGAGAGGGAATAATCTATCTTATAGTCTTTACCGGAAAGTTCCGAAAGGGCGCGGATTATCACTTCCTCGTAGCGCTTTTTAATGGTTTCAAATATAAGAGGGTCGGGCACTTCCAGTTTGACCGTATCGCCCTCGATAACAAGCACCGAGACCGGCCTCATCCAGAGGTCGAAAGGGTCCTTGCCTATTTCCTGCTCGATTTTGACGCAGGCGTTCTGCCAGAGTTCTTTGCTGTTTATTGAGTTATCCACAACTTATCCACAAGTGTTAATATCGCGGTGTTTTGACTGAAAAACGTATATAAAATAAGCGTTTTATTTGTTAATTATGCTTTCAGGGCTTGACTTAGCAAGACTTGATCAAAAAACGCAAAAAGACCCGGTTTTTCCCTGTGCAAAGACGATTTACGGTAAGGAAAATATTACCTTAAATACATAGAGTGTGTCAACAGGGGCCGGAAAATCAGGCAGGCGCTTTTTAAAGGCAGGCTGAAAGCCCCTTAAAAGGGGCCCGGATGGCTTTATCCGGCCTTTACCCCCACTTTAACCCTTTTGAAGCGGGCCGGGCTGGAGCCGTGGCACATCGCGGCCGTCTGCGGGGGCTGTCCCTTGCCGCAGTTGGCGACGCCCCAGAGCCGCCATTCGTCCGGGCCGCAGATGGCGTCGCAGGATCCCCAGAAAGCCGGCGTGATGCCCTGGTAGGTGGGGTTTCGCACCATTTTCTTTATCTTTCCGTTCTCCACCAGCCAGCCGATCTCGCAGCCGAACTGGAAGTTCAGCCGCCGCTGGTCTATGCTCCAGGACTTATTGTTCTCCATTATTATTCCGCGCTTCGTTGAGCGGACCAGGTCCTCCATGGAGCCGGCGGAACCGGGCATGAGGCTGAGGTTGCAGATGCGCGTTATCGGTATATTGGCCGGTCCGTCGGCGCGGCAGGAGCCCTGCGAGCGCCGCAGGCCTACGCGCGGCGCGAACTCGCGGTTGGTCATGTAGCCGGAGAGTACGCCGTCCTTCACGATATGCCAGCGCTGGGCCTTCACGGCGTCGTCGTCATAGCCGGCCGTGGCCAGGCCGCCGGGCAGCGTCGCGTCGGCGACCAGGTTCACCATCGGGGAGCCGTAGCGGAAGCTGCCCAGTTTTTCGGTGGTGGCGAAGCTCGAGCCCGCGTATGATTCCTCGTAGCCCAGCACGCGGTCGAGCTCGCTGGCGTGGCCGACCGACTCGTGTATCTGCAGCGCCATCTGGTTGCCGTAGGTGATCAGGTCCAGCTCGCCGGAGGGGCAGTCCGGCGCCTTGAGCAGGGCGACCGCCTCGGAGGCGGCCTTCTCCGCGTGGCCGGGAAGATCGAGCAGGTCGATGAGCTCGTAGCCCATGGCCAGCGTCTGGCCGCCGTGCGAGCAGGGGTAGCCGCGCTCCTGCACCTGCGCTCCGTCGACGGCCGTGGCGCGGCAGTCGGCGCCGCTCGAAAGCAGCACCTGCTCTATCCGCGAGCCTTCCGTGGTGGCGTGCCACTGATGCTCGCGGACGAAGCGCATGGAGGAGAGGGCCGACTTTATCCTGCGGTCGCGCCTCATGAGGCGGTCGGCCTCGAAAAGGGTCCGGAATTTCTCCTCTACCGGCACCGCGAAAGGGTCCTTTATGAACGGCGTCTGCCAGAAATCACGGTAGGCGGGCTCCGGGGCCAGCCGCACCTTCCGGTCCATCAGCATGGCGCTGGCCCGGGCTATTTCCAGCGCCAGCAGCGAGACGCGCCTGACCTCGGCCCGCGTCACCAGGCCGCTGGAGGCGAAGCCCCAGGCCCCGCCCAGCAGCACCCGGACGCCGAAGCCCAGGGTCTCCGAGTCGTCGACGGAGCCGGTCTCGCCGTTGCGCACGCCCAGCGACTGGGCGCGGGTGCGGACTATCCTTATGTCGCCGAAATCCGCCCGGCGGGAGGAGAGTACGTCGATAGCTTCTTCGCAGAGTCCGAACATGGCTTCCTCCTAGAATCCGGTCGCCGACGAGAAGTTGAATTTGCCGATCTTCATCGCCGGTACGCACATCCTGCCCCACCCATTTATTACCTTCCGCTCGCGCGAGAGGGCCTCCACGCCGTTCAAAGCCTCTACGACGCTCTGGGTGAAGCGCATGTTCTTCAGGGCCCTGGTGACCCGGCCGTTCTCCACCAGGAAAGTACCGTTGCGCGTCATGCCCGTCATCTCGACCGTCTTCGGGCGGAGCAGATTGGTGTAGTGGAAAGTGGTGACGAGTATTCCCTTCTTAGTGGAGCGGATCATCTCGTCGAGAGAGGAGTCTCCCGCTGTCATCTCCAGGTTCTGCGGCATGGGCCCGTAGGTATTGGGCTGGGGCAGGGCGTGGCCGGTGGACCGCTCTCCGGCTTCGGCCGCGGTCCGGCGGTCGTGAACCACGGCGCGCGCCACTCCCCTTTCGATGAGGACCACCTTTTTGCGCGGCAGGCCCTCGAAATCGAAGGTAGCCCCGGCCGCGGGCCCTTCCAGCGCGTCGTCGGTTATGGTTATGGAGGGGTGCAGGAGCCGCCTGCCCAGAGCCCCGGAGGCGAAGCTGCGCCCGTCCAGCCAGGCCCTGCCGCCCAGGCCGCTATAGCCCAGGAAGAACAGCATGTCCCCGACGGCGGCCGGCTCCAGGATCACGGTGTATTTACCGGGGGGTACGGCGGCGGGCCGTGCCGAGGCCGCGGCTTTATCCATGGCGCGGGCGCCGACGGCGGCGTAGTCTATTTTAGAGGCGTCCGGGGAGTATTGTTCCGCCCAGCCGTAGCCCTCGCCCTTGCGCGCGGTGACGCCGTAGACGGCGGAAGTCTCGCGGTGGGAGGCGAAGACGCCGGAATTGTTGGCCACTGTGAGGGAGGAGGCCCCGTTCTCGATGGTGCCGTAGCATTTCATTCCGCGGGCGCGGCAGAGCCGGGCCAGGGCCGCGACTTTCTCGGCGCGGAAAGAAGGTTTGAGCGCGGCGGTCGCGGGGACGTAAAGACCGGGGGCCGCGGGCCTGAGCGGGCTGGGCGGCGGCGGAAGGAGGAGGCTTTTTTCTTTTTTCTGCAGCTTCAGCGCGGCCAGCGCTTTTTTTACGGCGGCCGACAGCGCGGCGCCGCCCGGCTGGTTGAGAGAGGTCCGGAATACCCGGCCTTTATCCGTGAGCCGGATAGAGACCGAGGTCGAGGCCTCCGCCACGTTCTGGGAGATGATATTGTCGGCGAAGCGGGTCAGCGCCGACTCCGACGAGTGCACCAGGACCTCCGCGCGTACGCGGCCGGCCAGGCGGAATATTTCCGCGCAGGTCTTCTTGTGTTCTTTCATTTTTCCTCCGGTGGGACCGGTTCGGGGTTCGCCGTCCGCCGTGGCGCGACGGCGGGGATCAGAGGGTGTTGTCTTCCCGGCTTTCTTCGGCGGGAGCGCCGTTGTGATGGCGCTTTCCCCTGCCGTGTTTCTTCTCGCCGTTATGAGGCGTTTCCTGGGCCCTCTCCGGCGGTTCCCTGAAGAGCGACGGGGAACTCTCCTTGGAGTCTATCCATTTGCGGAGGGTCTCCTCGTCGCGTACGACGTAGGTGTCGGGAATGGCGTGCACCGTCAGCTTGAGCCGGCGCGCCCTTTCGGAAATGTCCTCGGCCGTCCTGCCGGAGGAGAAAGACAGGTCCTCCAGTACGCGGAGGTTGTCCTGAGTGAGGCCCAGCGTGTGGAAAGAGCCGTCCTGGGCGGCGCCCAGGGCGACGGTCCTGTCGTCCGTGCGGGCGAGGGCCTGGTCTATCCACTCCTGTTTTATGGCGGGGCAGAGATGGTTCATCATCACGGCTTTTTTGGCGCCGGTGAAGAAGGCCAGGGTGAAGGCGGTGAGAACTCGTTTGTCGTAGCTCCGGCCTTTGGCTTCCAGGAAGCCCGGATCCTCCGGATCCAGCCAGGTCAGGTCGGGATGCTTGGGGCTCTTTTCATAGGAAAGTATAAGTATCGCCCCGCCGTAGGACTTGGCCGACCGGTAGGATTCGTGCATCAGGTCGAGGTTGATGTGGACGGCCCGTTCGGGGCCGAAGACCTTCTTCAGCTCGTGACCGGTCTTCTCCGGCACGGGAGCGTCCACGAGGAGTATCAGCGCGTTGTCTCTTTTGTCGGCCATATTTTCACCGGAGGCTAGGTAAATTATATTATAGCACTTGTGAAGCGCCTACGGAAAAAGACCATCGTCGTCTACGGCGGGACTTTCGACCCTCCCCACCGGGGACATATGCTGCTGCTGGCCGCCGCGGCGCGCCGGCTGCGGCCGGACAGGACGCTGCTGCTACCGGCCCTGCGCTCCCCGCTGAAGGAGGAGCCGACGGAGCCTTTCTCCGACAGGGCCGACATGCTGCGCGCCGCGGCCGCGGCCGCGCGCGTGCCGGCGGAGATAAGCCTGTTCGAGAAGCGCCGCGGCGCGACCACCTATACCTGGCAGGCGCTGGAATACTTCCGGGGGCGGTATCCGGGCGCGGAGATATATTTCCTGATGGGTTCCGACTGCCTGCCCGGGTTCTCACGCTGGCGCCGTCCCGAAAGGATACTCGCCGCCGCGCGTCTGCTCGTCGGACGGAGGTCCGGGTTCCCGGCGGGAGCCGGTAAGGAACATTCCCCCCTCTTCCTGAAAGGGACCTTTCCCGCGATATCCTCCACCGCGCTGCGCGCCGGGCTCTATTGCGGCGCCGCGCCCGCCTGCGTTCCGCCGGCCGCCGCGCGGATAATAAAGGAGAGAGGCCTCTACCTGGGCCGCCTCAGGGAAAAAGTCCTGTCCCGGCTGGGGCCTAAGCGCGCGGCCCATACGCTGGCCTGCGCCCGGCTGGCCTGCGATATAGCCGCCGCCCGCGGCGCCGACGTCCGCGCGGCCGCCGTCGCCGCTCTGATACACGATTACGCCAAGGAGCTGGCGCCGCGCCGTCTGGAGCGGCTCTGCCGCTCTACGGGGCTGGCCGTACCGTGCCTGGAAGAGACCGTCCGGCACGCGCCGCAGCTGCTGCATTCCTGGGTCTCCGCCCACCTGGCCCGGCGCGAACTGGGCGTCGGCGATCCGGTCATCCTGCGGGCGGCCGCCCGGCACAGTCTCGGTCACCCGTCCATGGGCGAACTGGACAAGATTATCTTCGTCGCCGACCTGGCCGCGCCGGACAGGACTTACCCCGGCGCCGCCGCGCTGCGCCGGCTGGCCCTGCGCGACCTGGACGCCGCGGCCGCGCTCGGTGCCAGGATGAAGACCGAATGGCTGCGCCTCGCGGGCAGGTGGATACATCCTCTCGGATTTAAGACATGCCTGAAACTGAACTCCTGAAGGGCCGCCGCGAATGGCCGGCCAGGCTGACGCTGGCGGTCTTTCTCGCCGCCGCCGGCTGGACCGCGCTGCTGCACAGCCGCTCTCCCTTCGCCTCCGCCGTATCCTCCGGCCGGCCTTTCGCTTTCGCGCTGGCCGACGCGGAGGCCCCCGGCGTGGCCGTTTACAGGCCCTCCTCACGCACGCTGGAGCTCTTCCACCTGCCGCGCCGCGCCGCCGGCAACCGGCGGTCAGACGCTTCCGCCGCCGCGGCTTCCATAGAAGTTTTTTACGGGGAGGCCGGCGGAGAGCCGGCGCTCAGCGGCTTTTACGCGGACCTCTCCCCCGCGCGCCTGGAGGCCCTGCTGCGCGGTCTCGCGTCCTGGCGGACTTCTCCCCGCGCGCTGGCGTCCGCGGCCCGGGACGCGAAGCCCCGGACCAACTTCGGGCCGTACTGCGCCGCCGCGCTGGCCTTCGAGGCCCTCTCGCTGGCGCCTTCCCGGCTCGTGATCTCACAGGCCGGCGCCCTGCTCAAAGACCAGCCCTCCTGGACGGGAGAGGCGGGCGGCGTGACCGCGCAGGTCCTCAACGCCTCCGGCCGGCGCGGTGCCGCGGACGCGGTCACCCGGCGCCTGCGTTCCAGGGGGATAGACGTCATCGATTACGGGAATTATGTTTCTGTCCAGCCGCGGACAAAAATTGTAAACTGTTCGGGCGGTGTAGAGGGGGCGCGCCGGGTGCGCGAGCTGCTGGGACTGGGAGGCCTGGAAATATACTCAAAACCCGAGAAGAACCCGGTGGCCGGGGTCAGGGTCATAATAGGCCTTGATTTCGACCCGGCGACCCTGAAATAGAGCCCCCACCGGGAGAACGGGAGGTTAAGATATGTCCGACATGGTCACCATACTCAAGACGGCGGTCTCGGCCGGCGCCAGCGATATCCATATCTGCGTGGGCAAGCCGCCGATGATGCGCCTTAATGGCCAGGTTATACCGGTCTCCGACGCCATGCCGGCGCTGACGGCCGAGCAGACCAAGACGCTGGTCTATTCCGCCCTCTACGACGAGCAGCGCGGAAAGTTCGAGGAGAACTGGGAGCTCGACTGCTCCTTCGCCATCACCGGCGTCTCCCGCTTCCGCCTCAACGTCCTGATGGCCCGCAACGGCGTAGAGTCCGTCATGCGCGTCATCCCGTCCCTGATCCCCACGCCCGAGCAGCTGGGCCTGAGCCCGGCGATAATAGGGCTGGCCAATATCCCGCGCGGGCTGGTGCTGGTCACCGGCCCTACGGGCTCCGGCAAGTCCACCACGCTGGCCGCGATGCTGGAGCTCATCAACCAGAAGCGCAAGGGGCATATGCTCACCATCGAGGACCCGATAGAGTTCACCTACGAGGCCAAGAGCTGCATCATCCGCCAGCGCGAGATAGGCCAGCACACCAAGAGCTTCAACAACGCGCTGCGCGGCGCGCTGCGCCAGGACCCCAATGTCATTCTCGTCGGTGAAATGCGCGATCTCGAGACGATACAACTCACGATCACCGCCGCCGAGACCGGCCACCTGACCTTCGCCACGCTGCACACCCAGGACGCGCCGTCCACCGTGGACCGCATCATCGACGTGTTCCCGCCGCATCAGCAGACGCAGGTGCGCGTGCAGCTGGCCGCCGGCCTTCAGGGCGTGGTAGCGCAGATCCTGCTGCCGCGCAAGGACGGAAAGGGCCGCGCCGCCGCGCGCGAGGTCATGATCATGACGCCGGCCATCTCCAACCTCATCCGCGAAGGCAAGACGCATATGATCTATAGCGCCATCGAGACGGGCGCCAAGTTCGGCATGATACCCATGGACCGCTCGCTGTCCATGCTGGTGCAGCAGGGCATAGTCACCTACGAAGTGGCCGAGGCCAAGTCCCGCGACAGGGAAATGTTCAAAAAGATGTGCTCGCAGGTCTCCGGCGCGGCCGCGGGAGGCGGCTTATGAGCAATAAGGGAGACCTGCGGAACGTCCCTATCTTCCGGAACTTCACCGACGAGATGCTCGCCCAGTTCTCGGAGACTTTCAAGCAGTCCTTCTACAAGAAGGACGAGGTAATCTTCCGGGAGCGCAGCGAGGGAGACACGCTGTTCATCATCGTCTCGGGCTCGGTGACCATAGAGAAGAAGCTCGACGACGAAGGGAAGGCCTTTAAGACGCTGGCGATACTGAGCGCCGGGGAATTCTTCGGAGAGATGGCCGTGCTCGAGGGGCAGACCCGCTTCGCGCAGTCCCGCGCCGAGACCGACACCGTGCTCTACGAGGTGAGGAGGACGGAGTTCTTCGGCTTCATAAAGGACCACCCGGACAACGGCATCTCCATCTTCACCGAGATCATGAAGTCCGTGCTGCGCCGCCTGCAGCACACCTCCAGCGAACTGACCATGCTCTACGACATGAGCAAACTGGTGCTGCGCGAATACCGCTCCTCGCGGGAGTTCCTGGCCGAGGTGCTCGACGAGGTCTACACCCATTTCGAAGGCAGCTGGAACATCAGCGTGTTCGCCTACAACCAGTTCAACGAGGAGTTCGACGAGGCCGGCACCCGCTCGACCTTCGACGAAGCCCCGGAAAAACTGGCGGCCGCGCCGCCGGAGGAGAGCGCCTGGACCGCCCCTAACGCCTATGTGGTCGTTTTCAGGGGGCACAAGGGCCCGCTGGGCTACATGCGCTTCGCCAGGCCGGCCGATTTTACCGACACCGAGAAGAACTCGCTGTCCACTATATTCGGCACGCTGTCCTCGATAATCTCCTCGGCGGTGGAGAATATCGAACACCAGGCAGAGGCGGCGCTAATGCGGAAGCTCAAGGAGCAGAAGGACACCATATGAACGACAACAAACTCAGATTCAGGAAACTGGCGGCGGCCGCCGCCCGGCTGGCCGACTCAAAGAAAGCCGCCGACGTAAAAATATACGACATAGCCAATAAGTCCGACGCGGCCTATTTCGCGCTGCTCTCCACGGTGGAGTCGCAGCCGCAGATGAGGGCGGTCGAGGACGAGATCTCGGTGGAGCTCAAGCGCGTCGAGGGAGTTCACGCCCTGCACCGCGACGGTCTGCTGAGCCGCACCTGGAAGGTCATCGACTACGGCGGCCTCGTCGTGCACGTCTTCGAGCCCTCCGCCCGCGGTTTCTACGCGCTGGACAGGCTCTACGAGGACTGCGCCCTGGTGGACTGGCAGGATAAACCCGCCAGCAAGCCCGCGGCGAAGGAAGTCCCGGCGAAGAAAGCCACGGCGAAGAAAACCCCGGTTAAAAAAGTTTCGGTCAAAAAGGCCGCGGTCAAAAAAGCCGCCCCCCGGCCCGTCGCAGAGCTCCGGGCACCGACCGCGGCGAAAGCCGCCCTGATCCGGAAAAAGAAATAGCATGAGGCTGCGCGCTCTTGAAGACTCTCTCCGGGAGAGCGCCGGCCGCGCCTTCGGACTGACCCGGGAAGAACTCTCCTCGCTGGCCGTGGCGCCGCCGCCCGGCCATATCGACGCCGACGCCTCCGTGTCCTGGCCGATCTCGGCCGCCAAAACACTGCGCAAGCCGCCGCTGAAAATAGCCGAGGAACTGAGGGACGCGCTGCCGCCGGAACTCGCGGCCGGCGCCGTGCCCCCCGGCTTCGTCAACCTTAAGCTGGCCGACGGCTTCCTGCTGGATTCCCTGCGCGACATAACGGAGAATCCCTCCTATTTCCACCGGCCTGAATACGCGGCCGAGCATATCAATCTGGAATTCGTCTCAGCCAACCCCACCGGGCCGCTGCACCTGGCCTCGGGCCGCGGCGCCACGCTGGGCGACAGCCTGGCCCGCATCTTCCGCGCGCTGGGCGCGAAGGTCTCGGAGGAATTCTACGTCAACGACAAGGGCCGGCAGGTGGAGATGCTGGGTCTTTCGCTCAAGGCGCGCTTCGAGGGCAAGGATCCCCCGGAGGACGGCTATCACGGCGACTATCTTAAAGACCTAGCCGCCGGCGCGCCGGCGGACGCCGCGTCCTGGGACGCCCCGAAGTTCTCGGAGTACGCGATTACGGAGATGCTCAAACTCCATAGGGCCGACATGGCGGCCTTCCGCGTGGAGTTCGACCGCTGGTTCCTGGAATCGGAACTGCACGCGGCCGACGCCCCGGCGAAGGCCCTCTCCGGGTTGCGCGCCCGCGGCATGGCCTATGACAAGGAGGGCGCCGTCTGGTTCGGCGCCGCCTCGGAACTGGAATCAGACGACAAGGACCGCGTGCTGGTCAAATCCGGCGGCGCCAACACCTATTTCCTCAACGACATCGCCTACCACCTCGACAAACTCTCGCGCGGTTTCACGCGGCTGATAGACGTCTGGGGGGCGGACCATCACGGTTACGTGCCGCGCATGGAGGCCGCCGTCGGCGCGCTGGCCGGCCCGTCGCAGAGCTCCGGGCACCGACCGCGGGCAATGCCGCCCTGTTCCGGCGCGACAGAGAAGTTCAAGGTGGTGATCCACCAGCAGGTGGCGCTCAAGCGCGGAGCAGAGCTGGTCAAGATGTCCAAGCGCGCCGGAGAGTTCATCCCGCTAAAGGAACTCGTGGACGAGGTGGGGACCGACGCCTGCCGCTTCTTCTTCGCCTCGCGCGGCCCCAACACCCATCTCACCTTCGACGTGGACCTGGCCAAGAAGCGGTCCAACGAGAACCCGGTCTTCTACGTTCAGTACGTGCACGCGCGCATCAGTTCCATCTTCGCCAACGCGGCGGAGAAGGGCGTGGACCCGGCCGCCGCTTTCGATCCCGCGGCCGTGAAGTTCAACCCCGAGGAGCGGGCGCTTGCGATGAAGCTGCTGTGGCTGGAAAAAACGCTCTCTGACTGCGCGCGGGACTATTCCCCGCATCACCTGACCACCTACCTGACGGAACTGGCCTCGCTGTTCCATTCTTTCTATGACAAACACAAGGTGCTCGATCCGCAGACCCCGCAGGTTACGGCCTTCCGCCTTTTCCTGCTGGAGGCCGTGCGCAAAGTCATAGCCGACACGCTGGGCCTGCTCGGCGTCTCGGCTCCCGAGCGGATGTAGAAAAGGGTTCCGGTACAAAAAGAAGGGCCGCCCCGGGGGCGGCCCTTTCATTTCGCTGGGAGCAGCGGCGAGCTATCCGACGCCGGCGCCGGTCTTATCATCCTTTTTTTTGCCGCCCCGGTCTTCGTCGGCCAGTTCTTTCAGCAGCGGGTCTTCCGGCCGCCAGCCGCAGGCGAGCCGCGAGACTACGAGCAGAAGGCCCCCGGCCAAGGTCAGCAACAAGAAGAATTTATAGAGCCCGCCGCCGCGGACCGGGGCGAGCTCCATTCCTATCACGCCGGCTCCCAGCAGCGGAACACCGGCCCATAACATTATCTTTTTCATCGCGCGGATATGGCGGCGCAGTTCACCTGAAGTCCGTCACCCCGTACTCGCCGGGTCGCAGCCCCCCGGTCCGGCCGTCCGGCAGGGTGAACTGGGTGTATTGCCGGGTAATGTTCCCGATAACGGCTTTGGCGCGCCCGGGATAAGTGGAGGAGCGCATCACATAGCCCGTCCAGGTCTGTCCGCCCGGAGCCCAGAGCGGCTCTATAGTATAGTCGCCCAGTTCCTTCCTGACCGAGGCCGAAAGGGACAGTATCTCCTGGTAGGTCTTCCTTACCTCCGGCTTGCCGCCCTGCCAGTCTATGGCGCAGGGTACGCTGAAAGGCAGAGGTTTATGCTCGGCGGGCACGGCGGCGTCGTAGCCGATCTCGGCGCCGTTGTACATCAGCGTCGAGCCGGGATAGAGGAAGGTGAGCGCCAGGGCGGCCGGCAGGCGCTCGCCGTAGACGCGCTCGGGAGCGGGCTCGTCGTGATTGCCCGTGAAGGCCACGGCGCCGGCGCCGCCCGACTGCCAGGCCAGGAAGGCGAGCCTGTTCATCGCGCTGGCCAGCTCATGAGGGCTGCCGTGCTCCATCGCCTGGTACCAGCCGGTCTGGCCTTCTTCGCGCCCGGTCTCGAACTTGCTGTATATCACGTCGAAGCCGCAGGCGGAGAGGTCTTCCTGGAAAGAGTAGGCCTCGGCCATGAAGGCGGTCGAAGGCTTGGCGGCCTTGACCGTCCCTATGAGGCCGCGGTAGAATTCGTCGCGCGGCATGGTCCGGCCCCAGGTGCGGCCGAAGACATTGTTGAGGTCCAGGTGCGCCATATCCACGCGGAAGCCGTCCACGTTGAACTTCGTCACCCAGCCCTTGACTATCTCCGTCATCCTGGCGCGCAGTCTGACGTTGGAATAATCAATCTGCGCGGTGTCTATCCAGTCGGAGACGCCGCCGCCGTACCAGAAGCCGCCGTGGTGGATGCACCAGCGCTCGCCGCCGTGCCGCTGCTCGAAATGCTGGTTAGGGCAGGCGCCGGACGGCCGCCGGTGACCGATGAAGTAGGCCGGATCCTCGAAGAGCAGCTTCGCGTCCATCGAGGTGTGGTTGACCACGAAGTCCACTATGACCCGCAGTCCCGCGGCATGGGCGTTCTTCACGAAGCGCCGGAAATCCTCCTCGGTGCCGAGGTCGGGGTTAACGGTGGAATGATCGCTGATGGAGTACACCGATCCGCCGCCGGTGCCGGTCTGGCCGCGCACGCCTATCGGGAATATACCCATAGGCCAGACCGTGTCGAACCCCATCCTCTTTATCGCATCAAAGTCGGAGGGGCGGAAATCCCTGAAGAAAACGGTCCCGCCCGCTCCGGACTGGGACTTTACTCCCGCCTCGCGCCGCCCGGCCAGGTTATAGGCACGGGGGAAGATCTGGTAGACGCGGGCCTTCTTCGCCCAGAGGGAGGCGTCGTAACGGCGCACATTGTCCTGCAGCCCGGCGACGTAATAATCGAGCATCTCGTTGAGGCGGGCGTTCTTTTCCGCCGCGGGCAGCGTGGAGCCGCCCAGCTCTTTGAGCGCCGAACGCAGCTCGGCGGTCCAGGCCACGGGGGCCAGCAGGGCGTCGAGGTAACTGAAATAGTCGGGCAGGTGATGGAGGAAGGTGTCCGCGCCGAAGCGGCCCTCGAGCTCCTTTTTGGTCCAGAGGAAGCCCTCCAGCCCCACGCCCTGGGCCTGGGTAGTCCAGCCTCCGGGATGGCGGAAGAGAAAGTGGCGCATTTCCGGGGTAGAGCCGTTCCAGGCTCCCGCGGAGAGGACCTGCCTGGTCTCCAGGAGGAATTCCATCGCCGCCGAATTTTTTTCCGGAGGCCGCGGTATCTCTATGGCCGGCGCCGCGCCGTTGCCGTCGAACAGCGCCGCCGCCCGCGCGCGCAGCGCTTCCGGCTGCGCCGCCGGCAGGACGGCCGGGAACAGCGCCGTCAGCAGCAGGGCGGGCAGCAGTGGGATTAAAAGGTTCTTTTTGATCATTTCCTTCTCCTATTCTTGTTTTCGCCGGCCGCTCGCAGAGCTCGCGGCACCGACTGCGGGCAATGCCGCCCTGTTCCGGCGGACAGCGCCAGCAGGAACAGCCAGTCCGACAGCCTGTTGAGCAGGACGGCCGGCCCTTTCGCTTTCAGCTCCCAGCATAAGATCTCGCAGACGCGCGCCTTGGCCCGGGCCAGGTGCAGCGTGGCCTCCACCGGGTTCCCGCCGGGCAGCACGAACCTGGCCGGCGGTTTTACCGTGAGAGAGAGTTCAGCCCCGGCCTTTTCAAGGCCGGAGGTCAGTTCCCGCAGTTCGCCGCCGTTCTTCATCCCGGCGATGTTCGCCGCCGCCTCCGACAGGGCGGTCTGCGCCCGGGCGAGGGCCGCCCTTTCAAAACCGCCGGCCTTCACCAGCCCCAGGAGGCAGGAGAGCTCGTCTATAAGCGCGTTGGCCTTTATGCGCGGATCTGTCTTGGGTACCCGGCGGCCGGCCAGGAGGTCCGTGAGGCCGCCGTCACCGGAGCCCCTCGCCGGCTTGAAAGATCTTTGCATTTTTACGCCGCCTTTAACCACAGTATAAGAGTGTAGCGCGGGCCGGGCCGGAAAGTCAGTGTCCGGGGACCCAGGAGGGACCCGGAAAAAGCACCAGCCCGGTCTGGGTCCAACGGCCCAATTGGTATAATTAGGGGACGCTGATTACTAAATGACTAATTATCCACAGGGGCAGTCTTCACCGCAGGACCGTAATTAGTCATTTAGTAATCAGCGTCCCTAAGGAGATGACCATGAAAGACAAGGTTGCGAAGGTTATAGAGAAGATAAAGCCGATACTGGCGGCCGACGGCGGTTCCGTGGAGCTGGTAGCGGTCGACGAGAAGAGCGGCGTGGTCACCGTGCGCCTGACCGGCGCCTGCGGCTGCTGCCCCCACGCGGCCATGACGCTCAAGGGCGTGGTGGAGCGCATGGTGCGCGAAGCGGTCCCCGAGGTCAAGGAAGTCACCGTCGGCTGACCCTCCCGCCGGCATCAGCGGGGGGACAACATGCGGCATGGTGTCCCAGCACCTTTTTCCGGCCATACATGTCCCTGATAAATCTGCACACCCACTCCAGCTTCTCCGACGGCACCCTGCCGCCGGAGAGGCTGGCGGCCGTCGCCGCCGCCGCGGGGGTCGGATATTTCTCGCTCACCGATCACGACAATACGGCCGGCTGGAGCGGCCTGGGCCCGCTGCTTTCGGCGCGCGGCCTGCGCTGGTGCCGCGGGGTGGAGTTGAGCACCCGGCTGCACGACAGCCTGCACGTGCTGGGCTACGGGGTGGACCCGGAGAGCCCCGCGCTGCTCTCCGCGCTGGAGGAGTTCAGGCGCAGGCGGCTCGCCCGCATGGAGGAGATACTCGCCCTACTGCGCCCGCTGGGTTTTTCGGCGACGCTGGCCGACCTGGAAGCCGCCGGGGACCTCCGTGCGCCCGGCGTGGCGCCAGCGGCCAGGACCTACGGCCGCCCGCACCTCGCGGACCTTATGGAATCGCGCGGCTTCGTGAAGAACCGCAAGCACGCTTTCGAGAAATACATCGGCTACGATTGCCCCGCCTACGTTCCGCCTCGCGGCCCCGACATGGAGGAATCCATAAAAGCGGTGAAGGCCGCCGGCGGGGCCGCCGTGATCGCCCATCCCGGCGTGGTGGAGAAGGTCCTGGACCTCGGGGCCTGGAAGGAGATGGGCCTGGACGGAATAGAGGCCTTCTATCCCTGCCACACCGTGCGCAAGATGGGGGAGTTCATGGCGCTCGCCCGCCGCTTCGGCCTGGGCGTCACCGCAGGGACCGATTTTCACGGGCCGGGCACCGGCCGCGAGGAGATGAGCGGCTTCGAATACGACGCGGAGAATTTCGGCTGGCTGGAGAAATACTGGTCATGAAGGTCATATCGCATCGCGGCGCTTCCGGCTACGCGCCGGAGAACACGCTCAAGGCCTTCGAACTGGCCGCGCGCATGGGCTCGCGCGACTTCGAGTTCGACGTGCACCGGACGCGCGACGGAAAACTGGTCGTCCATCACGACTATGACCTCTCTCATACGGCCGGCGCACCGGCCAGGATAGCGGACCTGGATTACGCGGAACTGTCCCGCCTCAACGCCGCGGCCCATTTCGCCGCCGACCCCTCTTTTCAGCGCGTCCCGCTGCTGGAGGAGGTGCTGGAGATAGCGGCGCCGGCCGCAGACTGGATAAATTTCGAGGTGAAGAACGACGGCGACGCCTATCCCGGCATAGAGGCGGAACTCCTCGCGGCGCTCAAGGGGCGCCCGGGGCTTTTCGAAAAGGCCCTGGTGTCGAGCTTCGACCATGGCACACTGCGCCGCTTCCGGGCGCTGTCGCCGGACCTGGGGCTGGGCTGGCTGGGGCACAGGCTCAGCGAGATCCTGCTGGCGCCGGCGGTGCTTAAGGCCCGCGCGATCGGCGCCGCCAGCTTCCACCTGGCGCTGCGCATCGCCTTCCGGCCCAACGTGGCGCTGCTGAGGAAGGCCGGGTTCGCCGTCCGAGTCTACACGGTCAACCTGAAAAAGGACGCCCTGCGCATGAAGGAGATCGGCGTCGACGGCATCTTCAGCAATTACCCCGACATAATGGATAAGACAGAGTGACCCCGGAACTAAAGGAAGAGATGAGGCGGCTGGCGGCCGCCGGCCTGGACAGGCGCTGCGTGGCGGGCGGGCTGGAGCGCGCGGCCGCGCTGACGCTGGAGATAAACAGGCTCAAAGGCGAACGCCGGGCGGTCATAGCCGCGCATGTCTACCAGTCGCCCGAGATCATACTGGGCATAGGGGACTTCGCCGGCGACTCCTACAAACTGGCCGACGACTGCCGGCGCACCGACGCCGACGCTATAATCTTCTGCGGCGTGCATTTCATGGCCGAGACGGCCAAGATCCTCAACCCGGCCAAGAAGGTATACGTGCCTTCCTCCAACGCCGGCTGTTCGCTGAGCGAAGGGATAACGGCGGAGGACGTCAGGCGGCTCAAGGCGGAGCATCCCGGCGCGCCGGCGGTCACTTACATCAACACCACCGCAGAGGTCAAGGCGGAGTCCGACTGCATCGTCACCAGCGCCAACGCGGCGAAGATACTGCGCCGGATGTACGAAGAGCACGAGAAGGTGCTCTTCCTGCCCGACAGGTTCATGGGCGCCAACCTGGCGCGCGAACTGGGCAAGACCCCGGGACGGGACATCATACTCTGGAACGGCTCCTGCATAGTGCATGAGCGCTTCGACCCGGGGCTGATAAAGATATACAGGGAGCGCTGGCCGGGGCTGGTGGCGCTGGCGCACGCCGAGTGCCCGTCGGAGCTGATAAGCGCCGTCGATTTCATGGGAGGCACGGGAGATATGATGCGCTACGTGGAGACCACGAACGCGTCCGCCTACCTGCTGGTCACGGAATGCGGTTTCGGCGAGCTGGCGCGGCTGCGCTTCCCGGAGAAGAATTTCATAGGCATGTGCCGGCTCTGCCCCTACATGAAGTCGATAACGCTCGACAGCGTGCTGGCCCTGCTCAGGGATCCGTCCCCCCCGGAAGTGACGGTGCCCGCCGGCATAGCCGGGCGGGCACGCGTCGCCATAGACAGGATGTTCGAACTGGCCGCCTAGTCGTTTTACTCCTCTTCTTCTTCCAGTCCCCAAACCACGCTCTTGTGCAGCCAGCCGGTGGCTTCGCCGTCGGTCACCTGCAGCCAGCTGCCCTCGGTACTGATCAGCTTCATCGGGTAGCCCTGTTCCAGTATCCAGGAGATCTCTCCTCCTGGCGTCTCGCGGAGGTTGGCCTTCGGGGTCCGTACCGCCACGGTGACCACTTTCGACAGTATGGACCCGTGCACCCAGCCTTCGTCCCCCTCGTAGTCGCGGACGCGCACCCACGAACCGCTGCGGCCCAGGACTTCGAAGGGAGTAAAACGCAGTACCTGCCAGAGGGACTCGTTGTTCCCGCCGGGCCCGCCGCGCACATTGGCCAGCTTAGAGGTCACGGAAAGGACCTCCGCCGCGCCGGGCGAGGCGAAAGCCGTCAGCATGGCTACCATCATTACAATCGTACGCATAAGACTTCTCCTTAAGCATAGTTTAGCGGCCCGGGGAGCGCGGGGCAATGTCCTGCGTGTTAAATCTTTGTTAAATCTCCCGGGCTCCGGCGGGGACTATTTTGTAACATAGGAAGCCATGAACTCCGACATAAGGGACCTTACGCGCGCGGAGCTGGAGGCGCGCCTCTCCGCCCTCGGGGAAAAGCCGCTGCACGCCGCGGCGGTCTTCGCTTCTTTATATAAGGATGGCGCGGGTTCATTCGCGGCTATGGCGCGCGTCCCCGCCCGTCTGCGCCGCCTGCTGGAGCGCGAATTCTCTATTCCCCCGTTCAAATCTCCGGAGACGCTGGTCTCCGCTGCGGACGGCACGCGCAAGCTGCTATTCTCTTTCCCCGGCGGCGCCCCGGCGGAGAGCGTGGTATTGCCGGGCAAGGGGCGCCTGTCCGCCTGCCTCTCTTCGCAGTCGGGCTGCGCCTGCGGCTGCTCTTTCTGCGCCACCGGAGAGATGGGCCTCGTCCGCGACCTGCGCCCCTCGGAGATAACGGCCCAGTACGCGGCCTGCCTGCGCGCGGCGGGAGGGCCGCTGTCGAGCCTGGTCTTCATGGGCATGGGCGAGCCTTTCCTCAACTGGGAGAACGTGAAGAAGTCCGTCTCGATACTTTCGGACGGCAGCGGATTCGCCTTCTCGCAGGGGAAGATGACGGTCTCCACCGTAGGCGTGGTGCCGGTGATACGGGAGCTGGCCTCGTCGGGCCTCAAGGTCAGGCTGGCGGTGTCCGTGGTCGCGGCCGACGAGCGGCTGCGCGGGCGGCTTGTGCCCATGGAGGCGCGCTATCCTCTGAAGGAGATCATAGACGCCGTGCGCGACTACTGCCGCGCGCGCGGGGCCCAGGTCTTTTTCGAGTACATAATTTTCGACGGGGTGAACGATTCCGCGGAGGACGCCGGGCGGCTGGCGAGGCTCATTAAAGATATCCCCTGCCGCCTCAACCTGATCCCCCACAATCCGCCCGGCGGGCCGGGCGCGGGCGTGACGGCGCGGGCGAAATCTTTCCAGAAGGCGATGATAGCGGCGGGCGTCAGGACTTACCTGAGGCTGGAGAAGGGGCCGGATATCTCCGCGGCCTGCGGGCAGCTCGCGGCACGGCGCCGCGGTTCAGCGCGCGGCTGAAGCCGGCTTGCGGGCCAGGCAGATGAGGCGGAGCGAGGACGGCCTCATCCGGACGCCGTCGAACCCGCCCCAGAAGCGCAGCGGGCGCAGGCCGGCCTTCCGCAGCGCGGCGGAAATACGGGCCTTGTCGTAAATGCGGGTAAAAAATTTTCTGCGGCTCGTTTCCCCGGCCGGCCCCACCTTTAGCCATTCATTGAAGTTGCCGTCGGCTGTCAGGAGGCGCTCTTCCAGCAGCCAGCCGCCGTCCTCCCATTCCTGCCAGCTTCGGGGCCGGAAGTTGTTCCTGATCCAGGCCCCGTTGGCCAGGTCGAGCAGGAACAGCCCGCCCGGTTTCAGGGCGCGGGCTACTCCTCTCAGAGTCTTTATGTCGTCGGATAATTCAGGGAAATAGCCGAAACTGGTGAAGAGATTCACCGCGGCGTCGAACTCCCCGTTGAAGGGCAGTCGGCGCATATCGCCCCTGACCAGCCGCAGCGCCGTTTTTTTCTTTTTAGCGCGGGCCGCCGCCTCGCGCAGGTATTCGGCCGAGAAATCGAAACCCGTGACGCCCATGCCCCGCCGGGCGAATTCCACGGCGTGGCGGCCGGGGCCGCAGCAGAGGTCCAGCAGCGACGAGCCTTTTTTTAATTCAAGTTTTTTTAAAACGAAAGCCGCTTCGGCCGGGGCCTTGGCGACGGCCCTGGCGCCGGCCGGATTGTAGAAGGAATTTACGAAGAAGCTTTTATGCCACTCGCGCGGGACTTTCATTTTTCCCTGGGGGAGGCCTTGACCAGACCGCGGTAGACGCCGGGCTCGGACCCTTCTATGACGACGGCCCCGACGGTCTTTTTAAAGAAATCCACCGGCCCGGCCCAGCCTATGGCCGCGTAGCCGTAGCCGGCGTCCCGCATGGCTTCGAGCGTGCGCAGGAGAAGCGCCTTCCCGAGCCCTTTCTTGTGCGCGCCGGGGTCCACCCCTATAGGGCCGAAGAATCCTTTCAGCGTCGAATCGTAACAGGCGAAGCCCAGGATCTTCCCGTCCTTCACGGCGATGAAGCAGGTGACCGGCTGTCCGGACATGGCCACGTCGCATTCCGCGGCCCAGGCGCGCGAAAATTTATCCTCCGCCCATTCGACGACGGCGTGTTTCTCGGGGCCTATGGCCCGGCGCAGCTCCACTCCGTCGCGCGCAAGCGCCTCGACGGCGGCCCCCGACGGCGGGACTTCGTAAAGCTTAACCAGCAGGTCGGCCATTATTTCCCCTCCAGGCTGATCATTTTCTTGTCCACGGCGAGGGAGTCGTCGTAAGGCGGGGGGACGTCGTTCTTCACCGGTTTCGCGGCGGGTTTCTTCGGGGCCGGCGCCTTCTTCGCTCCGGTCTTGCCTATCGGGTTGGCCTCCTCGTCGAGTTTATATGAGGACCCTTTTCCCTCCTGCCGGAACTTGTAGCCCGAGTCCGCCGGGGTCTTGGATTTTTTCTTTGGGGCCGCTTTTTTTCCGCCGGTCAGAGGCTTGCCTCCCCCGTCGAATTTGTACTGGGTGGAGTCCTGGGCCTTGAATTTATAGCCGGAGCCTTTTTCCTTTTTTTTGTAAGACTTTTTTTTCGTGGATTCCTTGGCCCCTTTGGTCTTTATGGTTATCCCGGCCTTTTTATCCCCGTCCTTGTCCTTGAGCTCGATCGTCTTTTGTTCCGCCGGTATCGACAGGTCCGCGTCTTCCGCCAGCGCGGGCAGCGACAGCAGCAGCGCGGCCCCGGCCAGAATTAGCCTTTTCATTTTATCTCCCTCGCCCGCCGCTCGGCGGCCGTCACCGCGGCTTCCAGCAGGCAGGCCAGCGTGACCGGCCCCACTCCGCCTGGCACCGGCGTTATGCGCCCGGCCGTGCCGGCCAGCGCGGCAGAGTCCGCGTCGCCGCACATCTTGCCGTCGGGCCCGAGATTGGTGCCCACGTCGATGACGGTGGCGCCGGGACCTATCATGTCCGGCTTGAGCCACAGCGCCTTCCCTATGGCCGTCACTATTATCTCCGCCCTTTTAAGTACCGCGTTTATGTCCCGGGTGCGCGAGTGGCAGAGCGTTACTGTGGCGTCGAGGCAGGTGAGCATATGCGCCGCCGGGCGGCCGACTATGGCGGAGCGGCCCACCACCGCGATCTCTTTGCCAGCCGGGTCTATGCCGGCGTGCTTCATTATTTTTACCACGGCCAGCGCGGTGCACGGCACAAAGAAGCCGCCCTCCGCTATCTCTTTCCAGGTCTTGGCCAGGAAGAGCCGGCCCATGTTGAGCGTCGAGAGCGCGTCGGGGTCCTTGGCCGGGTCCAGCAGTTCCCAGGCCTCCGGCGCGTCGAAGCCTTTCGGGAGCGGGCGCTCCACCATTATGGCGTCGACGGCATTGTCCGCTCCCAGTTCCCGCAGCAGGCCGAAGAAATGGTCCCGGCCCTTCGACTCCTCCGGCATTATCAGGTGCGTTTCTATGCCGGCTTTCGCGCAGGCGGAGAGCTTGCGTTTCACATAGACCGCCGAAGGCGAATCTTCGTAGTAATTTATTATAGCCAGCGAGGGCTTTCTGCCCAGCGCCGCGGCGGCGGCGGCCGCGCGGGCGGCGACGTCCGCGAGAATGGACTGCGAAAGGGTCTTTCCTTCTATGATATCTGCCATGCGGGTATTTTAGCAAAAGGCCGGCGCCGCCGGGCGCGCCATAAAAAAACCGCCCGGGCGGGGGCCCGGACGGTTTTTTGTTCCTTGGTCTTTAAAACCGCGGATTACTTGCGCTTGGCCTTCTTGGCCTTCTTTTTGCCTTTCCCGGCGTTGACCATCTTGGCGCGGGATACGTCGCCGGCCTTGTCGAGGAAATACAGGAAGCCTTCCTCTTTCTTTACGCCGGCCTTGGCGACCTTGGAGGGCTTGCCGCCCTTTTTGCCGCCGCGGGCCATCTTGGCGCGGGACACATCGCCCTGCTTGTCGATGTAATAAAGGAAACCATCTTCGCGCTTAACATGCAGTTTCATTACTTTCTCAGCCATTTCTTCTTCCCTCCTAACGGGAACTTCATCTTGGAATTACTCCGAAAGTTTACATTATGCCGACGGAGAATTCAAGGGCGAATTTTACGCGCCGACCGTTTTTACGGCCCCGGGCGGCGGTTCCGCGGGCTCCGGCTCCGGCGGCAGGTTGGTCTGGAAGAAGCCGGCGACCTTTCGGCGGTAGGCCTCTCCGCCGACTTCGGCGCACTTGGCGTGGCCCGCGCCCGTGACGGTCCAGAGGTCTTTCTCCGTCGAGCCGCAGGCCTCGTAGAGGGCCCGCGCCTCGGCCAGCGGCACCAGCTCGTCGTGGTCGCCCTGTATGAACAGCACGGGCCGCTTCACGGCCGGCGCCGTGTGGACGGGGCTGTAGGGCTCGGGGTCGGCGCCAAGCTTCATGCGCACGAAGAAGAGGATCAGGGGGATCAGCGGGTAGAACGGCACCTTGAGCCGCCGCCAGCCCCAGTTGGCCACGACGCGCGTGTAGGAGAGGAAGACGTTCTCGGCGAGCAGGCACTTCACCTCGGGCCGGCGCGAGGCGCCCCACAGCGCCACCGACGCGCCCATCGAGAGGCCGAACAGCGCCAGGCTGCCGCAGGCCTCCGGCCTGTTGGCGTGCAGCCAGGCGAAAGCGGCCTCCAGGTCGCGGGTCTCGAGGTAGCCGACGCTGGCCGCGTTCCCCGCGCTTTCGCCCGAGGCGCGGAAGTCGAAGTAGAAAAGGTTGAAGCCCAGCCCGGCGAGGAAATGGGTGTCGCGCATCAGCTCCGCCTTGTTGGAGCCCCAGCCGTGGCAGAATACTATCGTCCGCGAACTTCCCTCCTCCTCGGCCGGTATGAACCAGCCGCGCAGGGCCACGCCGTCGGTGGAGGGGAAGACCACCGGCTCATAGGCCAGCCTGAACTGGTCGGGAAGGTGGGAGAGCTTCATGCGGGCGGGCTGGATTATCGAGAAGCTCTTGAGGTACGCCAGCCAGACGGTGCCGGCCGAGAGGGCCAGGAGCGAGAAGAGCAGCCAGTAAAAGATCTCCTGTGCGGTCATTTGAGAACCCCTTTGAGTCCGAGCAGGTCGGCGTAGTCGTAGAATCCTTTTTCTTTGCCGGCCAGCCAGAGGGCGGCCGTTATCGCGCCGTCGGCGAAGACGTCGCGGGAGTGGGCCCGGTGCGTGAGCTCCACCCTCTCATGCGGCCCGGCCAGCAGCACGGTGTGCTCGCCGACTATGTCGCCCGCGCGCGCGCTGGACACCGTCGCCTTGCGGCCGGCGTCCCGCACGGCGTCGAGATAGCGCAGCGCGGTGCCCGACGGGGAGTCCTTCTTGAGCCTGTGGTGGACCTCGCTTACGTGTATGTCGAACCCCTCCAGTTTTTCCGCCATGAGCCGCGCGACCGCGAAGGTCAGGTTGACGGCGGGGCTCATGTTGGGGGAGACGAAAAGGGGTATGAGGGAGGAGAAAGAGCGCAGGCGCTCCAGCTGCTCCGGGGAGAAGCCCGTGGTCCCGGTGACCAGCGGCACGCCGGCCGCGGCGCAGGCCGCCGCGAAGGCGACCGCGCCATTGGGTGAGCTGAAATCTATGGCCGCGCCGCAGCCTTTGAGGGCTTCGGGCGCGGCTTCGGGCCGCAGCGAGGTCTGCCCCGGCAGCGCGTCGAAGATCGGCCCGGGCCCGGCTCCATGGCGCAGCGCCAGTCTCTCGCTGACCTTCAGGCCCATCCTGCCGAGGCCGCCGTTCACGGCTATTAGTATCTTCTTGTCTGTCATTTCGCGGAGAACCATTATATTCTTTAAACTCCCGCCCTGTCCAAGGTAAGAATTATCCAATACAAAATGAGCATGAAATTTCCCGTGTTTCCAACGCAAAATGAGCATGAAACCTGTTTTGCCTTGAAAACCGGGGCTATTCCGTC
>WOVA01000019.1 GCA_009773155.1 Elusimicrobiota bacterium
CATCCTGCGCAGCCTGGCGGAGAACGGCGGCGTACGGACCAGAACGATGGCCGATCTGAAGATATCCACGCGGCTGCTTTATTCGGTGATAAAGAAGACCGGGGAGAACGGGGGCGACGATGACTGACGAAAGATCTTCAAAACTGCTGCATGACCTGCGATCAAAATGCGCCAGCCTCAAAAGCGCGGCGGAACTTTACAAGGACTGTTCGCCGGCCGAGAAAAAAGAAATGCTCGCGTTGATGAAGCAGGCCGCGGCGGAGATAACGGGCACCCTTGGGAAACTGGAAAACGGGGCCTGAGAATAAAAAAAGGGACCGGAACGCCGCCCTACCGTCCGGCGCCCGGTCGAAAAGAACGAAGCAATTTTACTGCCAGCGCGGGCGGCGTCCTCGCCATAAAAGCGGATATATTTAACTTAGTATAATTACGGCGGGGACCGGCTGGTCTACCTGTTTATGGAGGAAATAATGAATCTTTCAGCCTTTTTGCCCGGAGTGCTGCTCCTGGCCGCCCCTCTGTCGGCCGGTGCCGCGGATCTGCAGGCCCTTAAAAAGCTGGGTGCCGCCATTGAGACCGACCCCAAATATCCCCCGGTAGTCTCATACACGCTCAAGAACGGCCTCAAGGTCCTGGTGCTGGAAAAAAAATTCGCGCCCACGGTATCCTTCGCGATGACTTTCAAGGTCGGAAATGTCGACTGCCCCTCCGGCAAGACCGGCCTGGCCCATGTCTTCGAGCATATGGCTTTCAAGGGCACGAAGACGATGAACACCCGCAATTACGCCAAAGAGAAGAAGGTCCTGGATAAGATAGAACTGACGGCGCGGGAACTGATAGGCGAGGAATCCAAAGGCTCCGCCGCCGACAAGATCAGGGTAGAGGAGCTGACCAAGAGGCTGACCGCCCTGGAAAAAGAGGCCGGCGAGCTCTCGGTCTCGGGCGAATTTTTCGGCACCTATGAGAAGCTGGGCGCCAACGGCCTCAACGCCGCCACCGCGGTGGACTACACCGTCTACCAGGTCTCGCTGCCGGCCGACCGGGCCGAGGCCTGGATGATAATGGAGTCCGACCGGTTCAAGAACCCGGTCCTGCGCGAGTTCTACAAAGAGCGCAGCGTGATAATGGAGGAGCTGCGCATGGGCGAGAGCAAGCCCGGCAATGTGCTCTTCGAGAACCTCTCCGCGGCGGCCTTCAAAGCCCACCCCTATCACAATCCCACGATAGGCTGGATGGACGACCTGAAGAAACTGACGCGCACCGACGCCGAAGAATTCTACGCGCGCTTCTATGTCCCCAATAACGCGACGCTGGCCATAGTGGGCGACGTGGACGCCGCCGCGATGCTGCGCATGACCGAGAAATATTTCGGCGGCTGGAAGCGCGGCGAGCTGCCTTCGGACTCCTACACGGTGGAGCCGGAACAGGACGCCGAGAGGCGAGTGAACGTATTCTTCGACGCCCAGCCGGCCTTCTACATGGGCTTCCATAATCCCGGCGAATCCCACCCGGATACCCCGGCGCTCATAATACTCAGCGAGGTGCTTTCCGGCGGCAAGACCGGCCGGTTCTACCGGAACCTCGTCGAAGGGAAGAGCCTGGCGCTCTACGCGGGCTCGCATCACTCGCTGCCGGGCAGCCGCTATCCCTCGCTCTTCCTGGTGGTCGGCTATCCCAAGGCCCCCCACACCAGCGCAGCCCTGGAGGCCGCCATCTGGGAGGAGCTGGAGGCGGTAAAGAAGGCGCCGCCGAGCGAATGGGAAATGGAAAAAATAATCAACAACTACGAGTCCGAAATGGTCCGGGGCCTGGAGAGCGATCTCAATTTCGCCAAGAACATCTCTCACAGCGACAGGATAATGGGCGACTGGAAATACGACTGGGCGACGCTGGAACGCCTCAAGCTCGTGAAGCCGGCCGACGTCTCCGCCGCCGCCGCCAAATACCTGAAGCGCTCCAACTACACGATAGTGTCGCTCGCATCAGCGGGGGACACCATGCCGCATGGCGTCCCCGTACCGTCCGGGGGAGCCGGGAAATGAAAAAGCGAATGTCCGCCATCCTGTTCTCAGGAGCAATCATGATGACCGCAGCCGCCTATGCCGCCGATCACCCCGTACTGTCCAGGTTCGGGGCCCTGGACTTCAAGCCCGGAAAACCGGAACGCTATGTCCTGGACAACGGCCTGACCGTCTACATCCTCAGGGACAATACGCTGCCCATAGTGCATATCTCGGCCTTCATCAGGGCCGGCAACGCCCACGACCTGCCCGGCAAGGCCGGCATAGCCCAGATGACCTCCTACCTGGTCAAGGACGGCGGCAGCGCGCGCTACAAGGCGGACGAAATAGACCGCGAGCTTGAATACCTCGGCGCCTCCATCTCCGGAGACGCTTTTTCCGAGGAAACCCGCCTGGAGATGACGGCCCTCAAGAAGGACCTCGGCAAGATCCTGGACATCTACTCCGACGTGGTCATGAACCCGGTCTTCGAGGAAGAGAAGGTGAAGACCGCGCGCGAAGCGGAACTGGAAGTGATAAGACGCCGCAACGACAAGCCCGACGAGAGCGCCGTGCGGGAGGCCAAGCGGATGTTCTACGGCCCCGCCCATCCGTACGGCGTCCGCACCGAACTGGACACCGTCGGATCGATAACCCGCGCGGACCTGCTCGCCTTCCACGGCGCTTTCTACCGCCCGAACAACGCGATACTGGCGGTAAGCGGCGATTTTCAGTCGGACGAGGCGATGCTGAAGATGCTCCGGGAAAAGTTCGGGGGCTGGAAAAAAGCGGAGGTCGGCGCGCCCGCCATACCCCCCGCCCCGGAGCTGGCCGGCCGCAGGGTCTACCTGATAGACAAAAAAGTCACGCAGGCTTTCCTGGTGGTGATGCAGAAGGGAACGGACTACCTCACGCCGGACAATTACCCGCTGGCGGTGATGACCGATATAGTCGGCGGCGGCTTCCAGTCGCGGCTTTTCAGGGAAGTGCGGACGAACCGCGGCCTGGCCTATTCAGTTTATTCCGCCAATGCCCGCCGCAAGAGCGGGGGGTTCCTGTTCAGCTCCTGCGGGACCAAGCCCGAGACCTACTCGCAGGCCCTCTCCGAAATCCTGAAACAGCTGGAGCTGGCCGGCGCGGCGCCGCCGGCCACGGACGAGATATCGCGCAGCAAGGGCTCGATAGTCAACCCTTTCGTCTTCAAGTTCTCTACCCCGCACAAGCTGGTCTCCGAGCGCGCGCTAGAGGAGTTCTACGGCTTCAAGCCGGGCCACCTGGACGGCTTCGTCGCCGACGTCTCGGCCGTTTCGGCGGGAAGCGCCATGAAAGCGGGGAAAAAATATTTCGACCCGTCGCGGGCGGTGATCTTCGTCATCGGCGACAAGTCGAAGTTCGACCGGCCGCTCTCCGACTTTGGCCCGGTCACGGAACTGAAAGAAGATTGAATCCTGGAACCGTCCTCCAGCCTTTTTATCGCAGGCGTCCGGAAAGATCAGGGGCCATCTCCCTGATCTTCAGGTCCGGGCCTACGCAGACCATGTCCGTTACTGCCTTCGCCAGCGGGCGGCCTTCCTGGTTCTTTAGGTCGTACTCAAAGCGGGCCCGGAACGGGGTCACCTCCGTCACGCGGGTATCTATCTCCACGATGTCGCCGTAGCGCGCCGGATACTTGTAATCTATCTCCTGGCGCTTGACCACGAAACCGAACCCCTCGTCCAGCAGCGCCTTCACCGAAAGGCCGCGCTCCTCCATGTACTCGGTACGGGCCTCCTCCAGGAATTTCAGGTAATTGCCGTAGTATACGACGCCGGCGCAGTCGGTATCGTGATAGTAAACGCGTCTCTTCATGCTTATTCCCCTATTATCTTGACCATGACCCTCTTCTTCCGGCGGCCGTCGAATTCGCCGTAGAAGATCTGCTCCCAGGGCCCGAAATCCAGGCGCCCTTTCGTGACGGCCACCACCACCTCGCGCCCCATGACCGTGCGCTTCAGATGGGCGTCCCCGTTGTCCTCCCCGGTGCGGTTATGGTTATAGCCGTCGCGGGAATAAGGGGCCAGCCTCTCCAGCCATTCCAGGAAATCCCTGTGCAGGCCGGTCTCATTGTCGTTTATGAAGACGCTGGAGGTTATGTGCATGGCGTTGACCAGGCACAGCCCCTCTTTTATGCCGCTCTTGGCCAGTTCGTCCTCGACTTCGGCGGTTATGTTGACGATCGCGCAGCGGTCGCGGGTATTCATCCAGAGGTGGACGGTATGGGATCTCATGCCTCTATTTTACAAAGAGGCGGGGCTTTTTGCTATAATAGCCTTACTATGGCATTCAAATGTGAACTTTGCGGTAAGGGCCCCAAGGCGGGCAACTCCTACAGCCACTCCCACGTGGCCACCAAGAGACTCTTCAAGCCCAACCTTCAGAAGCAGAAGATCGTCCTCAAGGGCGCCGTCAAGTCGGTCTACGTCTGCACGACCTGCATAAAGAGCGGCCGCGCGGTAAGACCGGCCCGCTGAAAAGCCTCCCCCGGGGCGCCCTGGCTCTCCAGCCGGCCTCGCGGTTGGCTTTTTTTGCGTCCTTCGGCACTTTCCTCTTAACAACTATTTAATATTTCCTCAATACGCCGCCTGTATAATTATCCTTGAATCGGGGAACGTAGTCTGCTATTTTATCCGTTGGAGCCCTAATAGGGGCCGGCGTTCGCTTCAAAGTCAGCGGAGGAAGTTCAAATGGAACAAGAGCCTAAGCTCGACCCGGCGGCGATAAACGACATAGAGACCGCCAAACTGGCCCTGCGCTGGGCGGTGGAGAAGATCCACACCCTGCAGGACGACAATTCCCGCCTGAAAGAGGACGCGCGGAACAAGACCTCCGCCGTCCGCGCTCTGACTTCCCAGATCGAGCAGAAGGAAGAGGTGCTCAAGAAGTGGCAGGGCACCATCCGCACCTGGGAAGAGAACTGGAAGACCCAGACGGCCATGGAGGCCGACCTCAGGGGCAAGATCCGCGAGCAGATACTCAACGAGGAGACCGCCAACTGGCGCCAGGCGAGGGCCCAGCTCGAGAAGGAGATACAGGCCCTCAAGCAGGAACTCTCCGACAAAGAGGGCGAGATCGGCCGGATAAAGCTTTCCGCGATAGACGAGTCCAGGAAAACCCAGGAACTTAAGCAGGAGGAGCTCGAGGCCGTACTCAGGCGTCACGAGGACAATTTCGCCGAGCGGGAGAACACCCTGCGCCTGAAGTTCGAAGCGCTGGAGAAAGAACTGATCGAGAAATCCAGGATCGAGACAGAAAGAGCCGACCTGGAGGCGCGCGGGCGCCTGGAACTGCGCGAGCGCGAGCTCTCGGCGCTGCACGCGGCCAAGGAAGAGCAGCTCGAGAAGTTCCGCCGCCAGTTGGAAGACGAGCACCTGGCCAGGATGGCCGAACTTTCCGACAAGGAAGCGGTCGCGGGACGCGAGTCCCGGCTCAGGCTGGAGGAAGAGCGCACCCGCATCCTCGAGGAGCTGGAGAAAGAACATGACTCCCGCCTCAGGAAGATAGAAGAACTTTTCTCCGGCCGCCACACGGACGCCCTCAACAGGCTGGAAGAACGGGAAACAGACCTCAAGCAGGAAAAGGAAGCCGAGATGGAGGCGATGAAGGCCGCCCATCAGCGCGAGCTTTCCGAGATACGCGGGCGGCTGCAGGGCTACATCCGGCAGCGCGAGCAGGAATACGTCGAGATGCGCCTGGAAATGGAGCGGCAGGTGGTCGAGCTGGTAAAGAAGCACGACGAGGAGACCAACGCCGCCTACGAGAAGGCCGTCGAGGAGAGCCGGGAAAAATGGCGCGAGACCGCGCTCTCCCAGCGCAAGGAAATGGAGACCGCCGTCGAGGAGAACAACCGCCGCTGGGAGGCCGACTGGCGCAGGCGCGAGAAGGCGGCCGAAGAGTCCGCCGAGTCCCGCCTCAGGTCGGAAACGGACCGCCTCCGCCAGGAGAACAAGCTTAAGGAAGAGTCGCTGCGCGGCGCGCTGCTGCGCGAGCAGAACGAGTGGGTCCAGCACCACTCGCAGACACAGGAAGACTCCCGGCGCGAGCTGGAGCTGCATTATGAGGAGCGCCTGCAGTCCTCCCGCCGCTCGCTGGAGGACTCCTACGGGGCCAAGGAAAAGGCGCTGGAGGAGCGCGCCGCCGCGGAGACTAAGCGCTCGACCGCGGCCTGGCAGGCCAGGGAAGAGGAATGGCTGCTGGAGAAAGAGCGGGTGACGCTGTCGGAGCGGGAGCGCCTGAAGGACGAGTTCCGCAAGTACCGCGGGGTGCTCAAAGAGAAGTACGACCATTTCGAGGACGAGCTGCGGCTGAAATACGCGCAGCAGGAGCTGGAGGCGTCGGCCGGGCTCAAGGAGCGGCTGGCCGCCAGGTCGGCCGAGCTGGAAGAGGCCGCCAGGCAGGAGCGCGAGAAGGTCAAGGCCGAGCTGGACGCCCAGCGCCAGGCCCTGCAGGCCAGGGAAGCGCGCCGGGAAGAGACGCTCAAGGACGTACGCCGCGGCCATCAGCAGGAGCTGCTGGCGGCGGAGAAAGCGGCGGCGGAGAAGCTCCTCGCCTGGAAGGAAGAGCAGGGGAAACTTTTCGCCGAGAAACTGGCGCAGCGCGAGGAAATGCTCAAGGGCGAATACTCGGACCGGGCCGCCCGGCTGGAGGACGAGAAAGCCTCCTTCCTGAGGGAACTGGCCGGCAGGGAGAAGGACCTGGAGGCCCGGCTGGAGCAGGCGAAGGCGGAATACGCGCGCCGGCTGGCCGAGGAGAAGCGCCTGCTCTCGGACTCGCTGAAGCCCAGGGAGCTGGCGATAAAGAACCGCGAGGCGGAGATAGACGCGGCCAAGGCCCGCCTGGAACAGGAGCTGGGCGAAGCCAAGATAAAACTGCTGCAGGACGCGCAGGGTAAGGACCACGAAAATTTCGAGAAGCTGGCCCGCGCCCGCGAGGAGATGTACAGGGCCCTGGATACCCACCGGGCAGCGCTCGAGCAGGAGCATGACAAGCGGCTGGATGAACTGCGCGGCAAGGAAGCCTCCATGCAGAACCATTTCGAGGAGAAGGCCGCCGAACTGGCCGCCGCGATGCGGCGCCAGCGCGACGAGGAGCGGGAAAAAGCTTCCCTTGAGACCGAGGCGAGGAAAGCCGAGCTGGACACGGCCCTTCAGGAAAAGGTCAAGCGGCTGGAAGCCGAATCCGCCGACAGGACCGCCCGCCTGGAAGCGTCGATGGACGCCAGGGCCAGGGAGCATCTCTCGGCCCAGGAAGCGTCCCTCAACCGCCGCCGAGAGGAGCTGGAGGCGGGGGCGCGACAGAAGGAGATGGAACTCGAACGCCGCTACCTGGCGCTCGGACAGAAGATCTCCGCGGACGGCGAGAAGGACCACACCGCCTGGGAGGCGCAGAAAGCGGAGCTGATCAGCCGCGAGCGGCAGGCGCTGCGGGCGGAATTCGAGAAAAAAGAGGCCCTGCTCAATCAGAAGCTCGACGAGGAACTTTCGCGCGCCAAGCAGGCGAGGCTCAAGCTGGAGGAGGAAATCTCCAAGCGCAAGGACGAACTGGAGCGCCACTACCATTCCGAGATGGAAAAGGCCCGCGCCGGAATGGACAAGCTGCGCAAAGAGCTCGAAGACGCGCTCCGCGCCAGGCTCAAGGAAGCGGAGGAGGAGAAGAACCGCCTCACGCTGCTGGCCTGCCAGAAAGAGGAAGAATACCTCGACCGTTACCAGAAGAAGGAAGAGGAACTTATGGCCTTCTGGGGGAAAAAGCAGAAAGAGCTGGAAGAGCGCTACGACAAATTAAAGAAGGAGAAAGGCGGGGCGGCCTGAAAGCCCCGCGGCCCATATGCCCGGAAACGGCGACTACGAGGAGATACTGAGGGAGACCGAGCTCGACTCGGCCAAGATGATCCTCAGGCTCACCTCCGAGCTCAGGGAAAAGGAGACGGAGCTCTCCTCCCTGCGCTCCCGCTCTTTCGAGGAGATACAGCGCAGCCACAAGGCCAAGGACGCCGAATATGAGGCCCTCATGCGGGGCCACGAGGACCGCATCAAGAAGCGCGAGCAGGAAGTAGCGCAGCTCCTGGTGGAGAAGGAGTCTTCGCTCTGGCAGAAATACCAGGAGATGCTCGACGAGGCGATCTCCCTCCACCGCGGCGAGCTCGAAGAGGAGCGCGACCGCCTCAGGGCCGAGATAGTCCGGAAGGAAGAGGAGATCTCCGAGCAGAAGCGCAAGCTGCGCTCCGAGATGGAGCAGGTCTTCCGCCAGTGGCAGGGGGAACGCGAGGCGGAATTCAAGGCCGAAAGGGAAACTTTCATAGAGCAGCTGAAGCTCGGCAGGGAACTGGCCAGGAAAGAGGCCGCCGAACAGATGAAAAGGCTGGAGGCCATCTGGGAGCAGCGCCTGCTGCAGGCCGGGGAAGAGCAGGACGCCCGGCACCGGCTGGAGACGGAGGCGGCGGCCAGGGACCTGGGAGAAAAGCACCTGGCGGAGAGCAAGGGCCTCTCGGAAAAACTCTCGGCGGAATTCACGGAGAGGGAAAAACAGCTCTACGCCACCTATTCCGGCTGGCTGGAAGAGAACAAAAAACTCGCGGACAGGACCCTGACAGAGCGGCTCACGCAGATCGAAGCCGATTTCTCCTCCCGGCTTTCCAGGACGGAGAGCCTCCTGGCCGAAGCGGGCCGGGAACTCGCGCGCAGGCAGCAGGACTGGGCCGACGAAAAAGAGCAGTTCCGCCGCAGGCAGGAAGAGCGCGACCTGGAACTGCTGGCCCGCCAGAAAGAACTGGAGGAGGAGGCGATAGCCGCCGAGAAGGCCGTGGCCGAAAAGGCCGCCAGGCTGGAGGAAGAGTCACGCCGCGCCCTGGCCGCGGGCCGGGCTGAACTTGAGGCGAGGGAGAAGCGCCTCGCGCGGGAACTGGGCGCCCGCAAGAACGAATTCACGGCGGAAATGGAGAAGGCCGAAGCCGAAGCCGCGGAAAAGAAGAAAGAGCTGGCCGCGGAGCAGGCCCGCCTCCAGTCCTACAGGACGCAGATGTCAGAACAGCTTCGCCGGCGGGAAGCGGAACTGGCCGCCTCTTTCGAGGAGCAGCTGGCGCTGCACAAGAGCTCGCTGGAAGAGGGGCTCGCGATCAGGGAGAAGGCCCTGTCCGCCAAATACGCGGAGGTGGAAAAACGCAGCGAGGCGGCCAGGAAGCTGCTTGAGCTCCGCGCCGCGGAGAACGCGAAACTTAAGAACGACAACCTGTTCCTCTCGGCCCAGATAGCCGAAAGGGAGAAAGCCTTTGAATCCTTCTCCGCCTCGGAAAGGGCCAGGCTGGAAGGGCTCAAGAAGAAGCTGGAAGATTCATACCGCGCCCGCACCGCGGAGCTTGAAGCCGCTTTCTCCGCGCGGGAGAAAGCGGCCGAAGCCGAATTTGAGCGCCGACTGGCTTCTGAAAGGACCAGGTTCGAGGCCAGGGATCTCAACCGGGAACAGGCCTTCCGGGCCAGGCAGGAGGAACTCCTCGCGAGAGAAGCCGGCTTCGAAAAACGATTCATAGACGAGGTAAAGGACCGCGAGGCGAGGATAGAAGCCGGGTTCAAGGGGATCGTGGAAGACCTCAACCGCAAACTGGGGGAAAGCGCGGAAGCGGCGGACCGTGCCCTCGCGGCGGAAAAGGCCTCGGCCCGCGCCGAACTCGAAACACTGCGCGCACGCTACGAAACCCTGCTGGAGGAACGCGCCGCCGCCCAGTCTTCCGCCATACACTCCGCCCGCGAAGAGGCGGCGAAACGGGCGGTAGAACAGGCGGAAATAGAGAAGCAGACACTGCGGGAAGCCCTGGAGTCCAGGGCGGAAGAGGCGTTGTCCCGCGCCCGCATCATGGAGGAGCAGGCGCGGCTGGCTGCCAAGGGCCGCGAACAGGCGCTGGAGACCTCCAACCTCGCCAAGCAGGAACTGGAAGCCGTCAATATCCGGCTCGAAGAGCTCGAGCATGAAAAGCAGCTGCTGATACAGGAGAACATAAACAAGTCCCGCGACCTCAGGCAGGTCATGGAGAAGGATTACCTACAGAAGCTGGAAAAGGTGGAGCAGAACTACCTAAGACAGATGGCCGAGGTCGTAAAGAACTCGGGAGTTACCGAGCGGTCGCAGCAGGAGGACTTCTTCGGCAAACTGGAGTTCCTGCGCAAGGAGCTGACCTCCCGCTACCAGGCCCAGTCCGCCGACCTGGAAAAAGCCTACCTGGAGCGCGAGCGCAAGATAGCGGCCTCGCTGGAAGGGACTTTCTCGCTGAAGGAGAAAACCCTGCAGACCCGCTACGAGCAGCTTGAAAGGAACTACCAGTCCATCATGTCCGGCAAGCTGATGGAGATAGAAAAGGACCGGGCGGCCGCCGAGGGCGTGGCCCGGCTGCAGGCCGAGCTGGAGGAAAAGAACCGCGAGCTGGAGGCGAAGGTCCGCACGCAGGACGACAAGCTGCGCGGCCTGGCCGAGAGGCTGGAGTCCGCCTTCGCCGAACGCCAGAAGGAGATGGAGGCCTCGGTCAGGCTCAAGCACTCCCAGCTGGAGACCGACCGGGCCAAGCTTAAGACCCTCCTGGAACAGGAGCAGCAGATAGTGGTGAATCTCCAGAAGCGCGAGGTGGCGCTGCAGGACGCCTACACCCGCAAGGAAGCGGAACTGGCCAAAGAATTCAGGGAGACCCGCGAACGCCTGGAGAAGGAATACCAGAGAAAGCTGGGCGAAAGCGGGCCGGGCGGCGCCTGAAAATGCCGTCGGGGGGCGCCCCGGCGGGCCTCTCCTCTTTTTTCTTGACTGCCGGTATGAAATTTTAAATAATAGTCCACATGTCAACTCTCGTTCCCAAAGAAGTTTTCCTTACCAAAGGCCTGGGCCGCCACAAGGAAAAACTCGCCAGCTTCGAAGAGGCCCTCCGGGACGCCAAGATAGCCAAATACAACCTTGTCCACGTCTCCAGCATCTTCCCCCCTCACTGCAAGGTGATACCGAGGCACAAGGGCGTGGAGAAGCTCAAGCCCGGCCAGATCCTGCACTGCGTGCTGAGCCGCAACACGGTAAGCGAGAACCACCGGCTGATCGCCTCGTCCGTCGGCCTCGCGCTGCCCAAGGACAGGAGCCATTACGGCTACATCTCGGAGCATCACTCTTTCGGAGAGACGGACGGGCAGACCGGGGAGTACTCCGAGGACCTGGCGGCGCTGATGCTCTCCACCATACAGGGCATCGAGTTCGGCTGCGAGACCACCTGGGACCAGAAGGAAGAGATCTGGAAGCTCAGCGGCAAGATAGTCAAGACCACCAATATCACCCAGTCCGCCATAGGCTCTGAAGGCGTCTGGACCACTACGGTGGCCGCGGCCGTCTTCCTGTTCTGAATGGACATTAAACCCAACAAGGTCCAGTTCGTCACGGCGGACAGCTCGCCGCTGGAGACAGCCAGTTTCGCGGTGGTCCCGGTTCCCTGGGAGAAGACGACCTCCTACGGCCACGGCACGGCCAGGGGACCGGCGGCCGTCATAGACGCGTCCTGGCAACTGGAGTTCCTGGACGAGGAGACCGGCCGCGAGACCTGGAAAGACGGCATTTTCACGGCGGCGCCGGTGAACTGCTCCCTCAGCGAAAAGAAGTTCTTCCCTTACCTGGAGGACTACGTCGGCGGCCTGCTCGCCGCGACCAAGGCGGTCCCCTTCTTTATAGGCGGAGAACACAGCGTCACCCAGGGGTTTCTCCCCCCCTTCCAGAAAAAATACGGGGACCTCTCTATACTTCATTTCGACGCCCACGCGGACCTGCGTCCGGAATACGAAGGGACTCCGCGCAGCCACGCCTCCGCGGTTTACCCCGCCTCGCGGACCACGCCGACCGTGCAGGTGGGCATACGCAGCGTCTCGCACGACGAGAAGGTCTACATGAACGCCGGTAAAGTGAAGACCTTCCTGGCTCATGACCACCGCGACAACCAGGCGCTGATACGCAAGGTGCTCGCCTCCCTGACCGGCACCGTTTATATCACCATAGACGTGGACGGCTTCGATCCGCACGTCATGCCGGCTACCGGAACCCCGCAGCCGGGCGGCTTCGGCTGGTACGAGGCGCTGGACCTCTTCCGCGCCGTCTGCTCTAAAAAGAAAGTCGTAGGCGTCGACATAGTGGAAGTGGCGCCACGCAAGGCCGACGCCGTGACCGAGTTCAACGCGGCCAAGCTGGCCTACCGCCTGATGGGCTACATTTCCGCCGGAGGCCGGCGGAAATGAAGACGGCCGGCGCGCTGCACCTGGCCTGCGCAGCCGTCCTGCTGTCCGCCTGCGCCGCCCCCTCTTTCATCAAGGGAACCGGCGGGGTGGAGTATTACGGCGGCACGACGGGTTTTTTCTCCCCCGACGGCAGGCTGCCTTACGGCAGCAGCGATTCCGCGGTGAAGCGGGAGGTAGCGGAAGGCGGCGGAATGATAATCGAGACCTTCACCCAGCCAGGCGTCTCCCCGGGCATGCCCCCCGAAGAGCACATAACGACCCTCACCAGGATAGGACGCTCCCTCTCCTACAGCGTATCTGAATACGGCAGCGAGCTAAGCGGCACGGTCACTTTTTCCGGCCGGGGGCTGGATAAATGGACATACGACCTGGCCCTCGAAGGCCGCGGTTATCTCACCGGCACCGGGGAAATAAAGGGTGACGCGCTGGTCACCGAAAAGAAGCTCGACCAGCCTGGCAGGCCGATGCTGATCAGGGACAGCCTTAAAAAAGTTTCAAGAGAAAGTTACTCCCGCCAGGTGGCGGGGATGAAGCCCCTCCCGGGAACGGAGTAGGAGCGCGACCGCTTACTCCAGGCCCGAGAGCGTATCGAGCGCTCCGGCCGACAGGGCGGACCAGCCGCCGGGAGAGCGCTTGGCGATCCAGCCCCTTAGATCAAGCGTGCGGGCATCCGAGACCGCCTCCTCCAGGCCGCCAGCCCCGAGGCGGCCGCCGGCGGCCAGGCCCAGGGAAAGGAACCGCCGCGCCAGCCGGGCGAAGCCGCCGGACGGCTCCGGCCTGAAAAGTCCCGCCGACCTCATCCAGAAACCGGCCCCCTCCGCGTCCGCGCCCAGCCATTCCGTAAATATTTTTTTCTCCATATCCTGTATAGCCGCGGAGATCAGCGGCCCCCCGGCCGCCGCCGCCGTGGCCGCTTCCTCGAACTGCAGGAGCGCCGGGACGATCAGGAAATCGGCCGCCAGCCGGGGGAGCCTGTTGAAGGCCAGTTCGGCCGCGGCACCGGCGTCCGCCTCCGCCCTAAGGCCGGACCAGGCCAGTTCCTCGAAAAAATAGCTCAGCAGCCCGGCGAAGACCGGGGAACCTTCCGCGCCGCCGCCCGCGCGCGACGCCAGGTCGCAATGTATGGCGTAACCGAGCTCATGCGCTATCACCGGCAGGTCGGAGGGATAGACTCCCCTGAAGCTTTCGGGCAGACAGACCACGGCCGGGGACGAAGCGTCCGGCCGCAGGCAATGGGGACGGTCCCCTTGCAGGAGCAGGCGGTTGCCCGGGAAGAATTCCATTATCAGGCCGCGCCCGCCCTCCACGGACTTTTCAAATATTACGCCGAGCAGCCGCAGGCCCTCGGCCAGCGGCATCTGCGCGTCCGCCGGCGCCGGCAGACGGGCCCACAGGTCGCAACAGCGAAAACCCGGGGCTCCCACCCGGCCGGCCTTCAACTCCAGCGCCCGCCTCAGCGGCGCGCGCAGCCGGCCCGCGGCCTCCAGCAGCGGAGCGCTGTCCTCGCCGAACACCTCCGCGGCTACGCGGGCCTTTCTCGCGGCGAAAGCACGTCCCAGCAGCTCCGCGAGCTCTCCCTCCAGACCCTCCCACCCGCCGCGCCGCATCTCCCACGCGCGCACGCGCTCGAAAGGATCGGGAGAGCGCAGCAGCTCCTCCGTCTCCCCGTACGAATACTCCCGCCCGCCGGACAGGTACTTCACCCCGTCCCGTATCCTCTCGTATTCTTCGAATATCCCGTTTTCAGTCATTTAAAAAAAAATCCTTTAGATAAATAAAAGGAGCAATTATTCCGGGGGCATGTCGGCGTGTCAGCACGCAGGACACGGACTCGCGCGCATAGCGCGTTGGTCCTCGGCTCTCGCTCCTCGCGCTTACGATGCTCGGAGCTCCGAGGCGGTCCTGCTTAGCTGACACGCCGCCTCCCCCGGTTGTCCCCTTATGGGTCACTTGAGGGGCAAGTCTCCCTCGCCGGGCCTTCCGAAGCCACATCGGAGGCTTTCCCCAAGCGGAGCTCGGGAACCGGCACTGCCGGACGGGCATGATTGTCTGAGGCCCGAGGCGCTATGCGCCCGGGCCGAGTTCGTGCCCGGCCGAGCGCAGCGCCGGGTGTATTCAAGAAAGCCGAACCCGTGGCGGAGTGAAGGCCCGGCGAGGGAGACTGAGGCGTCTTTGCGTAGTGCCGCCCCGCCATGCCCCCGGAATATTTCTCCTTTAGAACAAACCGGTGACGTTGCCGTCGGCGTCTATGTCCATGTTCTCCGACGCCGGATGCTCCGGCAGCCCGGGCATCCGCATGATATCGCCCGTGATCGGGATCAGGAACCCCGCCCCGGCCGCTACTTCTATCTCCCGCACCGTCACCACGAAATCCTTCGGCCGCCCTATCAGCTCCGGGTTGTCGGAGAGCGACTTCTGCGTCTTGGCTATGCAGACGGGCAGACCCTCCAGGCCAAGCCCCGCTATCTTCTCCAGGTCTTTCTTCGCGCGCGCGGTATAATCGATATGCTTCGCCCCGTACATCTTGCCGGCTATGGCCTCTATCTTTTTCTTCACCGGCCAGCCCCAATCGTAGATCGGCTCGAAGCCGGGACAGCAGTCCGCGGCTTTGAGGACCAGCCGGGCCAGCTCTTCGGCGCCGCGCCCGCCCTGTCCCCAGACGTCGGCCACGGCCGCCGGCACGCCCAGCGCCGCGCAGCGCTCCCTGATGACCGATATCTCTTCTTCCGTGTCGTCGGCGAACCTGTTCACGGCCACGACCGGCGAGAGCTTGAACTGTTTCATGTTCTCGACGTGCTTCTCCAGGTTCTCCAGGCCCTTCGCCACGCGGGCCGGGTCGGGCTTCTTTATCTCTTTGAGGTCGGCGCCGCCGTGGTACTTGAGCGCGCGCACCGTGGCCACCAGCACGGCGGCGGCCGGCGCTATGCCGGCGTAGCGGCACTTGATGTCCAGGAACTTCTCGGCGCCCAGCTCGAAGGCGAAGCCCGCCTCGGTCACGACATAGTCGGACAGGGTCATGCCCATGCGCGTGGCGATGATCGAATTGCAGCCGTGGGCGATATTGGCGAAAGGACCGCCGTGTATGATGGCCGGCGTGCCCTCGCTGGTCTGCACCAGGTTGGGCATGAGCGCGTCCTTGAGCAGCGCGGCCATGGCCCCGTTGGCCTTGAGGTCGCGGGCGTAGACCGGCTTGCGGTCATAAGTGTAGCCGACGAAGATGTTGCCCAGCTTCTCCTTGAGGTGCGTGATATCCTCGGAAAGGCAGAGTATCGCCATCACTTCCGACGCGGCCACGATATCGAAGCCCGTCTCGCGCGGCACGCCGCTCATCGTGCCGCCGAGGCCGACTATGATCTTGCGCAGCGACCTGTCGTTCATGTCCATCACGCGCCGCCAGGCGACGGTGCGCGGGTCGATGCCCAGGTTGCTCTTCTTGTTCTGTATATTGTTGTCTATCACCGCGGCGAGCAGGTTATGCGCTTTTTCTATGGCGGCGAAATCGCCGGTGAAATGCAGGTTGATGTCCTCCATCGGCAGCACCTGCGACCAGCCGCCGCCGGTGGCTCCGCCCTTCACGCCGAAGACCGGGCCCAGCGACGGTTCGCGCAGCACCACCGTCGTCTTCTTCCCGATCCGGTTGAGGCCCAGCGACAGGCCGATGGAGACTGTGGTCTTGCCCTCGCCGGCCGGCGTCGGCGAAATGGCCGAGACCAGGATAACTTTGCTCTTCCCGGCCTTTTCCCTGTCGATGAGGCGCAGCGGCAGTTTGGCCTTGTACTTGCCGTGGTAGTAGAGGTCCTCCTCGGGCACGCCGAGCCCTTCGGCTATCTCGCGTATGTGCCTGAGTTTTATCTTCCTGGCTATCTCGATATCGGTAGGCATTTATCCCCCCCTGCGGCCGGCCGGGCGCCGGGCCGCGGTCAGAAAGTGTCGAGGCGGTCGAACTCGGAGACCGCTTTCCTCGCGAAGAGGTCCGGCATGTCGCGGTGGTAGCCGAAAGGCCCCTTGGGCCAGCCCAGCCCCAGCTTCATCACCGTCTCTATGTCGTATTCTGAGGCCATGATCTCCGAAGCCAGCAGCCTAGCCTCCTCTATCACCGGGGCCATGAGTTCCCTGAACAGCTCCGCCTTCTCCACTTTCCTCAGGCCGAGGTATTTCAGGACATTGCCTAGTATGGGATTCTCGCCGGCTATCGCGCCGTCCTCGTAAATATAAAAACCGATGGTTGCTTTGCGGCCCAGCTGGCCGTACTGCACCAGCCGCGTCTCTATCGGCGAAGGCGCCAGGCGGTCCGGCCGGCCCAGCGCCTCGTACACGGTCTGGGCGGCCCGGAGGTCCGTGTCCAGCCCCCTCCTGTCCAGGGCCTCGAAAGGACCGCGGGGAGCCCCGGATATTTCGCGGAAAGCCGAGTCTATCTCGTGCGGACAGCCCTTGCCGGTCTCGAGGGCCCGCAGGGCGGCCAGCGAGAAGATGCGGAAGAGTCGCTCCAGTATCTGGCCGGGATTATCCTTGACCAGGACCGGCGTGCGGCCGAGGCGGCGCATAAGGGCGGCGCAGGACTCCACGGCGTCGTCGGTGGTCTTATCGCCGCGCACTATCTCCACCAGGAGATTCTCCCGCACCGGGGAGCCGAAGCGGAAACCGAGGGTGCCCGCCTCCGGCAGTTCGGTATTCCGCAGGATCTCTTTAAGCGTGGAGGCGGAAGTGTTGACGGCCGTAAGGGGAGGCCTGGACAGTTTCTTTAGCATCCTGGCGAAGCCGGCGCGGCGGTCCTCCATCTCCCGGTCCGGGGCCTCTATGACCAGATCGGCGCCTTCGAAAGTAGCGTAGTCCTGCACCGGCTCGATGCTGGCCAGCAGCCCGCTCTTCCCGTCGCGCGCCAGCGACCAGCTTATCTTCGCCATGGCCTGCGCGAGGCCATCCTTGAAATCGTCGTAGAGGCGCACCTGCAGGCCGTTGCGGGCCATCAGCTCCGCCGCGCCGGCCCCGGCACTGTCGGCCCCTATTATCCCGACTGCCTTTATCTCCATGGCGTTCTCTCCGGCCGGCTCAGGCCGCCCGGACCTCCTCCATCCGGACTATGCCCTGCTTATTGAGGACCACGCGTATGCGCTCGCGGTTGACGCGCTGCGCCCCGTCGCGGCCGCGATAGGAATAGCGCAGCACCAGGTTAAGCCGGTAGACGCGGGGGCAGGAGGAGGAGAGCAGCATCCCGTCCGGTGCGACGCGCGTGTAATCGGACTGCGGATCGTCGGCCTGCTTTATGAAATCGGTTATATTGAACCGGATGATATCGTTGAGGTCCTTGCGGCGGTCGTGCATCCTGCCTATCAGCCGCGGCTTCAGCATCATTTCCTTCTTGTACTTGAAGACCCTCTCCGGCTTGCCGTCCTCGTCGATGGAGGTTATATTGTCTATATTGCGCAGGTCCAGGATGTCGGCGGGGACGTCGCCCGGCTTGAGGAAGGTGAAGGCCTCGCGCATCTCGCCTATCCTGATATCGTCGCGGGGCGTGAGGATCTCGCTCTTGCGGTCGTAGAGCCACTTGGCCATGCTGCGCGAGAAGAAGACCTTCAGCCAGTCCTTTATGCGGTCCTTGAAGACGTAGCTCACCACCACTATCAGGACGAAGGCCGCGCTGTTGAGGGCGTAGCGGCTAGTAGCGTAGATGGTGGCGGCCACGGCGAAAAGCATGGCGACGCCGGCCGCTATCCCGGGCCCCAGCTGGGATATGGTGGTCCACTCCTCCACTTCGGCCTTGAGGTAAAGGGCGCTGGAAATGAATTTTTTGAGGACGCCGCGGCGGTAGATGAGCGTCTCGCCGCCGTCGGTCTTGTTGTAGACCGAAGGATAGCCCATGGCCCGGCGGTAGCCTTCCTGCTCCGAGGCCAGGGCGGAAAGCTTCTTCTCCGCGGCCGCCAGCCGCGGGTCGCCCGACGGGTTGTCCACGCCGGCGCCGCGCAGGGCGGAGACCAGGGCCGCCAGGTACTCCTCCAGCATCAGGCTGCGGTATTCGTCGAAATAGGCGGCGGTCTCGCGTATCTTCAGCGGAACCGAAGAGTCCGTGACTTCGCGCTTGAGTCCGGAGAGCGCGGAGGAGAGGGAATGCAGGTCCAGGACGAAGTTATCCAGCCCCTCGGCGAGGAAGACGCCGGGCCGCGGGTTCTCCCCCCTGCCCAGCACCGAGATGAAGAGCCTGGCCCCGTCGCGCAGTTCGCCGCGTATGATGCAGCCCAGCAGCTTGAACTCGTCGTAGACGAGCGAGACCAGCCGCTGGTCGCGCTCTCCCGCCCGCAGACGGGAGAGGGCGGCCCTGATGCGGTAAAGAGGGGAGAGCGTGTTGGAATTGTCCGAGATCTTGGCCAGCGACATACGCGGTATCTGGAAACGGACGTAGCGCTGCAGGTCGCCGTAGAACTGCTCCTTGGAATAGGTCTGCGGGGAAATATTGAGGGCCTTGGGGACGAAGAAATAGGCCTCCATGTCGAACTCTGCCCTGGCGGTATCGGCCAGGTCCATGTCCAGCTTTATCTCGAAGCGGTGCCGGTCGTGGAACTTCACGCTGGCGTCGAATATATCTTCGGAGTCCTCTATCATTTTTCGTCCCGTACTATATTTTACTTATTATTATTAAAGTTATCCCTCAGGGTGGAAGCGCTTATGGGCCTTCTTGAGACCCGAACGCTCTATGTGCGTGTAGATCTGGGTGGTGTTGAGGCTGGCGTGGCCCAGCATCTCCTGTATGGAGCGCAGGTCGGCCCCCGACTGCAGCAGGTGCGAGGCGAAGGTGTGGCGCAGCAGGTGCGGATGCAGCGGGGCCTCCACGCCGGCCTTGCGGCCCAGCGCCAGCAGATCCTTCCACATCTGCACCCGGCTCAGCTTGCCGCCTGACTTATTAAGGAAAAGCTCTCCGGCGGGCGACATCCCGCCGAACTTCAGCTGCCTGAACTCCATGTACGAGCGCAGCGCGTCCAGGGCCCGGGCGTGAACCGGAACTATCCGCTCCTTCCCCCCCTTGCCGAAGACGCGCACCCAGCCCTGGTCCAGGTTGACGGATTCCAGCCGCAGGGAAAGAAGCTCGGAAACCCGCAGCCCGCAGGCGTAGAGCAGCTCGGCCGCGGCGAGCGCGCGGTTCAGCGCGAAATCCTCTCCCGGCGGATAATCCAGCAGCAGCGCCATGTCCTCGCGGCTGACCGAAGGGGGAATGCGGCGCTCTATGCGGGGCGAGCGGAAATTGGCCGTCGGGTCCTTCTTTATCCTGCCTTCCAGCAGCAGGAAGCGGTAGAAGGACCGGATGGCCTCGGTCTTGCGGAATATGCTGGAGGCCTTGAGCCCGAGCTGGGACTTAAGGCGCCAGAGGTAAGCCTCTACGGCGTCGGCGCCGGCCGCCAGCGGATCGGCCTTGCGGCCCTCCAGCCAGGCCAGCCAGGCCGACACGTCGCCGGTGTAGGACTTGCAGGTGTTGCCGGCCAGCCCCCTCTCCGCCGACAGGTGGCGGAAGAAGGAGGCGGCCAGCGGGTGGCGCTTCGCCATTATTTGCGGGCGGAAGCCTTTTCTTTTTTCTGCTCCTCGGCCTTGCCGGCGTCCTTCTCCAGCTGCCCGTCCCCGCGCAGGAAGCGTCCGCGCAGCGCGGTCTCCAGTTCGGCCGCCTTGTCCTTGTTCTGCTTGAGCCAGGACTTGGCGTTCTCCCGGCCCTGGCCTATGCGCGTGCCGGAGTACTCGAACCAGGTCCCGCTCTTCTCCACGAGACCGGTCTCCACGCCCATGTCCAGCAGGCAGCCCTCGGTGGAGATGCCTTCGCCGTTGATCATCTCGAACTCGGCCTGCCGGTAGGGCGGCGCCACCTTGTTCTTGACCACCTTGACGCGGATGCGCGCGCCGGTGACCACGTCGCCCTGCTTGAGCGTCTCTATCTTGCGTATGTCCATGCGCACGGACGAGTAGAACTTGAGCGCCAGGCCGCCCGTCGTGGTCTCGGGGCTGCCGAACATCACGCCGATCTTATGGCGGAGCTGGTTGATGAAGATGACCGTGGTCTTGGTGGACGCGACTATCGAGGTCAGCTTGCGCAGAGCCTGGCTCATCAGCCGGGCCTGCAGGCCGACATGGGAATCGCCCATCTCGCCCTCTATCTCGGCCCTGGGCACCAGCGCGGCGACGGAGTCTATTACGATTATGTCCAGCGCGCCAGAGCGCACCAGCTTCTCCGTGATCTCCAGCGCCTGCTCGCCAGAGTCAGGCTGCGATATAAGGAGATTATCTATATCCACGCCTATCTTCCTGGCGTAGAGGGGGTCCAGGGCGTGCTCGGCGTCTATGAACGCGGCGGCGCCGCCCTTCTTCTGCGCCTCGGCCAGTATGTGCAGCGTCAGCGTGGTCTTGCCGGAGGCCTCCGGCCCGTAGATCTCTATGACACGCCCGCGGGGCAGGCCGCCCACGCCCAGCGCCAGGTCCAGCGAGAGCGCGCCGGTAGGCAGCGTCTCCACCTTCATCCTGGCGGAGCGCTCGCCCAGCTTCATGATCGCTTCCTTGCCGAAACTCTTCTCTATCTGCGCGAGCGCCGCTTCGAGGGCCCTCGACTTGTCTTCCTTTATCATGTTACCTCCGTTGAACCTTGTTTACCGTCATGAATATCTTACGGGACCGGTGCGACAACGTAGTGTCGCACCCCCCTTGAAATATTATGTTAACCAAAATTATAGTATATGCGGAATTGCGGGTAAAGCGGCGGGCTAAAATAAGGACGGCGCCCTTGCGGGCGCCGTCTTACTGATCTTGGAAACCGCAATTACTTGCGCTTCCCTTTGGTCGCCTTCTTAACGGATTTCTTGGCTACCTTTTTCTTGGCCGCTTTCTTAGCGGCCTTCTTCTTGGCTTTAGGCATTTTTCAGTTTTCTCCTTGGCCCATCAGGGCACGCATAGATTGTAGATGATGAAAACTGAAAATGCAATACCTTTTTTAAAATATTTTCAAAAATTTTTCCGCGGCGCCCATTTTATATAATTCTTAAATCATGAAAATAACCCTCGCCACGCTGTTCTTATCGCTCGCCGCCGCCCCGCTCGCCGGCCCGCTCGCCGCCCAGGGAAGCGGGCAGCCATCGCTCGACGCCCCCCCGATCTTCGACGAGGGACCGGGCTTCGTGGTCCTGAACCCGGCGGCTAAGACGCGCCTCAGGACCGAAGCTTTCGCCGATATGGTCGCCGAAAGCGACGTGGTCTACGTGGGAGAATCCCACGACCAGAAGTTCGCGCACCTGGCCCAGCTCGAAGCGCTGAAAATAATGGCCCTCGCCAGGAAGAATAAAGTGGTGGTCGGATTTGAGATGCTCAACTCGGGCCTGCAGCCGGTGCTGGACCGCTACGCCGCCGGGAAGATGACCGAGGAAGAATTCCTCTCCGGGGCGGACTGGAAGAAGGAATGGGGCTTCGACTTCGGCCTCTATAAGCCGCTCTTCGACTATATAAGGAAGAATAAATTAAAGGCGGCGGCGCTCAATGTCCCGCGCCCGGTGATAAGAAAGATCGCGCGCGGCGGCATCGGCGCGCTTTCGCCCGAGGAGAAGAAATTCCTCCCGGAGAAAGTGGAGATAAACCACGACCCCCTGTATGCCGCGTACCTGCGCGCGACCTACGGCGGCCACGGCGACAACCCGATGGCGAAGATGATCACCTGGGATAATTACCTGCTCTCGATGGCGGCCTGGAACGAGGGCATGGCCGACAGCGCCGTTAAGGCGATGAGAAAGCACAAGGGTCACGCCATGCTGGTCATCGCCGGCAACGGCCACGTCATCTATAACGCCGGCATACCTTTCTCGATAAGGACCCGCATCCAGGGGCTGAAGCACCTCTCCATATACACCGAGGATATGGAGAAAACGGAGGCCTTCCGGGAAAACCCCTCTCCGCTGGCCGACCTGGTCTGGTTCGTAAAGCACGAGCGGAAACCCGAGCCGCCCGCCGCCTCCACCGCCGCGGTTAAAGCGCAGTGAACGCGGCCTGAAACCATGAACGGGAAAAAAGCGGCCGCCCTGCTGCTGCTGTTCACCCTCTTCGCCGCCTTCTCCCTGTTCAAGGTCCGGCTCTTCTCCCTCTCGCCCGGCTTCGACCGGGCCGACGGCACCGCTTTTTTCTGGTCCGAATCCGCCTTCCAGTACCGCTATGCCAAAATGGTATCCGAAGGTCTGCCGGTACCGGAGATAGACGAGGCGGCGCAGTTCCCCGAGGGCGCGCGTCCGCGCGAAGAGTTCACGCTCGGCATGGAACTGCTGAGCGGCGGGCTCTACCGCCTCCTCTTCGGCGGCGGGCAGGGACCGCCTTTCCACGTCTACCTGACCTGGTTCATCTCCTTCTACACCTCCCTGACGCTGCTGGCGGTATACGGCCTGGGGCTGGCGCTGGGCGGAGGGCGGGCCGGCGGTCTTCTCGCCGCCTTCTTCTACGTCTCCGCCCGGATAAGCTGGGCGCGGGCCGTCAACGGCTTCAATTACGAGGACTTCGCCCTGCCGCTTCTCTTCGGCGGGCTCGCTTTTTTCATCGGGGCGATGAAAGAGGAAGGGCACAGGCGGACGGTCTATTCCGTTCTCTCCGCGCTGCTCACGGCGGCGGCCCTGGCCGGCTGGCATTTCTCCCGCTTCTACCTGCTGGTCTTCGCGGCGGCGGCCGCGGCCGTACTGCTGACGAGACGCGACGGGGACAGGGCGCTGGCCCCGCTGGCCGGGGCGCTGGCCGCCTCGGTCATCGCCGCGCTGTCGGTGCCGGTACTGCGGGCCGGCGGACTGCTGCTCTCTCCCCCGCTGATCCTGCTGGCGGCCCTGGCCGCCGCGCTGTACGCCGGACGGGCTTTCGGGCTGCCGCCGGGCCGCAGGGCGGTGGTCTTTCTCGGCGCCGCGGCGCTGCTGGCCGCCTCGGCCGCGCTGCTGCCCGGCGCGGACGCGCGGGAGTACTCTCATGTCTATTCTCTTTTCGCGGAGAAGGTCCGCTTCCTGCTGGCCAAGCCGGCCGACCCGCTGCTGCTGCCGTTCGAGGCGCGCGTGCTTTGGGTGGAGGCCCTGGAGACCCCCGGCCTGCACGACTGGTTCACCTGGCTCTCGGTGCTGCTCCCGCTGGGCCTGCCCCCCTTCCTCTACGAAGCCTGGCGGCTGCGCGGCGGCGCGCCGGCCCACCGCTTTCTTTTTTTCGCGCTGACCGCGGCTTTTCTGCTCGCCTCTTTCTTCGCGGTGAGGATGTTCCTCTTCGGCGCCTTCTTCCTGGCGGTCTGCTCGGCCGCCTGGCCGGAGATGCTCAAGCGAACGGCGGCGGCGCTGGGCCGAAAGAAGACCGCGGCCCTGGCCGCGGCCTGCCTGGCCCTGGCCCTGGCCTCCGACCTGCTCGCCTACGGGCTGAAACCGCGGCCGGGATCGCCGCCCACCTTCTACCGCGGGGACGTTAAAACGCTGGTGGAATGGGCGCGGGCGAATACGGGGAAAGACGAACCCTTCCTGGGCAATCTCGGGGCCTCCGCCGCCCTGCTGGCCTATGCGGACAGGCCGACGGTCATCAATCCCAAGTTCGAGACCAGGCGGCTCAGGGACAAATTCGAGCGCTTCGCCCGCGCGCTTTTTGAAAGCGAGCGGGAACTGCACGCGCTCTGCCTGGAATACGGCGCGTCATACTTTATCCATGAGAACCATTTCGTGCTGGACGGATCGAAGAAGTCGTTCCGCTATCTCGCCGGGAACCTGCGCCTCCCCGCGGATTCCGCCGCCTACCGGATGCAGTTCGACCCCGGCAGCCTTAATCTTTTCGCGCCGGCGCACCAGACTTCCACTTTCCGGGTTTACAAGGTAGTGCGGCCGGGTGAAAAGGCCGCCGCGGCTCATCCTTTCCCGTACGACCCGATCTACGACCCGCGCGTCTTCGGCGCGGAGCCGGGCGACGAGTTCTTCGACGATAGCCGCGTGATGCCCGCGGCCCTGCGGATACTTATCGAAAGAGAGACCGGGCGGAAGGGCCGGGCGGAGCGCCCGGCGGACCGTCAGATCGCGTTGGAATTGCGGGAACGGCCGGCGGCCGTGTAGGGAACGTCGATATTGTAGTAGCCGTAGGTCAGCCTGGCCATGCCGGCGATGAAGCGCTTGGCGCTGGCGTAGCTGGGCACCTCGCTGGTGAGCACGGCGATTATGTAGTCCCCCCTCGGCGAGAACACCACTCCCACATCGTGGCAGGACCGGCGCAGCAGGCCGGTCTTATGGCCTATCTCCCAGCCCATCGGCAGGCCTTTGCGCAGGCGCGTGCGGCCCTTGTTGTGCTTCATCAGGTCCAGCATCAGCTGGCTGGAGCCCTTGTCTATCATGGCGCCGGCGTAGATCCTGTCCACCAGCAGCGCCATCTCCCGCGGCGTGGTGTAGTTCTCGCGCGCCACCCGGCCCGAGGTGAGGCTCATGCCCTCGGGGGTTATATTGGTGTAGACCAGTCCTATCTTGCGGAAGGAGTACTCCAGATAGGAATAGCCCACGTGGTCGATGATCATCTGGGTCGCGGTGTTATCGCTCTCGGTGATCATCTTGTAGAGCAGTTCCATTACGCTGAGACTGGTGCCCTCCCGCGCCCATTTGAGCGAGCCGGAGCCGCCGCGGCGGTCCTTGCCGGTCAGGCGGATGCGGGCCTCTAGCGCGAGCTCTCCGCGCGCGATCTTGTCGAAGACCGCGGTCATGATGGGGACTTTTATCAGGCTGGCCGACGGGAAGAGGCGATCGGGCTGGTAGGCCCAGGAGCGGCCGGTGCGCAGGTCCTTGAGGTAGATACCCACCCGGCCGGGGTAGGCGATGGAAGCCTTGGACAAGGCCGAGACCATGGCGTCCCACTCCAGGTCGCTCAGCGGGGTCTCGGGGCTGTCGGCCTGCACGGCCCCGGCCGGCGGGGAGCCGGCCGGAGAGAACCTCGAGGCCGCCATGCCGCCCAGCAGATAGAACCCCCACATGGCGGCGGCCAGGAAGACCAGGGCGGCTGCGGCCTTCTTCTTCATCCGGCCGGTATCAGTCCGCGGCCAGGGTCAGGGCCTCGCCCTCGCCTTTGTAATCGACCCTTATAGTCGCGCCGGGTTTGGCGTTGGCGTTGAGGATGAACTCCGCTATCGGGTCCTCCAGCAGCCGCTGCACGGTGCGCAGTATCGGCCGCGCGCCGTAGTTGGCGTCGAAGCCCGTCTTGATCAGGAATTTCTTGGCCGCGTCGGTTATCGTGAGCTTGAGTTTCCTGTCGTCGAGCTTCTTCTCCACCTTGCGCAGGTTGAGCTCCAGGATATGCACCATGTCGGACTCGGTGAGCGGCCGGAAGACGATGATCTCGTCGATGCGGTTGATGAACTCCGGGTTGAAGACGCGCTTGACCTCGTCCATCACGGTGTCCTTCATCTCGCGGTAATCCTTCTCTTTGTCCTCGGCGGGCATGAAGCCCAGCGACTTGCCCTTGGAGATGAGGCGGGCGCCGACATTGGAGGTCATGATGAGGATGCAGTTCTTGAAGCTGACCTTGTGGCCCAGGCTGTCCGACAGGACGCCCTCGTCCATGATCTGCAGCAGTATATTGAAGACGTCCGGGTGGGCCTTCTCTATCTCGTCGAGCACCACGACGGAGTAGGGCTTGCGGCGCACCAGCTCAGTGAGCTTGCCTCCCTCCTCGTAGCCGACATAGCCGGGGGGCGCGCCGATCAGGCGGCTCACGGAGAACTTTTCCATGTACTCGGACATGTCGATACGGACCATGGCTTCCTCGTTGCCGAACAGGAAGTCCGCCAGCACGCGGGCGAGCTCGGTCTTGCCGACGCCCGTCGGGCCCAGGAAGATGAAGTTGCCTATCGGGCGCTTGGGGTCCTTCATGCCCGTGCGGCTGCGCTTGATGGCCTGCGCGATTATCTTTACGGCCTCGTCCTGGCCGATGAGGCGCTTATGGATCTCGGCCTCCATGTTCTTAAGCTTGTCCACCTCGCTCTCGGTCATGCGGGTGACCGGGATGCCGGTCCACTTGGAGGCGATGGAGGCTATATCCTCCTCGGTGACCTCGGGGGTCTGCTTGTCGCGAGCCTCGCGCCATTTCTTGCGCGAGTCCTCTATGGCTTTCTTGAGTTCCTTTTCCTTGTCGCGCAGCTTGGAGGCCTTCTCGAACTCCTGCGCGTAGGAGGCCGCGTTCTTCTCCTTGGTGACCTCTTCGAGCTCCATCTCCTTCTGCTTGAACTCCGGGGGCACGACCGAGATCCTCAGCCGCGCGCGGCTGCCGGCCTCGTCGAGCAGGTCGATCGCCTTGTCCGGCAGCGCCCGGTCGGTTATATATTTATCGGACAGCACGACCGCGGCGAAGATGGCCGGGTCGGAGTACTTGCACTTGTGATGGGCCTCGTACTTGTCCTGGAGGCCTTTGAGTATCTCCACGGTCTCCTCGACGGAAGGCGGGTCGACCACTACGGGCTGGAAGCGGCGCTCAAGAGCCGGGTCGCGCTCTATGTGCTTACGGTACTCGTCGAAGGTGGTGGCGCCTATGCACTGCATCTCGCCGCGCGCCAGCGCCGGCTTGAGCATGTTGGAGGCGTCTATGGCGCCCTCGGCCGCTCCCGCGCCGATGACGGTGTGCAGCTCGTCGATGAAGGCGATGATGGAGTTCTTGGACTTGCGTATCTCCTCGATGATGCTCTTGAGGCGCTGCTCGAACTCGCCGCGGTACTTGGTGCCGGCTACGATGGACGCCAGGTCCAGCGAAAGCAGGCGCTTGCCGGCCAGCGTGTCGGAGATGTCGCCGGCGATTATCTTCTGAGCCAGGCCTTCCACGATGGCGGTCTTGCCCACGCCGGGCTCGCCTATCAGCACGGGGTTGTTCTTGGTGCGGCGGCCCAGCACCTGCACCAGGCGGTCTATCTCGTTGACGCGGCCGATTACCGGGTCCAGCTTGCCCTCGCGGGCCAGCTGCGTCATGTCGCGCGCGAACTCGTCGAGCGTGGGGGTCTTGGTCTTGCCCCTGGGCGCGGCGTGCGAGCGTGGCGCCGGCTGCTCGCGCTGCTCGCCCTTCTCGCCCTTGCCGCCCTCGGCGCCGGCCTGCTCGGTCTCGCCCAGCGTATTGAGGACCTCCTCGCGCACGGCGTCGAGTTTGAGCTCCAGGTTCTGCAGCACGCGGGCGGCCACGCCCTCCTCCTCGCGGATGAGGCCCAGCAGGATATGCTCGGTGCCGATATAGGTGTGCTTCATGTCGGAGGCCTCGGAGACGGCGAACTCCAGGACCTTCTTGGCGCGCGGGGTGAAGGGGATCTCGCCGAGCAGCATCATGTTGTCGCCGATGCCGACGATCTTCTCTATCTCGGCGCGCACCTTGCGCAGGTCCACGCCTATATTGGAGAGCACCTGGGCCGCGACGCCCTCGCCGAGGGCGATGAGGCCGAGCAGGATATGCTCGGTGCCGACGTAATCGTGATTGAGGCGCTTGGCCTCCTCCTGGGCGATAAGTATGACCCTCTGCGCGCGTTCAGTGAACCTGGTTCCCATGGGCAGTCTCCTTCGTCGTATGAAAAGCGAAATCCGTAAAAGCCGGCCGCATCAGCGGGGGACACCATGCGGCACGGCGTCCCCGTACCGTCCACGCGGCCGGCCGGGATTGAATCTATATGATATTATGACACAACGGGGGCGGGGTTTTCAATTTCCCCCCGCGCGGCCCCGTCGGAAGGGTCAGGGCCTGCGGACGGTGATGTGGAAGCCGTTAACCTTCTCCACCACCAGCTCGTCTCCGTCTTCGGCGGAACCCGAGACCATTTCCGCGTCCCAGAGCTCACCCTCCACCAGGACCTTGCCCTTCGGGGTGAGGGCGGTTTTAGCCAGCGCCTTCTTGCCCTCCAGGCTCTCTATGCCCGTGACCACCTTGCGCATATGCGCCCTTACCACTATCCAGGCGAGCAGCGCGGTGACCGCGACCACGCCTATAACGTTGGCTAGTATGGTTTCCATGGATATCGACAGACCTCCCAGCGACGGACCTCTGAACAACATCAGTGAGCCCAGCGTCATAGCGATGACGCCGCCCACGGTAAGCAGGCCGTAACTCATTACCTTTATCTCGGCTATGAAAAGAACGAAAGCCAGCAGTATCAGGCCCACGCCGGCGAAGCTGGCCGAAAGCGTCTGGAAAGAGTAGAAGGCCAGCAGCATGGAAATGCCGCCGACGACACCCGGCAGTATCAGGCCCGGATTGTAGAGCTCGATGAAAAGGCCGGCCGCGCCCAGGCTCATCAGTATCATCGCGATATTGGGGTCGGTCACGGCCGCCAGGAATTTCTGCCGGCGCGTCTGCTCGAAGCGGGTCACGGCGGGCTTCTTCACCGAAAGCTTCCCGAAATCGCCGGCCTTGAAGCCGTCGGCCTTCGCCAACAGTTCGTCGAGGTCTTTGGCCATGAAGTCGGCCACGCCGGCCTTGACGGCCTCCTCGGCGGAGATGGAATCGCTCTTCTTGACCGCGTCGACCGACCATTTCACGTTGCGGCCGGTCTTCTGCGTGATGGATTTTATGTAGGCCGAGGCGTCGTTGAGGACCTTGTCCTCCATCGGAGAGCTCTTCTTTTTCCCCTTCCCGTCCTTGGCGCCCATATCCCCCGGCGAGGGCACGGCGCCCAGCATGACGGGATGGGCGGCGCCGATATTGGTGCCCGGCGCCATGACCACCAGCGGCGAGGCCATGGCGATGAAGACGCCGGCCGAGGCCGCGCGCGCGCCCTGCGGCGAGACATAGACGGCGACGGGTTTTTTGGAGGCCAGCATCTCCTTGATGATATCGCGCATCGCCGCGTCCAGGCCCCCGGGCGTGTCCAGCGCGATGACCAGCAGGTCGGCGCCGCCCTCGGCGTTGAGGCGTCGGACGGCGTCGCCCAGGAATTCGGCCGAAACCGGGGTTATCGGCCCGGAATACGGGGCGATCGTTACGCTGCGGACCTCGTATGTCTTTACGGGCGCCGCGTAGGCGGCGGGCGCCAGCGAGGCGGCCAGTATGAATGAGGCTGCGAGACTTGTCTTCATGGGTTCTCCCCTGGAGCGGGCCGGGCCCGCTCTTTTCTTTCAAGGGTAATTATACATTTTGAAGGCCGTCCGGATGACAGGACCCGGCGGGATTTTGTAACATTCTTGCGCGGCATTTAAGGACGCAATAAGACGATAAGGGGAATTAATATGAAGAAATCGACCAAAGCCATAAGCACGGGCGTGGGCATAGCGGCGCTGGCCGCCCTCGGCGCCTATTTCCTCACCGGCAAGCGCGGCGAGAAGAACCGGGAGCTCATCGCCGGCTGGACCCTCAAGATGAAGGGCGAGGTGCTCGAGAAGGCCGAGAAACTCAAGGAACTCAACAAGGAAGCCTACGAGAAGATCGTGGACGACGTTACCCGCCGCTACGAGCGCGTGGGCCGCGCCGGCGCCGCGGAGCTTAAAAACATCAAGTCGGAGCTCAAGGACGCCTGGAGGCATGTCGGCAAAGCGGCGCTCAAGTAAAGCGCACGCTCATATGCCCATGCGGGCCAGTATCATGCAGATCTCGTTGACCACGCCGGTCAGCGTGGGGTGAGTGGCCTCGAATCCTTTCACGGCCTGCTCCACCCCCTCTATGGAGAGTTCTTTCAGCCGGGCGCTGGCCTCCTCGCGCGTGGCCTCGTGGGCCGCGGCCTCCGTGAAGCGCCCCAGGCTGCGGGCCTCCTCGATGCGCTCCGGCGGCAGCGCCGCCAGCTCGGCCTTGAGCTTGTTAAGGAGCGCCACCAGTTCGGCCTTGTCCTTCGACTTGCCGGCCTCTATCCTGGCTATCGCCGATTCTATCCGCGCCAGAGTGTCCTTTATCATTTTTCCTCCCGTCTTTCCTGAAAATTAAATACATCCGTCCCACGCAGAAGACCAGGGCCAGGCCGTTTACCAGCTTCCAGGCCAGCAGCCAGGCCGGCGCCCACCAGGCCCCGGTCTTCATCTCGGCCAGGTCCGACAGGCCGAACAGGATGAAGAGGGCGGCGGCCGCGGCCGTAAGGCCTTTCATCCGCGAGAACGGCTCGCCGTTGCGCGCCCCGGCAAGCGCCAGTCCCGCCGCGAACCAGACGGCGGCCTCCGCCAGGTTGAAGGCCCCGGAAATATCCATGCCGCCTATATGATAATATTTTGGCATGGAAGGTGAAAGGAAGTCTTTCCGGGTCAACCCCGGCTCCATAGAGGAACGCTTCGTGCGCAGCGGCGGCCACGGCGGCCAGAACGTCAACAAGGTGGCCACCGCCGTGCAGCTGCGCTTCTCCCCGTCCCTCTCCGGTCTGCCCTACTGGGCGGCCGAAAGGCTGAAGACCCTGGCCGGATCCCGTCTCACCGACGGGAGCGAGGTGCTGATAGAGGCCAGCGAACACCGCACCCAGGAGCAGAACCGCCGCGCGGCGCGCGCCAGGCTCGACTCGCTGGTGTCCGCGGCTCTGCGCCCGCCGAAAAAACGCAGGGCGACCAGGCCCACCCACGGCTCCAAACTGCGCAGGCTCGACGAAAAGAAGCGCCGCTCGGGCCTCAAGCGCGAGCGGCGCGACGGCTGCGACGATTAGGCCTCAGCCTTCCGGGTAGGTCACCGAAATTATCTCCAGCGTCATGTCGCCCAGGCGGCGCTTCCACACGACCCGGTCCCCGGCCCTGGCGCCCAGCAGCGCGCCGGCCAGCGGCGAAGCCCAGTTTATGAGCCCGGCCGGGGCGTCGGCCTCGTCCTCTCCCACTATCACGTAATCCTTAAGGTCCCCGCCGGCCCCCCTGACGCGCACCGAAGCGCCGAAACGGGCGTCGGCATAGGAGGCGCCGCGGTTGTCCAGCAGGATGGCCTGCTTCAGCTTCCCCTCGTAATAGAGGAGGTCCAGCTCGGCCTGTCTAAGCTCCAACCCGCGCTCCGCGTCGCCCTTCTCGGCCAGCAGCGCGTCGCGGCGGCGGGCGAGGCCGGCGACCTTCTCCTCCAAAGCCTTCAGCCCCGCGGCCGTGACATAGTTGGGCCGCCCGCTGGGCCGGCGCTCCACCGGTTCCGCGGGGGCGCTTTCGCCCTCGTTCTTAACGAATGCCCTGCTCATTGTGATACCCCCCGTAAAAACATGCGCCCCTGGCGCGGGGGCATACGATATTGTAACCCGTCCCCGCCTCGAATTCAAGGCCTTACGGCTCAACCCCGCGGCGATAAAAGGCCTACGCCGGGTCCTTCAGGGCGGCGACCGCGGCTTCCAGGGCCGCGACCCGCGCCTCCAGGTCCGCCAGCCTGTCCGGCTGGAGCGGTACGGGGACACCATGCGGCATGGTGTCCCCCGCCGACGCGGCGGGCGCGCCGGAGAAAAGATGCGCGAAACGGGTCTCTTTCTGGCCGGCCTGCCGCGGCAGGCGCGCTGCCATCGGATCCGGCCTGGCCGCGAGCTCCTGCATAAGACCCTCCACCTCCGTCGTGCCGGCGAACCGGCAGAGCCGCTCGCTCCTGCCCTTTATCTCGCCGGAAGTCTGCGGTCCCCGCAGCAGCAGGACTATGAATATTCCGGTGATCCTGGGATCGTCGGTGCCCAGCAGTTCGCTTATGCGATGGCGGAACTTGGGCACGCGGTCTCCGGGGGCCTGCACCCGCTCGGCCAGGCCCTTGTCGATAAGGGACTGCACGGCCCGTCCCATCGTATCGAGGTCCAGGTTCATTACCGGCTCGCGGCTGGTCTTCTGGTTGCAGGCGGCCAGCAGAGAATTAAAAGTGAGCGGGTACTGCTCCCGCACGGTAAGGGCCTTCTCGGCCAGCGAACCCAGCACCCTGGCCTCGACTTCATCGAGCTGTATCGGCATGCCCCCTCCTCAGTCCACTTTCAGCAGTTCTACTTCGAAGTACAGCGTGGCGCCCGGGGGGATGACCTTCCCGGCCCCCCTGCTCCCGTAGCCCAGGTCCGGCGGGATGACCAGCAGGCGGCGGCCGCCGATGCGCATTCCCGGCACTCCCTCGTCCCAGCCCTTTATCACCATTCCCCCGCCCAGTTTGAATTCGAAAGGTTCGTCTCGGTCCCTGGAACTATCGAATTTTTTGCCGTTGGCCAGGGTCCCGGTATAATGCACCTTCACGGTCTTGCCGCTTACCGCGGCCGCCCCCTCGCCTTCCTCCAGGTCCTTGTATTTAAGTCCCGACTTAAGAGTCATCTCATCGCTCATTGTCCCTCCATTTTTACCGATAACACCGCGCTCCCGCTCAATGGGGCCGCGCCGGCAGCAGCCTGTAGAGCGCGGCGGGGTTTTCTCCGGCGCCCGCAAGCGCGGCCGCTTCCAGCCGGTATCCGCCCAGGAAGGCGTCCAGTCTTTCCCGGACGACACCCCAGCCCTCATAGGCGTCTTTGTTCCTGAGAACGTCGTCAAGCATGTAAACCGGCACGCCGCGGTCCAGGTACCCGTCCAGCCGGAATTTCAGCGCGGCCAGCGGGTCCTGGCCGGTGCCGTGGAACTGTACTATCACCAGGTCCAGCGGGAACATCCTGCGCCTCGCGAAATAAGGGATGCCCACTTTCAGGAAACCGTCGCTCACGCCGGATATCAATATGACGCTACCGGCAGGAGTGGCGCGGCCCAGATCCCGGCAGAACTCCACGGCGGCTTTATGCTCCAGCCCGCGCAGCGCGGGAAGTATGGCTCCCCTGAAATTCACTAAAGCGAAAACGGCGCCGAACACCGGGATAAATATCCGGGCGCGCGGCGGGGGCGGGGACCGCAAGCGGTCCTTGAAAAGCAGCCCGGCGGACAGTACGAGAAAGACCAGCGGGCTGGCCCAGTAGAAGATATTGCCCGGTATCCAGACGAAGAAGAAGCCGGTTATCGCCATGAAGAATATCAGGGCGGGGGCCGCCGCCTCCCGGTCGAAGGCGGCCCGGGACCTGTCGAAAACGGCCCAGCCCAGCAGGGACACGGCCGCCAGCGCGGCCAGCCCCGTGACTAAAGGACCGCCCGCTTGGAAGGCGACCGCGCTCCGCGCCAGCGTGGCGAAGCCGGTCGGAAGATTCGCCAGGAAACGCAGGTCGAACTGTCCGCTCGCCGAAAGCCCCGGCAGAAAGCCGTTGACCTGCCCCGAGCCCCAGACCAGCCACTCGCGGAAGCCGGCGGGAGTCCAGAGTTCGTAGAAGAGAACATACGGCAGGAGCAGGAAAGCCGAGAGCGCCAGTATCACGGCCCCCTCCCGGCGCCCCTCCGGTCCGCGGCCCGGCACCGCGGCAAGAGCCGCCGCCGGGACCAGTATTATGTTGCCGAAATGAAAATAGGCGGCCAGCACCGCAAGCGGCGCGGCCAGCCAGAACAGCGGCAGGCCGCGCCAGGAAGGACGCACCGTCACAAAATAGCAGGCGGCGACCGAAAGCAGTGTTCCCGTCAGGTACGGGTCCCCGCTGGTGGCGCGCAGCCAGACCAGGTGGCTCACGCCGGCCAGGCAGGCCAGCGTCAGCGCCAGGCGCGCGTGGATATAGCGCGCCAGGAAGCGGAAGAGAAGTACGGCCAGCGCGGCGCCGACGACCGCGTTCCACCACTGGATGAACCGGTAGGCGTCGGGAGAGAAGCCCAGCGCTTCGAGCCCGGCGTAGACGGAGCGGAGAGCCGGAAACCACAGGAAATGATTCCAGCTCAGCAGCGAGGTAACGGGGCCGTCGAAAAGGGGCTGGCGTATCGACAGGGCGTAAAGCAGGGAATCGAAAACATAGGCCTTGTCCAGCGTCAGGCCGTATAGCAGCAGGAAGCCTAAAAACAGGCCCGCGGGAACCGCGGCGCCGGAACGCATGAACGTCTTTATCTTCTCCGTCATCGGAACCCAATTATACACAATGCGCGGCGGCATAAAAAAAACCGGCCCGCGGTGAAGCGGGCCGGCTGTTGTCACGCGGACGGGGTCCTTACTTCGTGTTGGACTCTATCCAGCCGATGACGTGGTTCACCTTGGCGTAGACGCCGTACTTATTGGGGCGGGCGCAGCCGTAGCCCCAGCTGACGACGCCGACCAGGGAGCGGCTGGAGCCGGAGCCCATGACGAGCGGGCCGCCGCTGTCGCCCTGGCAGGAATCCTTGCCGCCCTCTTCGAAGCCGGCGCAGATCATGCTGCCGTCTATCTTGCCCGGGTAGGCGCCGTCGCACTTCCCGGCGCTGACGAAGGGCACGTCGACCTTCATGAGAAGGTTCGAACCGGACCAGGCGCCCTCGGAGGTGGTGCCCCAGCCGGCGGTGGTGAAGCCGGCGGGACCGGCGATCTCGTTCTTATTGAGCTTCACGGGCGAGTACCTGGACTCGCCGGAGAGCTTGATCAGGGCGAAGTCGTTGGCCATGGTGTCGGTGTTATAGCCGGGGTGGGTGATGACCTTGGCGGGGGTGAAGCGCTCGGCCGCGCCCGCGTCGAGCTGGTTATGCAGGCCGATCACGATCGACTTGAGGTAGCCGCCCTCGACGCAATGCGCCGCGGTCAGGACCCAGTCCTTCTTGATCAGCGAGCCGCCGCAGAAATGGCTGGAGGCCTGCAGGGAGACTATGAAAGGGAACTCGCCTTTCTGGGCCTCCACGCCGCCGACTATCTTGCCGCCGGTCAGGACGGAGGGGACGATAGGCTCGTCCACCTGAACCATGCCGGTTACGTCTATGCCGCGCAGGCCGTTGAGGTCCGGAAGTTCGGACGCCACGGCGAAAGCAGGAACCATTAACGCTGCTGCCAACATTTTAAACATACGCACTCTCCTTACCGGATTTTGAGGTCTTTTTAAGAACCTAACGGAAGCATAACATATTTTTGCTGACTTTAGTCAATAGGCCTAAAGGCCTTTTTACTGCACGGTCCTTTGGCCCGCGGCGAGGAAAGGCTGGGCGAAGATCCAGGCGGAGACCAGCGCCACGGCCAGGCCGCCCCATATATAGGAAGAGGCGGAGGAGCTCTTCCAGGAGATATAGTCGGAATAGGCCTGGTCGGCCACCACGGAAACGCCGCGGCCGTAGAAGCAGTGGATAGCGGCCCCGGCGGGATCCTTCGCCAGCCCGATCAGCTGCTCCAGGCCGGCGGCCGGCAGCGAAAGTTCGGGCGTAGCACGGACATAGTCCAGGAAAGCGGAGAGGGGCAGCGGGGAACCGAGCACCGTAACCTCTTCGCCCTGCAGGATGAGCTGTTCCGTGGTCCTGCGGTCCCCTTCGGCGGGGAAAAGGCCTCCGTCGCTTTCGGACGATTTTATGAGGTCCAGGCTGCCGCAAGTAGGGCAGACCAGCGCACGGCCGAAGGAGTCGTCCACGAAAAAAAAGCCGTATGATAGGTTTTCGGAGGGCACCCAGCGGATGCTGGCGCCCCCGCGCCGGCTTTGAACGAAGCGCGCGATATCTATCTCGGCCAGGAAAAACGCGCAGGGGCGGCCGCTGACGGGGGCCTTGAGCTCCACCGGCGCCGAAACCCTTCCGCTTATCACCTGCGGCACGCCTGGGGCCAGTCCCCCCGAGGGCCGCAGCGGCGCCGAAGTCACCGAAGAGACCTTCCGCTTCTTCAGCCAGCCGAAGACAAGCATAGCCATCCCGGCCGCGGCTCCAAGCAGGGGGAAAAGGTTCACTTCATTGGACATGATATCTCCTTCATACGGCCGCGGCCCCCAGCGAGCGCCTGCGCGCCAGCAGGAACGCCCACATGGAGCCGTTGGTGAAGAACAATACCAGCGGGTAAAGCCAGGTCGACGGCGTGTATTCGACTATCGCCCCCAGCGAGAAGCCGGCCGCCAGGCAGGAGAGCAGGTAGCTCACCGCCTGCTCCGTGCCCGGCCTGCTCCAGGACTTTCGCACGGTAGGAATGTACCCGATAGTGTCTATAAAGCAGACCAGCAGGACCGACCAGAACGGCGTTTTGGTAAGGGCCCAGAGCGGCAGCGAGGACATCGCCACGGCGAGGGTGATCCAGTCCGCCCGCTTTATGTCCCTCTCACCCACGGCCCAGCCCGCCCAGGCCAGCAGGAAGCAGGTGGCGGCCCCTATGCCGCGGGCCCAGGACCCGGGACCGGCCCCTTCGACGGCCTGGGCGGCGAAGCCGATGATCGAGATCGTACCCCAGATGAACCAGGAGAACATATGCGGGCGGGTACGGCCGCGTATTATGTCCGTTATATAGCCGGCCCGGGAAAGCAGCATCATGGCGACAGAGAGCCAGCCGAAAAACAACTTATGATCGTGATCCACACGCTTATGATACAAAATAGGCCTGGCCCGGCTTACCCCCGGGCGCGCAACTTTGTATCATATAGGGGAAGCCTCGCACGACGATGAAATTTCCCGGCAAAAGAAAGAACAAGCATTACTTCCCCGTCACCGAGAAGGGCCGGGAAAGCGCCGACCCGCACTATGTGCAGGACGAGCCCTTCTACCTGGTCGGCATAGACCAGCTCCTGGTGGATATAGAGTGCGGCGTCGAGCCGGATTTCCTGGCGAAGCACGGCCTGAAGAAGGGCGAGTCGCAGATACTGCCCGACGAGACCGCCGACAGGATCTACGCCGAGCTCAAGGCGGCGGGCAGGCTACGCGGCGAGTTCGCCGGCGGCTCCGTCGGCAACACGCTGCACAACTATTCCGTGCTCTCCGACGAGCGCTCGGTGGCGCTGGGCGCCATCAAGCGCAATATCACGCTGGGCGACTACGCCTTCAAGTACATACGCAATACCAGCTCCAAGGTGGACCTGGCCTGGCTGCAGCCCTCCGACAACCCGATGGGGCGCGCGATGTGCTTTGTGACCGCCGAAGGCGAGAGGACGTTCGGCATCAGCAAGGGCTGCATGAACGATTTCAGGCCGGAGTCGGTGCCCGCCGGGGTGGTGGAGAAGGCCTCGGCGCTGCTGATCTCGGCCTACCTGCTGCGCTCGGAGGCGGACCCGATATTCGCCGCGACGACGCGCGCCTGCGAAATAGCCCTCAAGGCGCGCGTCCCCGTGGTCATGACGCTGGGTACAGCCTCCCTGATAGAGTCGGGGCGGGATTTCTTCCGGGAATTTATAAACAAGTACGTCTCCGTCCTGGCCATGAACGACCAGGAGGCGCTGGCGCTGACCGGAGAGCGGGACCCGCTGCTGGCCGCCGACAGGGCGCTGGAGCTCGCCGACCTGGTCCTGCTCACGGTCGGGGAGCACGGCCTTTACCTGGCCGGCTGGGTGAACGAGAATTTCGCGCGGCAGACCACCTACGAGCTGCACAGCAAGTCGATAGCGGAGTACAACAAGTTCGAGTTCAGCCGGCCGATGCGCCGGTCGGACTGCGAAAAGCCGGTGCGCATCTACACGCACATCAACCCTTTTATGGGCGGGCCGGGGCTGATACGCAATACCAACGGCGCGGGAGACGGCGCGCTGGCCGCCCTGCTGCACGACATGGGCGCGCGCAAATACCACCGGGTCAAGGTCCCTAACTCGCCCAAGGACCTGGAGAACGCGCTCACTTATTCCTCCCTCTCCCAGATCGCCAAGTACGCCAACCGCGTCAGCTACGAAGTGCTGGCCCAGAACTCGCCCCGCCTCAGCCGCGGCCTGCCGGAGCGCGAGGCCAGCCTGGAAGAGGCTTACTGGGACGCCTGAGCCCGCCGCGGGGCCCGTAAAACCAGGCTCACTTCTTGGGAGGAGCCGGGTAAACGTCGACAGAGCGGAAGCCGATGGCCGCCAGCAGGAAGCCGGGCCTGTGCCCGCCGGGCACGTCGCGCTCCCTGACACCGCGGAAGAACGGTATTATCGCCGCCAGCCTCAGGCCGGCGCTTATGTAGAGCAGGGTGATGAAAGCCTCTCCCGGCAGCGAGCCGTACAGGTAGCCGCCGGCCAGCGCGCCGGCGAACTGGCCCAGGCAGGCGGTGAACCCGAACAGCGCGTTATAGCGCGCCCGCAGAGAGATCCCTCCCAGTTCGTAGACGAAATTATTGGTCCCCATGCCGTAGGCGGCCCACACTATCCCCGAAAAAAGCTCGACGGCCAGCAGCCAGTGGAAGGACGGCGCCAGCGCCCACAGCAGCGGGATAAGGGGTATGCCGAGGAAAGCGAAACGCAGCACCCGCACGCTGCCGAAGGAATCCGCCAGCTCTCCCCAGCGCCGCATCACCAGGTAGGTCACCACCTGGCCGGAGGTCATTACGATCATGTAGCGCAGATAGTCGTACTGCAGGTCCCTGAGCAGGTACACGCTGAAATAAGGCGCCGCGAGGAAGGCCGAGAACATCACGGCGAAAATGCTCAGCAGGAAGGGAGTGAGCGACGGGTCGCGCGACGGGCCCGGCCCGGCCGCCGCGGGCCGCGGCATATGGCAGCCCGACGGGCGCTCGTACATGCCGCCGATGAAGCGGAACGAGAGCAGCCGGAAAAGGCCGGCGGCGGCGAACAGCGCCGAGAAGGCCATGACGCCGGGATAGAATTTGAGGAACTTGGCCGCCGCCAGGCTGGCCGCGAAGAAAGTCACGCCGACCACCTGGTTGCGCAAGCCGAAGAAGGCGCCGCGGCGCGAGGCCGGGATGTATTCCCCCATCAGCGCGGCCCAGGGCGGGCCCGCCAGGTTGCCGGACACGGTATAGATTATCATGGCCGCCGCCAGGCAGGGGAAGGCCCAGCGCTCCGGCAGCAGGCCCGCGGCGGAGGCCGCGAAAAGCGAGAGGGCCTGCGCCAGCACGTCCAGCCGCACGGCCCGGCGGCAGCTGCCCAGGGCCATTATCATTTTTTCGTTGAGGAGCTGCGCCAGGGACGCCGCCAGCGGCGGCGCGGCGCGCAGAAAACCGATCGCGGGGTTGGACGCCCCGAGGGCCAGGGCGAAAGGTATCAGGTACGGCTCCACGAAGCCGGTCATGCCGGCCCAGGCCACGCCGTCCTTCATGGACGCGCGCACGCTCCGCCTGACCTTACCGTCCTTCATACAGGACTCTATTCTAGCATTGCGGCCGGCGGCTCCCGGCGGAGGGAGCGGACAGGCCCGCGGTTCAGGTCTCGTCGTGGAAGGCGTTGTCGCCCACCACCTCGCAGCGCATCGTGTTGGTGGGCCTGCCCTTGCCGAACGGGCTCGACGCCATGAAGACCAGCTTGTCGCCATTGGCCATGAACCCCTTCTTCTTCAGCAGGTCCATGATGCGCTTGGCCGCGTCGCTGAAACGCTGGCCGTCGGGGTTCTCTATAAGGAAGGGGGCCACGCCCCAGTTGAGCGCCATCTGGTGGCAGACCTGCTCGTGATGCGTGAACGCGTAGATCGGGATTATCGGCCGGAACTTCGACAGCGCGCGCGCGCCTATGCCGCTGGCGGTCACCACGGCTATGGCCTTGGCGTTCCAGTCGTGGGCGGTGTCGACCGAACTGTAGGCCATGATATTGGTGATATTGTCGCGCTCGACGTAGTCGTGCGTGATGCGGGCCAGCGTGCGGTAGTCTATGCCGGCCTCCGTGCGGTCGATGATGCGCCCCATCATGTTGGCCACGCGCTCCGGGTGCGCGCCGTTGGCCGTCTCTCCCGAGAGCATGACCGCCGAGGTCAGCTCCAGCACGGCGTTGGCGATATCGGTCACCTCCGCGCGCGTCGGGTAGGGCTTGTCGGTCATCGACTCCAGCATCTGGGTCGCCACTATGACCGGCTTGCCGGCCAGGTAGCAGCGCTTGATGATGTTCTTCTGCAGGCCCGGCAGCTCCTCTATCGGCACCTCTATGCCCAGGTCGCCGCGGGCGATCATTATGCCGTCGGAATCGCGGATGATGTCGTAGATATTGGCCAGCGCCTGCTTGTCCTCGATCTTGGCGATGAGGCGGATGCCCGAGGCCGGGTCCACGGACTTTATCAGCTCTCGCACGTCCCCGATGTCGCGCGCCGTACGGACGAACGACAGCGCGATGTACTCAAAATTATTCTCGACGGCGAAGCGGATATCGGCCCTGTCCTTGTCCGACATGAACGGTATCGGGTAGTCGGCGCCGGGCACGGCCAGGTGGGCCTTGTCCTTGAGCCGGCCCTCGTTGAGCACGCGCACGCTGACGGCGCCGGGGAAGGCCTCGTGCAGCTGCGTCACCTCGGCCTCGATGAAGCCGTCCTGCAGCAGCACGCGCGACCCGATCCGGCAGAGCTTGTTTATGCGCGGGAGATTGGTGTAGAAGCGGCGGTCCTCCGGGGGCAGCTCGGCCACCTGGTCCGGCTGCCTGTCGGTGCTCTCTATGTAGAGCGTGTCGCCCTGGGCCAGCAGGACCGGCCGGCTGTAGCCGAACATGCGCACCTCGGGGCCCTTGGTGTCGAGCATTATGGCCAGCGGCACGCCCAGTTCGGCGCGGGCCTCGCGCAGCATCTTCAGCCTGGCGAGCGCCTCGTCGTACTTGCAGTGGGAAAAATTTATCCTGGCCACGTTCATGCCTTCGCGGATAAGGCCGCGGATGCAGTCGGGGTTCTCGGAGGCGGGACCTATCGTGCAGATCATCTTGGTCCTGCGGAAGGTCTGGGTGACGGACGGCGTAGACACTTGTATCATAGGGCTCCTTGTGGGCTCTTTCAATGGTTCAAATTGTGAAGGTGAAGCTTCAGCGGGCGGTATGGGCGGTCATCTTTCCTTATATTATAACTTATTCCAAGCTCTTTTTACCAAAACCCGGGTTGATTTAGAACAAGCCCCCTTGACTTTAAGATATTTTATGCTATATTTATACTATATTCAATATTTTTTAGTATAAACACGGAGGATTATGAACAGGAATACCGGCGGCGAAGGCACAGAGATCAAGAAGTTCCTGGAGATACCTTACGACGAGCTGGAGGCGCTCAACCTGGAGGCGGCAGAAGCCGCGGAGCGGCTGTCCCCCGCCGCGCTGGAGAAGAAATACACCGACTACCTGCGCAAAGAGAAGCATCTCAAGGCCGTCACTGTCTGCTTCACGGACATCGAGGGCCGCTTCCACATGCTGGACTATGACAAGCATTTCTTCCTCTCCGCCAACGATAATCTCACCTTCGACGGCTCGTCCATACGCGGCTTCTCCGCCCAGCGCGAGAGCGACCTGCGCCTGGGCATAGATTGGGGCAGCATCTTCTGGCTGCCGTCCGACGTCTTCGGCCCCGGCAAAGTCATAATATTCGGCACCGTCCTCAACCGCGACAAATCTCTCTACGAGTCGGACTTCCGCGCGCGCCTGGTGCGCCTTTCAGACGAGCTCAAAAAGAAGCGCGGCCTGACCGCCAACGTGGCGGCCGAGGTGGAGGGCTTCGTGATGCGCGGGCTCAACGCCGAGCAGAACTACGACGAGAGGCAGGGCTTTGAGCTGATCTCGACCGGCGGCTACTACCACTCGCTGCCGCTGGACCCGCTCAAGAAGTTCATCGACACCGCGGCCGAGGCGCAGCGCGCGATGGGCTTCCGCAACGAGAAGGACCATCCCGAAGTGGCCCCGGCGCAGTTCGAGCTCAACTTCTCGCACGCCCGCGCCGCGCGCGCCTGCGACCTGATACAGCTCTACAAGCTGGTCTGCCGGCAGGTGGCCGCCAATATGGGCATGACCGCCACCTTCCTGCCCAAGCCGGTCAGCGGCGTCAACGGCAGCGGCATGCACCTCAACCTTTCCTTCTCGAAGGACGGCAGGAACATCTTCTACGACGGCAAGGGCGAGGAGGGGATCTCGAAGGCCGGCTGGGACGCCGTCTCGCGCATACTCAACCACGCGCAGGAGCTCTCTCTGATCCTGAACTCCAGCGTCAACGCCTACCGCCGGCTGGACCCGCATTTCGAGGCCCCCAACCAGATAAAGGTCTCCGCCGTGGACCGCGGCGCGATGATACGCATACCGGCCGGCAACGAGCGCAGCGCCCGCCTGGAGATACGCTCGGTCGGCCCGGACTCCAATCCGTACCTGACGCTATACGCCCTGCTGAGCGCCGCGCTGGACGGCAAGCCGCTGACCAGGGACGAAGGGAAACGCGACCGCGTCCGCTATCTGCCCGGCAACATCCACGACGCGATACGCCTGTTCCGCGGCAGCGACTTCCTGAAGGGCGTCCTTGGAGAAGGGCCGCACGAGAAATACGCGGGCCACAAGCAGGCGGCCGCCGACCGCAGCCCCAAGGAACTCGGAACCATCGTCAAGACCTCGGAGGTGCTTTTCCACCACGACGTCACGACGCAGATGCTCTGGCATAAGTTCTGAGGAAGGCGGATCGGGTAGGAGGCGGGTGATTAGTTCACCCGCCGTCCTCCCACACCACCGTACGTGCCGTTCGGCATACGGCGGTTCGGAAGTCTTCAGAGACCG
>WOVA01000020.1 GCA_009773155.1 Elusimicrobiota bacterium
GTCGGGCCGGGCGCGCATAGCGCTGGGCCCTCCGCCCGCTTCGCGGGGAATCCTGCAGAATAATTCTGTTCCCTTATTTTCCCAATGAAAACTATGCTGGACTGCAGGATTCAGGTTAAGTCCTGGAGCCGGGCTTGACCAGAGGCGCGCCGGCGGCGCAGAGCGGGCAGTCCGACGGAGAGTAGACGGTCAGCCCCAGTTTCAGGAGGCTGGCCGCGGGAAAAGGGAAGGAGAGTCCGCCGGTCCTGTCTATCATCGACAGCGCGCCCAGAACTTTCACTCCCAGGCCCCCGGCGAGTTCCGCCGTCTCCATAGTGGATTTGCCCGTGGTGAAGACGTCCTCGACTATCACGACGGAGGCGCCGCGCGGCAGCGAGAAGCCCCGCCGCAGAGCGAGCTTTCCCTCCTGCCTCTCCGCGAAAATAAAATCGACGCCAAGAGCGGCCGCGGTCTCGTGGCCTATTATAAGTCCGCCCATGGCCGGCGACAGGACGGCGTCGGGCCTGGCGCCGGTCCAGAGCGCGGCCAGGGCCCCGCCGTACTCCCGCGCGCGGGCCGGGCTTTTGAGCGCCAGCGCGCATTGCACGTAGTCCGGGCTGTGCAGCCCCGACGAGAGCAGGAAGTGGCCGCCGAGCAGCGCCCCGTTCTCTTTTAGCGCGGCGAGAAGGTCTTTCTTCATTTTATCTCCTCCAGTATGGCCGCGGCCTCCGCGGCCGGGTCGGGCGCGCCCAGCACCGGGCGGCCGACTACGATATAGTCCGCTCCAGCCGCGGCGGCTTCGGCGGGCGTCATGGTCCGTTTCTGATCGTCCCCGCCGGCGGCGCGGCGTATGCCGGGGGTGATAATTTCCGCGGCCGGGCCGAGCGCGGCGCGCAGACGGGCCGCCTCGTTGGGAGAGGCGACCACGCCGTCCAGGCCGCATTCCCGCGCCAGGCCGGCCAGCGAGTCTACGGCCTCCGCGGTCGCGGCGCGGAAGCCGACGCTGGCGAAAGACACTTCGTCGAAGCTGGTCAGGACGGTTATGCCCCACAGCTTCGGCCTGCCGGGCACGGCGGCGGCCGCGCGCAGCATGTCGGGGCCGCCGGAGGAATGAACGGAGAGCGAGAACACGCCCAGGCGGGCCGCCTGCTCGACGGCGCTTTTGACCGTGTTGGGAATGTCGTGCAGCTTGAGGTCGAGGAAAACGCCGCGGCCGTATCTATTGGCCAGCTCGACGCAGGCCGGACCGGCGCCGGTAAAGAGGGCCGGGCCCACCTTGTAATAGACCTCCAGCCCTTTCATTTTTTCCAGCGCCGCGCGCGCGGCGTCCATCGTCGGCACATCCAGCGCTATTATGAGTTTGGTCTCAGGCATCGGCTGACTCCTTGCGGGCGAGATGTTTCAGTATGTTCCTGACGAAGAAAGGGCCGCCGTAGACGAGCCCGGTATAGACCTGTACCAGCGCGGCGCCGGCCTCCAGCCGCCAGGCGGCCTCCTCCGGCGTCATGACGCCGCCCGAGGCTATCACCGGGACCGCGCCGGCCGCGCCGTCGAGGGCCGCGCCCAGAGCGGCCCGGGCTTTTTCCATCAGCGGCGCGCCGCTCAGGCCGCCGGGCTCGTGCTCCCAGCGCCTGTCCAGCCCTTCCCGCCCGACGGTGGTATTGGAGACTATGAGTCCCGCTCCCCGCCCGGCGATCAGGCGCGCGCAGTCCTTTATCTCCTCGGGTTCCAGGTCCGGCGCCAGCTTGACGAAGACGGGTTTCTTCGACGGCTGCGAGGCGGCGAAGCCGAGCAGCGCGTCGAGCAGAGGCTCCAGGTATTCCGGCCGGTGAAGCTCGCGCAGCTGCTTAGTATTGGGGGAGCTGATATTGACGGCGAAATAATCGCCGTAAGGATAAAGGACTTTCAGCGCTTCAAGGTAGTTTTCGCGGGCCTGGTCCAGCGGGCAGTCGGCGTTCTTGCCGATGTTTATGCCCAGCGGGACCCTGCCGCGGCCCAGGCGCCGCAACCTCTCCGCCGCGGCGAAGGCTCCACGGTTGTTGAAGCCCATCCGGTTGAGAAGCGCGGCCTTTTCCGGCAGGCGGAAAAGGCGGGGCTTCGGATTCCCCGGCTGCGGCCGGAGCGTCACGGTCCCCAGTTCCAGGAAGCCGAAGCCGAGCTCCCCGAGGAAAGGGTAACACTCGCAGTCCTTATCGAAGCCCGCGGCCAGACCGACAGGATTGGGAAAATCCAGCCCCGCGACTTTCACGGTTCTTTGCGGCCCGGCGCAGGCCAGCCGCGCGGCCCAGGCCGGCAGTTTCAGCGCCCCGCCGGCGCGCGCGGCCAGCACGGCCGCGTCGTGGGCGGTCTCCGGGTCAAGCAGGAACAGGGCCGGCTTGGCGAGTTTTTCGTAAAGGAAGCCCATCAGCCCCGCCTCCGGAAAACGATATCGCCGCCGACGACGGTCATCCACGCCGCGCCGCGCAGGCGGCGCCCTTTGAAGGGGGAGTTGGACGACTTGGAGAAAAAAGGAGGCTGGACCTCGTATTCCGCCGACGGGTCTATCAGGGTCAGGTCGGCGTCCATGCCCGGCGCCAGGGAGCCTTTTAAATGGAGCCCCAGCAGCCGGGCCGGGTTCAAGGAGAGAAGTTCAGCCAGCCGCAGCCGGTCGAGATGTCCCGCGAAGACCAGATGCGTCAGGCAGACGCCGGCCATCGTCTCCAGTCCCGTTACGCCGAAAGGCGCGCGGAGCAGGCCTTTGGCTTTTTCGGCCGCCGGATGAGGGGCGTGGTCGGTGGCGATCATGTCCACCGTCCCGTCGGCCAGCCCTTTTATGAGCGCACGCCTGTCGGCCTCCGCGCGCAGCGGCGGCTTCATCTTCATGTCCGTGCCGCCGGAGACGACGTCGGCTTCCGTCAGGGCTATATAATGCGGGCAGGTCTCGGCCGTCACCGGCAGCCCCGCCGCCCTGGCGCGGCGCACCAGTTCCACCGAGCCGGCGCAGCTCAGGTGCTGCAGGTGAAGCCGCCCGCCGGCCCGTCGCAGAGCTCCGGGCACCGACTGCGGCGAAAGCCGCCCTGCTCCGGCCCGTCGCAGAGCTCCGGGCACCGACTGCGGCGAAAGCCGCCCTGCTCCGGCCCGGCGCAGCGAGGCGAGGTCGGCCCTTACCGCCGAAGTCTCGGCCGCGCGGCTGATTCCCGGCAATCCGAGCCTGCGCGACACGGGGCCGAGGTTTATCACCCCGGGTCCGGTCAGGCGGAAGTCTTCGGAATGCTGCAGCACCGGCAGGTCCATGTCCCAGGCCCGGCGCAGCGCCTCCTCAAGGAGCCGCCTGCCCGCCAGCCAGCCGCCGTCGTCGGTGAAGGCGGCCGCTCCGGCGGCGGCCAGCTCCTCCATGGAGGTGAGGGCGCGGCCCGCGCGTCCTTTAGTGAGCGCGGCAGCGAAGAGCAGGTTAACGGCGCATTTTTTCAGCGCCCGGGCGCGGAGTTTTTTCAGCAATGAGGGATCGTCGCAGGGCGGCGTGGTGTTGGGCATGGCCAGCGCGGTGGTCACGCCGCCGGCGGCCGCCGCCAGTCCGAAACTGCGGAAGTCCTCGGCCTTCTCCCCGCCGGGTTCCCTGGCGTGAGCGTGGGCGTCGATGAAACCGGGAAACAGCCACTTGCCGCGCGCGTCGACAACGGCGCAGCCGCGCGGCGGGGTTATACCCGCGGATATCCGGGTTATCCTGCCGTTCTCGGCGAGAAGGTCGCGGACCTTCTCCGGGCCCAGCGCGGGGTCAACCGCGAGAGCCCTTCTTATCAGCAGCTTTTTCATTTGGGTCCGTTAAAGAATAACTGGCATGATTTGGCCGGGTGATTTTGAGCGAACCCAGGAAGGAGGAGCGAGCAATAGTTTTTGCTATGCGAACGACGACTGACGCAGGTGTAGCCAAAAGCGCCCGGCCCCCAGGGGGAGGCCCGCCTTTGGCCGACTCCATCGTTGCTCCTAATTCACAGACCATCGGTATGCTCATTCGTCGCGCCTCGGATTCGTCTCAAAGCCGGGCCTCCAAATCGCGTCAGTTATTCTTTAACGGACCCCTAGTCCTTCCCGCCGCCGCTTTTTCCGCGCCGTCGGCCGGAAGTTCGCCGGCGGCTTCGGTCACGGTGGAGAAATGGAGCGAGAAGGAATCCGGGCTCTCCTTGTAAAGCCCCGACATGGCGCCGGCGATGAAGAGGAAGACGGGCAGGGCGGCGCGCGCCGGCCTGGCCGGCGTGAAGAGGAGGAAGGCGCGGGCGGCTCCGGCCGCCAGGAGAGCGGCGCCTATCGGGACATGGCCGGCCATTACGGCGGTGGCGGCCTCCGGGTTGACCCTGGCCTGCACGGCCAGCAGGACGGCCCCGGACGCGGCCAGGAAAAAGGCCGCCGCGCCGCCCCAGAAGCCGGCGCCTTTCTCCGCGTGCCGGCTGAGCAGCTGCGACAGCGCGGCGCTGGCCGTCAGGAGCGCCGCGCCATAATAAAGAAGGAAACCGGGCCTGAAAGCGAGGAGTTCCCGGGCTCCCGGGCCGAGGTTTACCGCCGCCGCGGCCAGGGAGCCGAGGGCCAGGGCCGCGGCCAGGCCGCAGCCGGCCAGCGAGAGCGTCCGGCGGGAGGGATTGTCGGCCGCGAAGGCCTCGGTCGCCGCCAGCAGCGCCAGCGCCAGGCCGAGCCAGATATGAAGGGCGTTGGAGGCCCGCTCCAGAGCGGATAAGTCGGGGGCGGCCGGGGCCTGGGCCAGGGCCGGCATGGCGCAGAACAGCAGGGCTATGATCAATGCGGGTCTTTTCATAAACCGGGGTTGTAGCGCCTGAACTCGTCGGGCGACTTGCGTTTGCGGGCGGCTGGTTCCTCAGCGGGCCAGCCGACGCTTATAAGTATCTCCGGCCGCTCGCCGGACGGCAGGCCCAGGGCTTTAGCGGCGCCGCGCTTGTCGAACCAGCCGAGCCAGCAGGTGCCCAGGCCCAGCTCGTGGGCCGCCAGCACAAAATGTTCGCCGGCTATGCCCATGTCCATGTAGCGGAAATTTATGTCCTGCACCTGGTTGCCCACCCAGGCGGTGAAATTCTGCCGCCTGCCCGTTATAGCGACGAGGACGGGGGCCGCCGCCGCGAATTTACAGGCCGAGTAGACGCCGCCGAAAGCAGCGGAGGCCAGTTTCTCTTTCAGCGCCGGCTCGTCGGCGACCAGGAAGGAGTAGGGCTGCGCGTTGCAGGCCGACGGGGCCAGCCGCGCGGCCTCAAGGCAGACGTCCAGCAGTTCGCGGGGTACCGGGTCGGGACGGTATTTGCGTATGCTGCGCCTGGCTGAGGATATTTTGAGCACTGAGGATTCGGTCATGCCGATATTTTATAATAAACCGGGGACGGGACGGAGGAACGAATGGAAGACTGGGCCGAAAACGCCGGTTTCGCGGTCACTATCTGCGGCAGGGACGGGACGATAACTTATATGAACGCCGGGTCCCGTAAAACTTTCAAAAAGTACGGCGGCGGGGAGCTTGTCGGGCGCAGCCTGCTGGACTGCCACCCGGAACCGGCGCGTTCAAAGCTGCGGGCCATGCTGGAGCAGCCCGCGGTCAACGCCTACACTATCGAGAAGGCCGGGGTGAAAAAACTTATTTACCAGGCGCCGCTGGTGAAGGATGGCGGGATAAGCGGGCTGGTCGAGCTTTCTCTGGAACTGCCCGCGGAGATGCCGCACTTCGTCCGCAAGCCCTGAGAGGGGAGAAAGGGGACTTATTTTTTAGTGGTTTCCTGCCCGAGCAGGGACTTCATGTCGGTTATCGCGCTTTCCAGCATGCCTATCCTGCCGGTCAGCTGCACCTGCGATTCGCCCATCGCCGTCAGCGTGGAGCTCATCTGGTCCAGTTTCTTCCTGAGCTCGTCCAGGCGCGGGTCGGCCGCGTCGGCGGGCGTGGTAGCCGGGGCGGAGGCCGGGCTCACCGGGGCCGAAGAGGGAAGTCCGGCCGCGGTAGCCGGAGACGGTTTGGAGGGCGGCGAGAATACCAGGTCGCCGACCTTCGGGGCGCCCTGCGGCGGGGGCGAGGAGGGTTTGGCCGTATCGTCGAAGACGGGCTCGGCTATCAGCGAGCCGCGCATCGTCAGAGCCAGCATATCCTCCGTCGGGGCCGGCCTGGGTTCGGCCGGCGGCGGAGCGGCGGGTGACGCGGGCGCGGCGAAAATTTCGGGATAACTGGAGGCTTCTTTCCATTCCGCTCCCTGGCCGCCGCCGGCGGCCTCGGGACAGACCAGGGAGGAACCGCTGAACTCCGGCCTGGCGGTCAATTCGCGCGCCTCGAAGGGGCCCTGTACCTCGTTGTTGGTGTAAACCCAGTATCTCATATGCCCGTCCTTGCGGTAAATTCCGTCGTCCGGGATAAATAATACCAAAAACCCGCACGACCGGGCCCGCGCGGTTGACCGCTCCGGCGGTTTATGGATAACATTGAGTCATGACCGAAGAGGCCCCCAAACCGCATAAGCGCCGCGTCCGCTACGTCGGCACCCATCCGCGCCGCTTCGCCCAGAAATATAAAGAGCTGGATCCGGCGAAATACGCGGACCAGATAGAGCATATCATCGCCAAGGGCCTTACGCCCGCCGGCACACATCGCCCCGTCTGCGTCGAGGAGATAATCGCCATACTGGACCCGAAGCCGGGCGAGATCTGCCTGGACGCCACGCTGGGCTACGGCGGCCACGCGCGCCGCATACTCCCGAGGCTGCTCCCCGGGGGGAGACTCTTCGCCTTGGACGTGGATCCCGTGGAACTGCCGAAAACGGAGGCCCGGCTGCGCGCCGAAGGTTTCGGGCCGGGGTCGCTGGTGATACGGAAGATGAACTACGCCGGCGTCACCGGCCTTCTCGGCGAGGCCGGCGGCGGCTTCGACTGCGTGCTGGCCGACCTCGGCGTCTCGTCGATGCAGCTCGACAATCCCGAACGCGGCTTCACCTACAAATCCGACGGCCCTCTGGATTTGCGGCTCAATCCCGCCCGCGGCAGGTCCGCCGCCGAATTCCTGCGGCAGGTCCCGGTCAAGAAACTGGAGGCCCTGCTGGCGGAGAACGCCGACGAGCCATATGCCGCGCCCATAGCCCGCGCCGTGAAGGCCTGCGCTCCTCCCGCGGCTACTACCGCGGCCCTGGCCGCCGCGGTGCGCTCCGGCCTTAAGACCGTCGTTCCCGCTCCGGACGAGGCCGCGGTGAAAAAATCTCTGCAGCGCGTCTTCATGGCGCTGCGCATAGAGGTGAACGAGGAATTCGGCGCGCTGGACCGCTTCCTGGCCGTGCTGCCCTGGTGTCTGAAGCCCGGAGGCCGCGCCGCGATACTTTCATTCCACTCCGGCGAGGACCGCCGGGTGAAAAAATCATTCTTCAAAGGCGAGGAGGAGGGGCTATACTCCTCCGTCTCGCAGACGCCCGCCCGGCCTTCTCCCGCCGAGCGCCGCTCCAATCCGCGTTCCGCCTGCGTCAAACTGCGCTGGGCGGTGCGCTCCGCCGCCCCGGCGAAATAAAGGGGCTCTCTTATGAACAAAGAGGGGACTCTCAAGGCCGTCGCGGATTCCGGGCTGCCGCCCCGCCTTAAAATATATCTCGCCGGTTTTATCAGCCGCGAGGTCAGTTCCCCGCTGCGGCGCGCGCTCAAGGCCGATCCCGCCGGCCTTCTTGGAAATATGAAAAGCCTTCTCTCTTCGGCGGCGGCCGTTCTCGGCCTGCCGGAGGAGGGGCTCCTGTCCGCGACGGGCTTCGACTATAATAATTTCGCCGCCGACAGGCTTGAAGCGGCGCTGGCCGAACTGATGGCCGTGAGCCTGCTGGCGGGAGAGGGTTTTTCGGATATAAAAGTCCTGTCTCCGGGAAGGTCCCGCGGCGCCGACCTCTCGGCCTCGCTCGGCGGCGAAACCTTCGCGTTCGAGGTGAGGTGCGTGAACGGAGAGAGCAGCCTGTTCGCCGCGGGCAAGGATCCCGTCGGGTTCCTGAAAAGCGTCTGTCTCAAGAAGATAAGGCAGGCCCGGATAAGCGTAAAAAAGAAAAACGCCCGGCGGGCGGGTGTTTTTATCGTCGTAAATCCGGCCGGGTTCGTCCAGCTTGCGGAGGCCGGGGAGCTGCGCGAACTGGCCCGGCGGGTTTACGAGGCCCTGGGCGAACCGGCGGGCGAGCATGTCTGCCTCGCCTCCGGCGGCGGCGCCGCCTTCCATCCCCCGTTCAGATAACCGTGGTGCGCTGGAACCTGCGGGCCAGTTCGGGCCGGCCGATGTGGAACAGCGTCGGGCGGCCGTGCGGGCAGTGGAAGCTGTCTTTCGCCGCCTTGAGGTCCTCGATGAGCCGGACGGCCTCCTGGGCCTTAAGGAAATCGCGGGCCTTCACCGATTTTTTGCAGGCCATCGTGGCGATGGTGCCGCGCTTGAGCGCCTCGTCGGAGCGCGACGGTTCGCCCAGCACTTCCGACAGGTAACCGAAAAGTTCCTGCGCCGCCTCCTGGCTGAAATAAAAAAGCGCGGGCGTGGCGTGCAGCAGCATATGCGTCGGGCCCGAACGGCCTATCTCGAAGCCGGCGCCCTTGAGCCAGTCCTGCCAGCGCATGATGTTCTCCGCCTGCGAGGCCGAGAGCTCCACCGACAGCGGGATGACCAGCGGCTGTACCCGTATCGTCCCGGCGGTCAGTTCGTCCATGTACCTTTCGAACAGGATGCGCTCCTGCGCGGCGTGCTGGTCCACGACCAGCAGCCCGCCGCCGGATTCAAATACCAGGTAACTTTTTGCCAGCTGGCCGAGATAATTGACCGGCGGCTGGTACCAGGAGGGGCCGCTCGCCCCGGGCGCCGGTTCGGCGGCGAAAAGATCGTCGGTGAGGCTCGCCTCGTCCGCGGCTTTCGCGGGCGGGATGCCGGTGCCGAAGACGGCGCGCTGTTCGCCGGCCGGCTGGGCGGCCGGGGCGGGGATGGCGCCGGGCTCCAGCGCGACTGACGCGCGCTGGGCTTTAAGCAGCCGGGCGTTGACGGCGCCGGAAACGAACTTGAATATCGCCCCTTCCTCGCGGAACTTCACGTCGGCCTTGCGGGGATGTATGTTGACGTCCACCTCGGCCGGCGGCAGGTCCAGGTAGACGGCGCAGGCGGGGTGCTTGCTCCCGCGCATGATGTCATAGCCGCGGTAGAGCGCCTGCTGGAGCGTCTTGGACGAGACGGGCCGGCGGTTGACGAAGAAGAACTGGTTCTGGCGCGTGGCGTAGAGCGAGTCGGGCAGCGAGAACAGCGCGCGCAGCGACAGTTCCCCGGCCCGCAGCTCCAGCGCGGTCAGGCCCGCGGCCACCCTGCCGCCGAGCAGCTCGCGCGCGCGGGCCAGGCAGGCGCTCTCCCAGGGGCCGGCGTCGGCCTTGAGCGAGAAGATCTCCGCTCCGTCCACCTCCAGCGAGAAAGAGACGCCGGGATTGGCCAGCGCGGCTTCCTCGACGACGCGTATCAGATGAGCGCGTTCCGAGGTGTCGCTCCGCAGGAATTTAAGGCGGGCCGGGACATTGAAGAAAAGGTCGCGCACTTCCACCGTGGTGCCGCGGGCCGGGGCGGCCCTGCCCTCTGCGCGCAGCCCTCCCGAGTCGCCCTCTATAAACGAAGCAGCCTCGTCGCCGGCGCGGCAGGTGGTTATCTTCAGACGCGAGACGGCCAGGGCCGAGAACAGCGCTTCTCCGCGGAATCCGTAGGTGTCGAGAGCGTCCAGGTCCTCGAAAGAGACGATCTTGCTGGTGGAGTGGCGCATGACCGACAGGCGCAGGTCTTCCGGCGTCATGCCCGCGCCGTCGTCGTTTACGCGGATGAGGGCTTTGCCGGCTTTTTCGGCCGAGACGCTGACGCGCGCGGCGCCCGCGTCGAGCGAGTTCTCGATTAGTTCCTTAAGGACGGAGGAAGGGCGCTCGATGACCTCGCCGGCCGCTATCTTGGCGGCCACTTCTTCGGGCAGTACTTTTACGCTCATCGGCGGGCGATGGACAGGTAGTCCAGGGAGAAGGAATAGTCCCGGCCGGACTCGAAGGTCCTGCCGCCTATCACGGGCAGGCCCTCGGCGTCGAAGCGCGCGGATTTTTCGGCCAGCGCCTCCCGGGCTTCGCTCTCGAAGGTGAATGTCCCGGGCGAGGAGTAGCTCAGCACCTTGGCCGAAGGCGTTACCGTGTAGCCGGCGTAGATATTGCGGACTATGAAATCCAGGCCGAAGCCATAGTCGCGGCCTGTCTTTCGGGCCCAGTGATGCATGGCTTTGACGCCGGCGGCGTTGAACTTGCCGGCGGTCCCGCGGGCCGCCTCCAGGGCGCCGCTGTCGAAGGTGAAGGTCTCGGCGGGCTCATAGCGGGAGATGGCGTGCGAGGGACGGGACGGGCCTTTGTTGACGCGCACGGCGTGCTCGGCGCGCAGACGCCACCGGCGGTCGGCGCCGCGGAAAGGGACGGCCGCTACCGGGGCCAGGCCCGCGCGCCGCATGTCCGAGAGGAGGCCGGGGGCCGCTTCTTCGGCGTCGCTTTCAAATGTGTAATCGCCGGACTCGAGGGTCTTGACCTCCACGTCGTAGGCTGCCGCGGCCCGCATCAGGTCTTTAACGGCGTAGTCTATGCGGAAAGCGTAGTCCTTGCCGCTCTTGTGCACGGCGACGGTCAGCGGGGCCAGGCCGCCGGCGGACATGCCGGCGCGGGCTTCGGCGGCGGCGGCTTCGGCCTCCCGCTCCAGCCAGTAGGCGGAAGGGCTCTCATAGGACCGCATTATCACCGCCGGGGGCATGACGGCGGCGTGCTGCACGCGGGGCAGGTATTCTATGACGAAGGACCAGCGCCTGTCCTTCTTGACCACGCGGCCGCCCAGCGTCTTTATGCCGGCGGAACGGAAAGAGGCCAGGCGGGACTCCATCGCTTCTTCCGCGCCGCTCTCGAAAGTGTAGGTCTCGAAGGCGGAGTATTCCGCTATGGCCGCGCCGGGCGTTTCCGGCGCCACCGGCCAGGGATAAGGGGGATGCGGGACCTCCGCGGTCCCGACGGTATAGCCGGCCCTTTCTTCCAGCTGGTCCACCGCGGCCGTCGCGCCGGCGGCGAGAAATGAAACCAGGGTTAAAGCGATAACTGAACGCATTGTGTTCTCCTTGCCGGAACAGGGCGGCATTGTCCGCTGTCGGTGCCGGACGCTCTGCGGCCGGCCGCTGTCGCACGGCACTAAAATTATATTATATAGCGCGGACGGGGGCTTGGGTCCAAGGTCCCGCTTAATATGGACCAAAAGATTAACAAACTGGATTACTTCTACCTGCTGGCGCCGGCCTGGCTGGCGCTGGAACTGACACTGTGGCCTGGCTTTCGCGCCGGCGTCTTCTCCTCCTCGGCGGGCTGGGTAGCGGCCTTTTACGCCATGGAAGCCTCTATCGGCGCCGCTTTTTATTTCCGGCTGCGCTGGGCCGTCCCCGCCGCGCTGATCGAGAACGTCATTTATCTCATAGCGGCGGCCAGGTTCGTCCTGTTCACCCCGCTGGACATCGCCGCCTCAGCGGAGACCCTGGATATGGCCGCGGCCGGCGCCTCTTACCGCGCCGCCCTGCCCGGCATACTCTACTCCGCCTTCTACTGCGCCTTCCGTCTCCGCCGCGGGTTTAAGGGGGACGTTGTTTAGTTCTTTAGTTTTGGCCGAAAACTAAAGGATAATTCTAGGGCTTTGACAAGCGCCGGATATTTGCTATTTTATACGCAACGTTTACCGCGGGGTAAAAAGAAAGGGGAACAGTTTGAGGAACATCGCAGCCGCAGCAATCCTGCTTCTCGCCGCCGCCGCTCCGGCGGCCGCTTTCGACCCCGCCGGCTGGGAGACCAGCCGCAACTTCCCGCTGCTGGGAGCGCCGGAAGCGAAGAAGGGCGGCACGCTGCGCTATTTCTGGCCGTCGTTCCCGCCGACTCTGCGCACGCTGGGCCCCAACTCCAACCTTTCCACCACCCGCGAACTGCATGGCCTTATCTATGAGTCGCTGGTAGGCCTGCATCCGGAGACGCTCGACAATATCCCCGGGCTGGCCGACTACTGGAAGGTCTCTCCCGACAAGCGAACCTTTCAATTCCGTATAAATCCCAAGGCCCGCTGGGCCGACGGCAGCCCGGTGACGGCCCGCGACGTGGTGGCCACCTGGGAGTTCCGCGTCCGCAAGGATATCAAGGACCCTTATTCCGTGATGATCTGGGACGGCAGCTTCGAGCGGCCGGTGGCCGTCAGCCCCTCCATAGTCTCCGTGCGCACCAAGAAGGTGCACTGGCGGCTGTTCATGTATTTCGCCGGCATGACCATTTACCCCGCCAAGGCGCTGGACGGTCTTACCGGGGACAAATACCTGGAGGACTATAACTGGAAGCTGCCCATGGGCTCTGGCCCCTATGAGCTCAGGGAGGGGGACGTCAAGACGCAGGAGTGGGCGGCCCTCAGCCGGCGCAAGGATTACTGGGGGAGGGACGAGCGGCAGAACATAGGGCTCTACAATTTTGACAGGCTGGTCTGGCAGGTGGTGCTCGACGAGGAGCTGGCCTTCGAGAAGTTCAAGAAGGGCGAGCTGGACTACTACGTCGTGAACAAGGCCCAGCGCTGGGCTGAGGAGACCGATTTCGACAAAGCCCGCGACGGCTGGATACAGAAGCGCAAGATCTACACCAAGGCCCCGCAGGGCTTCGGCGGCTTCGTGTTCAATATGCGCAAGCCGCCCTTCAATGACCGCAATGTGCGCAAGGCCTTCTCCTATCTCTTCAACCGCGAACGCCTTATAGACAAGCTTTTCTTCGGCGAGTACAGCTTCATAGACAGTTATTACCCCGGCAGCATCTGGGAGAACCCCAAGAATCCGAAGATACGCTATAACCCGCGCATGGCCAAGATGCTGCTGGCCCGCGCCGGCTGGAAGGACCGCGACAAGGACGGCTGGCTGGTCAACGACAGGGGCGAGCGCTTCGAGATAACGCTGGAATACGGCAGCCCGGGCTGGGACCGGATACATAAGGTCATACAGGAAGACCTCAAGCGCGCCGGCATCAAGATGAACCTCAAGCAGATCGACCCGTCCACGCTGATGAAGAAGGTCGGCGAGCGCAATTTCACGCTGCATTTCCAGAACTGGGGGGCCATGCTCTTCCCCAATCCGATAAGCTCCTGGAGCGCGGAACTCGCCGATTCCACCGACAATAACAACCTGCCCGGCTTCAAGAGCGCCGAGGTGGACGCGCTCTCCACCAAATACGACCTGACCGAGAACAGGGACGAGCAGCGGAGGATAATACACCGGATAGACGAACTGATCTTCCGCGCGCATCCTTACGCGCTGGCCTGGGGCTCCGATTATACCCGCGTGCTCTATTACAACAAGTTCGGCCATCCGAAAAGATATTTTTCCAAGATAGGCGACTATAGGGATATAAAGACCATGTGGTGGCTGGACCCTGAGAAGGAAAAGGCCCTGGCTGACGCCGTGGCCGGGGACGGGAAGCTGCCGGTCGGCGAGCTGGAGAAGCGCCCCTGGGACTGAGGCCGTAAATTATGCACGGAATGACGACCTATTTCATACGCCGGCTGCTGCTGATACCGGTCACCTTCATCGCCATCACCTTCATGGTCTACGCGGTGCTGCGCGTGGTGCCCGGCGGGCCCATAGAGCAGGCCCAGCTGCAGATCAAGATGGCGATGATGAGCGAGGGCGGCTCCACCGGCCTGGCCGTGCAGGAGGCCGAGCTCCAGATCCCCGAATCGGCCATGGCGGAGCTCAAGAAGTACTACCACCTGGACAAGAGCATCCCCGAGGGTTACGCGCGCTGGTTCTGGGGCATACTGCGGCTGGACTTCGGCCGCTCTTATATCTATAACCAGCCGGTGCTGGAGGTAATAGTCTCCAAGTTCCACATCTCGCTGTACTTCGGACTTATCGGCTATTTCGCCTCCTGGATCATCTGCGTGCCGCTGGGCGTCACCAAGGCGATAAAGCACAAGACCTCCTACGATACGGTCACGTCGGTCCTCGTCTTCATGGGTTATTCCATACCGGGCTTCGTCGCCGCGCTGCTGCTGCTGGTGGTCTTCGGCGGCGGCAGTTTCTTCGACGTGGTGCCGCTGGGCGGCTTCCGCTCCGCGAACTGGGCCGAGCTGCCCTTCTGGGGCAAGGTCTTCGACCAGCTCCACCACACCATCGTGCCGGTCATCGGCTACCTGATAGGCGGCTTCGCCACGATGACGATACTGATGAAGAACTCGCTGCTCGATAATCTCGGCGCCGACTATGTCCGCACCGCCTTCGCCAAGGGCCTGTCCGAGAAGCGCGTCATCTTCATCCACGCGATGCGCAACTCTCTGATACCGCTGACGGTGGGCATAGGCCAGGCGCTGGGCCTGCTCTTCGCGGGCTCTTTCCTTATAGAGAAGACCTGCAATATCCCCGGCATGGGCCTGCTGGGCTACAACTCGATCATACAGCGCGACTACCCGATAATACTGGGGACGCTCGTTTTCCTGGTGCTGATAAAGCTGACGGGCAATATAATCTCGGACCTGGTGTGGGCTCTTATAGATCCGAGGATAAGGTTCGGCAAATGACGGGACAGTTCATAGGCGCTATAATCGTTCTGGCGGCGGGCTACCTGCTGACGCACAAGCTCGTGCCGGCCGTCATCCTGCGCGCCGGCCTGGCCCTCGGCTTCGACATGAAGCCGGCCCCCCACTGGCAGAAGCGGTTCTCGCGCTTCCGGGGCATGAAGCGCGGGTATTACTCCTTCCTTATCATAACCACTCTGTTCGTCACCTCCTTCTTCCTGGAGTTCATAGTCAACAGCAAGCCGCTGATGATACGCTATGAGAGCCGGGTGTCCTTCCCCGCTTTCCGCGAATGGTCCGACAAGCTGTTCTTCTTCGCCGACCTGCGCCGCATGGAGAGGAAGGCCGATTTCGGTCAGGTGGGCGACGACGAGGTGGATTACCGCCTCTTCGCCGCCGCGAAGAAGGACCCGTCCGTCTTCGACCGCCAGCTGGAACTGCTGCGCGCCGAACGGGCCGATTTCGAGAAACAGGTCGCCGCGTACCGGACCGCCCGGCTGTCCACTCCCGAGGAAAAACAGGACTACGCGGACCTCAGGGCCGTCTTGCCGGTCATCGACGCCGACATGGCGCTGGTCGAGCGGGCCCGGGGCGTTTTCGCCGCCGGCCGCGCCTCGATAATAATGCCGCTCTATCCCTACGCTCCCCGCGAGCATCTGCTGGACCTGCCCGGCACCCCGCCGCACCGGCCCAACAAGACCAATCTCCTGGGCACCGACGACTCGGGGGCGGACGTCTTCGCGCAGCTGGCCTACGGCTTCCGCATCTCGCTTTCCTTCGCGCTGATAGTCTCGGTCACCGGCTACATCATCGGTATAATCATCGGCGGCGTCATGGGCTATTTCGGCGGATGGACCGACATCCTGATACAGCGCGTGATCGAGATCTGGGCGTCCATCCCCTTCCTGTTCACCATCATGATAATAGCCTCCATCGTGCAGCCTACCTTCGGGCTGCTGGTCGGGCTGCTGGTGGTGCTCCACGGCTGGATAGGCATGACCTATTATATGCGCGGCGAGTTCTACCGCGAGAAGGCGCGCGACTACGTGCACGCGGCCGAGGCGATGGGCGCCACGGACTGGTCGGTCATGATGAAGCATATCCTGCCCAACTCCCTGGTGCCGATAGTCACGTTCGCCCCTTTCGCCATAGTGGCCTATATCGGCCAGCTGGTCTCGCTGGACTTCCTCGGCTTCGGCCTGCCCGTCGGGACGCCCAGCTGGGGCTCGCTCATCAGCCAGGGCATGCAGTACATAAAGCTCTATCCCAATCTCATCCTCACGCCCTCCATCGCGCTGGCCGTCACGCTGTTCCTGGTGGTGCAGATAGGCGAGGCCGTGCGCGAGGCTTTCGATCCCAAGGTCTTCTCGAGGCTCAGATAATATGACCGCGCCGGCTAAAAAACTGCTTGAAGTGAAGGGTCTGGAGACCGTCTTCCATATAGAGGGCAAGACGGCCAAGGCCGTCAACGGCGTCGATTTCCATATCAACGAGAACGAGGTGCTGGGCCTGGTGGGCGAGAGCGGCTGCGGTAAGTCCGTGACCGCGCTGAGCATACTGCGCCTGATCCCCGACCCGCCCGGCCGCATCACCGCCGGCGAGATCCTCTTCAGAGGGAAGGACCTGCTCAAGCTCTCCTACCCGGAGATGCGCAAGGTCCGCGGCAAAGATATCTCGATGATCTTCCAGGAGCCGATGACCTCGCTTAACCCGGTCTTCTCGATAGGCTGGCAGCTCAAAGAGGCCATCCACTTCCACCAGGACGGCCTGACCGGGAAGCAGGTAGAGGCCCGCGCGGTGGAGATGCTGGGACTGGTCGGCATTCCTTCGCCGAAGGCCAGGCTCAAGGATTACCCGCACCAGTTCTCCGGCGGCATGCGTCAGCGCGTGATGATAGCGATGGCCCTGTCCTCCGACCCGGCGCTGCTCATCGCCGACGAGCCCACCACCGCGCTGGACGTCACCATACAGGCGCAGATACTGGACCTCATGCTGGAGGTCAAGAAGAAGACGAAGGACGCCGCCATCCTGCTCATCACCCACGACCTGGCCGTAGTGGCCGAGACCTGCCACCGCGTCGCCGTCATGTACGGCGGCAGGATACAGGAGGTCTCCGACGTGAAGCCGCTCTTCGACGAGCCGCTGCATCCCTACACCCGGGGTCTGCTCAAGTCGCTGCCCGGCTTCGGCCACAAGAAAGGCGAGCGGCTGCCGGTCATCGAGGGCATGGTGCCCGACATACTCAGTTTCCCCAAAGGCTGCAAGTTCAATACCCGCTGCCCCGAGGTCATGGACGTCTGCCGCGAGTCCGAGCCGGACCTCGTCGAGGTGGCGCCGGGCAGGCAGGTGCGCTGCCATCTCTGCAAAGCGGGCAAGGGGTGCAAGTCATGAAGAAGACGGAAACCCCGGCCGGCAATCTCCTGGAGGTCTCCGACCTCAAGGTCCATTATCCTCTGCACGGCGGGCTTTTGATGCGCAAGGTGGGAGAGGTCAAGGCCGTGGACGGCGTTTCCTTCGTGATGAAGGCGGGCGAGACTCTGGGCATGGTGGGCGAGAGCGGCTGCGGTAAGACCACCATCGGCAAGGCGCTCATCAACCTGGCGCCGGTCACCTCCGGGAAGATCATGTTCCCCGGCGCCGGCTGCGAGATGACCAATATCGCGGGGCTGAGCCGGTCGGCGATGCGGCCTTACCGCTCGCGGATGCAGATGGTCTTCCAGGACCCCTATTCCTCACTGAACCCGCGCATGTCCGTGCAGGCCATCATCGAGGAGCCGCTGGATATACACAAGCCGGAGATGCGCCGCAAGGAGCGCAAAGAGAAGGTGGCCTGGCTGCTGGAGAAGGTCGGCCTGCGCGCCGCCTACGCTTCGCGCTATCCGCACGAGTTCTCCGGCGGGCAGCGGCAGCGCATCGGCCTGGCCCGCGCGCTGGCGACCAATCCCGCCTTCATCATAGCCGACGAGCCCGTCTCCGCGCTGGACGTTTCCATCCAGGCGCAGATCATCAACCTGCTGCAGGACCTGCAGGAAGAGTTCAGCCTGACCTATCTTTTCATCGCCCACGACCTCTCGGTGGTGGAGCATATCAGCGACCGCATAGCGGTGATGTACCTGGGCAATATGGTGGAGCTCGGGTCCGCCGAAGAGGTCAACCGGAATCCGGTGCACCCCTATACCAAGGCGCTGATGTCCGCCGCGCCGCAGCCGAACCCGCACAAGACCCGGGCCGGCCGCGTAGTGCTCAAGGGCGACGTGCCCAGCCCGCTCAACAAGCCTTCGGGCTGCGGCTTCCGCACGCGCTGCCCCATAGCCAAGCCCGACTGCGCGTTCACCGTGCCCGAGCTCGCGGAGAAATCCGTCGGCCACTTCGCCGCCTGCCCCTGGGTATGACAAGGGAGAGCCGCTATGTGGCAATATACCGAGAAAGTCTACGAATATTTCAAGAACCCTAAGAACGTGGGGGAGATAGAGAACCCCGACGCCGTGGGCGAGATAGGCAGCATAGTCTGCGGCGACGCGCTAAAGCTCACCCTGCGCATCGACAAGGCGACCGAAAAGATCGTCGACGCCAAGTTCAAGACCTTCGGCTGCGCCAGCGCCATCGCCTCCTCTTCGGCCCTGACCGAAATGATCAAGGGCCGGACCCTCGACGAGGCCGCGAAGATAACCAACCAGGACATCGCGGCGTTCCTCGGCGGCCTGCCCAGCGAGAAGATGCACTGCTCGGTCATGGGGATGGAGGCGCTCGAGGCGGCGATAAATAACTACCGTGGCGGCAAGGCCGGGAAGATCATCATCGGCGAGAACGAGCGCGTGGTCTGCAAGTGCTTCAGCGTGACAGAGTCGGCCATACTCAAGGCAATAAAGGTCAATAAGCTCAAGACGGTGGAGGAAGTGACCAACTTCACCAAGGCCGGCGGCGGCTGCCGCCAGTGCCTGGGCGAGATAGACAAGATCGTAAAGGACTACTGGGAGCGGGAGGAGCACCGCGACTTCTCGAAGATGACCATGGTCGAGAAAATAAAGCACATCGAGAAGGTGCTGGCCGAGGACGTCAACCCCAAGCTCAAGCGCGACGGCGGCTGGATAGAGCTGATGGACCTCGACGGTATGAAGGTGAAGCTCCGCTTCCTGGGCATGTGCCACGGCTGCCCGTCCTCCGGCGCCACGCTCAAGAACGTGGTGGAGAAGGAACTTAAAGAGAAGGTCGATCCTTCCCTTATCATCGAGGCTGAATGACGGACAAGGTCTATTATCTCGACAATAACGCCACCACCCGGGTCGCCCCCGAGGTGGAGGAGGCCATGCGGCCTTTCTTCGGCGAGCTCTACGGCAATCCGTCGAGTATGCATTTCTTCGGCGGGACCAACCAGAAATACCTGGACCGCGCCCGCGAGAGCGTGGCGCGTCTGCTGGGTGCCCAGCCCGAGGAGATACTCTTCACCTCCTGCGGCACCGAGAGCGATTCCACGGCCATCTGGTCGGCGCTGCGCGCCTTCCCCGAGAAAAAGCATCTCATCACCACGAAGGTGGAGCATCCGGCCGTCCTCAATCTCTGCAAGTACCTCGAGACACAGGGCTACCGCGTTACTTACCTGGGCGTGGACACCGAGGGCCGCCTGAACCTGGACGAGCTCAAGGCCGCCCTCTCTCCCGACACCGCCATCGTCAGCATCATGTGGGCCAATAACGAGACCGGGGTCGTTTTCCCGGTGGAGGACGCGGCCCGGATAACCCATTCGCGCGGCGCGCTTTTCCATACCGACGCCGTACAGGCCGTCGGCAAGCTGCCGATAAACCTGGCCGAATCCAGGATAGACATGCTTTCGCTCTCGGGGCACAAGTTGCACGCGCCCAAAGGCATAGGCGCCCTGTACGTGAAGAAGGGCACGCGGTTCTCGCCTTTCCTGATGGGCGGCCACCAGGAGCGCGGCCGCCGCGCCGGCACCGAGAACGTGCCGTATATCGTGGCTATGGGCCGCGCGGCGGAGCTGGCGCTTGAGAAGATGGGCGAGGAGAACGGCCGGGTTAAAGCTCTGCGCGACCGGCTGGAGCGGGGGCTGGTCAAAGCCGTGAAGAACACGCGGGTCAACGGCGGCGGCGCCGAGCGGCTCCCCAACACCTCGCATATCGGTTTCGAATATGTCGAGGGAGAGTCCATACTTATAATGCTGAGCGAGAAAGGGATCTGCGCCTCGTCCGGCTCGGCCTGCACCTCCGGCTCGCTGGAGCCGTCGCACGTGATGATGTCCATGGGCGTGCCGCAGACCTACGCGCACGGCACCATCCGCTTCTCTTTGAGCGTCTACAGCACCGAAGAGGACGTGGACGCGGTGCTGCGCGAGGTGCCGCCGGTCATAGAGAGGCTGCGCGAGATTTCGCCCTTCGCGGACGGCAAGCCGCTGTTCGGCATGGACGCCTGCGAGCCGCACAAGCACTGACGCCATAATCTCTGACATGGCCCGCGCGGCCTCAAAATTGGTAGAATAGGCTTTCGATTTTGCCCCTGTAGCTCAGTTGGTTAGAGCAATCCGCTCATAACGGATGGGTCGCAGGTTCAAGTCCTGCCGGGGGCAGTAAAATATGAAAGCCGTCCGTTTCATGCGGACGGCTTTTTTTTATGGCCCCCGGAGCAGGCCGCGGTGCGGCCTGCGTCAGGACTTGAAAGCCGGAGCCGCGAGCCAGCAGGCGGCAGCGGCGAGGCGGGGTCGCGGGTCCCGAGGAGCGTCGGCGACGAGGGAACCCGTGACCAAGTCCTGCCGGGGGCAGTAAAATATGAAAGCCGTCCGTTTCATGCGGACGGCTTTTTTATGGCCCCCGGAGCAGGCCGCGTTTCCTTATTTCTTTATCGCTTTGTCTTTCTCATAGCGGTAGGCGGCGGCGCCGGGCCCGAAGACCTTTAGTTCCGCGAGACCGCCGCCGGAGAAGACGAATTCTTTTTCCGGCGAGCCGCCGGGACCGTAGAAGACGGCGCTGCCATCGGGCAGGCTGCCGCTCAGCGAGGTGAGATTGAACGAGGAGTCCAGTATCACGTGGCCCCTGTAGCGGTTCTCGTAGTAGAAGGCATAGCGTTCGCCGCGGGCCAGCGACTGCAATTTAACGGTGTAGGCGGAAGGAGGAGGCGTCGCCGCGGCCGCCTGCGCGATGACGGACGCGGGAGAGGCGGGCGCGGGGGCCGGGGCCTGCGACGCTACGGGCGAACCGTCTGCGTAGAGCGTCTCGGACTTGACGGAGGCGTCCGGGTTGAATTCCCTGACCAGCCCGTGGAGCCTGCCGTTGACGAAGTTCTGCTCGAACAAGGGCGAGGCGTCCTCGGTATAGGTGATCATGGGACCGTTGAGCCTGCCCGCCAGGTAATTGGCCTCGGTCTGCAGGGCGCCGGAGGGGTAGAAGGTGCGCAGCGGGCCGTTGTAGCTGCCGCCCAGCACCGCCTTCTCCGTCTTCACTTTGCCGTCGGGATAAAGTTCTTTCCATACGCCGTCCTGGAGCGTCCCCTCGGAGGAGAGGAACTCGCCGGAGGAGGACCAGGTCTGGGTCGCCGTGACCACGCCGTTCTCGGAGTATATCTTCCGCACGGAGGAAGTTCCCACGGACACGGCAGTGAAGGTCATAGCGGGGGCGGCGGTCACCGCGGGGTGTTCGGCGGCCGCGGCGGCGGTGGAGACGGTGACCGGCGCCTCCGTGGACGCGGCGACTTCGGCGGGGGACGGAGCCGGTTGCGCCGGCTTCTCCTCCGGGAGTATTTCCTGTATATCCGCTTTCTTTACGGTCAGCGTCCCGTACCTGGTCCTTATCAGCGAGGTGTCGTCCATCTCTCCCTCGATGACGCCCTCCAGGCGGGTGCCGTCCTTGAGCAGTATGGTGTCCGCCGCGGCCGGCGCCGCGAAGAGCGCTATTATCAGTAATGAAAGTTTTTTCATAATGCCCCCATCGTCTACAAATTATAGGATAAAATTAATAAGATATGCGTAGCCCTTCCCTCCCGTCATGACTTTTATACACGCCGAAAACCTGACCAAGACCTTCGGCGCCGGCCGCGGCGCCTTGCGGGCCAGCGACGGCATCTCCTTTTCACTGGAGCGCGGAGGCGTCCTGGGCCTGCTCGGCCCCAACGGCGCCGGCAAGACCACGCTCATAAAACAGCTGACCGGTCTGCTGCGGCCCGATTCCGGCCGCGTCCTTATCGGCGGGCTGGATCCGGCGCAGGACCCGCCCGGCCTGCGGGGCCGGCTGGGGCTGCTGCTGGAGGGTATGCGCAATGTATACCCGTATCTGACCGGCCGGGCGAACCTGGTCTATTTCGGCTACCTGGCGGGGCTGGGCCGGGACGAGGCCGCCCGCCGCGCGGCGGACCTGCTGGACCGCTTCGGCCTGGCGGCGGCGGCCGATAAGTACGTCATGGCCTATTCGGCGGGCATGAACCGCAAGCTGGCCGTGGCCACCTGCCTGATGGGGAGCGCCGATCTGATAATTCTCGACGAGCCTACCGCGGGTCTGGATTCCGCGGCGGCGGACGACCTGGCGGGGCTGGTCGCGGAGCTTGCCGGCTCCGGCGGCAGGACTTTTATCCTGGCCGGTCACGATATGCGCTTCATGGCCCGGGCCGCCAGGGAGGTGTTGTGGCTCAAGGAAGGGAGGGTCAGACTTTATGGCCGCGCGGAGGAGGTGACGGCGCTGCCGGCCTACCGCACCGTAAAACTGTCGCTGCGCGGCTCCGTGCCGCTGCGGGCCAGGCTGACGGAGGCGGGGGCGGAGTTCGCGGAGGAAGGGGGCGTACTATCGGTGAGGCTGGACCCGGCCGGTCGCAGAGCTCGGAACAACGAGCCTCCGGCTCCGCAGGTGCCGGGCGCCATGTCGCCCGGCCCCGGCACCGACAGCGGACAAAGCCGCCCTGATCCGGCCGCCGCCGGGCCGCTGCTCGCGGAATTGCTCTCCTCCGGGGACCTGCTGTCGGTCTCCGGCGGCGGCGATCTGGAAGAGGCTTTCAGGGAGATATCGCGTGATACCGCTCAGGGCTGAGGCCTACAAGTTCGGCTGGGAGCTGCGCCGCTACGCCTTCAATTACACGGCGGGGCTCGCCGCCGAGGCCGTCTTCATGGGCGGGCTCTATTTTTCCTTCTCGCTGCTGGGCCGCCCGGCGGGCACGGCCTTCGTCGGTCTGCTGCTCTGGTTCTTCGCGCGCGGCGCCATGTCCGACGCCTCCAATATCATAAGCGAGGAGCGGCACCTGGGCACTTTCGAGAGGGTCTCCGCCGCCGGGCCCTCGCTGGCGGAACTGCTGGCCGCGCGGCTGGCGGTCAATTTCGCCTTCGAATCCACGCGCACGCTGCTGCTGGCCGCCGCGCTGGCGGCGGTCTTCGCGCCGCCCTTCGCGCCGCTGCTGGCGCCCGCGGCCCTGCCGGGCGTTCTCGCCGCCGGGGCGCTGACCGTGGCCTGCCTCTACGGCTGGGGATTTCTGGCCGCCGCGCTGCAGATAAGGTGGAAGAAGACCGGCGCGCTGGTGCCGCTGGCCGAATACGCCATGCTGGTATTCTCGGGGATAATATTCGATACTTCGCTGCTGGGGGGGGTGGAACCGCTGGCGCTGCTGCTGCCGCTGACCTGGAGCGTGAGGGCCGCCGAAGCCGCTTACGCCGGCGCGGCGGCCGGCCCCGCCCTGGCCGGGCTCGCCGTCCACGCGGCGCTGGCCTGGGCGGCCGGCCTGGCGCTCTTCCGCGCCTCGGTGCGGGCGACCAAGCGCAGCGGCGAGTACGGGTTCTACTGAGCCGCGCCTATTTCAATCCGGTCAGGGCTTCCGCCACGTTGACGGCGTGGTCGCCCATCTTCTCGAAGCTGTTGAGCAGGTCGGAGTAGAGCGGTCCTACCGAGGGCTTGCACCTGCCGTCGCAGATGCGCAGCAGGTGGTTCTCGCGGAACTCGTTGCGCATGCGGTTGAGCTCGTTCTCGCGCTTCCAGGTCCTTTCCATTATGTCGCCTTCGGGCTTGAGTATGAAGGAGCGGGTCTCCTCCAGCATCTCGCGCGCGGCGCCGGAGATCTTTATCAGGTCCGCGTAGGCCTCCGCGCTCATCGCGAAGCCGGGCTCGCGCGTGCGGCCGAGCAGGTTGGCTATCTTCTCGCCGTAATCTCCCATCTTCTCGAAGTCGTTTATCATGCTCATCAGCGAGAGCACTTCGCGGCTGGCGGTATTGGACAGCCGCTCGTGCACCAGCGAGGCCAGGTAATCGTTTATCTTATGCTCCAGCACGTCGGTGGTCTTCTCGTCCGCCTTTATGGCGTCCACCTCGTGGTCCTCTATCTTGCCGTCGGCCAGGGCGCCGGATATTTTGGCCATCATGCCGGTCACCACGCCGGCGAGATGGTCTATCTCCCTGCGGGCGGCGTCTATGGCCAGTTCCGGGGCGCGGGCGAAGGGCGTGGTCAGGTAGACGAGCTCATGCTCCGGCGGGCCCTTCTCCACGATATCCGGTTTCACGAAGAGGATGAGGCGCTCGAACTGCTTTATGAACGGCAGCATGATCCCGGTATTTATTACGTTGAAGACCGTGTGGAAGGCCGAGATATGCAGCGGTATGGCCACAAGCAGGGCGGCTTCCGAGGTGCCGTAGGGTGCGCCGGGGATTATGGCGTCGACGAACTCTATCATAGGGCCGAAGAATATAGTGGCCCAGACCACGCCCAGGACATTGAAGAGGAAGTGGCCGATGGCCGCCTGCTTGGCGGTGTTGGACGCGCCTATGGCGGCGAGATTCGCGGTCACCGTGGTGCCGATATTCTCGCCCAGCACCAGCGCCGCTGCGGAGGGGAAGTCTATGATGCCCTTGGCGGCGGCGGCTATGGTGACGGCCATGACCGCGCTAGAAGACTGGAAGATGACGGTCAGCGCCGTGCCTACTCCGATCAGCGCCAGGAGGGGGAGAATGGAGTCGGGAGAGAATTTTGCTATCCAGGCCAGCACCTCGGGCGAATTGCGCAGGTCGGGTATGCCGTCCTTGATCAGCTCCAGACCAAGAAAGAGCAGGCCGAAGCCGACCATGACCTCGCCGAAGCGGTGCGGCCACCGCCAGCGCTTGATGAAGCGCGAGAAGTAGCCGATGCCTATCAGCGGCAGCGCGAAGGCGGCGATCTTGACCTTGAAGCCCAGCAGGCTGACTATCCAGGCCGTGACCGTGGTGCCGATATTGGCGCCGAAGATGACGCCCAGCGACTGGGACAGGGTAAGCAGTCCGGCGCTGGCGAAGCCGACGACCATGACGGTGGTGGCGCTCGAGGACTGTATGACGGAGGTCACGGCGAAGCCGGACAGGGTGCCGGCGAAGCGGTTGGCGGTGGCCATGGCCAGCATCTTGCGCAGCCGCTGGCCGGCCGTCTTCTGCAGGCCCTCGCTCATTATCTCCAGGCCCAGCAGGAAAACGCCCAGGCCGCCCAGCAGGTACAGGAACATGGTAAGCGCGGTCATTTGTTTTTAGCGGCTCCGTTCCAAGTTTTTTACGGCTCCTTTAAATTATACCAAGCCGGCGTAAAATCCGCAAAGAAAAGCGCGCCGGGGGCTTGACTAAATGATACTAATCTGGTATCATTTAACCATGAAGCTCATCACCAGGGAAGTGGATTACGCGGTCAGGGCGCTGGCGGCCATCGCCCGGGCCGGGCGGGGTCTTTCCGCCGCCGGGCTGGCGGGTCCGGCCGGGGTCCCGCGCCCGGTGCTGCGCAAGATAATGCAGGCGCTCTCCCGCGGCGGCCTCACCAGGTCCTCCAGGGGGAGGGGAGGCGGTTTTGTCCTGGCCAGGCCGCCGCGCGGGATAAGCCTGGGCGACATAATTTCGGCCGTGCGCGGACCGCTCAAGTTCAACGATTGCGTTTTCGGCGGCGCGCTCTGCCATAACCACAGGACCTGCCTGCTGCGCGGCCGGGTGGCCGCCATCGAGAAGAAAGTGATGGACGAGGTCCGGCGCGTCACGCTGGCCGACCTGAGCTGAACGGAGGCTCCATGAAAAGGAAGAGGGATATAATAACTATAGACGGGGACAAGTGCGACGGCTGCGGGCTGTGCGTGACCGGCTGCCCGGAAGGGGCGCTGCAGGTGATAGACGGCAAGGCGCGGCTGGTCAGCGACATACTCTGCGACGGGCTGGGCGCCTGCATAGGCGAATGCCCGAGGGGAGCGATACGGATCGAGAAGAGGGAGGCGGCCGAATACGACGAGCGCAAGGCGATGGAGGGCATAGTGAAGCACGGCGCCAACACCATCAAGGCGCATCTGAAGCACCTCAAAGACCACGGCCAGAAGGCTTATCTGAAGCAGGCACTGGACTATCTTAAGGAAAAAGGCGTAAAGAATCCCCTGGAGGACGAGATGAAAGGACATAAGAAAGGCGCGGAGCCCTGCGGCTGCCCCGGCGGAAGGGCCATGGACCTGAGGGGGGGGCGCGCGGAAGAGGCGGCCCCGGCGGGCCCCGCCCCTTCCCGGCTGCGGCAATGGCCGGTGCAGCTGCACCTGGCCAGCCCCGGCGCGCCGTATTTTCACAAGGCCGACGTGGTGGTGGCGGCCGACTGCACTGCTTTCGCCTACGGCAATTTCCACGAGGACTTCATAAAGGGCAAGTCGCTGGTCATAGCCTGCCCCAAGCTCGACGACGGCCTGGACGTCTACGCCGAAAAGATCCAGTCCCTCATAGACGACGCGGAGATAAACACGCTGACCGTGGTCACGATGGAAGTGCCCTGCTGCGGCGGCCTGCTGGCCCTGGCCAAAAAGGCCGCGGGCGCGGCCTCGCGCAAGGTGCCGGTAAAGCACGTGGTCATAGGCCTACAGGGCGGCATAAAGTCCGAAAGCTGGGTTTAGGGGGACGGGGACGTTGTTTAGTTCTTTAGTTTTAAACTAAAGAACTAAACAACGTCCCCTGCGGTTCACGGCGGGGGGGCTTTTTTGCTATATTTTATGTGACGGCGCGGTCGCCAAGTGGTAAGGCAACAGTCTGCAAAACTGTCATCGCCGGTTCGATTCCGGCCCGCGCCTTTTTTCTTTTTCTCCCGGGAGGGTAAAAATGCACCTGAGCAAGATGGCTCTTTCCCTGGGGCAATCGGCCACCCTGCGGCTCAACGAGCTCGCGAACACGCTGAAAGCCGAAGGCAAGCCTGTTATACACCTCGGCGGCGGCGAGCCGGAAGAGAAGATCCCTGAAGGCGCCTACTCCGCCTCCCTCAAGAAGCTGGAATCCCGCTGCATACGCTATACCGCCACCTCCGGCGTGCCGGACCTCAAGGCCGGCATCGCCGCCTACACGGAGAAGCATTACGGCGTGAAGCCCGCGGCGGGCAATATCGTGGTCTCCTCCGGCGCCAAGCAGGCCATCTATAATTTCCTGCTTTCGGTCGTGGACCAGGACGACGAAGTGGTCTTCCCGGCCCCCTACTGGGTCAGCTACCCGGAGATGGTGCGCATGGCGGGCGGCGAACCTGTGATATTGAGGCCGGAGGCCGGCTCGGTAGTGCCGACGCTGGCGCAGTTCGAGGCCGCCTTCAACCAGCACACCAAGGCGGTCATGCTCAACAGCCCCAATAACCCGTCCGGCGCGGTGTTCAGCGCGGATTTCATAAAGGGCCTGGTGGAGCTCTGCGAGCGCCGCGGCGTCTGGCTGATGATGGACGATATCTACAACCGGCTGGTCTTCGACGGGCAGAAGGCCCCCTCCGCTTTCGATTTCTCCAAAAAACCGCTGGACGAGTCCATGATAGTCTCTATAAACGGCGTTTCCAAGACTTTCTCCATGACCGGCTTCCGCATAGGCTGGAGCGTGGCCCAGGCCACGCTCACAAAGGCGATGGTCAAGGTGCAGGCGCAGATAACCTCCTGCCCCTCGGCGCTCAGCCAGGCCGCCGCCGTCGGCGCCCTGACGGAGGGCGGCGACTTTGTGGAAAAGCTGAGGAAAGGCCTCCAGAAAAAGCGTGACGTCATGGTCGCCGAGCTGGCGAAACTGAAGAAGGCGAAACTGCACAGGCCGCAGGGCACTTTCTACAGCTTTCCCGATCTCAGCGCTTACGATAAGGATTCGACCAGGCTGTCCAACACGCTGCTGGAGAAGGCCATGGTCGTAACGGTGCCCGGTGTGGAGTTCGGCCTGGAGGGCCACCTGCGCCTGAGCTACTGCGGCGCCGAAAAGGATATAGTAGAAGGCGTATCGCGCATCAGGAAAGTCCTCGACTGACCGACCAAGGAGACACGGAAATGCCCACCGAAGCCGCAGCACAGGAGAAGAACGTGACAGCGATAAAGACCTCCGGCAGTATCCACTCGAATCTTTCCACCCCCGGGCTCTACGAGCACGCGGTCGCCCGCAAGGAGGCCGTCATAACCGCCGGCGGCGCGCTCTGCGCCCGCACCGGCAAGCACACGGCCCGCTCGCCCCATGACCGCTTCGTCATAAAGGGCGCCTCCACCGGCAAGCATGTCTGGTGGAACGACCAGAACGTGGCCCTCGACGCGGAAAAATTCGACGCCCTGTTCAGGAAGGTGGAGTTCTATATCTCCAAACGCGACCTCTATTCCCGCGACTGCTACGCCGGCTCCGATCCGAAGAGCCGCCTGTCCGTGCGCGTCTATACCGAGCTGGCCTGGCACAGCCTTTTTATCAGCCACCTGCTGATAAAGCCCTCCCCGGAGGAACTGCCCGCTTTCAGCCCGGAGTTCACCGTGGTCAGCGTGCCCGGCTTTACCGCGATGCCGCAGATAGACGGCACCCGCGGCTCCGCCTTCATCCTGCTGAACTTCGAGAAGAAACTGGTCCTTATCGGCGGTACGGCCTATGCCGGCGAGATCAAGAAGGCCGTCTTCACCGTCATGAACTACCTGCTGCCGCTCAAGGGGATCATGCCGATGCATTGCTCGGCCAATCTGGGCAAGAAGAAGGACACGGCCATCTTCTTCGGCCTAAGCGGCACGGGCAAGACCACGCTCTCCTCCGATCCGCTCCGGCGCCTGATCGGCGACGACGAGCACGGCTGGAGCGACGGCGGCATCTTCAACTTCGAGGGCGGCTGCTACGCTAAGGTCATAAATCTGGACGCCGGGGCCGAGCCGCAGATCCACGCCGCCACGGGCCGCTTCGGCACCGTTCTGGAGAACGTGGTCTACGACAAGGCTACCCGGGAACTGAACCTGAACGACGGCTCACTGACCGAGAATACCCGGGCGGGCTACCCGCTGGAGTTCATCGACAATTCCATCAAGGGTCCGGCTTTCCCGCATCCGAAGAACATCGTCATGCTCACCTACGACGCCTTCGGCGTCCTGCCCCCCATATCGAAACTGACGCCAGAGCAGGCGATGTATCACTTCATCAGCGGCTATACCGCCAAGGTCGCCAATACCGAGATGGGCGTCAAGGAGCCCCGGGCCACGTTCAGCACCTGCTTCGGAGCGCCGTTCATGCTGCATCACCCCTCGGTCTACGCCGAGCTGCTGGAGAAGAAGATGAAGAAGCACGGCGCGCAGTGCTGGCTGATAAACACCGGCCTCTGCGGCGGCCCCTACGGCGTCGGCAAGCGCATGAGCATACAGCACACCCGCGCGCTCCTCAATGCCGCGCTCGACGGCAAGCTGGCGAAGGTCAAATTCACTAAGGACCCCGTGTTCGGCTTCGGCATACCGGCGCGCTGCCCCGGCGTGCCGCCGGAAGTGCTCAATCCCCGCAAGATCTGGGCGGACAAGGCCGCCTACGACGCCAAGCTGAGCGAGCTGGCCGGCCTCTTCGCCGCCAACTTCGGCAAGTTCGAAGTGAAGAATAAGGCCATCCTGGGGGCCGGCCCCAGGGTCTGACCGCTCGCGGGTCTTCCGAAAATCCTATTGACAGACCCGAGGGGAAATAGGTTAATATGTACGAAGTAAAGCAGATATTCATTAGGAGGAAGTAAATGCCCGCTGCCAAAGCTAATTCGAAGTTCATGGCCCCTATCACCCCGAACGAGACCCTGGGCGCCGTTGTCGGCAACAAGCCGATACCCCGCACCGAGATCGTGAAGAAACTCTGGGCCTACATCAAGAAGAACAACCTGCAGGACAAGAAGAACAGGCGCTGCATCAACGCTGACGAGAAGCTGCTGAAGCTGTTCGCCGGCAAGAAGCAGGTCACCATGTTCGACCTGGCCAGGATCATCGGCAAGAACGCGAAGTAATTTTTCGCGACTTAAGGCGAACCGCCGCCCGCGCAAGCTGGCGGCGGTTCTTTTTATATATAGGCCTAAGGGCCCAGGAGTGGGTGGGCCCGGAGGGACTTGATTTTGGTCAACCCGCGTGCCACACTATATCAGCGGAAACTTTTAAGGTAAGGAGGGAGCCATGAACGCAGTAAAGACCATCGCGGCCATACTCGCCGCGGCTTTTATTTTCCCCGGCGCCCTCCTGGCCGAGCGCAATACCCGCCACGGCGCCAATATAGTCCCGGTAGCCATATATGGCTCGGACGGCCGCGCCGATTACTACGAGGCCGACCAGGTCTACCAGCGCCTGGCCGATTCCACCGCCGCCCTGTTCCGCTCAAGGGACGTGTACCTGGACGCCGGCCGCGGCACCGCGTCGATAGATATGGGCAAGACCATAGGGAGCAAGTATAACCTGCAGGAGGGAGAGCGCTACGGCGACCAGCCTTTCGGCTCCTTCTGCTCCTCCTTCCTGGTCGGCGAGGACCTGGTGGTCACCGCCGCGCATTGCTTCGAAGAGTACGCCCCCGAGGACAGCAGGATCAGTTACAAGGACACCCTTTTTGTCTTCGGTTATATAGTGGCCGAGGCGGGCAGGTTCCCCCTCGAAGTCCCGGCGGAGAACGTGTTCCGCTTCAAGGAGATAGTATCCGCTTCCTATGATAAGGGCGGCGCGGATTACGCCGTGATACGGCTGGACCGTAAGGTCCCGGCCGGCCGCTTTCCGCTCGCTATCAACCGCGGCGCCGCTCCGGCCGTCGGCGCCAGGCTGTTCACCATCGGCTATCCCAGCGGCATGCCGGTAAAGATCACCGATCCGAAAGACGCGAGCGTGCGTTCGGTCAGCGCCGCCAAGGGCTTTTTCGTGACCGACCTCGACGCTTTCAAGGGGAATTCGGGGAGCCCTGTTTTTAATTCAGAAACGATGCTGATAGAAGGAGTGCTGACCCGCGGCGGCACCGACTATATCCACGCCGATTCCGACGGCCTCACTTATTACGACCCGCGCCGGCCCGGCGGCTTCTCTCCCGGCTCGGCGCACGTCGTCGGCCAGGACGAGGGCCGCGGCGAGGACGTCACGCTGATAGGCCGGCTGAAGAATTTCCTGCCCGTCACCGAATTCGAGCGCGCCATCGACGAGGCGAAGCGGCGGAACGTTCCGATGCAGGCCCCCAGCCTGCGCGATTCGGGCATAGTCCCGGCCATATACAACCCGGACGGCCGGGGCGGCGGCTTTGTCCCGGCGGTCTATTACCCGGACGAGGACGATATCCCCGAGCCGACGATGCAGTTTATCTGACAGCCCTTCTCTTTTGCGTCCGCGGGGACCTCAGTCCTTGCGGCGGTCGATGGTGTAATTGCCGCCGGCGCCGGCCTTGGCGAATTTCTTGAGCTCGGTGCCGATATTGCTGACCTGGGCGAAAGAGACCAGCGGGCGCAGGCGGTTGTGCACCACGCCGATGGAGATGGTTATGAAAGGGAATTTTTTTATGTTGCCCTGGCGGTCGGTGGAGACTATGCAGCCGCGCGCGCGGTCCTCTTTGCTGTAGAAGGAGGGGGCTATCTCGTTGAAAGCCGCTATGATGCTTTTAGCCAGCGGCTCGGCTTTCTCGAAGGTGGTGACCACGATGTAGTCGTCGCCGCCGATATGGCCGATGAAATCCTCGGAGTTCTCGTTCTGTATGGTCAGCTTGACCAGCAGGTTGGCCGTGGTCTTAATGACGCGGTCGCCGGCCTCGAAGCCGTAGGAGTCGTTGAAGGCCTTGAAGTTATCGAGGTCGATGTAGAGCACGGCGAAGTCGGAGTTCTTCTGTATCTCGCGCTCGACGCGGGCCTGTATCGACGGGTTGCCGGGCAGCTTGGAGAGCGGGTTGGTGTCGAGCACCTGCTTGTTGCGCTTGAGTATCATGCGGATGCGCGCTATCAGCTCGTCGGCGTCCACCGGCTTTATGAGGTAGTCGTCTATGCCCATGCTCAGTCCGCGCAGCTTGGTGCTCTTCTCGCTGAAGGCCGTGCAGATTATTATCGGAATATGGGCGAAGAGGGGGTTCTCCTTGAGGTTCTCGGCCACGGTGAGGCCGTCCTTGACCGGCATATTGTAGTCCAGTACCGCGATATCCGGCGTGTGCTCGAAGACCGCGGTGAGGGCCTCGCCGCCGTTCTCGGCCGTGAAGACCTCGAAGCCGGCCTGCTCCAGCATCTCCTTCATCAGGTAGAGCAGTTCCGTCTGATCGTCGGCCAAGAGCACGCGGGGCCTGTCGGAGCGCGGCGCGGCCGCCTTCTCCTCTCCGCCGGCTTCGGTCTCGCCCAGCTGGGCCTCTATCATCTTGAGCAGCAGTTCCTTCGGCATGTCCTTTGAGACTATCTCGGGCAGGCCGGTCAGTATGCCCCTCTCCTGGAAATTGTCCAGCCTCAGCGCGCTCAGGATTATGACGGGGATATAGGCGGTGGCCGCCTCGTCCTGCAGTTCCTCCATGATGCGGAAGCCGTCCTTGCCGGGCATCATGATGTCGAGCAGCATGGCGTCGGGCTTCTCCGCCCTGGCGGTCTCCACCACCCTGAGCGGGTCGTTGACCACGACGGGGCGGTAATAGTTGGCCTCGAGGAACATCTTCACCAGGTCGGAGAATTCCTCGTCGTCGTCGGCTACCAGCACCGTCACGGGCTTGCCGGGGGAGGGCTTCTCCGCGGTTTTGAGGAGGAGGGCCTTGAGGGCCTCGAAATCTATCGGCTTGTTGAGATAGCCGCTCACACGGGGCGAAGGGCCCGTGACCACCTCTATCCTGGGCGAATGCGAGAAGATGACTATGCGCTGGTTCTGGGTGAAAGGGTTCTCGCGCACTTCCTTGAGGAGGTCGAGGGGGTTGAAGGTCTCCGTCAGGATATTGAGCACCGCCAGGTCCGGCTTCCAGTTCTGCAGGGAGGTCATGGCCTCCTGGTAATCGCCGGAGCGCTGCACCTGCCAGCCCCGCTCCGAGAGCAAAGGCATTATCTCGCTTTCGGAGCCGGGTGCGGGTGCGATGAAGAGTATCTTTTTCGGACCCTTTTCCATCGCTATGATTTTAGCATTTCGCCATTTGTTAAAATACAGGTGTGAAAAAAAACGAAAGAGGCTATTACGGGCTGCTGCAGTCCGGGCTGCAGCTGGCGGCCGGGGTCGGGCTGGGCTTCTGGCTGGGCCTGCTGGCCGACCGGCGGCTGGGCACGGGGCACTGGCTGGCCGCCGCCGGCGCCGCCGCCGGCCTGGCGGCCGGGTTCTACCTCTTCTTCCGCGAAGTGGCCGCGGTAAGCCGGGAGGAAGAAGAGCAGCGTAAAGGAGGTCCCGGTGCTGCCGCCTGAGACCGCCGCCTCCGCGGCGCTGCTGGGCGCGCTGTGCGGGGCCTTCAACGGACTGCTGGCCGGGGCGGTCATGCGCCGCGCCGTGGCCGCGTCTCAGCCCGTTTTCTTCGCCGCCTTCGTCGCCGGTTTCTTCTACCGTCTGCTCTTCCTGCTGGGCTCTTTGTGGCTTCTGCGCAATGAAAAATATATAATTATCGTCGCTTTCGCGGCCGCGCTGATAGCGGCGCAGCTGATTTTAGAGGTCGTTCTGGTTCCCAGAGGTCCATGGACGTCAAAGAGATCCTAGAGCATCACATCATAGACCAGGTCTGGTCCGTCGTGCCCGCCGGGCCGGTGGACCTCCCCCTGTCCAAGCATTTCCTGATGATAGTCCTGGTCGGTACCCTGCTCGGCGCCGGCCTGCCGCTGCTGCGCCGCAGCCGCTCGGCCGCGCTGGCGCCGTTCCGCTCCATGCTGGAGGCCGCCGTCCTGTTCATCCGCGACGAGGTCGTCATAATGAACATGGGAAAGCGGGGAGCGCGCTACACCGGCTATTTCTGCACGCTCTTCTTCTTCATCCTCGGGCTGAACCTGGCGGGCATGGTGCCTTTCGGCTCCACCGCCACCGGCAACCTGGCCGTCACCGGCGGCTTCGCCCTCTGCACCTTCCTGCTGGTCAACCTGGCCGGCATGCGCGAGCAGGGCGTGGTCAGGTACATTTCCCACCTGGTGCCGGCCGGCGTGCCCGTCTGGCTCTACCCGCTGCTCTTCCCGATAGAAGTGCTGGGCCTGGTCACCAAGTCCTTCGCGCTCTGCATCCGTCTCTTCGCCAATATGATAGCCGGGCACATCGTGATCCTGTCGTTCATCGGCATGATCTTCATCTTCGGCGCGATCAACCCCTGGCTTGGCGTGGGCGTGACGGCCCCGGTGGCCGTCACGCTGGTCATTTTCGTCTCGCTCCTGGAGATCTTCGTGGCCTTCCTGCAGGCGTACATCTTCACCTTCCTGACGGCCATATTCACGGGCGCGGCGATGCACCCGCATTAAGGTTTTAAGCGGATATTGATACGGAGGTAGCTTACATGAACGACATGCTGTTCCTTGGACTCGGTTACATAGGCGGCGGGCTCGGAGCGGGCCTGACCATCATCGGCGCCGCGGCGGGTATAGGCCGGCTCGCGGCCAGCGCGATGGAAGGCACGGCGCGGCAGCCCGAGGCGGGCGGCCAACTGAGGACCTCGATGATCATCGCCGCGGCGCTGATAGAAGGTATAGCCTTCTTCGCCCTGGTCATCTGTCTTTTCGCGGTGCTCAACTTCGGCATGCCGAAGGCGCCCATTTCGGACGCCGCGGCCCCGGTCCAGACCGAAGCGCGTAAGTAAACTTGCAAACGACGGCGCCGGGCGCAGCGCGCCCCGCGCCGACAGGAGTCGGACATGGAAGCTCTGATAAGGCCGGATTTCGGCCTGACTTTCTGGACGCTGCTCATCTTCGGGCTGCTGGTGCTGCTGCTTTCAAAAACGGTCTGGCGGCCGGTGCTGCAGGCCGCCGAGCAGCGCGAGAAGGGCCTGCGGGACGAGCGCGAGGCCGCCGGGAAGGCGCGCGCCGACGCCGAGCGGGCCTCCCGGGAGATAGAGGAGCGCCTCGCCGGCATAAAGGCCGAGATGCAGGCCCGGATGCGCGAGGCCTCCGAAGAGGGGGAGCGCGCCAAAGCCAGGCTGCTCGACGACGCCCGCAAGGGCGTGGCGGCCATGCTCGAGAGCGCGGCCCGCGACCTGCAGACCGAGCGAGAGAAGCTCTCCGCCGAGCTGCGCAATAGCTTCGCCGAGTTCTCGCTGCTGTCGGCCGAGCGGGTGCTGTCCCGCTCGGTGGACCGGAAGCTCAACGAGGAAATAGTGACAAAAGCCATAAAGGAGTTCGAGGCCGGGAAGGCCTGAACGGGATGAACGCCTCCGACAGGACTCTCGCCGGGCGCTACGCCGCCGCCTACATGCCCTCTCCTTGTACGGGGACACCATGCGGCATGGTGTCCCCCGCCGATGCGGCGGACGAGGCCGCGCGGCGCCTGGAGGCGCTGCGGCGGCTGGAGAAGGACGCGGCGCCGGCGCTGCCGCTGCTCCTGCGGCCGCTGGTACCGGCGCGGCTCAAGCTCGAGCTCCTGGCCAAAATCTGCCCCGGCGCGGAGCTCTCCCGCGCGCTGGCGCTGGCCTCCCTGCTGGTCAGGACGGGCAGGCTGGGCCTGCTGGAGGAGATAACGGCCCGGTGCGAGCGGCTCGCCGACGAGGCGGCCGGCGTGCTGCGCGCCGAAGTGACCTCGCGCTACCCGCTCTCCGACGCGGAGCGCGCGGGGCTGGAGAAGGCTCTCTCCGGTTTTTCCGGGCGGAGGGTCGCGGTTTCCGGGAAAATTTCCGAAAAAGTGCTCGGCGGCTTCGAAGCCGGTTTCGGCGGCTTCCTGCTGGACGCCACGCTGCTCGGCAGGCTGGCGCGGCTCAGGAAGAAAATCACCACATAGGCGGTACGCATGATAAGGCCTGAAGAGATAACAGACATAATCAGGGGCAAGATAGAGAAGTTCGTGCCCGACTCCGAGCTGTCCGAGCTGGGACAGGTGCTGCAGGTCGGCGACGGCATCGCGCGCGTCTACGGCCTCTCCGGCGCGGTCATCAACGAGCTCGTCGAGTTCGAGGGCGGCGTGTCCGGTATGGTGCTCAACGTCGAGCGCGAGAACGTCGGCTGCGTCGTGATGGGCAGCGACACCCTGATCCGCGAGGGCGACCGCGTCAAGCGCACCGGCCGCGTGCTGGAAGTGCCGGTCGGCGACGCCATGATCGGCCGCGTGGTGGACCCGCTGGGCAATCCGCTCGACGGCAAGGGCCCGATTGCCGCGACTAAGCGCCGCCCGGTGGAGATCATCGCCCCCGGCGTGGTGGCGCGCCAGCCCGTGCGCGAGCCACTCTCGACCGGCATCAAGGCCATAGACGCCATGGTGCCGATCGGGCGGGGACAGCGCGAGCTCATCATCGGCGACCGCCAGACCGGCAAGACCGCCATCGCCATCGACGCCATCATCAACCAGCGCAACGAGCCGAAGGCGACCCGCCCCATCTGCATCTACGTGGCGATAGGCCAGAAGGAATCCACGGTCGCGCGCGTGGCCAAGACGCTGGAGGAGAACGGCGCGATGGAGTATTCCATCATCGTGACCGCCGGCGCGGCTAAACCCGCCTCGCTGCTTTACCTGGCGCCGTACTCCGGCTGCGCTATAGGCGAGGAGTTCATGTGGGCCGGCCGCCACGTGCTGATCATCTACGACGACCTTTCCAAGCACGCCCAGGCCTACCGCCAGATGTCGCTGCTGCTGCGGCGCCCGCCGGGCCGCGAGGCCTATCCGGGCGACGTGTTCTACCTGCACTCGCGCCTGCTCGAGCGCGCCTGCAAGCTCTCCGGCAAGAACGGGGGAGGCTCGCTGACCGCTCTCCCGGTGATCGAGACCCAGGCCAACGACGTGACGGCCTATATCCCCACCAACGTCATCTCCATCACCGACGGGCAGATCTACCTGGAGTCCAATCTCTTCCACTCCGGCATACGCCCCGCCGTCAACGTGGGCGTCTCCGTGTCGCGCGTCGGCGGCGCGGCGCAGTCCAGGGGCATGCGCCAGGTGGCCGGCCGCCTGCGCCTGGACCTGGCCCAGTATAACGAGCTGGCGGCCTTCGCGCAGTTCGGCTCGGACCTGGACAAGGCCAGCCTGGACCAGCTCAAGCGCGGCCAGCGCATGGTGGAACTGCTCAAGCAGGACCAGTACCGGCCGATGGCCACGGAGGAGCAGATAGCCGTGCTTTTCGCCGGCGTGCGCGGCCACCTCGACGACATAGAGGTCCCGCACGTGCGCAAGTTCGAGGCGGGCCTGATCGCCCGCATAAAGGATAAGTACCCCAAGCTCCTGTCCGACATAGCGGAGAAAAAGGAGCTGGACGCGGATCTCGAGGCGCGCCTGGTGTCGGTAATAGGCGAATTCAAGAAGGAGTTCCTTTCCAGGAACTGAGGACTGATATATGAGATACCTGGTAACCGGCGGCGCCGGCTTCATCGGCTCCAATCTCGCTTTCGCGCTGGAAGAAGAGCGCAAGGCCAAAGTGGCGGTGCTGGACAATTTTTCGTCCGGCGATTTCAGGACCCTCTCCGGCTTCGGCGGCGACGTGGTCTCCGACGACATCCTCTCCAGCGGCTGGTTCGAGCGCGTAGGCCCGGTGGACGCGGTCTTCCACCAGGCGGCCATCGTGGACACCACCGAGGCCGACCAGCGCAGGATGATGGCCGCCAACGTGGACGGCTTTCGCAATGTGCTGGAATACGCGCTGAAATACGGCGTGAAGCGCGTGGTCTACGCCTCCTCCGCGGCGGTGTACGGCAATTCCGAATGTCCGATGCTCGAGACGCAGACGCCCACGCCCGAGAACGTCTACGGCTTCTCCAAGGCGATCATGGACAACGTGGCCCGGGAATTCGCCGGGGAGCATAAGGATATGACGCTGGTTGGGCTGCGCTATTTCAACGTCTACGGCCCGCGCGAATATTACAAGGGCAAGATGGCCAGCATGATCTTCCAGCTCTACAGCCAGATGAAGGCGGGCAAGCGGCCGCGCGTCTTCAAGTACGGCGAGCAGATGCGCGACTTCGTCTATGTAAAGGACCTGGTGCGCGCCAACTTCAACGCCCTCGACGCGGAGCGGTCCTGCGTCTGCAACGCGGCCACCGGCCGGCCGGAGAACTTCAACGCCGTCATAGACGCGCTGAACAAGGCCATGGCCACGGACCTGGCGCCGGAATATTTCGACAACCCTTACGGCTTCTACCAGAACAAGACGCAGGCCGACCTGCGGCAGGCCAAGGCGCTGCTCAATTACAGGCCCGAATGGAGCCTGGCCGACGGCATAGCCGACTACGTGAAGATACTGGAGAAGGGCTGGCAATAAGGACGGACCGGACATGGCTTCGCTGCGCGACATAAGAAAACATATCTCGTCCGTAAAGAACATACGGCAGATAACCTACGCCATGAAGATGGTGGCGGCCGCGCGCATCAAGCGGGCCCAGGGCGCTATACTGGCTTCCCGCCCTTTCGCGTCGCGCATGGAGACCATGCTCACGGACCTCTACGGAGAGCTGGGCGAGGAGAATTTCAGGACCTCGCCGGCCTACCCTCTTTTCGAGCAGCGCAAGGATCATGGTCCCATCGGCCTCTGCGTCATAACGGCCGACAAGGGCCTCTGCGGCTCTTTCAACAACAATATCCTCAAGGCCTCGCTGGCCTGGCTGGCCCGGCACCGCGGCCGCAAGGTGCGGCTGGCGCTCGTCGGCAGGAAGTCCCGCGACTTCTTCCGCCGCCTCAAGGGGCTGGACCTGGAGATAGAGATAGAGCTGACCGGCATCTTCCCCAAGGCCGGCTACGCGCACGCCGAACTGCTGGCGGGCCGGATGCTGGAGACCTACGCGGACTGCACCGCCTGCGGCTACACGGTCATCTACAACGAGTTCAAGTCGATGATGTCCCAGCGCGTCGTGGAGGCGCAGCTGCTGCCGCTGAGCCGTCACATCCTGCGCGACCCGTCCTGCGGTCCGCTCTGTCATAATTTCGCCTTCGAGCCGGACAAGGCCGAGTTCCTGGGCGCGCTGCTGCCGCGCTACGTGAAGGCGCAGGTTTACCGCATCCTGCTCGAGTCCCAGGCCGCCGAGCTGGCCGCGCGAATGAGCGCTATGGAGGCGGCCTCCAACAACGCCCTGGACCTCATCTCCGACCTCACTTTGAAACTCAACAAGATGCGCCAGACCATGATAACCACCGAGCTCAACGAGATAGTCGGCGGGGCCGAGGCGCTGGGCGGATGACTATTTTCAAGGAGCTTCCATGAACACAGGCAAAGTCGTGCAGATAGTCGGTCCCGTAGTGGACATCGAATTCCCGCAGGGCAAACTGCCCAGGATCCTCGACGCGGTGCGCATCAAATACAAAGAGGACGGCCAGGACAAGGTCCTGGTCGCCGAGGTCGCGCAGCATTTAGGCGACAACGCCGTGCGCGTGATCACCCTGGGCGCCACGACGGGCCTGGGCAAGGGCCTTGAGGCCGAGGGCACCGGCGCGCCGCTGACCGTGCCCGTAGGCGAGGCCTGCCTGGGCCGGCTCATCGACGTGCTGGGCGAGCCGCGCGACGAGCGCGGACCGATAGAGACCACGGAGCGCCTGCCGATCCACCGCGAGCCGCCGCCCCTCACCGACCAGCGCACCACCCCCGAGATCTTCGAGACCGGCATCAAGGTCATCGACCTGCTGGCCCCGTTCATGAAGGGCGGCAAGGTCGGCCTGTTCGGCGGCGCCGGCGTGGGCAAGACCGTCATCATCATGGAGCTCATCAACAACGTGGCGCGCCAGCACAGCGGCTACTCGGTGTTCGGCGGCGTGGGCGAACGCAGCCGCGAAGGCAACGACCTGTGGCTGGAGATGCAGGAGTCCAAGCTCTCCGACGGCAGCAGCGTGCTGTCCAAGACCGCGCTGGTCTACGGTCAGATGAACGAGCCGCCCGGCGCGCGCGCCCGCGTGGGCCTGACCGCGCTGACGCAGGCCGAGTATTTCCGCGACGTTAAGGGACGCGACGTGCTGCTGTTCCTGGACAACGCCTTCCGCTACGTGCTGGCCAACGCCGAGGTCTCGGCGCTGCTCGGCCGCATGCCTTCGGCCGTCGGCTACCAGCCCACGCTGACCACCGAGATCGGCTGGCTGCAGGAGCGCATCACCTCCACCAAGCGGGGCTCGATCACCTCGATACAGGCCGTCTACGTGCCGGCCGACGACCTGACCGACCCGGGCGTGGCCAACATCTTCTCGCATCTGGACGCGACGGTGGTGCTGTCGCGCTCGATAGTCGAGCTGGGCATCTATCCGGCCGTCGACCCGCTGGACTCCACCTCGCGCATACTGGACCCGCTCGTGCTGGGTGCGGAGCATTACGAAGTGGCCCGCGGCGTTCAGAAGCTGCTGCAGCGCTACAAGGAGCTGCAGGACATCATCGCCATCCTGGGCATAGAGGAACTTTCCGAGGAGGACAAGCTGACCGTGGGCCGCGCGCGCCGCGTGCAGAAATTCTTCTCGCAGCCCTTCTCCGTCGCCGAGCAGTTCACCGGCCGGCCCGGCAAGTATGTGCCGCTGGCCGAGACGATACGCGGCTTCAAAGAGATAATACAGGGCAAGCTGGACGCGGTGCCGGAACAGGCCTTCTATATGGCCGGCGGCATAGACGAGGTCAGGGAGAAGGCGGGCGCGCTCGACTGAGCCCCGGCCCCGCAACGTTATGACCAAGAAGAAACGCCTGCTCATGGACATCGTCACGCCGGAGAAGCCCTTCCTGCAGGACAGGGAAGTGGACTTCGTCGTGCTGCCCGCCGAGAAGGGGGAAATGGGCGTGCTGCCCGGCCACGCGCCTTTCGCCGTGCAGCTGCGGCCCGGCGTGCTGCGCTACCGGGAGGGCTCCGTGGAGGAGACCTTCGCGGTGATGGGCGGTTTCGCCGAGATCTACAAGGACAAGGTGTCGGTGTTCGCGGAGTCGGCGGAGCTGGCGCGAGAAGTGGACGAGGAACGCGCGCGGCAGGAGTACGCCAGCGCCAAGGCCGCGCTGTCGGCGCACGCGCCGGACATGGACATGGAGTCCGCGCAGGCGTCGCTGAAAAAGGCCGCCGTGAGGCTGAAAGTAGCCGAACTGCGCCGCAAGCGTCCCGGACAGAAATAGTCTTTTCTCCGACGGTAAAACTAAAAATTATTTACGGGGACACCATGCCGCATGGTGTCCCCGGTCTTTCTATTTAACGGCGATGTGGACGGCGACGGCGCCGGGGAAGAGGCGCTCGTAGCGGGCGCGGGCGAAGCCGGCGGAGAGGAGTTCGCCGGTCATGGCGTCCGCGTCCATGAAGGTGAGGACGCTGGAGCCGAGGTAGCGGTAGGCCGCGCGCGAATCCCGAGGCAGCAGCGCCGCGGCGAGGGAGAGCATGGTCCGCACGTAGAGGCGGAAGAAGGGTCGCACGAAGGCGGAGGGGGGGACGCTGCTCTCCACCTGGAGGAAAGTCCCGCCGGGGCGCAGCACCCGCAGGAACTCTCGCAGGCAGGCCGCCAGTCCCTCCGGCGAGGAGGCCAGGTTGCGGGTGGCGAACGAGACGGTGACGAGGTCGAAGCTGCCGTCGGGGAAAGGCAGGGCGGAGGCCGGCGCCCCGAAGAACGGCAGCCCCGGCAGGCGCGCTCTTGCGCGGGACAGCATCGCCGCGTTGAAGTCCGCGCCGGCGACCGCGGAGCCCGCCGGCAGCCGCCTGGACAGCAGCTCCGTCATGTCGCCGGTGCCGCAACAGGCGTCCAGGGCCCGCAGCGGGCGGGCAGCGGGTACAAATGACACGGCTTTCCGACGCCATAGCCCGTCGAGGCCCAGCGTCAGAAAGCCGTTAACCAGTTCGTAGCGGCCGGCTATCGCGTCGTAAAAACGCTCTATCGCGCCGCGTTCCCTTTCCGGCATGCGCCGGAGCTATCAGGGCTTCTTTTCGGCGTTGCCGTCGTGTTCTTCGACGAACTTCTTGATCTCTTCGATGGCCTCGATGATCATGCGGGCCTTCGAGAGGCCGAAGGAGAAGGGGTACCTGTCGCTCTCGCTGCGCTTGAGGATGATGACCGGCTGTCCCTTGTACTCGGTTCTTTCGATATGCATTAAATTCCCTCCAAAGGGCCTACCCGGCCCTTAATATATTATATTATCATACTATATATAATGATGCAAGCCCCGCGGCGCAAGTGTAGTAATTTTTTTAAAATGTCCGCTTTGCGGCAAATAGAAATGTCCGGTTTAAATGGTAAAAACTCCTTGTTCCAAAAGGACGAGGAGGCACGATG
>WOVA01000077.1 GCA_009773155.1 Elusimicrobiota bacterium
GTTCCGGCAGGTGCAGGACGCGCTGGCGGCGCGCGCCGTAAAACCGCGGATCCTGGCGGAAGTGCAGGACGTGGAACTTGCCCGGAGGCTGGCCCTGGCGGGCCACGGCATAACCCCGCTGAACGAATACAGCGTGGCGGCAAGCCTGCCGGCCGGCGGCCTCAAGGTCATAAATTCAAGCCGCTCGCTGGGCATATACGAGTCCGTCTACCTGGTCACGCGCAAGCGGAAATGGCCCAACCCGCTGACGGACAGGCTGATAATCAATTTCCGGGCCCTGCTGAAGAAGTGTTCTTTCGCGCTTTTTGTTTGACGGACTTCACCGGCTCATGCTGTTCGGCAACCTGCTGCGCGCCGGATACCGCGGCATGAACCGCGCCGCAGCGGCTACTTGCGCGGGCGCGGGGTGGGGAAGGGGCTCCCTGTACCAGCTTATCTATTTTGAGAATGTTGCAGATGTTGCTAAACTATCCCCATGCAAACCGCAATCCCGCTTGAATGCCCCGGCAGTAGACCCCGCAGACCCCTTCACCGGCTTGATAAGGGCGCTGGCAGGGTCGCACGCCGCGGCTGTATTCCTGGCCGGCCCCGAAATGAAGCCCGCCATGGAGGCTTATTACAGGGCCGGCGGCCGAGGCCTGGTCTACGGTTCCGCGCCGGAAGTCTGGCTCGCCGAAGCCCGGCGGCTGATTATAAGGAGGAACCCGTGAAGAAACCGCTTGTGGGGATAATAATGGGCAGCAGGTCCGACCTGCCGACCATGGCTGAGGCCGCCGCTGTGCTGCGGGAACTGCGCGTGCCGCACGAAATGCGCGTCGTCTCCGCCCACAGGACTCCGGAGCTCATGTCCCGATACGCGCAGGCGGCCGCCCGGCGCGGGCTGGCCGTGATCATAGCCGGCGCCGGCGGAGCGGCGCATCTGCCGGGGATGACCGCAGCCCACACCGCACTGCCGGTCATAGGGGTGCCGGTGGAATCCGGGGCGCTGAAAGGGCTTGATTCGCTGCTTTCCATAGCGCAGATGCCGGCGGGGGTCCCCGTGGCGACGGTCGCCATCGGGCGGGCCGGCGCCAGGAACGCCGGCGTGCTGGCCGCCAGGATCCTGGCGCTGATGCACGGCGGCATCGCGGCGCGGCTGGAAAAATTCACGGAAAAACTGGCCGGGTCGGCGCTGAAAAACGGCGTCATCAGGGCCTAGCCCGTGCCGCCGCTGTTCACCGTAGGAATCCTGGGCGGCGGCCAACTGGGCCGCATGATGGCCCTGGCGGCCAGGCGGCTGGGCTGCCGGGTCTGGACGCTGGCCCCGGAGCCGGATCCGCCCTGCGCGCAGGCCGCGGACGGCCATATCCGCGCCGCGTTCGGCGACGCACGCGCCGCGCTGCGCCTCGCCGCCCGCTGCGATCTGCTGACCTGCGAATTCGAGAATATCCCGGCGGCCGTGGCGGAGGCCGTGGAGCGCTCCGGGAAGGCCGTGCACCCCGGCGGCGCGGCCCTGAAAACCGCGCAGGACCGCCTGCTTGAAAAGCGCTTCCTGCGGGGGCTCGGGATCCCGGTCGCCGATTACCGTGAAATCCTGCGCCGGAAAGATCTGGCGGCGGCGGCCCGGGAGATAGGGTTCCCGGCGGTGCTCAAAACCGCCCGCGGCGGCTACGACGGAAAAGGGCAGGCCGTCGTCCGCGGCCGCGGGGAGGCGGAGGCGGCGTTTAGAACGCTGGGAGGGGCGGCGGGGAACGCGCTGGTCTGGGAACGCCTTGTGCCTTTCGCCAGGGAAATCGGCGTGGTCTGCGCAAGGAACGCCGCGGGCGCACTCGCGGTCTTCCCGCCGGCGGAGAACGTTCACCGCGGCGGCATCCTGCACCTGACGCTGGTCCCGGCCGGGATTCCCCGGGGAACTGAGGCCCGCCTGCGCGCGCTGGCGCGCCGGATCGCCGGCGGACTTTCCCTGACGGGGACCTTCTGCGTGGAAACTTTCCTGCTGCCCGACGGGAAGGTGCTGGTGAACGAGATAGCCCCCCGTCCCCACAACTGCGGGCACTACACCCTCGACGCCTGCGAAACCTCGCAGTTCGAACAGCATATGCGGGCCGTATGCGGCCTGCCGCTCGGCTCCACCCGCCTGCTCTCCCCGGCGGCCATGGTGAATATCCTGGGGACCGGGGCGGGGGATCGCCTCATCGGCGCGGCGCAGGCGCTGGCGGATCCCGCGGTCAAACTGCATCTCTACGGCAAGCAGGAGGCGCACGCGGGCAGGAAAATGGGGCATCTCACCGCGTTGGGCGGCAGCGCCGCAGCCGCCGCCAGGCGGGCGCTGGCCGCCCACGGCAAACTGGCCTGGGCGCGGGCCGGCGGCCCCGGACTTTCTGCGCCCGGTACCGGCGATAAGGAGGCAGCATGATAAGCGCCGCTGACAGATTATTCAAGGACCGCCGGATTTCCCTGGCGCTGGCTTTCCTGGTGAACGCGGCGCTGGGCTCCGTCTATTCTTACGGTGTTTTCCGGCCCGCGCTGGAAAAGCACTGGGCGCTTAACGCCTCTGAAAGCGGGCTGCCGTATATGCTGTTCCTGGCCGTCTTCGCTTTTTCCATGCCTTTCGGCGGGGCGCTCATCGCGCGGTTCGGCGAGAAGAAAACCATCTGGCTGGGCGCGCTTCTGCTGGGCGCCGGCTGGGTACTGGCGGGAGGCGCCGCCGATATAAACTCCCTGGCGCTCTCGTACGGCCTGCTGGGAGGCGCCGGGGTGGGGGTGGCTTACGGCGCGCCGCTGAGTTTGGCGGCCAAACTTTACCCGGACCGCAAAGGCTTCGCCATGGGCGCGGTGCTGGCCGGCTTCGGGCTTTCGCCCGTCTTCAGCGCGCCGCTCATACGCGAGGCCATTGAACTGGCCGGGCCGGTCAGGGCCTTCGCCTGGTCCGGCGCCGTCCTGGCCGGCGCGATCGCGTTTTTCTCGCTTTTCCTGCGCCGCCCGCCGGCGCACCCCCACGCCCATACCGCCCGGGGAATGGCGACGCTGCCCGAGCACGATCTGGGCAGCCGGGAAATGCTGTGCACGCCGGTGTTCTACGCGCTCTGGCTCTCCTTCGCGGCGGCCTGCGCCATCGGCCTGTCCGTGATAGGCATGACGTCATCCTTCGCCATCGAGGTGGTGGGGATAGAGCCGGCCGGTACTACCGCGATACTGATGATATTCTCGGCCTTCAACGCCCTCGGCCGCCCGGTCTTCGGTTACCTTTCAGACCGCTTCGGGCCTGGAGCGGCGGGAGCGGCGTCCTTCGCGCTCGTCGCCTGCGCCGCGGCCGCGCTGGCCTTGCTCCCGCCCGCGCGGTGGACCTTCGCGGCAGCCTTCGCCCTGCTCTGGTTCAACCTGGGAGCCTGGCTTGCCGTCGCGCCGACCGCCACGGCCTCCTTCTTCGGCCTCACCAATCAGCCGAGGAACTACGGGATAGTCTACACGGCCTACGGCGCGGGAGCCATCGCCGGCGTATCCCTGGCCTCCTGGATAAAAGAAATGACCGGGTCCTATTCCTCCGTACCCGGACCGATGGCGGCAGCCGCGCTCCTGATGGCGCTTTTCTCGTATTTTTCGCTCAGGAAGGGGCCGGGACATATGCGCAGGGCACATGTCCATTTCACGCGTTCGGAAAGAAAATCCGGCCGGACATAACCCCGCGGTCAGGTCCGGCCGGAGACGGCGGGAATTACTGGAGCTGCGACAGGTCGGCGACGCCCTCGACCAGCGTGACCAGCGACTTGATCAGGTTGAGCCTGTTGTCGCGCACCCGCGGGTCTTCGGCCATGACCATGACCTTGTCGAAGAAGTTGTCCAGGCTGGGCTTTATCGCCAGCAGCTCGGACAGGCCCCGGGCGTAATCGCGCGCCGCGACGCGCTCCTTCAGCCTGCCGCCCATGGCTCTGATGTCCCCGTAGAGCGCCGCCGGCCCTAATTGGTATCATTCCGGGATGAAACACAGACAGCACAAGCAGGAGAATGTTCCCGCCTCTCCCACCAAAGGGGAACTGGAGGCGCGGATCAGCGACCTGGTAGTCAGGTTCGAGCGAGAATACATGGGCAGGGGCCCGGAAGAGATCCGCACCTACCTGATCGATGACATGGTATTCATACGGCTTAAAAAAGTACTCACTCCGGCCGAACATCATCTCTCCAAAATAAAGGAAGGCTCCCGCCTGGTGAAGCAGACCCGCCTGCACCTGCTGGAATCCGGCAAGACTTTTCTCGAAAAGATAGTCCGGGAAACCCTGGGACGGAAGGTGATCAGCATGCACACGGATATCAGCACCAAAACGGGAGACAGGGTGATAATCCTCACAACTGACTCGCCGGTTGTCGGCGTGCAGTTCGATTCCCGTGTATAGTTTATAGACGTTCCCGCCTTCAGGTTTGGACTACCCCTTATTATTCCGACAAGAACCGAGATCCCTTAGCTTTTTCTCATCATACGCATCTCAGGCGGGCCGCACGGGAACGGCAGCGCGGACCTTGCGTTTGTAGGCTTTTTCGGCCTCGATCGCAAGGAATATCGCGCCTGCGATGGCGAGCGTTAGCGCCAGTTCAACGGCCGTAAGCGGGGCCGTGCCGAGCATCCCGTTGAAGAAAGGCAGATACACGGCGGACGCCTGCAGCAGGCCGGCGAGCAGGACCGCTCCCAGGAGCGGCCTGTTGCTGAAGACGCCGATCGTAAAAAGCGAATCATTTTCCGAGCGGCAGGCCAGCACGACCGCCATCCTGCCCAGCACCAGCGCGGTGAACACCATGGTCTGCCAGGAAAGACCCGCTTTCATGCTGAACGACTGGAGCAGGAGCGCCGATACTCCGATAAGGAGCCCGAAGAGAACTATAAAAAGCCCCCTGTTCCCGGCGAACATCCCCTCGTCCGGCCGCCGGGGGGGCCGCCGCATCACTTGTCCTTCCGCGGGTTCCGCGGTCAGGGCGAGCCCTGGAAAACTGTCGCACAGGAGATTCATCCATAATATCTGTATGGGCAGG
>WOVA01000078.1 GCA_009773155.1 Elusimicrobiota bacterium
GAAGGTGCTGGCCCGTATGACAAGGTAAGCCGCCGCGGCGAAGAGCAGGTAATAGGAGAGCTTTTTCTTCATCGCGAAATATTAGCAAAAAGGGGGCGATAATCATCTAAAGGTCCCCTCCTTAGGTTGTGTAATATTGCTTTGTCGAAGAGCAATCACACACCCAAGGAGGGGATGTATATGAAATTATACGCAGCAAGCGACCTGCATTCAAATAACAGCGTGCTTGTAGTGCTGGACGGCGAGGACAAGATCGTCTATGAAAAGCGGCTGCCCAACGAGCCGCCGGTCATCCTGACCGAACTGGAGCCTTACCGGGAGCGCATCCACGCGATAGCGGTGGGATCCACGTTCAACTGGTACTGGCTGGTGGACGGGCTCATGGCGGACGGCTACGAAGTGAAGCTGGTGAACACGGCGGCGGTGAAGGTCTACGAGGGGCTCAAATACAGCGCCGACGCGCACGACGCCAGGCATCTGGCCCATCTGCTGCGCCTGGGCCTGCTCGAGCCACAGCTCCATCAGCCTGACGCCGGAAACACCGCGCGGGAAGCCGGGATAGTTCTCTATCCGTTCCAGGCCGCGCGCCTGGCCGCCAAGGCGGCGGCGTTCCACGAGAAGCGCGGCGCAGCCGGCCCTGGCCAGGTGCGTCCCGGCCGCCCGGCCGCCAGGCCGGCAGGGCCGCCGCCGACGATCACGGCGTCCAAAACGGGCGTTCCGGGTCCGCCGCTCCCGGTGAGCGTCATACCGCGGCGCCTATAGGGGTTTCGGCGTGCCCGGTTCTGTCCGGCGCGCTCTTCCGCATACAGATCACCGCCGGCGCGCGGCCTTCGCATTCTTCCGGAGTATATTGCGCGCAGGAAACTATTATCGGCAGGTCGGCCTTGACGCAAAGCTCCCTGTCTACCGTGATCGAGCCGTTGTAGTCTATGTCCGTGCGGGTCACCTTCACGCGGTGTATTTTCGACTTCATCAGGGTCCTGATCATTTTACCAAAAAGTCCGGAGCGGGCCTGCGGCGCGCCGCAGGCCCGCGGATGAGGCTGCAGGCCGTACGGGTGGAACCGGGCAGCGTAGACCTAGCCGCCGGAGGACGTACGACGCCCAGGCGCGGCCAGCAGAAAAGCGGCCAGGCCCGCGATAAGGAACCCCAGGCAGCCCTGGAAAGCCAGGAAGGAGCCGATCTTCAGCCAGGCAAAACCCGGATGGACGAAACGCACCAGCCAGCCGGCGCCTTCGCCGAGCAGAGCGGAAAGAAAGGAAGCCGCGATGAAGAGGCGCTGGAAGCGCTCGGAGTAGGGCGCAAAGAGCAGCAGATGCGTCAGCAGCAGCAGCACCAGGCCCATGACGGGCAGATGCGCATGAGTCGCCTCAAGCATGGCCCCGGCGCTGCGCGGCCGGGAAAATTCCTGTTCGGCTCCCAGGTAATAGCTCTGCACGGAGGAGGGCGTAAGGCCCATCCTGGAGAAATACATGAAGACGTTGGTGATCCAGAGCCCCGAGATGAAGAGCAGCGTCCAGAACAGCGTCAGCCGCATCATCGGGGAATTCCGGAAATCGCCGGTCTGCAGGTATTTCATGCCGGCTATTTTACCTTTTCCGTGCCATGCAGTACCGAATGGACAGCCAGTACGCGGCGCACGCCGTCGGTGAGCGCCTGCGCTGTCAGCGTGGCGCCGGTGATATTACGGATACCCCGGCGCACCAGCAGGTCCGCGTCCAGCCGCCGGCCGGCGAACTGGTCCAGCCAGCGGGCGCCGGGAAGATAATCGTCCGGCTCCAGGAACGCGAGCAATTCCACAAAACGCAGCCGGCCGTCCGGCTCCACTACGGCCATGAAGGTCTCCGGCATGGTGCGCACCACGTGCGTATCGAAGTAAGCGTAGCCTTCCACGCCTTTAGAGGAAATGCCCACGTAATATGTCCAGACACGCGCCGCCACCTTCACCCGGCCCGCCTCCTGGGCGCGCTTGACCTGTTCCGGGGTCAGGTAGGCCGTCCTGCGCTCCACCGCGATTCCCGGGAAGGCCAGGGCCAGGGCCTGCTTCTGGGAGAGCAGCATCAGCGCCGAAGCCGGCGGAGCGCAGAGGAGCAGCAGGACGAGAGTCTTCAGGGTTATACGGTACACAGTATGGCCGACTATAGTCCTCATCATCTTAGAAAATATAAGCCAGACCCAGATTGAACTGGTTTATACCCGTACGGGCCCGGTTGGTGATCCGCTGATGATCCAATTTAACGGCCACCTGCGGGATGGGCTTGTAGGTCAGGCCGCCCGTATACTCCGAGCGGCTGTTGGCCGGGTCCCTGGCGAAGCCCGCCGGAGTACGCCATTGTGTGTTATAGCGCTCGTAACGGGCAAAGAACGCGAGGTACTGGCTGGTCTGAGTTCCTGCCAGGATATTGAGCGCGCCTTCCACGTAGCCGCCGAAGAACTTGCTGCCGACGGAGTTCTTGGCGGCGTCGGTGAAGCCCTGGGCTGAATTGACGCCGGCGGCATTGCCGATTGTCCCCTGGGCATGTAAGGCCTTTATTTCCAGGCTCCGGTACTCGGCTTGCACGTGAACTTCATGAAGCGTTACCGGAACGGAGCGGGCAAGCAGGCTCTGGTCGGCTTTTCCGAAGTAGAGCGAAGCTCCTGCTTTCACGCCTTCTAACGGGGAGATATCCAGACGGCCTATCCAGGCGAGATCCTCGGCGTAGCTCTTAGCCGCGGAAGAACGCCCTCTGCGCAGGGCGGTGGAACCGGTGAAGCCGTCCACCCCTTTGTCTTTAATGGCCTGTAGCCCCGTCATAATATACGACCTATAGGACAGAATCCCCGCCTCGCCGAAGACTCCCGCTCCGTTCTCACGCCAGGTGGAGGGAATGATGTTCCGTTCCACGGACGGCCGCAGCACGCCGTGGAAGGTGGTGGGCTCATGCGTCTCGTTGGTGATGCCCATGGGCACCAGAAGGGTGCCTGCCCTTATGCCGAACGGCCTGGAGAGACGGAAGTCTATGTAGGCCGCCTCCACGGAGACCATGCCGCGCCCGTTGCCGGTGGTACCGTGCTCGAACTCTATCTCCGAGTTGAATAGTATCTTGTCGTTGAACTTATAGCCGACATAGATGATATTGCGCAGGGCATCCGCCTCGTCGCGCCTGCCGGCCGCGTTGCCGTCCTGCCGGCGTTTGGAGAAGTTCTGGTAAGTAGTCTCTCCGTAGCCGCCGATAGACACTTTGTTCTGTTGCGAGTGATATACCTTGCTGGCGGCGGGGCTGAAACCCAGAGTCGGAGTGTCCGCCCGTGGCTCGGCCGCCGCTTCTCCCAGCTTGATACGCTCCATTTCCTGCGACAGCGCGTCTATCTTGTTTTCCAGTTCCAGTATCCTGTCCGGCGCCTTCTCCTGCGCCAGGGCCGGCGAAGCCAGCCCCATGGCAAGGGCGATTGCTACGAGGTGTTTCATTGGTATTCTCCTTTATTTACATACCTGCAAAGCGAACAGGCGGTGAAGGCGGGGGGAAGCCTGCCACCGGCGACATAAAGGGCGGTGGACCAGGCATCCGCCTCGGCGCCCGTAGGCGCGATTACCGTGACATCCGGGCCGCGCACCGGCAGACCGGTCAGGGGCGAAAGGATATGGCCGGGCCTTTCGCCGTCCCCTGAAGTGGAAACCGAGGCATCCCTGATGGAAAGGGGGCCGGCGGCCGATTCCACCGTCCAGGCGCCCAGGGCCGAGACCTGCCCGCCGAAGTTCAGCAGGGCTTCGGAGACGCCATGGGCCTTGAGTCGCCGGACAGCGTGGTCCAGGGCCAGACCCTTGCCTATGCCGCCGAAGTCCAGCCGCAGGCCGGCTTTCATAAAACGGACCGTACGCCTGACCGGATCGAGCCGGACCTGTGTATAGCCGCGCGGCTGAAGGGTGGGGTCGAATAAGCCTTCAGCGCGCCTGGCCATCTCCAGGGCGGCGGAGACCGCCTCCCAAAGGCCATCGGAAGCCGCGAACGGCGCCCTGGCCGCCTCCCTGTTCATACGGGAGGCCTCGCTGTCTTCCTTATATAAGCTCAACAGCCGGTCCCAGCGCTCCAGTTCCCCGAAAGCCGCCTCTATTCCCGGGCCCGCCCCCGGCCCCCGCGCCGTGATCTCGCAGACCGTGCCCATTACATAGCGCGCCCGGGTCACGCCGGTTCCGGCGGCGGCCGCGGAGCCGGCGCAGAGACAGAGGGCGAGGAGAAGCGCGGTGTTTGCGATGCGCAGGGCCGGTACTGAACCGCGGGAAGCGCGCGCTATTGCTTTGATTGTGATAGTCATTATCATTTACAGTTTAAAAAATATATCCTATCTCGCTTTGCGGGTTCTGCGGCGCAAGGCGTTCCGGGCTGCGCCCGTGCCGGCGCAGCCGGGGCACAGGCCGTAGATCTCCAGTTTATGGCTGGAGAGTTTGAAGCCGTGCCTGGCGGCAAGCCTGCCCTGGAGGCGCTCTATCTCCGGGTCCACGGCCTCAATGAAAGAGCCGCAGGAGGTGCAGATAAGGTGATCGTGGTGGGCGCGGGAGCCGGCCGGCTCGTAGCGGGCCACGCCGTCGGCGGGGATGAACTCGGAGATCTTGCCGCAGCCGCATAGGAATTTAAGCGCCCTGTAAACCGTGGCTATGCCTATGCCGGGCAGCCGCTTCCTGGCCGCGGCATGTATTTGTTCCGCATTCCGATGGCCCGGGCCGGAGATCAGCGCCTCAAGTATGGCGTCGCGCCTGCTGCTGCGCCGCGCCGCCCTGCAGGCCCCGGGCCGGCGTTTAATAAAAGGTTTCTTCGGCATATTGATAACGATTATCATTATCCCATAACCGGAGCCCCCCTGTCAAGTAAAAATCCTCTTATCTGGAGGGGGGCAGGGCCCGCAACGCGGACTCCAGGCCGTCGGCGGCGGCGGCCATGCGCGCGTAATCCAGCGTGCCCGGCAGGTCCGAATCCTTGTGGT
>WOVA01000021.1 GCA_009773155.1 Elusimicrobiota bacterium
CCTGGGCCGGCTGGGCGAGGCCCGCGAGGCCTTCGCGGCCGCGGCCGCGCTGGACCCGCTGGACCCCTCGCCGCCGCTCGGCCTGGCGCGCGTCCTGCTGGCGGAGAGGAGATCGGCCGAGGCCTCCGCCGTCCTGGAGGCGCTGTCCGCGGCCCACCCCGGTTTCACGCCGGCCTGGCTTTACCTGGCCCGGGCTTACAAGGCGAACGGCGAGCAGCGCAAGGCCGCCGAGGCCTATGAAAAAGTCTTTAAAGAGGACTGGACCTTCTTCGAGGCCCGCCTTCCCCTGGCCAGGCTCTACGAGCGGCTCGGCGACGCCGCCGGCGCCTGGAACCATTACGCGCGGATACTCAATGTCGCGCCGCGGCACCGCGAGTCCGCCGAAAGGGAGAAGGCGCTGGGCGCCCTGCTGGGCCGCGTCCGTGAGGACGCCCTGCCCCGGCAGACCATCGACAAGCCGCTGCCCGTGGAGCGCGCCGCTCCCTCGGCGAAGATGCCGCAGATAGCCGTCGGCATAGGCACCGGCCCTTCCGGCGGGCCCGGCCTGCGCGACGCGCTGGTTCTCAGCCCGACTGGCCCCTCGCACCTGGTGGACCCCGATACGGGCCGGCGCCTGGCGTGGGTGCCGGGCGGGCAGGACCTGCTTTTCACCCGGCTCTCCAAGGGGCTTTTCCAGGCAGCCGGGCCCGGGGGGAAGATCATCGGCCGCTTCAAACGTTCGCTGGCGCTGGAGCCCGACGACGCTTCCAGGCACGGCATAATACTGCGCGACGCCCGCGTCGAGCCGGGCTACGCCTGGTCCTCCGTGCGCGACCGCCAGCTCAAGGGCCGCGTTGAAGTGCGTTCGAAGGGGGAGAAGCTCTACGCCGTCAACCGGCTCCCGCTGGAGGACTATCTCTACGGCGTGGTGACGCGCGAGATGCCCAGGACCTTTCCCGTCGAGGCCCTGAAAGCGCAGGCCATCATCACCCGCGGCAACGCGCTGGTGTGGAAGCGCCACCCGCGCCACGCGCGCGACGGTTACGACGTCTGCGACGGCCAGCACTGCCAGGTCTACGGCGGCGTGCCCGGCGAGACCGACGAGGGCCGCGCCGTTGTCGACGGCACCCGGGGCCTGGCGCTGCATCACTCCGGCCGCCCCGCTCACACCCTCTATTCCGCCAACTGCGGCGGCCATACGCAGGACTCGGGCGAGCTCGGCGGCTGGTTCGAGAGCCCCTATCTGCGCGGTTCGCTCGACGCCGACCCGCCGGCGGCCGCTCCCGTCACGCCCTGGGAACTCTACCGCTGGCTGAAAGGCCGGCCGCGGGTGTTCTGCAATGTCCCGGAAGCCGCCGGCTCTGCCCATTTCCGCTGGACCCGCGTGGTCCCCGCCGCGGAGCTGCGCGACCGCGTGGCGCGGATAAAGAAGATAGGCGAACTCAAAAGCCTGACCGTCCGGCGGCGCAGCCGCTCCGGCAATGTCAACGCCATCCGGTTCGAAGGCACGTCCGGCTCTGTCACCGTCGACCGCGAGCGATCCATACGCGCGGTACTCGGCCTGTCCTCGCTGCGCAGCACCCTCTTCGTGGTCGAGACCGAGCCTGACTCCGCGGACCGCCCGACGGAATTCGTCTTCCACGGCGGCGGCTGGGGGCACGGCGTGGGGCTGTGCCAGCACGGCGCCGCCGGCCGCGCCCTGGCCGGCCAGGACCACCGCCGCATACTGCTCCACTACTATCCCGGCACCGCGCTGGAGAAGCCGGCCTACTAAACAGGTATAATTATCGCGCCGCCGCCCGTCGGGGCGCCGGGCGCGGAGGAAAAAAGGATGACCGCGAAAGACGTTTTCAATAAATCTCTCAACGCCATAGAAAAGGCCGGCAACAGGCTGCCCGACCCCGCCGCGCTGTTCGCGCTGCTGATGTTCGCCGTCTGGGGACTCTCCTGGCTGCTGTCCGGCGCTAATTTCCCCGAGCTGGACCCGCGCACGCAGCTGCCGATAAAGATCAACAACCTGCTCGACGGCGCGGCTTTCACCTCCTATATGTCGCAGATGGTGGGCATCTTCACCTCCTTCCCGCCGCTGGGCGTGGTCCTGGTCGCGATGCTGGGCCTGGGCGTGGCCGAATACACCGGTTATATCGGCGCCGCCATCCGCGCCATAATGTCCGTCACGCCCCGGCAGCTGCTGACGCCGGTGCTGGTCCTGGTGGGAGTCCTCAGCCACGTCGCCGTCGACGCCGGCTACGTGCTGGTCATACCGCTGGGCGGCGTGGTCTTCTACGCGGCCGGCCGCCACCCGCTGGCCGGGGTAGCCGCCGCCTTCGCGGGCGTCTCCGGCGGCTTCTCGGCCACGCTGTTCATCCCGTCGAGTCTGGACCCGCTGCTCGCCGGCCTGACGCAGGCCTCGGCCCGCCTCTCCGCGCTGCCCGGCGCGCAGGAGCTGGTGGTCAGCCCGCTCAACAATTATTTCTTCACCACGGCCTCGGCCTTCCTGGTCGTGCTCATCGGCTGGTTCATAACCGACAAGCTGGTGGAGCCCCGCCTGGCGCATGTCGCCGTGGACGGCCACAAGGACGAGCTGCCTAAGATGGAGGCCCTGCGCGCCGAGGAGAAACGGGCGCTGGCGCTGGCCACTTTCTCCATCTTCGCCGCCCTGTCCGTACTCCTTCTGTCGGCTTACTCTCCTTCCTCCCCCTGGCGGTCGCCCGCCGGCGAGCTGACCAACTCGGCCGCGCCGCTGATGAAGTCCATCGTGCCGCTCATCTTCATCTTCTTCCTCATCCCCGGCGTGGTCTACGGCTGCGCCGCCGGCACGGTAAAGACGCACCGCGACGTCATCAAGGGCATGACCAGGTCCATGAGCGGCATGGGCTACTACGTCGTGATGGCCTTCTTCTGCGCGCAGTTCGTCTACGCCTTCGGCCAGTCCAATATCGGCGCCCTCCTTTCCATCAAGGGCGCCAACTGGCTGGCGGACATGGCCCTGCCGATGGGCCTCACGCTGACGGGGATAGTCCTGCTCTCCTCCCTGGTAAACCTGCTGGTCGGTTCGGCCTCGGCCAAGTGGGCCCTTATCGGCGCCGTCATGGTGCCGATGCTGATGCAGCTGGGCATCTCGCCCGACCTGACGCAGGCCGCCTACCGCGTGGGCGATTCCTCCACCAATATCATCACGCCGCTGATGCCCTATTTCCCGCTGGTCGTGGTGTTCTGCCAGAAATACGTGCGCTCCACCGGCATCGGCACGCTTATCGCTATAATGCTGCCCTACTCCGTCGCGCTGCTCGTCCTGTGGACGCTTTTCCTGCTGGCCTTCTGGTGGCTGGGGATCCCGCTGGGCATAGGTTCCAGCTTCGTCTTCCCGCCGGCGCCGTGAGCCCCCGGCGGCCGGGTTTTCCCTGCGCTGACGGCCGCCCGGATTTGAGAGGGTGCCCGGCAAATTAATATACTATCTGCTCACATGAGGAAGCTGACGGCCTTCGCGCTTTTTTTCTGCCTGCTCTCGGCGAGCACGCCCGCCGTCGTCCATGCCTTAGTACATGCGGTGGTCTCTTCCTCCGGGCATTCCCATGACGGCGGGGAGACCTCGCATCTGCATCATGGCGAAGAGCATCACAGCTCCGGCCTTTGCCTGCTGCCTCCGGCCTTGAGCCGGCGCGACAGCGTTAAGGCGCCCGCCGGTGGCAAGACCGCCGTTCTCTGCCGCCTGGCCTCGCCCCCGGCGGATAGCTCCTGCGCCGACCCGATAGCGGTTCCGGACGGGAGTCCGCTGGGACGGTCCCGCAACGGAGTACTTCCCCAGTTAGCCAGTATCCCGCCTCCTTTCCCCGCTTCCTGATATCTGCCCCGAGGCCCGGGCCCAAGGGCCGGCGCGGGGGCTCTTCCAAAAACAAAGTTCCGCCATGCCTGGCGGCACTATCCCGGCGGCGCCCGCTTTGGGGGCGGCCGGGGACGCGGGATAAATACAAGGGAAATTTTAATGGATAAAAAACACATCGAACCCGGCGGCCGGCGCGGCTTTGACAAAGCGCTGGTCCGCCTGGGGCTGTTCGCGGCGCTGGCCGCTTTCTTCTGCCTGGTCCCCGAGGCGGGCGCGCACGGCGTGACCGACGGCGACAGGGGCTATATACAGGAAAGCTCCGGCGTCCTTACCATGCCGTTCATCTACCTGGGCGCCAAGCACATGGTGACCGGCTACGACCACCTGCTGTTCCTGGTGGGCGTGGTCTTCTTCCTGTACCGCTTCAGGGACGTGGGTATCTACGTCAGCCTGTTCGCGGTCGGGCATACGGTCACGCTGTTGACGGGGACCCTGCTGAAGATCAGCGTCAGCGCCTACCTCATCGACGCCATCATAGGCTTCTCCATAGTCTATAAAGCGCTCGATAACATGGGCGCGTACAAGAGGTGGTTCGGCTTCCAGCCGGATACCAAGATCGCCACGCTGGTCTTCGGCCTGTTCCACGGCTTCGGCCTCGCCACCAAGATACTGGACTACAAGGTGTCGCCTGACGGGCTGCTGGCCAACCTTATCTCGTTCAATGTCGGCGTGGAACTGGGACAGCTGATGGGCCTGGCAATGATCCTCATCGCCATGGGCTTCTGGCGGCGCTCGGGCAACTTCATGCGGCACGCCTACGCGGCGCAGGTGGTCCTGATGACCGGCGGCTTCCTGCTGGTGGGCTACCAGCTTACCGGTTATTTCGTCTCGTGACCCTTCACGGTAAATCAAGGAGAATATCATGTACAACGCTAACTTCCCTCATAAATCCGAACTTCCTTCCACGGCAAAGCTGATAAAATCGACCGTTATAGCCGCCGTCTCGGCCCTGGTTATCCTGGTCACGGTGGTCATGCCGGCCGAGTACGGCCTGGACCCCACCGGGATCGGCGGCCTGCTGGGCCTGAAAAAAATGGGCGAGATAAAAATGTCCCTGGCGCGCGAAGCCGCCGCCGGGCCCGCCGACCCTGAAGTGCGGGCGGCCCCCGCGGCCGTCCCCGCGAAGGCCCCGTCCGCCGGGGAGGTGCGCACCGATGAAATGAGCTTAACTCTGGCCCCTGACCAGGGCGAAGAAATTAAGCTGGCGCTGGCTAAGGGCAAAAAAGCGAAATACACCTGGACCAGCAGCGGCGGCCGGGCCAACTACGACGTGCACGGCGATTCCAAAGAACTGGGCATAAAATATCACGGCTACGGCAAAGGCTCGGAGAAAACCGCTTCGGGCGTACTCACGGCGGCTTTCGACGGACATCACGGCTGGTTCTGGCGCAACCGCACCGGCGCCGCCATTACCGTGACCCTGAAAGTCACCGGCGAGCATACCGGGCTGAAGCACGTGAACTGAGGACAGCCTCGCTCCCCTTCCGGCGGCAGCCCGCCGCCGGGGGGCGGTTCAAATGGTAAAATTGCGTTGATGGAGTCCGACACCCTCAGGGTTTACGACCAGGCTGCCGCCGCTTACGACGCGGAGCCTAACTCCGTGCTGTTCACGGAGACAGCCGCCGTACTGGCGCTGCTGGACCTCCGGAAAGGCGACGCGCTGCTGGACGCGGCCTGCGGCACCGGGAAATACGTGCGGGAGGGGCTCAAAGGCGGCGCGGACTGCGTCGGGCTGGATTTTTCCCGGGAGATGCTGGCGCTGGCCGCCGCCAAATGCCCCGGCGCGCGTTTCGTGAGGCATGACCTGATGTCTCCGCCGCTGCCCTTCGCCGGCGGGGCTTTCGGGAAAATAATCCTGGCCCACGCGCTCTGGCACCTGGCCGGCGTCGCCGCGCTCTTCGCCGAGTTCGCGCGCCTGCTCGGGCCGGGCGGCCGGCTGGTGGTTACGGTAACTCACCCGGAGGCGGCCTTCAAGCGCTTTGAGTACAGGCGGGAGGACTGCCCGGGCGGCGACGAGATAGATATAAGCAAGGAGAGGCGCCGCTATACCCTCGGGGAGATAACTGCCGCGGCGCTCTCGGCCGGCCTGCGCCCCGCCGCCGCCGAGACCATACAGGTGGACGAGCGCCTGCGCCCCGTCCTGACCGAAGAGTCTTACGCGCGGGTGCGGGGAACCCCGCTGATCCTGGCGCTGCGCTTCGATAAGCCATGAAAAAGATCGATACCTTCGCGGTTATGCTCGGCCTGCTGGCCGCTTTCTTCTTCGGCGTGTCCACGCCGCTGAGCAAGGCGCTTATCAGCGACCTCAACCCGTTCCTGCTGGCCGGCCTGCTCTACCTCGGGGCGGGCATAGGGTTGTCCGTCTATACCCTGCTGCGCGGCGGCAGGCTTATGCCGCCGCCGAAGACCCTGAAGTACAAATACATCGTCGGCATGACGGTGTTCGGCGGCCTGCTCGGCCCGGTGCTGCTGCTGGCCGCTGTGAAGATAGCCCCGGCGGCCTCGGTCGCCATCTGGCTGAACCTGGAACTGGTGGCCACGGCGATACTCGGTCATTTCCTGTTCAAGGACCACCTGGACAAACGCGGCTGGCTCAGCGTGGCGCTGAGCCTGTGCGCCGGGCTGCTGCTGTCCTATAGCGGCGGCGCAGCCGGCTTTACCGCCGGGCTGCTGGTGGCGCTGGCCTGTTTCAGCTGGGGCTTCGACAATCATTTTACCGCGCTCATAGACGACCTTTCCCCGGTGCAGAGCACCATCATCAAAGGCCTGGCGGCCGGTACCACCAATCTCCTGGTAGGCCTGGCGCTGGCCGGCGGCGCGCCCGCGGCGGGCCCTGTCGGCAAGGCCCTGCTGGTGGGGTTCCTGTGTTATGGCCTTAGCATCACGTTCTACATCTCGGCGGCGCAGAAACTGGGCGCTGTGCGCAGCCAGCTGATCTTCTCACTGGCGCCGCTGTTCGGCGTGCTGCTGGCGGTGCTGTTCCTAGGGGAGAGCCTTTCGGCCGCGCAGGCGGTGTCCGGCGGCCTGCTGCTGGCGTCGGTCTGGCTGATGCTGGCGGAAAAGCACGCGCACGCCCACGAGCACCAGGAGACCGAGCATACCCACCAGCATACTCACTCCGACCTGCACCACGACCATCACGGCGGCGCGCGGGAGAAAGCTCATACGCATCACCATAAGCACGCCGCCGCCGCCCACGCGCATCCTCACTGGCCGGACCTGCATCACCGGCACGATCACTAAGCTATGACCGGCGCCGAACTCAGTCTGCTTTCGCTGTTGGGCGCCAGCTTCCTGGCCTCCACGATCCTGCCGGTCAGTTCCGAAGCCGCGCTGTTCGCGGTGCTGAAGCTTGACGCGGACCTTTTCGGGCCCGCGCTCGGCGTGGCCACCCTCGGCAATACCGCCGGCGGCCTCACGACCTACCTCATCGGGCGCTACGGCGCGTCGAAAAAACCGCTGGCGCAGCTGGAGCGGGTCAGCCGTTACGGCGTGCCGCTGCTTTTCTTCGCCTGGCTCCCCGTCGTAGGCGACGGCTTCTGCCTGGCCGCCGGCTGGGCCCGCCTGAACTGGGCCGCCGTCGCGCTGGTCTCGGCCGCCGGCCGCTTCCTGCGCTACTGGCTGGTCGCCCAGGGCGCGCTCCTGTAAAACACATGAAGATCGTCATACTTGGGAACAGCGGCAGCGGCAAGACGCGGCTCGCCGCGGAAATCGCCAAAATCCGGGATATCCCGGTCGTTCACCTGGACGAATTATTCTGGGAGCCCGGCGGCTTCGACAGGGCGCGCCCGCGCGACGCCGTCCTCCGGCTGGTCGAAGAATCGCGGAAAAAAAGCGACTGGATAGTCGAGGGGGTGTTCGGCGACCTGGCCGAACTTTACATGGAACAGGCCGATCTGCTGTTGTGGCTGGACATCGGATGGGACGTCTGCAAAGAACGGCTTCTTGCCCGGGGCTTGGAATCCAGGAAGCATATGTCGAGGGAACAGTCGGAGGAAGGGCTGGCAAAATTGCTGGACTGGGCTTCTCATTACTACGACAGGACCGACCCGCGGTCATTTGCCGGCCATCTTCTGCTGTTCGAGCGTTTTCACGGCAAAAAGATGCGGATAGGATCGGAAGAAGAGCTCGCCGCGGCGTACGCGGCCGTGAAGCAGGGATATAAGTCCGGCGGAGCCCGCTCAGTGGCCTGAAAATTAAAAAACCCCTCGCGGGGTTTTAAAATTTGGCGCCCCCTACGGGATTCGAACCCGTGATCTCTGCCTTGAAAGGGCAGCGTCCTAGGCCGCTAGACGAAGGGGGCTTTAAGACAAAATTTGCTATCATTCCGATTGGCGGAATAACAGCAAATCCGTCGTAAAGTCTATCAATTAGGGGGAAGAGTGTCAAATCAGGAGCAGCCGCCGCAGGAACCGGAAAAAGAGGCCCAGCCGCCAGCGCCGCCCCGGCCGCCAGCGCCGCCCGCGCCTTCGCTTGAAATAGAGCGCGACGGGGCCATGCCGCCTCCCGGCGCCGCGGCCTTCAAACCCGTCGAGACCTTCGAGCGCGAGAACGTCCTGCCTTCTTTCCCGGACCGCAAACCCGCGCCCGCCGCGCCGTCTTCTCCGGTCCCGCCCGCGCCCGCTCCTCCTTCCGCCGCGGCCGCGCCGCCCCCGCCGCCCGCCGCGCCGCAGCCCCCAGCGCCCGCTTCCGGCCGGGATCAGGCCGAAGGTGATGCCGTAGCGTGCGCCAAAGAACAGCTCGAGTTGATGAAAAAGAGGAACAGGCTGCTGAAGTACCTGCTTTTAGCGGTCATGGTGATGGTGCTCATGGTAGCCGCCGCCATAGCCCTCCTTTACAACAAGATCGCTTCCTTCTTCCCGTCGGGAGAGACCTATCAGTCCGGGATCATGGAGAGTTTCTCCGCCGACCCGGCGGCGGCGTTGCGCGCTCTTCCCGCTTTCGGCCGGTCCTCCGGCCAGGCCGGAGCACCGCCCGAAGGACAAGGTCAGAGTTCCCTTTTCATGGTAAAAGGCCCGGGCGGAGAGGGCGCGGGAGAGGGCGCGGGAGAGGGCGCCGTGCGGGGCCCCATTCCGCAGGTTCCCCAGCTTTCCAAGGAGGAGGAGGCCGCCATGAAGGCGGCCATGGCCAGGTATGCCGAACGGCCCCTCGTCAAGGAGTTCATCGAGGATCTCAGGCTGGACCCGGCGGTGGGCGACGCCTTCACGAAAGGCAGGCCGCCGACTCCCGCCGATTTCATGAAAGTTCTCGGCAACCCGGATTCCGTGCAGCGCATAACCATGAAGTACGCCGGCAGACCCGAGTTCATGCCGCTGATGATGGAGTTCATAAACGACCCCGCTTTTAAGCCTGTGATGGGAGCAATGAACATGCAGCCCGCTTCGGGCCCGGCCGCGCCGCGGCCCGGACCCTCCCCGTTCCCCGGGGGCGAGGAGCCGGAAGAGGGTGAGTCTCCGTTTCCCGGCGGCGAGCCCCGGCTGGATACCAAAGCTATCAGAGGCCCCGCTTCCACCCGCAAAGTCGCTCCCAAAACCGTCCCCGCCCCCTGAAAAGCGGGACACAATACCTATTTCGTCTGGAAATAGGTATTGTGTCCCGCTTTGTTCCCCCGCTTTGTTCCCGCTTTATTGACACCCTACCCCCATTATTTATTAAATATACGGCTCATGTTGGCCAAGAAGACCCGCAAACTGCTCAGGGCTTCCCTCAAGCCCGTAAGCGTAATGATCATCCCGCACAGCGGGCTGCCGTCGCTGCGTTTCAATTTCTCCCTGCTTTTCCTGCTGGCCCTCGGCGCCGCCTGGACCGGCTTCACCCTTTGGGCCGGCTATGTCTCCGGCCGCCAGGCCGACTATTATGTCACCAAGGCCGACAATCACATGCTGCGCACCCGCATGGACTACATGGCCATGAAGGTGGAGAAGGGTCTTCATTACCTGGAGATGACCAGGCGCACCGACGCCCAGATCCGCAAGATCGTCGGCATGGGCGGCCGCCCGGACCTGGCCGGTTCCGTCGGCGGCCCCGAAACCTCCGATATCGCCGATTTCAAGAAACTGCTGGCCCGCAAGAACGCCGCGATGAACGACGAGGCTATGAGCGGGGCCATCAGCCGTATGCAGGAAGAGTCGCGCAGCCGCCTCTCCAGCTACACCGAGATCACCTGGTACCTGGCCAACAAACATAATCTGGCCAAGGCCCTGCCCTCCATCTGGCCCGCCGACGGCCGCATCACCTCCCGCTTCGGCTACCGCAGGCACCCGATCCGGTTCACCACCGAGTACCACAGCGGCGTGGACATCGCCAATGACGCGGGCACTCCCCTGCTCGCCACCGCCGACGGCGTGGTCCGCCACACCGGCTGGATCAGCGGCTACGGCATAGCCGTGCTGATAGACCACGGCTTCGGCTACTCCACCCTTTACGGCCACATGACCGAGTCGCTGGTCAAGGAAGGCGCCGCGATCAAGCGCGGCCAGCGCATCGGCCTGATGGGCACCACCGGCACCTCCACGGGCTCGCACGTGCATTACGAGGTGCTCGAAGGCGGGGTTCCCAAGAACCCCGAGCGCTATTTCAACGCGGGGGGAAAGACCACATTCTTCGCCGGCGTGTTCGAGGGTCTGATGGGCCCCGGCCGCTGAGCGTCGCCAGAGAGGAAAAAGCCATGTCTATATTCAAGAGCGGTAAAGGAGCTTTCGACGCGACGAACCCCGACACGGTGTTCGGCCGCGAAGCTTATTTCCAGGGCACGCTGACGGCCAAGGGGTCGCTCAAGATAGACGGCCGCATCGACGGCTCGATAGTGGACGCCAAGATGGTCACCGTCGGCAAGACGGGCAGGATCAAGGGCGACATCTCCTGCGAGACCTGCTCGGTCAGCGGCGAGGTGAAGGGCAATATCCTGGCGCTGGCCGCCATAGAGGTGATGTCCGGCGCCCGCGTCGAGGGCGACCTGCGCGCCCCGCGCATAGTCCTGGAAGAGGGCGCCTTCTTCAACGGCAACTGCTCGATGGAGCCGCCGGCCAAGGACCAGCCAGTCCGCCCGCAGACGCAGCAGGAGCCCGCCAGAGAAAAGGCCGACAGGCCCGCCAAGAGCTGAGCCGGCGCCGTAAATCAGACTACCGGGAGCTTAAAACACGATGATCTCTTTCTTCTCACGCCACCGCAAGCCGATCTTCATCGGCACCGTCTCGATATTCCTCTCCGGCGTCTTCGTCGGCCTGGGCGCCTACATGTTCACCGGCGACGCCTCCGGGGCCGTGGCCGACATAGACGGCCGCAAGATCCCCTACCAGCGCTTCTCGGCGCAGGTGGACCGCGTGCTTAACAACCTGCGCGACAGCGGCACCGACATCGGAGAGATGGTCCGCCGCGGCGTGCAGCAGGAGGTCTTCCGCGAGATGGTCATCGAGGAGCTCATGCAGATGGAAGCCGAGCGGATGGACATGGGCGTCTCCGACTTCGAGCTGTCCGCCGAGATACAGGGCACCGACGCCTTCCGCGACGGCGGCGTCTTCGATCCGCGCCTTTATTACCAGACCATCTGGAGCCAGTTCCGCATGGCCCCCAGCGAGTACGAGGCCTGGCGCCGCAAGGCCCGCCTGGCCTCCAAGTACAAGCAGTTCCTTTACACCACCATAAAGGTCACCCCCGACGAGCTCAGGGCCTACTACCTCTCCCGCCAGAAGGACTTCAAGTCCTTCGAGAAAGAGAAGGATAAGATCCTGCAGGAGCTCTACCAGGACAAGTTCATGCAGGTGGCCAACTACCACCTCCGCCAGCTGACCACCAGGATCGAGATCAAGAACTATCTCGACAAGCTGGAGAAGCAGCGGCAGGGCGCGTAAGCCGCCGCCGCTGCCTTCCCGTCGTGATCGAGATCGAGAACCTCACCAAGACCTTCGGCGCCTTCAAGGCCGTCGACGGCCTGTCGCTTAAAGTCCCGCCCGGCGAGATCTACGGCTTCCTCGGTCCCAATGGCGCCGGCAAGACCACCACCGTCAAGATACTCTCGGGCATCATGCGCCCGGCCGGCGGCCGCGTGCTGGTGGACGGCATAGATATGTCGGTCGACCCGCTCTCCGCCAAACGCCGCCTGGCCTATATCCCCGACGAGCCTTTCGTCTACCCCAAGCTGACCGGCCGCGAACTGCTGCGCTTCATCGGCGACCTCTACTCGGTCCCGGTGGATGAGCAGGAGCGCGAGATCCCTAAGCTCCTGGAGATGTTCGACCTCTCCGAGGCGGGGGGAGAGCTGCTGGAGTCCTATTCCCACGGCATGAAGCAGAAGCTGCTCATCGCCAGCGTGCTGCTGCGCAAGCCTAAGGTCGTCCTGTTCGACGAGCCCACCGTCGGCCTGGACCCGCGCAGCATACGCCGCTTCCGCGAGCTCCTGCTGGACATAGCCCGCTCGGGTGCCTGCGTCTTCATGTGCACGCATATCCTGGAGATGGCCGAGAAGCTCTGCGGCCGCGTCGGCATCATTTACAAGGGGCGGCTGATAGCCGAGGGCACCGTTTCGGAACTCCGCCGCATGTCGGGCTCCTCCGCCGATCGCACACTAGAGGATATCTTCCTTTCCCTCACCGAGGGCTGAGTCCCCGATGCTGCTCCCCGTACTCCTCAGGAGAAAAGTTTCCTCTTTCGTGAACCGGCTGCATGCCCTGCGCGGCTGGGAGCTGGCCAAGACGCTCATGTTCCTCGCCGTCGGGCTGGGTATGCTGGCCATCCTCTACTTCTCGTTCCTCCGCCTGCTCTACTACCTCGACGGCGTGCAGCTGATAGGGCCGATGCTGTCCTGGAAACTCACCTCGATGGTGCTGCTCATCACCTTCTCGATGGTGATAGTCTCGTCGATAATAATCTCGATGACGACGCTCTACTATTCCTTCGACCTTAAGTTCCTCTTCTCCTGCCCGCTGGACCACCGCACGCTGTTCATGGATAAAGCGCTCGAGACCGTCTTCTACTCGTCGTGGACGCTGTTCCTGGCCATCGTGCCCTATATCCTGGCGCTGATGCAGGTGAAGCAGCTTTCGCCGGCCTTCTTCGTCTCCTACTGCCTGCTGATGGTCCCGTTCGTGCTGGTCGCCGGCTCCTTCGGCGTCATCTTCAGCATGCTGGTCATGTACTGGTTCCCGTCGTCGCGCACCCGCGACCTCACCTGGCTGCTGGGCAGCCTCTCCGTCTCGCTGGTCTACGTGGCCTTCCGCTTCTCAAAGCCCGAGCAGCTGCTGCGTCCCGACTCGCTGGAGGTGGTGGCGCAGTACATCCAGTACCTGCAGTCCCCGACGGCGGAATACCTGCCGTCCTGGTGGGTCACCAAGGCCATGATGGCCTACGGCGCGGAGCGCTGGCCGCAGTTCTTCCTCTACGGCGGGGCCCTGGCCGCCGGCGCCGCCGTCCTCTACTCCTTTATGTATTTCGTCTCCGGGCGCGTCTACGCGCAGGGCTTCAGCGGCGCGCAGTCCTCGCCCAAGTTCAAAGGCCTGCCCCGCCTGCTCTGGGAGCAGCGGCTGGTGCGCGCCGGCTGGCGCTGGCGCGGTGCGCTCACTGTGTACTGGAAGGACCGCCTCATGTTCGCGCGCGACGCGCGCTACTGGTCGCAGGTCATCCTGATAGGCGCGCTGATAATGGTCTACCTCTTCAGCATACGCCAGCTGCCGCTGGACACGCCGGACATGAAGAGCATGGTCTCGTTCCTCAACATCGGCGTGGCGGGCTTTGTCATGGCCGCCATCGGCCTGCGCTTCACCTTCCCGTCGATAAGCCTGGAGGGCAACTGCTACTGGCTGGCCAGGAGCGCTCCTGTCACCGTGGCGCAGTTCATGCGCGAGAAGCTCCTTTTCACCCTGCCGCCGTCCATGCTCATCGGCGTCGTGCTGGTGCTGGCCTCCAACCATCTCCTGCAGGCCGACGCCTTCATCGCCTGGCTCTCGCTGTTCACCATCCTGGTCTCGTCGGTGGTCATCACCGTGATGGGAGTGGGCCTGGGCGCCCTGTTCCCCGATTTTCGCGTCGAGAACATCCACCAGATCGAGTCGTCCTACGGCGGCTTCATCTACATGGCCTGCGCCATGGGCTACCTGGCGCTGGCCATGGGCTTCGAGGCCTGGCCCGTGCAGATGCATTTCGCCGAGCGCTTCGGCCGCGCCGACCCCTGGGACTGGCGCGGCATCGCCTTCTCGGCGGCGGGCTTCTCCGTCGTGACGGCGGCCGCCCTGTACCTGCCCTGGAAGCTGGGCCGCGCCAAACTGGAGAGCCATGAGATATAATAGAAGTGTGGGAAAGTCGCTGAAGGCTATTTTGATCTGCCTGCTGGTCCCGGCCTGCGCCGGGGCTCAGGACTATGCCGGCAAGTTTTACACCGCCGGGCCGTCGACCGGGACCTTTTTCGCGCTGACCTACGACGACGGCCCCGGCGCCACCACGCCGGCCCTGCTGGACCTGCTCGCGTCCTCCGGCGCCAAGGCCACCTTCTTTATAAGCGGCCGGCCCTCCGGCAAGAACCTCTCCGCCCTCCAGCGCGCCTGCGCCGAAGGACACCTGGCCGCCAACCATACCCTCTCGCACAAGAACTATTTCAAGCTGGCCGTGGACCCGGACAAGGATAAGATCCTGGCGGCGGAACTGGAGCCGACCGGGAAGGCCATAGAGAAGGCCTGCGGCTACCGTCCGCGCATAATGCGCATGCCCAACGGCTATTCCCGCGACTGGGTGAGGAAGGTCGCCCGGGCCGAGGGCTATGCCCTGGTCAACTGGACCTACGGCAGCGACTGGACAAAGCTCTCCGACGAGGAGATGACGGCCGGCTACCTGAAGGCTTTGAAGCCCGGCGCCATACTTCTTTTCCACGACGGCGGGGGGAAAGTGCGTCAGCGCACCCTGCGCCTGACCCGGGCCGTCCTGGCCGAGGCCGCCAAGCGCGGCCTCGAGCCCGTAACCCTGGACAGGCTCCTTAATATTGGTGATATTGGGGACACAATACCTATTTCCTCCGGGAAATAGGTATTGTGTCCCCCGATTTAGCCGAAGTGGCGGAACTGGCAGACGCGCGGGTCTCAAAAACCCGTGATCCTCTGGGTCGTGAGGGTTCGAGCCCCTCCTTCGGCAAACAATAACGGGGCGGATAATAAAAAAGAAGGCGAAAGCCTTCTTTTTTTATTCCGGCGGCGGGCGGGCGCAGGAGCCTCAGGTGTATGGAATACTGATGCGCGTCGGCTCCGGGGCCGGCTTCCACTGGAACTCGGTCTCCTGCAGCTCTATCGCTATCGCCAGCGTTTCCTTGATTATGCAGGTCACCGGTATCGAGAACACCACGCCCCAGATCCCGCCCAGTTCCCAGCCCGCCATCAGGGCGAAAACTATCACCGCCGGATTCAATTTCACCGCCCGCTTCATGATGTAGGGCTGCAGGAACCAGTCGTCGAAGAAGCGTATACCGACAAAGAACATCAGTACCTTGAACACCGCCAGGAAAGTCCCGAACTGGAAGTAGGCCACCACCGAGGCCAGCGCGGCCCCGACGAAGGCCCCCAGGTAGGGCACCAGGCTGGAGAAGCCGATGATGATGGCTATCGCGCTGGAATATTCTATCCCCATCAGGACCAGGCCGGTGAAGGCGATCAGGAAGATGATGAAGGCCTCGGTCAGGATGCCGCGCAGGTAGTTGCCCAGCGACTCGTCGATGCGGGAGGTAATGTGCAGGACTATCTCTGAATGCCTCGACGGGATATGGTCCAGGATATAATCGATTATCCCGCTGCCGCCCAGCAGGACGAAGAAGGTGATGAACGGCACCAGGAAGAGGAGGCTGAGCATCGGCAGCAGCCCCAGGATGAAGGCCGGGCCGGCTTCCAGCAGCCTGGCCACCTTGCCCGTCAGGTTCAGGTTCTCCAGCATCGGGTAGCTGGTCACCAGTTTCATGTTGAGGTTCGAGACGAATGTCTCGGCCTGCCTGGCGTAGGCCGGCCACGTTTCCTGCAGTGCCTCCAGCTCGAACGAGAGCAGGTGTATCACAAGGTAGATTACCGTGGCCAGGATGGCTCCGGCGGCCAGATAGAGGCCCACGACGGCGTAGAGGCGTTTTATGCCGCGCACCTCGAAATAGCGGACCAGGGGGTTGAGCAGGTAGGCCAGCGCGGCGCTTAGGATGAGGGGGAAGACGGCTCCGCCCGCCTTGACGGCGAGGTAGAGGCCCGCCAGCACCAGCGCCACCGGCAGCAGGAACTGGGCCTGTCTCCTTATCGTCGCGGCCGGCATCAGGCCTCTTCGACGACCTTTTCGGTCTTTGCCCGGAGGCGGGCCGAAAGGATTTTAGCCAGCTGCGACGCTATCACCACGCCTATGCGGGGATAGGAGAAAAGCAGCGACTCCAGCTTGGTCTTGAACAGCATGAAGACCTGCGTCTCCTCGGCGGCGGCCGCTCCGGCGCTGCGGGGCATTTCTTCCAGCAGCGCCATCTCGCCGAAGAACTCGCCCGGGTTTACCACGGCCAGCGGGTCGGCCTTGCCGGTTTCGGGGTTGAGTTTGTTGAGTGTGATCTTGCCGGAGAAGACGATGAAAAGGGCCCGGCCGATGTCGCCTTCGGCGAAGATCGTTTCGCCCTTGAGATAGGTGCGTTCCTGGAGGTTCTCCAGTACGTGTATCAGGTTCTTCTTGTTTATGCCCTCGAACAGCTTTATCCTGCGCAGGAACTCTATCTTGCGCAGCGTGTCCTCGTCGTAAATATTGCTGAAGATGCCCATCCCGCCGCCTTTACCGGTTCTTGACCAGGTTGTAGAAGAACTGCACCGCGCGGAACCAGCCCGAAGAGACGTTCTCGGAGACCGACTTGGCCGCGTTTATCATCGGGTCCAGGGCGGCCAGTTTGTTGTCGGCGTTGAGCGCCAGGTATTCGACGGCCTTGGCCGTGTGGCGGACCTGTATCAGCGTCTCCACCGCGTAGAAGACGAGAATTATGAAAGCTATCGTTGCCGCGACCGCGCAGACTATCAGTACGGTGCTCATTTAAACCCTCCGTAACTTATATGCGTTTATCCCGAAAGTATATATAAAATTATATGGGGACACAAACGAGGGGGTTTCAATTGGGGACACAATACCTATTTCCGCCGGAAATAGGTATTGTGTCCCCAATGCCGCGATGTTATAGAATAGCGTTATGAAGAAGATACAGGTGAAAACGGCCAAGTCGGAGTTTAATGACATAACAGGTCTTGTGCAGGAGGCGGTGACGGAAGCGGGGTTGGAGGACGGGGTCTGCCACCTGTTCTGCCCGCACACCACCTGCGCGCTGGCGATAAACGAGAACGCCGACCCTTCCGTGAAGAGCGACGTCCTGGCGGGGCTGGCCAAGGTGATCGACGACGCTTACCCGTACCGCCACGGGGAGGGGAACTCCCCCGCGCATATCAAGAGCGTGCTGACCGGGCCCTCTTTGACGGTCTTCGTCGAGGGAGGGAGGTTGCAGTTGGGTACGTGGCAGGGCCTCTACCTGTGCGAGTACGACGGCCCCCGCTCCCGCCAGGTCTGGCTCAAGACCTCGCCGGTATAAGTTCACCTTCCCGGTCGGTACCCTTGCGGCCCGCCGGCCGCGGGAAAAGCTGCCGGCCGGTGAGCAGTTCCGCCCGGCTTATGAATTCTGGCGCCCCGGCGGGGCGGCCGGTGCGGGAATGATGTCTTAGTTCTTCAGCGGAATCCGGGTCATTTTTCAGCATTTTCATCCATTCATCCGGGGATATCCCCGCTATCTTTTTATCGACGAGCGGATCGCAGGACGCCGCCCCCGCGTGGAACGCGGCGCTGGACCATTGATACCCCCAGGCCTGGCGGCAGATCCCGGCCCTGACCGGGTTTCTTTCCGTGTATAGGGCGGCCGTGACAAAATACCGCTCGTCCGTCGGGCAGGAATAGAATCGCCCCTGGAACAGGTACCCGCGGACATCTTCCCGCAAATTAACTTCACGCGTGTATTTACGGTGCGCCTCCCCTATGGCTCTGGCCAGTGAATCCCCGCTTTCGGGGACCGCGACAATGTGCACATGGTTGGACATCAGGCAATAGGCCAGGAATTCGACGCCGTACTTTTTACCGTTCGCCTTCAGCAGGTTAAGGTATTTTCTCCGGTCAGCGTCGTTCAAAAAGACCTGCATCGACCGCACCCCCCGCTGCGTTATATGGTGCGGGCACTGCGGAATCACCACCCTCGCGATCCTTGGCATAAAACCTCCTCCCGACAATAAGCATTATGTCCCCAAAAAGTGTAGACGGCGGGGGCGACAACGTGGTGTCGGGGGTATGTCGGGGGGGACACAATACCTATTTCGGTCCGAAATAGGTATTGTGTCCCCGAATTTGTATAATTTGCATAGTTTTTAATAAGGATATCGTTACATGGACACCAAGAATACAGACTACTCTAAGACCGTTTTCCTGCCCAATACCTCGTTCTCCATGAGGGGCGACCTGCCAAAGAAGGAGCCGGGCATTCTTGATTTCTGGAACAAGCTGGACCTTTACAAGCGGATGCTCGAGCTGCGCAAGGACTGCAAGCCGTATATCCTCCACGACGGGCCGCCCTACGCCAACGGCCACATCCACATCGGCCACGCCCTCAACAAGATCCTCAAGGACATACTGGTCAAGTCGCAGTCTCTGATGGGCCATTACACGCCTTATGTCCCCGGCTGGGACTGCCACGGCCTGCCCATCGAGCAGGCGCTGCTCAAGGAGATGAAGATCGGCAAGCGCCACATCGACGACGTCGCCGGATTCCGCGGCAAAGCGCGCGAGTTCGCGCAGCGCTTCATCGACATACAGCGCGCGGAATTCAGGCGCCTGGGCGTGCTGGGCGACTGGGACAACCCGTACGTCACGATGTCCAACCGCTACGAAGGCACCGTCATAAAGGCGTTCCGCGAGCTGCTGGAGAAGGGCTATATCCGCCGCGACAAGAAGGCCATCTACTGGTGCGTCAGCTGCGAGACCGCCCTGGCCGACGCCGAGGTGGAGTACAAGGACAAGACCTCCCCGTCGGTGTACGTCAAGTTCACGCTGCTGGCCCCGCCCGCCGCGATGAAGTCCGGCGGCGGGCCCGTCAGCCTGGTGGCCTGGACCACCACGCCCTGGACGCTGCCGTCCAACATGGCCGCGGCCGTCGCGCAGGACGAGGACTACTCCGTCCTGGAGTCGGCGGGGGAATACCTCGTCGTCGCCAGCAAGCTCGCCGAGAGCTTCGCGCAGGAATCCGGCCTTAAGCTCTCAAAGCACGCCGAGCTCTCCGGCAAGGATCTGCTGGGCCTCGAATACGCCCACTGCCTCGCCCCGCACCTGCCCGAGCGCCGCCGCTTCGGCCGCCCGGTCGTCGCCGCCGACTTCGTCGAGATGGCCACCGGCACCGGCATAGTCCACATCGCGCCCGGCCACGGCGAGGACGACTTCCACCTCGGCAAAAAGCTGGGCCTCGACATCTTCTGCCCCGTCAAAGAGGACGGCACCTTCAGCGCCGACGCCGGCGCCTTCGAGGGGAAAAAGGTCTTCGAGTCCAACAAGGACATCGTGGAGACGATGAAGGACGACGGCGTCCTGCTGGCCCACAAGGACATCGGCCACAGCTACCCGCACTGCTGGCGCTGCAAGCAGCCGGTCATCTTCCGCGCCACCGAGCAGTGGTTCCTGCGCGTGGACGAGCACGGCCTGCGCGAAAAGCTGGTCGAAGCCGCCGACCGCGTCGCCTGGTACCCGTCGGGCGGCAAGACGCGCATGACCTCCATGCTCAAGCTCCGCCCCGACTGGTGCCTCTCGCGCCAGCGCTACTGGGGCACGCCCATCCTGGCGCTCTACTGCAAGTCCTGCGAGAAGCCGCAGACCGACTCCGCCCTGCTCAAGACCTGGGAGGAGCGCGTGTTCAAGGAGGGAAGCGATTTCTGGTTCAGCCAGCCCGTCGAGAAGCTGCTGCCCGCGGGATATAAGTGCTCCTGCGGCGGCGCGGAGTTCCGCAAGGAGAAGGACATCCTCGACGTGTGGCTGGATTCGGGCGTCTCCTGGTACGCCGTCGCCCGCAGCGGCCACATCCCCGGCGGCGACCATTATCCCGCCGATATGTACCTGGAAGGCTCCGACCAGCACCGCGGCTGGTTCCAGACCTCGCTCATCCCGTCGGTGGCGCTCAACGGCAAGCCGCCCTACCGCGCCGTGCTGACCCACGGTATGGTCCTCGACGAGACCGGCCACGCCATGCACAAGTCCGCCGGCAACAGCGTCTCGCCGCAGGAGATCATGAAGAAGTACGGCGCCGAGGTCCTGCGCCTCTGGACCGCGCTCTGCGACTATTCCGACGACGTCCGCATCGGCGAGAAGCTGCTGGCCGGCCCGATAGACACCTACCGCAAGATCCGCAACACGCTGCGCTACCTGATGGGCAACCTGAGCGACTTCCGGCCCGCCGAACACCGCGTGGCCGACGGAGACATGACGGAGCTGGACCGCTATTTCCGCCACCGCCTGGCGCTGATGCTGGAAAAGACCCGCAAGGCCTACAATGAGTACGAGTTCCGCCACGCCATCCGCGCGATAGCCGACTTCTGCATCCTCGACCTGTCGTCGTTCTACCTGGACGCGCTCAAGGACCGGCTCTACACGCTCTCGCCCGACGATCCGTCCCGCCGCTCCGCCCAGACCGCGCTCTACGACGCGCTGGTCACCATACTGCCGCTGACCGCGCCGGTGCTCTCGTTCACGACCGAAGAGGCCTGGGGCGTGGCCCGCGCCGAGATAGACCCCTCGCTGCCCGAGAGCGTCTTCCTCTCCGCCATTCCGCAGCAGGCGCCGGCCGCCTGGAAGGACGAAGCCCTGGCGGCGAAGTGGGACAAACTGATGGAACTGCGCGAGCCCGCGTTGAAGGCCATCGAGGAACTCCGCCAGAAGGGGGAGGTCGGCTCGTCGCTGGAGGCCCGCCTGGTATTCAGGACCTCCGACCCCGCGCTGGCCGGCCTTATAGAATCCGCGCTGCCCGCGCTGCCGCAGTTCATGATAGTCTCCGGCTGCTCGCTGGACCGCGGCGGCCCGGCGGAACTCTCCGTTTCGGCGCTCAAGGCCGAAGGCGCCAAGTGCCCGCGCTGCTGGCAGTGGCGCAAGGACATAGGCTCCGAACCGGCGCACGCCGGGGTATGCGGTCGCTGTGCTAACGTACTCAAGAAGGCGGGTGCCTGACCTGAAAAAGATGAGCGCCCGCAAATTCCTCAGCCCGGCCATAGTGCTCTCGGTGTTCCTGCTCGACAGGGTCACCAAGGGGCTGGTGCTGGAGAAACTCTACTTCTCCAGCATGCAGGTGCTGCCGTTCTTCAACCTGCACTACGTCGAGAACACCGGCGTCTCGTTCGGCATGTTCCGCGACAACAATTCGTTCTTCATCGTCTTCTCCGCGGTCTTGATCTGCGCCCTGCTGATCTTCCGGCGGCGGCTGGTCTCCCACGGCGCCGCGGCCGAGGCCGGCGCCGCTCTGGTGCTGGGCGGCGCGCTGGGCAACCTCTATGACCGCATCGCCTACGGGCACGTGGTGGATTTCATCGATCTCAGTTTCTTCCCCGCGGTCTTCAACGTGGCCGACGCCTCCATCACCGTCGGGGCCGTCTTCCTGGCCTTCGGCATGAAGGACGAAAAAAAGGCGCCCCGGGGCGCCTGACGCCCCGACGGCGGGAAATATTTTCGGCGGATCTTTTCGGAGGGATAACATGGCACTCGCAAGGAACATCGTCATAGCTTCGCTGGCCCTGGCCGCGCTGGCCGCCTGCGGCCGCGACCCGGACGCCTTCTACCGGCGGGGGAACCTGGCCTACTCGCGCGGCGAGACAATGAAGGCCATCGGGCTCTACACCCGCTCGCTGATGCTCAAGAAAAAATTCCCCGAGGCCCTCACTTCGCGCGGCCTCGCCTACGAGCGCATAAGGGACACGGGCAAGGCCGAGAACGACTATAAGAAGGCCATCGACATGGACCCCTCCTACGCGCCCGCCTACAATAACCTCGGCGCGCTCTACCTGGACGCCGGCAATTACACCCAGGCGGAGAAATATCTGGACCTCGCCCTGAAGAAGAGCTCCGAGTATCCCCACGCCCTGCTCAACCGCGGCATCGTCGCCCTCAAGACGCAGGACGCCGTCGGCGCCATACGGTTACTCTCCCGCGCCATCGACCTCAAGCCTGACCTGGCGCTGGTCTGGTTCCAGCGCGCGCTGGCCTACGGCGAACTGCGCCGCTGGTCCGAGGCCGTCTACGACCTGGACGAGTTCATCAAACTGCAGCCCCGCGTGGCGCAGGCCTGGTTCGACCGCGGGCGGCTTAAGTTCCACTCCGGCGACACCGTCGGGGCGATAGCGGATCTCAACAAGGCGGTGGAACTGCGGCCCGGCGTCTCCGCCTACCATTACTGGCGCGGCGTGGCCGTCTACCGGACCGGCTACAGGGAAGGGGCGCTGGAGGACGCCGTGAAGGCCTATACGCTCGACAACGGCAACGCCCGCGCGCGCGTGCTGGCCGGCGACATCCGCGCGGCCGACGGCGACGTGCGCGGCGCCCTGGACGAGTACGAGTACGCTGCCGAGGCCGACCCCGCCCGCTCCGAGTTCTACGCGAAGAGGGCACAGGAGCTGTTCAAGAAGAGGAGCCGCTGATGAGCCCCGAGCAGGAGCACGAAGTAACTTTCAAGAACAAGTTCTACGCGGCCAGAATGGCCTTCGAGAGCATCCTCTTCGAGAAGGAACTCTCCGGACCGAAGAAAGAGGACTGGAAGAAAGGCCCGCTGGGCCTGGCCGTCCTCATACTCATCAGCGCCCTTTTTCTCTGGCAGTGGAAGGCCCGCCAGGGCGACCTCTTCAGCGCCGAGGAGGCCGGCCGCGTCACCGTCGTGCAGAAGTATCTGGCCGATTACGAGGTCGAAGGCCCCGTCGCCCTGCTGGGCACCGGCTCCGTCGGCGTAACCGCGCAGCCGCCGCTCTATTACCTGAGCTACCTGCCGGTGCTTAAATTAGTCACCGCCGATATCGGCACCGCCGTCTTCCTGGTCAACGCCTTTTACCTGTCGCTGCTGCTGGCCTTCGTCTACTACGCCCTGCGGCGCCACCGCAACACCCTCTCCTCGCTGACGGCGGCGGTCGCGGCCGCCTCGTTCCCGTTCGTGCTGGAATGCGCGCGCTCGCTCTCGCCGCAGATAGCCACGCTGGCCTTCGCCGCCGGCTTCTGGTGCTTCTACCTCAATTCCGACGATTTCGAAAAGCCCAAGCCGCTGTTCTGGATGGGGCTTATGTTCTCGCTGGGCGTGCTGACCGACGTTTTCTACTGGGTCTATGTCCTGCCGCTGCTGCCCATGATGATCGCCGTCGCGGCGGGCCACATGAACCGCTCGGAGATGCTCAAGGGCCTGCTGCCCGGCATAGTCGCCGGCGTGCCGTGGTACCTGATGAACGCCGTCTCCTTCTACAACGCCTGGCTCGCGCGCTCCATGGCCGGGGCCGACCTGTCGCGCTGGGATAAGTTCTGGTGGCTGCTCAAGGCCTCCGCCGGCGAGATGCACCTGCTCTTCTTCGTGCTGGGCGCCGCCGCCATGCTCTGGATGTACTATTCCGTCTTCATGCCTTACCAGGGCAAGGAGAAGATCGCCCTCTGGTTCGTCGTGCCGTACCTCTTCTTCACGCTGCTGGGCCTGCGCGAGGTGGAGTATATGTACCCCGCGCTGCTGCCCTTCGCCATAGCGCTGGGCGTCATGGTCCCGGGGAAACTGCGCTACCCCGCGGGCGCGCTGGCCGCCGTGCTGATGCTCATAAACGGCTCGGGCCTGGTCGGCGTAAAGTATCTGCCCGGCGTGAAGCAGGCTCCCATCTTCGGCGGCACCGTCGTGGTCCGCGGGGGGGACTTCTCGGAGAAGTTACTCTCCGCCGTGCGCCCCGCCGCCGGGGGCCGCAGCTCGTCGGTCGTCTGCCTGGTGGGCGGCGGCGATTATCTCAACCCCGACACTATCGGCATCATGCTCGCCCGCCGCGGCCTAACCGGCGTGAAAGTAGTGAATTCCGGCGCGGACCTGGCCTCGTTCTGCGACGTGCTGGCGCTTACGCCGTCCGCCTCGCCCGAGGCCGCCGCCGCCACGGCACGCATACGCGCCGCCTCCTGGCTGGGACCGGCTTTCGAGCGGGCCGAGTCCATCTCGCTGCCGGCCGGCGACACCGAACTTTATTATAAGCGCCGCGTCCTGCCCTTCGACCAGGGCAGCGGCGTCTTTAGATACGCCTCGCTCTCCATCGGCGGCCTCACGCTGCGCGACGTGGTGATAAGGGTGGGAGACCTGGACCCCTCCTCCGGCCGCTATCCCAAGGCCGATATCTCGTCCTCCTACGCCTCCTACGGCGAGATGGACATACACGGCTTCTCGGCCACGGCCGCCAACTTCTCCTACGCCCTCGAGGACGGCATGCCCGTGATCATCGCCGCCTCGCCGGTGCGCCTGACCGGCGGCAAGATCACCGACTTCTCCGTCGCCCGCTTTCTCGAGAAGAGAGGCTTCCCGCTCAAGGACCTGGAGGTCAGGTTCGGCGACGGCATGATCGTATCCGGCACGATGGGAGGCAAGCCCGTCGAGGCCGAGCTGAATGTGGAGCTCAAGGGCCGCAAACTGGTGGTCACGCCGCGCACGGTGAGCTATGGCGAGACCAACTTCGATCCCAGGTACATACCGCTGCTCAGATATTCGCTGGACCTCGACGATCTGCCGCTCGACATCCGGCTGAACTCGCTCACCATACGCGCCTCGCTGGCCGAGATAAGCTGAGACCATGAAAAAACACCTCCCGCTTCTCCCCGCGCTGCTCATACTCTCCGCCTGCGTCTCGCTGCCGGACGAAGTACTCCGCCAGCACATGCTGGCGGCGCCCGTGCCGGACCAGGCCCCCTACGGTGAGCTGGACCCAGGCTCCAAATCCGTCGAGACCTCGCGTTTCCTGGTGCGGGCCTACTCCACCGAGACCGCGCAGACCTATGCGACCTTCTGCGAGGACAGCTACACCCGCCTGATGAGCGACCTGGGCCTCTATTCCTTCGCCCCGTCGGCCCCGTACAATATCGTCGTCTACGCCGGCAAGGACGAGTACCTGGCCAAGACCAAACAGCCGGAGTGGTCCGGCGGCGTGGCCTACGGCAACGCCATCCACGTCTACGAGAACGACGCCGCCCGCGGCGTTATCGCCCACGAGATAGCCCACCTGGTCTTCAAGGAATTCATGGGGGGCACCGATTTTTCCCAGCTCACCTGGCTCAACGAGGGAATAGCTGTGCACGCCGAGAAAGCCGCGCTGCCGGCCTCGGCCGACCTCTACGCCGCCCGCGTCAAGTCGCTGGTCCGCCCCTCGCCTCTCTCTTTTACCGCGCTGACCTCCATGCCGCCCGGCGCCCGGCAGACCGGCTCCGCCGTCGAGAAATGGTACGCGCAGGCCGGCAGCCTGGCCACCTTCATGATACGCGCCGGGGGGAACTTCAACTTCTACCTTTTCCTGCGCAAACTCAAGGAAGGGCTGCCCGTGGATTACGCGGTAGGGGAAGCCTTCGCCGGCACCTGGCGCGACATGTCGGACGTGCACGCCGCCTGGCGAGCCAGCCTGTGAAATTGTGAAATTATGAAATTGGGGACACAATACCTATTTCCCGCGGAAATAGGTATTGTGTCCCCAAAAGCCCCCGGTTTCGCTAAGGGAAGGGAATAGGTATTGTGTCCCCAAATCTGAAAAAGGCTGTTATACCGCTGGAGGGGGTGCATTGCGCCTCCTGCGTGGCGCGGGTGGAGGAGGCCGTCGGCGCCGTAAAGGGCGTCGAGCGCGTCTCGGTGCACCTGCCGTCCAAGACCGCCTTCGTCACCTATGACCCGGCCCTGACCGGCGCCCGCGGCCTGCGCTCCGCCATAGACGCCGCCGGCTACAAGGCCCTGGCCTTCTCCGAATCCTCGGCCGCCGCCCAAGGCGTCTCTTTCGAGGAGCTCGAGCGCGAGCAGGCCTACTTCCTCTCCCGGCTCCTCTTCTCCGCGCTGGCCGCCTTCGTCATCCTTCTGGACATGTTCCTGGAGCTCTCGCCCTACACGCTGTTCCTGGCGGCCACCTTCTCCTGGACCTTCTGCGGCTGGCACTTCCACGCCGGCCTCTGGCGCTCGCTGCGCGCCCGCGCCGCCGACATGAACACGCTGGTCTCGCTGAGCACCAGCACCGCCTGGCTCTACAGCGTGACGCTGTTGCTAAAGCCGCACGCCTTCGGCACCGGCGTCCACCCTCACCCGCAGTGGCATGAAGTCGCCATGCTGATCTTCTTTATAAACCTCGGCCGCTGGCTGGAAGCCCGCTCCAAGACCGGCGCCGGCCGCGCCGTCAGCTCCCTCCTGCAGATGGCGCCCAAGTTCGCGCGCGTCATGCGCGGCGGGCGCGAGGAGACCGTGCCCGCCGGGGCCGTGCTCCCGGGCGACCTGGTCCTCCTGCGCCCCGGCGAACAGGTCCCCGCCGACGGCGCCGTCATAAGGGGCGCCTCCGCCGTCGACGAATCGCTGCTCACGGGCGAGAGCGTCCCCGCCGACAAGAAGCCCGGCGACAAGCTCTATGCCGGCACCATGAACACGTCCGGCTCGCTCGAGTTCGAGGCGGTCGGCGTGGGCGAGGACATGGTCCTTATGAAGATCGCCGCCAGCGTGCGCGAGAGCCAGGCCGCCAAGGGCTCGGTGCAGAAGCTGGTGGACCGCATCTCGGCCTGGTTCGTCCCGGCCGTCTTCCTGGTCGCCGTCGTCGCGGCCGGCCTCTGGGCCCATTTCGCCGGCTTCGGCCGCGCCGCCATGGTCTTCGCCGCCGTGCTGGCCGTCGCCTGCCCCTGCGCCATGGGGCTGGCCGTGCCGATGGCCGTCGCCGTCGGCTTCGCCCGCGCCGCCCGCTCGGGCGTGCGGATAAATAACGCCGATATCCTCGAGCGCATCTCGCGCGTTGACACCGTCATACTCGACAAGACCGGCACGCTGACCGAGGGCCGCCTCTCCGTCGCCGAGGTTCGTCCCAGCGGGATCAAAGAGAAGGAATTCGCCGACGTGCTGCTCTCCGCCGAAGCCGGCAGCGAGCACCCTTTCGCCGCCGCCCTGCGCGCTCACCCGTCGTGGAAGGACATAAAGCCGCAGTCCGCCTCCGCCTTCCAGGCCGTCGCCGGCAAGGGCGTGGAGTGCCTGATAGGCGACGATAAAGTCGTCGCCGGCTCGTTCAAATGGCTGGAGGAAATGGGTGTGGCGGTCCCCGCGGCGGACATCGACGCCATAGCCGAGGCACCGGTCTCCGCGCTGGCGCTGGCGCGCGGGGGCAAATACCTGGGCTACGCCACCCTCTCCGACACGCTGCGCCCCGGCGCCGCCGCGCTGGCCGACCAGCTGCGCGCGATGGGCGTGGAGCCCGTCGTCGCCTCAGGCGACCGCGACCAGGCCGTCGCCGCCGCCGCCGCCGCGCTGGGGATAACCAGCATCTATTCCGGCATCTTTCCCGAGGAGAAGAAGGCCATAGTGGCGCGCTACAAGGCGCTGGGCCGCAAAGTCGCCATAGTCGGCGACGGGTTCAACGACGCCGCCGCCCTCTCCGAGGCCGACATCGGCATAGCCATGCGCTCGGGCACCGACATCGCCATACAGGCCGGCGACATGACGCTGATGAAGAACGACCTCTCCGGCGTGGTGGACGCCATCCGGATCTCAAAAGCCATCAAGCGCGTCATCAACCAGAACCTCGGCTGGGCCTTCGGCTACAACCTGCTGCTCATCCCGCTGGCCGCCGGCGCGCTCTACCCCTTTACGGGCATCCTCGTCACCCCGTGGATGGCCGGCGCCGCCATGGCGCTCAGCTCCGTCTCCGTGGTGATGAACTCCCTCCGCCTGCGGAGCATGACGATTTGATAAAGGGGGACACAATACCTATTTCGGACCGAAATAGGTATTGTGTCCCCAATTCCAAGGAGATAAGAATGAAGACCAGGACCACAGGCTATACTTCGGAACACGCGGCGACGCCGCATAAGATAAAGCTGCCGGCCATAGAGGCCTGGCCTAACCAGTACAAGCGGAACTACGTCATACGCATCGAGCACCCGGAGTTCACCTCCGTCTGCCCCAAGACCGGCCTGCCCGATTTCGGCAACATCACCATCGAGTACATTCCCAATAAGCTCTGCCTGGAGCTCAAGTCGCTTAAGTACTATTTCCTCCAGTACCGGGGTCTGGGCATCTTCATGGAGAACATCGGCAACCGCATACTCGACGACGTGGTCAAGGCGCTCAAGCCCAAATGGTGCCGCGTCACCGGCAATTTCACCCCGCGCGGGGGGATAAAGTCGGTCATAACCGCGGAGCACGGCCGCCGGCCCAAATCGTAGTTTTTTGATATAATATCGGTGTTCGCCCAGTTGGCGCAGCGGTAGCGCGTTCCCTTGACATGGGAAAGGTCATAGGTTCAAATCCTATACTGGGCACCAAGTTTTAGAGCCCGTTAGAACCCGCTCGACGGGACTGACGGGCTCGGTTTTTACAGGAGAAATCATGTCAGAACAGCACAAAGAACTTCACGGCGACGATAACCTGCACAAGGTCCGCCATTCGCTGGCCCACGTCATGGCCGCCGCCGTCCAGGAACTCTTCCCGGGCGTCAAGTTCGGCATCGGCCCCGCCATCGACAACGGCTTCTACTACGACTTCGACCTGGAGCACCACTTCGTGCCCGGGGACCTCAAGACCATAGAGAAGAAGATGAAGAACCTCATCGGCGCCGCGCACAAGTTCGAGCGCGTCGAGCTCTCCCGCGCTTCGGCGCTCAAACATTTCGCGGAGAAGGGCGAGAAGTACAAGGTCGAGCTCATAAACGACCTGCCCGAAGACGCCGTCATCAGCGTCTACAAGAGCGGCCCTTTCGAGGACCTCTGCAAAGGCCCGCACGTCGACCATTTCGGCAAGCTCAAGGCCTTCAAACTGACCAGCATCGCCGGCGCCTACTGGCGCGGCAGCGAGAAGAACCCCATGCTCCAGCGCATCTACGGCGTCGCCTTCGAGACTCAAGGAGAGCTGGACGCCTATCTCAAGCAGCAGGAGGAGGCCGCCAGGCGCGACCACCGCAAGCTGGGCAAGCAGCTCGACCTCTACTCCATCAACGAGACCGTCGGCCCCGGCCTGGTGCTGTGGCACCCCAACGGCGCCCGCATCCGCCATTCCATCGAGACCTACTGGAAGGAAGAGCATTTCAAGGGCGGCTACGACCTGGTCAATACGCCGCATATCGGCCGCGCCGGCCTGTGGGAGACCTCGGGGCACCTGGGCTTCTACAACGAGTCGATGTACGCGCCGATGAAGATCGACGACATTGAGTATTACGCCAAGCCGATGAACTGCCCGTTCCACATCGAGATCTACAAGACCAGGTCGCATTCCTACCGCGACCTGCCGCTGCGCTGGGCGGAACTGGGCACGGTGTACCGCTTCGAGAAGGCCGGCGTGCTGCACGGCCTGCTGCGCGTGCGCGGCTTCACCCAGGACGACGCGCACATCATCTGCACGCCCGAACAGATGGAGAGCGAGACCATCGAGGTGCTGCGCTTCAGCATGAACATACTGCGCACCTTCGGCCTCACCGACATCAAGGCGTATCTCGCCACCCGCCCGGCCGACGCGGTCGGCGACCCCGCGCTCTGGGAAGCCGCGCAGAAGAGCCTGCGCGCGGCCGCCGGCAAGGAAGGCGTGCCCGTCGAGCTCGACGAGGGCGGCGGCGCCTTCTACGGCCCCAAGATAGACCTCAAGGTGAAGGACGCCATCGGCCGCGAGTGGCAGATGAGCACCATCCAGTTCGACTTCAACGAGCCCGAGCGGTTCAAGATGGAATACACCGGCTCCGACGGCCGGAAGCACCGCCCGTACATGATACACCGCGCGCTGCTGGGCTCGCTGGAGCGGTTCTTCGGCGTGCTGATAGAGCATTACGCCGGCAACTTCCCGGCCTGGCTGGCCCCCGTGCAGGCCAAGGTGCTCAGCATCACCTCCGGGGAGGAGGACTACGCGCGCGAGATCGCCGGCAAGCTCAAAGCCGCCGGCATCCGCGTCGCCACCGACCTGCGCCCCGACATGATCAACGGGAAGGTCCGCGACGCCGCCATGGAGAAGCCGCCGTACGTCGTCATCGTGGGCAAGAAGGAAAAAGAAGCGGGGAACATCTCGCTGCGCCTGCGCGGCAACAAGAGCGTCTTCGGCGTGAACACCGACGAGTTTATAAAGAACCTCTCCGGCGAGATCGCCGCCCGCGAGAACACCCCCAGGTATTGAAATAGGGGGACACAATACCTATTTCGGCCGAAATAGGTATTGTGTCCCCCTATTTATTGCGGTTATTTCTCTAAAATGAGGACGCCGTAGGGCGGTAAAGACTCCGGCAGCTCGCGCCGCGTCTCGAAAAGCGGCCGCCAGCCCTTCAGCGCCTCCGCGGCCAGCGGCACTGCCCCCGCCGTCGGATTCAGGATTATCGCGTACTTCCGCCACCAGCGCCGTAGCGCGCGCCCGCTCAGCCGTTCATCCAGGCCGACAGGCAGCGGGATATCCTTCCCTTTGACCAGGACCTTGCTCATGGCTGTCAGTTCGCCGGCAACGCGCTCATAGCGCCCCCAGAGCTCCGGCCGCGAAGGCAGCGGCACACCCTCGTTGTCGGCGTACTTGAAATAGAAAACGCCGGCCGCGCCGCGCGCCACCGACAGCCAGGTCATAAAGCGCACCTGCTCAAAAGTCGGCCAGCCGCCCACCTTCTTCGCCCGCCGCTGCGGGTACTCTATCCAGTCGAAAGCCTGCAGCACCGCCCAGAGCGGCTTCTCCGGCCGGGCCGGGTCCGTGAGCCGCACGCCTTCCCGCACCAGCGCCAACTCGCGCCCCACCGACTCCAGCGGCAGATGCGGCACCGGGTACCAGTCCAGCATGACGATATCCGCGGCCGCGCCGTAAACCATCGCCGGCAGGCCGTGGCCCATCACAAAAGCCGTCGGCTGGCCGGGCGACCACTCCTTGACCCGCCTGTCCAGCTTCAGCAGGTCTTCTGCTTTCATCCAGCCCACTTCGGGCTCGTCCTTCAGATACCAGGCCAAAACCGGCCAGCGCCTGGCCTTTTCCGAGTAAGCCGACTCCATCGCCTTGTAGGGCGGCGCCACCATGCGCATGTTCAGCCCGCGCGCGGTCTCGGCCAGGCCGGCCAGCTTCTCCGGATCGTCAAGGTAGGTCTGGAAGCAGTTGAACCCCGAATTTTTAAGCACCGCCAGCGAAGCCGGCTCGTTCACCCCGTACACGCAGACCGGGAAATCCCCGGCCAGCGCCGCGGGGGGGAGGATAAGGGCGGCCAGCGCCGCCGAAATACGTATTATGTCCCTCATATCTTCATTATACCAAATGGGGACACAATACCTATTTCGGCCGAAATAGGTATTGTGTCCCTGAATGTGATGGATGTAACTAATGTAACTTCCGGGCTATTGACACACACGGCTCTGTATTTGGTACCATGGACATGTTGGCAATCAGCATTCAGGAGGAGTGTATTAATATGAAACTATCACCTATACTCGCCGTGGCGCTGCTTTTCGCCGCGGGTTCAGCCTTCGCGCAGGCCGATCCGCCCGCGCCCGCGGCCCAGGCCGCCGGCCTCAAGATCACCAGGATCACCGGCACCGTTAACATCATGAAGGACGGCTTCATCCTCATGACGCTCAAGCCCGGCGACTCCGTCCCCGCCATCACCGACGCCAGCGTAGCCTTCGCCGTAGTCGAGGGCACCATAGAGGTCGCGGCCAACGGCAAGACCATCACCGCCGCCACCGGCTCCAACTTCACCGTCGCCGCCGCCAAAGGCAAAGTGGATATCTCCGTCACCGCCGGCACCCCGGTGGCCGTAAAGACGCCTTCCGGCCACAACATCGTCGTCACCGCCAACAGCGACGTCAGACTGGCCACCGTGGGCGGCAAGGTCACAGTAAAGGTAGAGAAGGGCGCCGCCGTCATCACCGACGCCGCCGGCGGCCGGACCCAGACGCTCAAGACCGGCGAGACCGCCACCGTGACCGTCCCCGCCACGATCACGACCACCACCAAGACCGCGACTGTCAAGGAAGCGGCCACGGAAGAGACCACCGTCACCGCGCCGGAGTCCACCGTAATCGAGACGCAGACCGTCGGGCAGTCCAACGAGGTCAGCGCCTCCAATCCCTGAGACCGGGGCGATCAAGGAGAATTTAAAAAATGAAGAAACTCATAATACCCGCGATAATGATGGTCGCCGCGTCCAACGCGGCCGCGATGGGGAACCTCAAGTTCGGCAACCTCGAGATCAACCCCTTCGTCAGCACCCAGGAGAGCTACGACAATAATATCTACCTGGAGATGAAAGGCAAGAACTCCTCGCTGATAAACCGCACCGGCATCGGCGTGGACCTGCTGCACAAGCTGGGCTCGCGCATAGACCTGAGCGGCGGCTACACGATGGAACTGCTCGCCTACGACGAGAGTCCCGCCACCAACAACGCCGTGCACAACATGGCCGGCCTGGGCGTAAAGGTCCGCCTGCCCAAAAACATGTCGCTGAGCGTGGATAATAAGTACGCCGACACCACCGACCAGGCCACCACGCAGGAGACCGACCGCGCCGGGCGCATACAGAACAACGCCACGGCGCGCTTCGAGGCGCCCATACGCGGCAAGTTCGGCTTCGCGCTGGAGGCCGGCCACACCTACCACGACTACGTCAAGGTCGCCGCCAACGACAAGCTCGACCGCCAGGAGCTGCTCGCCGGCGCGGACCTGACCTGCCAGATCATGCCCAAGACCAAGGCCATGCTCTCCTGGCGCTACGGCGACCTGGACTACCGGCTCGACACCGACAAGGGCGACGCGACCTATCATAACGTAGAGCTCGGCCTGGTGGGAAATATCGCGCCCAAGCTGACCGGCACCGTCAAGGCCGGCCTGCAGATGCGCGATTACGACCAGGGCAATACCGGCGTCGACAACGACATCGACACCTTCGGCTACAGCGCCCAGCTGCTCTGGAAGGCCGTCCCCAGGACCGATATCGCCCTCTTCGCCAGGCGCGCCAACGTGGAGACCAGCTACCTGACCAGCCGCTTCTATACCTCCACGCTGACCGACCTGAGCTTCTCCCGCGAAGTGCGCAAGGTCAAGCTGACCCTGGGCGGCAACTACGAACTGGTCGAGTACGCCGAGAACACCGCCGGCAAGACCCGCCCGCGCGAGGACCGGAACATCGCCGCCCGCCTGGCGGCCGACTACAACATACAGAAATGGCTCAAGGCGGGTTTGAGCTTCAGCCACAAGGCCCGCTTGTCCAACGACGGCGCCGCCGGCGTGGAGTTCGGCTACCGCAACAATGTCGCGGCCGCCTCGCTCAAGGCCATGTTCTAAGCAGGGCCAAAAGCCGATAAAAAACCGCCGGCATCACCGGCGGTTTTTTATTGCCCCGCGAACGCGCGCTATTTGCCTTCTATAAGCGCCAGCACGGCCCTTTTGATCTTCCCCATGACCTCGGCGTAGAGCTTCCCGTCGCCGCCCATCGGGTCGCGCAGGTCGCCGTCCCCGCCCAGGAATTCCATTATCTTCCTCGTTTTCCTGATGCTCTGGGGGAAATGCCCGGCCAGCGCCTCCAGGTGCGCCTCCTCCATCACCACCACCAGGTCCGCCCAGTCTATATCCTCGTCGCGCACCAGCGCCGGCTTGTGGGCCAGGTTCTTAACGCCCTCGGCGGCCAGGAACCCGGCCACCGCCTCCGTCATGGCGGAATAAGGCTGCGCCGCCGTCCCGCGCGAGCGCGCCTCGAAACCCTTACCCGCGCCGTAATGCGCCAGCAATTTCTCCGCCGCCGGGCTCCGGCACATATTCCCCGTGCACACGAACAATACTTTCATAGGATAAATTGTACAAATTAAGGACCGCTATCCGGGGCGGGGGAAGCCCCGCCCATGCCTTCCTCCACCAGTATTGAGACCTGCTCGGGCGACGGCAGTTGCTTGCGCAACTTATCGGGAAGCGATTTGAATACTTTGTAGCTCGCCACCCCTATCGGTTTGCGTGACTCCCGCAGGGAGTACTCCACTATAGTGCGCTTCTTGCTCCGGCAAATAAGGATACCTATCGAAGAGTTTTCGTCCGGCATTTTCACAGCGTCGTCCAGTACCGCCAGGTAGAACTGCATCTTGCCGATATATTCCGGGATGAAATCCCCGACCTTCAGTTCCACTGCCACCAGGCATTTGAGATGCCTGTGGTAGAGAAGGATGTCGATAAAATATTCCTGTCCTTCCACTTCCAGACGGAACTGGCTGCCCAGGAAGGCGAAGGCCCCGCCCATTTCCAAAAGAAAGCGGTTGACCTTGTCGATAAGGGCGGTTTCCAACTCTCTTTCACTGTGTTCTTCCCCCAGTCCCAGGAAATCAAAAACATATTCGTCTTTTACCGCCAGTTTCGCTTTCCTGCGCGCTTTTTCGGTCAGGGCGGAGTCGAAATTAGTCTGATTGCGGAGGTATTTCTCGTAGGCACCGGATTCTATATTTGCCGCGAGAACGACCTTGGTCCAATTCCATTTGCGGGTCATGCGGATGTAGAATTCTCGCTCTTTTGAATCCCCGCACTTGGAGATTATCAGTATATGTTTTGCCCAACTTAATTCTCTAACCAATGGTTGGAGAATTGTGTTCTTTGAATAGGCCCGGTAGATTTGCCGCATGAACCAAAGGTTCGGGGCCGAAAAGCCCCGGACCCCCGGAAATTCGGCCTGAAGGTCTTTCGCCAATCGTTCCACCACGCCGCGTCCCCAGCCCTCCGATTTCTGCCTCTCCACTATGAGCCGGCCGATATCCCAATAAAGCCCGACCAGTTCTTTATTGACCGCGCGCAGCGCGGCATATTGGGCCTCGCGCACTCGCGACTTTATCTCCGACAGCAACGAGCCGTAGTCCGCCGCCGATTCCTCACGCTTTTGTGGCGGGTTGTGGCTTCCAGTAAAGTCCGCTTTCTTGCCGGTCATAAGTCCCCCTGTAAAAATAGTGTAGAGAGGGGGTGCGACAACGTAGTGTCGCCCGGAAATAGGGGGACACAATACCTATTTCGGCCGAAATAGGTATTGTGTCCCCGAATTAGATAGAATTTCAGCTTATGCAGGCGGTTATAATACTCTCATTGATATTCGCGCCATTGGCCTTCGCCTCCGTCGAGCCGTGGGCCCTGGGCCTCCTCCAGGCCGCCTTCTTCGCCCTCGCCGCCCGGACATACATCAAAGGCCTCCACGTCCACCCCAACCCGCTTTATAAGAACCTCCTCCCCGCCGTCCTTGCCATCGTCGTCCTCGCCCTGCTGCAGTCGCTCAACCAGAATCCCGTCACCGCCCCGTCGGGCCTCATCTTCACCGCCTGGCGCCCCGCCACGCTCAGCGCCGTCCACCTCTGGCTCTTCTACGCCGCCGTCCTGTTCGTCGTGCCGCAGCTCATCGACACCCCCGAGCGCTTCCGCCGGCTGATGTGGACCATCTTCATCATGGGCGCCGTCGTCGCGCTGCTGGGCATGCTGCAGAAGACCGGCGAGAACACCATGGTCTACGGCATACGCAAGGTCGCCGGCCAGCCATTCGGGCCCTTCGTCAACCGCGATCATGGCGCCCATTTCCTGGCCATCTCGGCCATGTGCGGACTGGGCCTGTTCTTCTCGGGGCTTAAGCCGCTCCTGGCCCATCAAAGCCACACCCGCCTCTTCGACCTCCTCGCCGTGCAGCTGATAAAACTGGTGATGCTCTCAGCGCTCATCTACGGCATAATCCACGCCGGCTCGCGCGGAGGGGGACATTCCTTCGCCGCCGCGGCCGCCATAACCGGCTTCATCGCGGCCACCTTCGTGAAATCCCGCAAATGGCGAACGGCCGCCCTCGCCGCCATGATCGCCGCCGTCGCCGGCTACGGCGTCATCCTCGCCAATAACGAAAGGATGGCGGGCAAGAAGGCCGGTGACTGGGATGATTCCGTAAAAGCCCGCTTCTCGATGTACGAGAGCTCCCGCCGCCTCTTCTCCGACTTTCCGCTCTTCGGCGTAGGTCTTAAAGCCGTCGAGCACGCCTTCCCCGCCTATAAAGAAGACTTTTTTACCGACAAACAGTTAGTCCGCCACGTCCACAGCGACTGGATAGAACTCTTCCTCCAGAGCGGCCTCGCCGGCGGGCTCATCTACCTCGCCGGCCTCCTCGCCGCGCTCCTCCATTTCTTCAGGAAATGGCGCAATAACCCGTCGTTCACGCTCAAATGCCTGCAGGGCGGCGCCCTCGGCGCCATAATCGCCGCCTGCGGCCATAACCTGGTCGAATTCGGCTCGCAGATGCCGGCCAACGCCCTGGCTTTCTACGCCATTATCGGCGCCCTGGCCGGGCCCGGTACGCAAAGAAAAAGCCGCGACGACGACGACCCCGAGCCCGCCCCGCCGCCGCGCCCGAAAGCCAACGCCGCCGCCCTGATCGCCGTACTGCTCATCGCCGCCGCCATACCGCGCTTCATGGCGTGGAAAGCCGACCTCCTGGCAAAGGATAAAGACATCCCGCTCAAGACCAAACTCGACCAGCGCCGCGAATCGCTCAAATGGTATCCCGACCCGCAGGCCGCCTTCCGCCTGGGCGCCGACATCTACAATAATGCGCTCAAGGATAAGGATAACCTCACCCGCTGCCCGGCCATGCTGGAGGCCCGCAGGGCGATAACTAAAGAACTAAACAACGTCCCCGTAAACCAGGACCTGCAGCGCTTGAATAAAAACCTAAATATCCAGCTCGCCCATTGCTATAACCCGCGGCCCGACAACAAAAAACCGGCCAAACCCGACGCCCCGCCCACCCGCTCCGCCTCCCTCCCGTAAGCCGCGCCCCGAACTGCTATAATTTAGCCGTGAATAAGCGTCGCAATGTCTATGTAGTGGCCGGCCCCAACGGCTCCGGCAAGACCACCTTCGCCAGGGAATTCCTGCCCAATTACGCCACCTGCCCTAATTTCGTCAACGCCGACCTCATCGCCCAGGGCCTTTCGCCTTTCGACCCGCGCATAGCCGCCATCAAGGCTGGCAAACTGGTGCTGGCGCGTATCGACGATTTCGCCAGGGCCGGCGCCGATTTCGGTTTCGAGACCACCCTCTCCGGCCGTACGCATCTGAACCTCTTTCAAAAACTCAAGGCCCGCGGCTATTCCATCCACATATATTTCCTCTGGGTCCCCGGCCCCGAACTGTCGCTTCTGCGGATAAAGGACCGCGTAAAGGACGGCGGACATAATGTCCCGGAACAGGACGTGCGCCGCCGCTTCGCCCGCTCCGTGGCCAATTTCTTCGATGTTTATAAGGGGCTCGCCGCGGACTGGATGCTTTTTGATAATTCCGGCCCGGCCCCCGTCCTGGCCGCCAAAGGTCATAACGGCAGCCCGGTCATAGAGGATAGCGCCGCCTACTCCCGAATCACAGGAAAGACGAAATGAAGAAAAAACGCCTCACGCTCCAGGACAAGGCCGAGCTCGCCATGAAAGCCGCCGTCCGCAAAGTAGTAGCCCAGCACAAAAAGACAGGCCGCCCGCTGGCCGTCTGGAAGAACGGCCGCGCCGTCTGGGTCTCCCCTAAAGACCTTTAACCCGCTCCGCTTCCTTGCCTTGAACTTTAAGGAGACAGGCGCCGGGGGGCGGGGTGAGAGCTTAGCAAGACCGCCTCGGAGCCGCGAGCATCGTAAGCGCGAGCGGCGAGAGCCGAGGACCGACGCGCTATGCGCGCGAGTCCGTGTCTTGCGTGCTCTCACCCCGTCATACCGCCGCTCTAAGTCCCCGCCCGTAACATTAGTCACTCTTATTGACCTTTAACTAATAATGGATACGCTAATCTACAGCCACGGCAACTCCGAATGTTCAACACAGGCTCGCAATAGTTTCTGGGAATTACCAACACGATATATGGAGCGGCGCAGATGAATCCCCAGTTCTTTGATATATTCATGGGCGCTATTCGAC
>WOVA01000079.1 GCA_009773155.1 Elusimicrobiota bacterium
GCCCAGCGGGTTGGCGGTATCGGACAGGCGGCCGTACTTGTCGTAATTGAAGGCCCAGGTATTGCCCTTGGGATCGGTGAGCGAGGCGAGCTGCCCGCCTGCGCAGGACGCGCAATCCCCGCTGCCGTAGGCGAACCTGGTGATGAAGCCGGCCGGGTTGCGCGCCTGGGTGACATTGCCGGCGGGGTCGTAGGTAAAGGATGTCCCGCGCCCCATCGGGTCTATAAGCCTGGTGACGCGCAGATCCTCGTCGCGTTCATAGCGTGTTGCGCGGCCTAGGGGGTCTATGGCTCTGGACAGGCCGAGGCCGTATTCGTATTTATAGACCGCGCCGATGGCGTCGCGCAACTCCAGCAGGTGGCCGGCCTTGTCGTAGGACATGGCGGTCTTATTGCCTAACGCATCCGTGAAACGGGATAGATTGCCACGCCCATCGTAATCCATCCTACTGGCGCGTCCCAGCGCGTCGGTCACGACGGTGCGGGAGGAGGCGTCGTCGTAGTAATGCTCCAGGCGGTTTACCCCGCCGTCGAGCTCCGCGGCGAGCACGCGGCCGGCGCGGTCATAGGTGTAGCGTTGCTCGGCCAGCGAACCGTCCCTGACCGAGTTCATGAAGCCGTCGGCGTCGTAGCCGAAGCGCTTCTCCCGGCCGTCGGGCGAGGTCGTACGGGTCACGCGGCCGGCGGCGTCGTAGGTGAAAGTAGTGGAGCGGCCGTTCTGGCCGGTCACTTTGAGCGGCAGGCCGCGTTCGTCGCGTTCTATGTCGAAGTAGCGGCCGTGCATGTCGGTTATGCGCGAGGGGCCGCCGTCGGCGCCGGCCGCCCGGGCGGGGCCGTAGGCGTAGTCCAGCCAGCTGCCGTCGGCGGCTTTGTAGCGGCCGAGGCGTCGTCGAAATCGCCGCCGGGGACCGGCAGGGCCAGGGCCGGGAGTTTCAGCGGGGCGCCGAGCCAGGCGGGTACCGGGGCCCCCTGCTCGGCGGAAGCGTCCGCCAGCCCGGCGGCGTTGAGCAGTTCGGCCAGGTAGAACCGCACCGCCGGGTCCAGGTGCTCCGTTATCAGCGCGCGGTCGATGTTGTAGAAAGCGGCTTCGGCCAGACCCGCCCGGGCCAGCGCGTAGGCGTATTCGCCCATGACGGCGGCGTCGGCGGCCGTCCGGGCGGCGGACAGGTATTTGTCGAGAGCGTCCAGGGGCGTGACTACTGGAGACCGTATGGCTTCGCGGGCGGAGAAGAGCTTCTTGCCGGGTGCGGCGGAGAGGGGCGCGGCAAATAAAAGGGCCGTAAGGAAAAACGCGGAAGCAATGGGATGTGGCCGTTTCATTGATTCACGTGAGCGACGTCAATTATATTAAAAGTTCCTATCCAGCGCATAAAAATCGCCCCGAATTCAGGTCACAAGACTTACCTTTTGGTGGTGTCAAGAAGATACCGTATCTCCTTCCAGAGCTCCTCGATGTCTATCGGTTTGGAAAAGAAGGCCGCGGCGCCGCCCAGCACGGCTTCGGCGCGGTCGGCCGGCTCGGTGTACTTGGCGGAAATAAAGATTATCGGCACGTCCTTGAGGCGGGCGGAGTCCTTTATGACCTTCATGAACTCTATGCCGTGCATGTCGGGCAGCTGCACGTCCAGGATTATGAGGGACGGGGCCGCCTTGGCCAGCTCGGCCAGGCCCTCCCTGGCGGACTTGGCCACCGTGATCTCGGCGTCCAGCTGTTTCAGACGCAACCCGTCCTCCAGCGTCTCGATGAAATTCTTGTCGTCGTCCACTATCAGCAGTTTTATGGGCATAAATTCAGAACCCCAGGCTAAGCCGCTCCACCAGCATCGGGGGCAGGCCGGCCTCGCGCATTACGCGCTTGGTCTTCTCCACGTCGTAATCTATCCGGAACAGTTCGAAGGTGCGGGCCGAGGAGTCGTAAAGCCCGCAGGCCGCCAGCGGGTTGCTGTCGCGCGGCTGGCCCACCGAGCCGGGGTTGATTATATAGCGCGAATCCTGCGCCAGGCGCATTGCGCACATGGGCTTGAGAAAATCTGTGGCGGGGACCTTAGCCTCCCCCTCCAGGGCGAAATAGACCGGCATATGCGAATGACCGATGAAGCAGGGCGAGACCTTCCAGTAGCGCAGGTTATCCATGAACTGCATTTCGCTGAGCAGGTATTCCTTTAAATGGCTCTTGGGCGAGCCGTGCACCAGCGTAAAATCCTCGCGCTCCACCAGCTCCGGCAGACCGGCGATGAACTCCAGCTGTTCCCCCCGCAGGAAATGGCGGTTGTAGAGTATAGCGGCCGTCGCCGTGGGATTGAACCATTTCAGGTCCATGCGGCCCACCAGCGCCGCGTCGTGATTGCCCATCACGCAGTGCAGGTTGGGCAGCGGCGTGATGGCGTCAACGCATTCGGAGGCCTGCGCCCCGTAGCCGGCGATGTCCCCGCAGCAGATATAGCCCCCGGCGCCGTTCTTCTTAAAGAAAGACAGCACGGCCCGGAGGGCCTCGTAATTGCCGTGGACGTCGGAGAATACGCCGTAGATCATGTCAGGCCGCGGCCGGCTCCTTCTCCCCGGGCGGGTTCTCCGCCAGGGCTTCGGCCTTGCGCAGGTCCACCGAGATGACCTTGGAGATGCCGGCCTCCTCCATGGTCACGCCGTAGAGCACGTCGGCCGCCTCCATGGTCCGCTTGTTGTGGGTGATGATCACGAACTGCGTGCCGGAGGAGAATTCCCTGATCAGGCGCACGAAGCGCTCCACATTGGCGTCGTCGAGCGGGGCGTCGGCCTCGTCCATGATGCAGAAAGGCGAGGGGTTGACGCAGAAGAAGCTGAAGAGCAGCGCCAGGGCGGTCAGCGCCTGCTCGCCGCCCGAGAGCTGCGAGATGCTGATGAGCTTCTTGCCGGGCGGGTGCGCCACTATCTCCACGCCGGTCTCCAGCAGGTTGTCGGGCTGGGTCAGCAGCAGGCTGGCCTCGCCGCCGTTGAAGAGCAGCGCGTAGATCTGCTTGAAGTGCAGCTGCACCTTGTCGAAGGTGGTCTTAAAGTTCTCGCGGGTGGTGTCGTTTATCCTGGAGATGGCCGAGCGCAGGTCGGCCTTGGCCTTGTTGAGGTCCTCCACCTGCGAGTTCATGAAGTTGTGGCGGCTGGTCAGCGCCTCGTACTCCTCGGGCGCGGTCATATTGATAGGGCCCATGTTCTCCAGGCGGCGGCGCAGGTTCTTCACCCGCTCCGGGTCCGTGTCCACGGCGCCGTACTTCTCCTTGGCCTCCAGGTAGCTGGTGGTCCAGTCGTCGGCCAGACGGCGGCCCAGGTCGTCCACGCGCGTCGCGGCCGTGTTGACGCGCAGGTCTATCTCGTGGCGCTTCTGCTCGTTCTCGGAGAGCAGCTGCTTCTGCTCGTTGATGCGGGCGCGGTAGCTCTCCAGCTGGTTCTTCATCTCGTTGAGCTCGCTGCCCAGCTGCTCCAGCACCACCTCCCGCTCCTTGAGCTGGCCGCGCAGGTTCTCGGCGGAGGCGCGTGCCTCCTGGGCCTCGGCCTCCAGCCGCCCCGCGCGCCCGGTCAGTTCGGCCTTGCGGGCCGCCAGCTCCGCGAGCTGGGACTTGAGGCGCTGGCGCTGGCCGTCTATCGCCATCAGCTGGCGCCTCATGAAATCGACGTTCTGGCCGTGCGCCTCCAGGCCCGCCTTGCGGCCGCCGGCCTCCGTACGCATGGAGTCGGCCTCCTTCTGCAGTTCAGCCTTGCGGGCTATGAGGCCCGTTATCTCGGCGCGGGCGGCCTCGGAGGCGGCGCGGGCGGCCTCTATCCGGCCGTCGAGCTCGGCGGAGCGGGCCAGGGACTGCTCCATGGCGGCGCGCTTCTTTTCGGAGTCCGCGCGCGCGGCCTCCTCGTTCTTCACGCGGACCTCCAGGAGCTCCCGCTCCTGCTCGGCCTCTTTTTCGAGGCCGTGGCGGGCTATCCGCTGCGAATTTATTTTTTCAGAAAACGCGTTGATGGTCCCGGCCAGGCCGGACAGGCGGGCGGCCAACCCCTCTTTTTTGGCCGAGAGGGAATTTATCTCCTCCTGCAGCGCGGCGATCCGGGCCTTGAGCTCGTCGGCTTCGCCCCAGTAGGGCTCGTTGGAAGAGACTTCCTCCACGCCGCCGGACAGCCAGAAGGTGCCGTGCACCGAGCCGCCGGAAAGATAGACGCCGGCGAAAAGCTGGTCCAGCAGCGGCGCCAGTTCCGGGGAGGAGCCTATGCGCTCGCGCAGGCGCTGCGTGCCGCCGGCCTCCAGCGGCTGTATGGACCCGGCGGAGACGCGGTCCAGGGCGATGAAGCGGCAGCGGCCCTTGCCCAGGTGGCGGAGATACTCTATGGCCTCGCCGGCCTTCTCGGCGGAATCCACCACTACGGCGTCCATGAAGCGGCCCAGGGTTTCTTCGGCCGCCAGCTTATCCTCTTTGCGGACCTCCAGCAGGTGGCGCAGCGTGCCGCGCACGCCCTGTATGCCGGAATTGACGACGGCGTTGATGCCGACCCAGTAGGAATCTTTTTCGCCCTGGGCCAGTATGGCCTCCAGGCGGGAGGATGCGCCGGAAAGTTCTTCGCGGGCGGCGCCCAGCCGGGTCTCGGCGGCGGACAGCCCGGCGGAGGCGGCGGTCCTGTCGGACTCGGCGGCGGCCA
>WOVA01000022.1 GCA_009773155.1 Elusimicrobiota bacterium
ACGTCCCGGATTATTCGGTCTTCAACCTCCCCTACTTAAAGCCCGAGGCCAAAGAAGCCCTGCGCGACAAGGGGATACTTGATATAACCAGGCTGCCCAGGGACATCAGGCTTTCGTCCGCGGCGGCGGATATAGTGCGGGTAGCCAGCACCGGCAAGCCGATCATCGACAAAAAAGCGGTCAAAGCCTTCCTCGACGACCTCAAGTACCCGCTCTATCACCTGGACTTCGAGACCATAAACCCCGGCATCCCGCTGTTCGACGGCTACAGGCCATACCAGCAGGTCACCTTCCAGGCCTCGCTGCATATAGAGCGCAAGCCCGGCGCCGTGCCCGAGCATTACGAATACCTGGCCGAGCCCGGCACGGATCCCCGCCGGCCGATGATAGACTTCCTGCTCAAGCATATAGGCGCGGAAGGCACGCCGCTGGCCTATAACAAGAGCTTCGAGACCGGCAGGATACGGGAGCTGGCGGCTTTTTCGCCGGAGCACGCCCGGAAGCTGGAAGCCCTGGCCGACCGGTTCGTGGACCTTATGAGCCCGTTCCGCTCAAGGCATGTCTTCCTGCCGGCCTTCCAGGGCAGCTATTCGATGAAGGCGGTACTGCCCGCCCTTGTGCCGGACATGACCTACGCGGGAATGGCCGTAGCCAACGGCGACGACGCGCAGAACTGGACCGGCTTAATGTTGTTTAGGGGGCCCTATGACAAAGACACCGATCAAACGCGCCCGGCATAAGTACCGCATCTGGAAGATAGAGTATTCCCCGACCAGGGAACACCCGACAGATGAATTTTACTTCGATATTAACACTGCGATAATAACAGCCTCTAAAAAATCAGCCCAGGCGATAGACGTCGGCATCCCCTGCATGTATTTCCCGCGATCGAACCAAGAAGCGTCCGAATCAGCCGCCTTCCCGCGTCCCCCCGGTCTGGGTGGGACTACAGATCTTCACTCCGGGACTTATAACCCTCGATGTCCCCTTGAACTTCAGCGATGAGGCGATGAGCGCTGTAATACCGGCGATACTATCGCTGCTACCGCCATGCCGCGCTTTTTCAGCGACAGCATGTAAGCCCCGCACGAATTCCTGAAGATTCTTTTCCCTCGATATTATGGAATCAAACGCCGCGTCCTGCATCCTGGTGCGCAGTATTGTTATCTGCCGATTCGCTTCATCACGCGTGGGGTCGTCAGTATCCAAGTCCCCACTGACTTGCTCATACTGTACGATCGCATCCCTGTATAATTGCCTGGGGGCCCTTTGTGGCGGCACCATTATTTGGCCTCCTGTAATTTCAAGATGGCTTTACGCAAATCTCGCGCCTGCTTTATGAAAGAGTTGGTCGCGGCAAATTGAGCAGCGTTGATGGCGGCTGGAAGCGCCATAAACGCCTGCTTTGTTACCCCAAGAACATTCCGATACTCCTCGAAAACACTTATCTGAGCCAGGATTTTCCCTTCGACATAGTTGTAATTGATGACATTAAGCTCTGCTTGGTCCACCAGCAAGGTCATGGCTTCCATATCCGCTGAGGTCGGATCCGCTACGCTCCCGGTCGGTTGATATGTGATCTGCTTAACACCGCTCCGCCTCATCCGCGTTCTAATCTGGTTGTGCCGGGCGAGCAGGGCCTCAAGACCATCCGTAAGCCTGAATTCTTTTAACCGGCGCTGAAAACGGCTCCCGCAGGAATCTACCTGTTTCCGGTATGGGTCTTGCGCCCGCTCAAGCTCCTGAATAAATATATCCTGTAGATCATCTGAGTCGGCGATCAAAACATCTAATATCCCCGTCAGCGGGCGTTGCGCTTCGAGGACCGCCCTCCTGAACTTTTTCTTTTTTACAGCATTCTCCACCAGGGCTATCCCCTGGGATATCACTTCGGTAAAAGGGGCCACTTTCTTTACTATGCTGGCCAGTTGGGTTATATTGAAGACAAGCCATGCTGAAGCTCCGAAATATCGGTTTTAAGGTCATCCGCGGAAGTCCCGGAGGCCAGACCTGACAACAGCCGATTGTAGCTTTCAATCATCTCTATTGCCGCAAGCCGAGCGGAAAGCGCGGCTCGCCGCGCCTCCAACTCCTTTAACCGTTCCGCGACAGACCCTTCTTTCTCCGGACGATCGGCGATATTTTCCGCGACATTATCCGCGCGTAAGTAGAGATCTTCGGCTCCGGTTTTTACGAAAGCGAAGCTCCGCTGATAGGCCGGGAACTCCGCGGTGGGGGCAGAAGCACATCCGGCCAGGCCGCCTAAAACCCAAAGCAGCCCAAAGAACCGGGCACATAGTTCGATATTTTTCCGCCGCATAAACTCTCCTAGAAACTAAAGTTCTCGTTAATCTCTTTCAACTCGGCGCCTGTCAACAAACCCCGCTTCACCGCGATAGCCAGGATCGCGCCGGTGTCCAGCAGACTGGCGCCGCCCAACGCCGCCGCGACCTCCCTCTTGACCGCTCTGTCGTCGGTGGCGACCATCCATCCGCGTTTGCGCCCGACCGCCAGGCAGGCCGACTCACCCTCCCCGAATCTCCGCCGGTACGAGGCATAGAACCCGATCTCGGCCAGGTCCGTGATATCTATCTCCTTGAGCCAGCCGGCCCTTATGGCGCCCCGGAGCCTTTCCCTCTGCACTCTGCGGTGGATCTCCCCCACCACCTGGTCCGGAACATAAAAGTCATAACCTTTTAATTCCGCCAACAGTCCGAGCCGGTTCATATTAAGGAGCGTGATCAGGATATTAGCGTCCAGCGCCACACGGATATTGCGTTCGCGTGCCGGCGGATTCATAATATCAATTCACTTTCCCCTTCACGCCGCATTCAATGGCCTTAAGCAACTCCTTAAGCTCCGGTTCACCCACCCCTATCATAGCGAGCAGTTCCTTGAGCCTGCTGCGGGAGACCAATTCCTGGCAGAAGGCGTCCACCGCCAGGCAGAAAAAGCGCATATTGAAATCACGCGACCCGGACTTCTTCTCTGTTTCGGAATCCGGAGCATCCACTTTAATGAGGCGCCTCAACGCCTTCGCCTCTTCGCTTTTGGACAGCAATTCCCGGCATTCATCTTTGCTGATGACGCCAAGATTCTGAAGCCGGTACACCGTCGCGTCCCAGCTCACCCCGTAGTGATGCTGCAGATGGACCACATCGTGCAGCCTGATGGAAATGGACGTAGCGGTACGCCGCTGCTCCGCCTCATGCGCCCCTTTCACGCCGCCTATCGCCAGATATGTTCTGGTGCCGCCGGTCTTGCCGATGCTTTCAAAGAATTCCACAACGCCGGCCTTCGGCAGCAGGAACGCCGCCGCGAAAGCGTTGGCGCGGACCTCCACCAGGTCCTTGCCCGCCCCCCCGCTGCTGACCAGCAGCGCTCTATCCCGGTCCACAAGGAGATGGCAATACTCATGCGCCAATGTAAAGGCGTGCCTGAAAGCGTGATGCCTGGGATTAGCCAGGATGGACATGCCCGTCTCTTCGTCGCACATGAAAATGCCGGAAATATCGGTATCCATGGCGATGTCCAATATCCTGATGCCCTGGATCTCCAGGAGGCCGGCAATATCCCTGACCGGACGCCCGCCCAGCATCAACCGCTGGCGCTCGCTCTCCGCTATTTCCTGCCCGGCCTTTATGGCCTCCCAGACGCTCGCCGGCTCCGGGAACTCGTACTTGACCGGGTGCCTGTATTTGGCGTCAAGCCCGAGCAGCTTCTCCAACTGGGTATACTCCCTCAGCAGTTTTATGACGGGTTCGAATATGGACCGGTCTACCCTGTTTTGCAGTTCTTCGGCGACCCTGAACCGGAGCGCCACCTTTTCCGCCTCATCCCCGGCGACCAAAAAGTCTTCCAGCCTTCGCCCGTATAACCCGGCGAGTTTTTCCAATTGCGTCGTATTTACCGGGCGCTTTCCGCCTTCGATGAGCGTGAGCGCCACCCGCGAGACCCCCAATTCCCTCGCGGCGGCCTCCTGGGTGATCTGCTTGGACTCCCTGGCGCTCTTGAGGCGCCGTCCCAGTTCTTTTCCCGTCAAAGTCATTCCAGTCCCTCCATCCTGCGGTCTCTCCTATAGCATAGCAGGCAGATACACTATTGTCAATAGTTGACACATTTGTTACATCACCAGCGGAGCGCCATAGCTTTTGATAGGCATCCCGGACATCGCACCCCTTCACATAAAGGGTAAAGGAGGGGTGCGACAACGTAGTGTCGTACCCCTCCAGTAAATTTAATTCAGATTTCAGGCTCCGCCGGGAATAGAGCCCAGGTATTATGGAACTTCCGCAACCGGCCTGGCCGCCAACTTTCGATAAACTTTCCTGCCGCCGAAGAAAATCCCCAGAAAAACCCCCGCCGCCATTAAAAGCGGCAAGAAGACCGCCAGCACCGCCATTACCCCCGAAATCACCAGTTCCGCGACCGAAAGCACCGGATTCGCCATCCCCCCTGTGCCGACAGTAGAGGCCCCCCGGAGAACCGAGGTCATAAATTTAACCGCACCCGCGGCACCGCCCCCGGCAATAACCGCCAGGGACCAACGGAAGACCGGGTTCATATCAGTAAGCACGGCGGCTGTGACAAAAGCCCCGGCCAAAATAGCGATGGGCATCGCAATAACATCCAGAAGATTATCCACGGCGGGGATCAGGTACCCCAGAACTTTGAACCGGTAGTAGGCCCTCGATGGGCGGAACGCAGGACCAACTTAACGCCGCAATGCGGGCATACAGGATCCCCGTCCTTAACCAGCCTCTCCTGCGCCACCGGAGCCATGCGCATACCCGGCGGCATATATTTACGATTGCGCTCTTCTTCCGTAAGCGGCGGCGGCTCGGTCGGGATCAATGTCGCCCGGCTTTTAGCTGGAACTGCCGGCTTCTGAGCCGGAGCCTTAACTTCCGCTATCAATTTAGCAAGCTTCGGCCCATCTATAAGCTCTATCGGTTTATCCCTGACAAAATCGACGGCCGGCTGCGTAAAGTCGCCCGATGTTATCAGGACCGCGCCGCTCGCCGCGGCGTCCACCATGACGCCGTAAAGCTCCCGCGCGATCTTAACATCGATCTTGTAAGCCTTCCAGTGCTTACACTGTATCACTAGCTTTTCGCCGCTCTTATTTGCGATCAGATCGATCCCGCCATCCGGTGAGGCCCCACCGGCCTCGATGACAGAATATCCCTTGCGGCGATAGTACTCGCCGACTAAGAGCTCGAATTCTTTCCAGGTCATCGCCTTGACGCTATCAAACCCCTGGGCAGAATTAAAGAGTTTGCCCTTAATAAGAGCCATAATGAACGAAAGCACCCCACCGATGGCAAAAACCAATGCAAAAAGTTTAGCTCCCAGCGAAAAGGCGGGACCGACAGGCAGAACTCCGGCCTTCATGTCCGTCAGAAAGAATGAGATTATGTAAAGGATTACCGCACCGCCGATACCGAACCACCACGGAAGTCCCGCTATCGACTCAAGCAGATTTTCATTTCTACGCGCCATATCACTTTTTCGAGGGCTTAACGCTCTTGCTTTTCTGCCCCGGGATTACAGGGCTCTTCAGATCCACTCGCCACATGCCCATATCGCCGGAAAAACTCTGATTGCAGTGCCCCTCCATAAAATCACGCCCGGGGCACCAGTGGAGCGTGGCCTCGCCGCCCTCGCGCTCCCGCAGCTCGTAATGACCTTTTTCAACCTCGCGCCCCTCCCATACTTAGGGGGCAAATTCTGAATTTTCAAGACATTCAACCCGGATCTCGTCATCGAGAACCTTAACCTGGGCCGGCTGCGATCCAAGCCCGTCTATAAGGAACCAGGTTACCCGCGCATTGTAAACCATATTTTACTCCCCCTTAAGATTCCCCGATTTAATTTTATCACATCCGACTATCCCAGAATGCTAATAGGCAACCAGCACTTTGGCGGGGCGGCCGTTAAAAACGGGCGTCTGGCGGCGGCCGTGGAGGCGGCGGGCCATGTAGGAGACGTTCTCCGACAGGTATTCGTCCAGCTCGGCGGCGGTTATGGAGCGGTCGCCGTTCTTGTCGGCCTCGCCCTGCAGTCCCTTCAGGAAGAAATAGGTGAAAAGCGAATGCCTCTTCTCCGGGTACCAGGAGGAGATCTCGTCGGCCTTGGAGGAAGCGAAGACCTCGATCTTGCCCGAGCCCGGGACGACCGGCTCCACCCGCAGCGGGCTGGCCCGCGAGATCAGCGCGCCGCCGTCCGACTGGCCGCTGAAGCAGGTGTCCAGCACCACGCTGACGCGCCGGGCCGGCAGCCGGGCCAGGTTGTCGTAGAAAACCCCCAGCGGATAGCCGCCCAGCTTAACATAGTCGGGGTCGGCGTCCGAAGGGACCAGGTAGGCCTGCCTGCTGCGCACATCGGGCGCGCCGTGGCCGGTGTAATAGATAAAGACGTCCGATTTGCCTTTCTTGACATAGTCGGCCAGCTGTCCGGCGGGATTCTCGGAAGTGCCGAAAACCTTCTCCAGGTCCGCCTTGGTCGGGTCCTGCAGCAGGATGATATTTCCCTCGCGGTAACCCAGCGCGCGCACCAGGTATTCCCTGAACAGGCGCGCGTCGTTGAGCGCGTAGGCGACGGAAGGGACATCCCGGTTCTTATAATTCTGAACGCCTATCACCACGGCCACGGCGTCGGGATTGCGGCCCCTGGCCGCGGGGATACTCAGCAGTTCCTCGCCGAAAGAAGGCATCTCCACCGGCTTGCGGTCGCCGGGCTTGCCTTTTATGTTCACCAGCTCCGTGCGCGGATAAGAGCGCTTCAGCTTGAGGTCCAGCGGCAGCTCGCGGCTGAACCGCGGACGGCTGTCGCTCACCACCAGCTTCACCGGCAGCTCATCGCTCCCCCTGTAATTTTTCTTGACGCTGAACGCCAGCTTGAGGTCCCGCCAGCCGCCGGGCTTTATATTGCCGCAATTAAAATCCGCCGCGCCCAGGAAAGTCAGGTCCGGCGAGCCGGAGACCGCCCGCACGCTTTCGCAGCGCGCCTCGCCGGCGCCCTTATTGACCAGCGTGACCGCCAGCTCAACCGATTCCCCCGGCTCTATCACGGTATTGCCGTTGCCGACCGAGAACTTCTCGGGCCTGTCCGGCTCGAAAGTGTCGTCCACCTCGATCTTCACCAGCCGCAGGTCCGGCGGCTCCAGCCGGCGGGTCTCGATGCGCACATCAAAGGGATCCGGCGCGAAATCATTGGCCTCGCTTATACGCATACCGAATATAACCCCGCCGTCGCGCAGGTCCAGCCCGGTCCTTACGGGCACCGAATATTTCAGCTCCGCGCCGCCGTCCAGGTCGCCCAGGTCGTAGAACTTTTCGACGGCTATATCGGGGCTTTCGCGGCCCCGGCCGGCCTTAAGATACCAGCTCGAGACCGCCAGCTTCAGGCCGAAGGCCTTGCCGGCTCCCCGGGCGTTAGAGACGGTGAAAAAGAGATCCCCCTCCTCGTCGGCCTCCAGTATTTTATTGCCGGAATCGTCACGGAAGCCGACGCCGCTTACCGTCAGCAGGGGCGGCTTGGAGGGCATGATGAAAATATTCCGCGCGTCAGACTCGCCGCGGGAGGTTTTAACGCGAAAGCTGGCCGGGCCGGGCGCGATATCCCCCGGCAGCCGCACCGAGAGGCTCTCGTCGGCGAGCCTGGTCACCTCGCCGGGGACGCCGCTGAAGAGGACCGACGTCACCGCCTCCCGGCTCCTGAAGCCGGAGCCGGATATTTCCAGTGTACTGCCCGGCGCCGGCTTTTCGGGGCCGAAAACGTAGATCCTGGGCCGCGCGTTCTCCCGCCTCTCATGGGCCGCCTCCCTCGCTTCCCTTACGGCGGGGAACCAGCCATCCCTGTCGCCTCTGCCGCCGAACCAGCCGCCGTAATACAAATCCACGCCGAGAAACCATGCATTATGCTTGTAGGCCGGGAATGAGATTTCGGCGCTTTCCACTCCCTTGGCCCTTATCGTCATATATCCCAGCTTGAGGTCCATTATCTTGCCGAACGAATAGCCCAGGCCGAATTCATGGGAGGAAACGCCGCCTATGCTTAATTCAGAGGTGTAGTTATAGTCCGTCTGTTCATCGCGTATGATACCCCAGGGACAGAGCGAGGCGTACAGGTAAAGAGCCCCTTGCGGGCTCTCGCCGCTTAGGCCCTGGGGCTTCCCGTTGTAGATGGGGCCTCCCAGGTAGGGGAGATAATAAAAGTCGAGGGAGAAAATCCGCCAGATATCCCAGCTGGAATCTGTTTTAGGGGGAGAAAAGGCCCACCAGGTGGAATATCCCCGCACTGTATAGGGCTCCTTTGCATGGATGTACTCGATAGAAGTCCCCAGCCCGATGCGCGTCCGGTCGTCAAAGGCGGCAAAGGCGGCCCGAAGTTTATAGCCGTCGGGGTAACCCGCGGAAGCGGACGCCCCTAGATTGTAATGATGCCCGGTCCATTCCGCGCAAGCCCGGCCTTCAAAAGCGGCGACCGCGGAGAGCAGAACTCCCGCCGTCACAGCCCCGGTCATAAGCGCGCTTTTAGTCAGCATAGATCACCGCTGCCTCCGGCGGCCCCGGGTCGTCCCGGGGCCGCGCGCCCGCCGCTACTGCCCCTTCACCAGCTCCGCTATCCTGGCGCGCACGGACGATTCGCGCTTGCGCGCCTCGTCCAGGTCCTTCTGCAGGTCCTCCTGCACGCGCTTCACCTGCCCCTCGATGAAGTATTTCCGCAGTGTACCCTCGTCCTTAAGCCCCTGCATCGCCCATTTCTCGGCCGCGGCGCCGCTGTAGAGTATGCGCACCCAGTAGCGGCCGGTCTTGTCGTCGACCAGTTCCTGCATCTGCCAGGGGCCGCGCAGCTGCGAGTCCACGATGCTTTTCTGCATCGTCTTCATCTCCTCTATCGAGGAAGCCTCTTTGTAGTCGGACTTCCTGTACTCGCTCCAGTCGGCCATAGTGCGCTTCCAGACCGCCTCCACTACGGACTCCACCTTGCGCGCCAGGTCCGCCTGGGCCGAAGTGATGGCCGCCTCGCGCATCAGCGCGAAGTTGGAGCGCTTGTCCGACGTCCCTATCCCCGTGACGATCAGCCCGCCGGCCTCCTCGGCCAGCGCCTTGAAAGGCGTCGCCTCCGAGTAGCGCCCCTGCACCTCGTCGCGCACCACCTCGCTCCTGCTCCCTCCGCAGGCCGCAAGGGCCCCCAGCATCGCCGCCGCCGCAACTGCCATGATGGTTCTCATAGTTCCTCCCTATTTCTTTCCTTTGATAGAATAAAACAGCACCAGCGCCGTCCAATCGGAGCGCTCAAAGAGCGCCAGCCTCTTCACAAGGTCCTTCAGGCCGCCCGCATCACCGCCGAACCCCTCCGGATCTGCCAGCGGGCGCCCCCTGGTGGCTATCACGTGAAGTATTTCGGCCGACTCCGGCCGCCCCGCCGGCAGCGAGGCCGTCAGCCGGAAGTAGCGGTCCCCGGGGATCCCCAGAACCTCCCCCGCCCTCACGAAATTCTCCGGCGCGTGGCGGTTAGGGAACACCAGGCTCACCCCGCCGTCCTCGTCACAGTTGAGCAGCGTTATATAGGCGTCCCGGCTCAGGCGCAGCCGCAGCGCCACCTCGTCGCCGTCGAAATAGGCCGGCTTGTCCAGGTCCGCGCTCAGCCTGAAATCCGGGTCGGGCGGGCCTTTGAACCGCGCCTCGCCGCGTATTCTCACCGTGCAGCGGTGCGCGCCGCCGTCCAGAACGCAGACCGGCGGGCCGGCGCGCTCATAGGAAACCAGCGAATCGGACCAGACGTTTATATACTTGCCGATGAACTGGTAACTGCCGCCGCCCGATTCCTGCATTATGTTCTGAAAGCCCGAATAGACGTTCACCCCGGCCTCCCGCGCCGCCCTGGCCAGCGCGTCCTCCTCCGCGCGCTTCTCGGCGTCGATGAGGCGCTCATACCGGGAGGCCCGCCCCTCGCCCTCTGCCTCGAACTTCAGCGAGCCCGCGCCGCCGGCGAAAGTCTTTACGGGCGACGGGACAGCCCCGGCGGCCGCCGCGCGATCGTCCGACAATTCCCGCTGCACGCCCTCGATGCGCGACTTTATCCCGTCCAGCTCCTCCACCGACACATGCCGGCGCCGCCCGCCCGCGCAGGCGGAGAGCGCAACCGCAAGCGCTGCCAGCACAACGGCCTTGAACTTGTATCGCCAGAGACGGTCCACCTTGCCTCCCTCATTCCCTACGCAAATAGTGTAGAACACCGGCCCGACAGCGTGGTGTCGGAGCGCTTTGTCATATCTTACCGTGCTCGCGCAATGAGGTCAGATAGGACACCACTATTTTGTCCTGCTTCAGCCCGGGATTGCGCGCCACAAGCCGCAGCAGGTGCTTTATGCAGCGCGATTCCCCCGCGCTGTAATTTATCGCGTCCATATAGGCCTTGGCGGCCAGGTCCGTCTTCCCCATATGCTCATAAGCCACGCCGGCGTTCTTAAACGCGTTATAGGCCTTGGGCTCCTTCTCCATTGCCTTCTCCAGGACCTCCAGCGCCTCCTTAAAACAGCGCAGATAATTCAGGCAGAACCCCAGGTTGTTAAACCTGTAATAAGCCGCCTTCCGGTCTTCTATTTTAAAGTCGATCGCCGCCCGATACAGCCAGGCCGCCCCGACATAATCCCCCACGCTCTCGCAATAAGCGCCTTCGGCAACCAGGTGCCCTCCGGCCAGGTTCTCATATTTGGTCGATATAAGCAGCCGCATATCCCCGATAAACTGCTCCGCCAGTTCGCGGGTGAGCCTTTCCCGCTTAAGCGCTCTCTCGGCCCGCGAAAGGCCGGTCAGCGCCAGCAGCGCCGTCATAACGTCCGATATGCGCCCGGCCGATTTGAGAACCTCTACATAGTGCTCCCGGGGTTCCGGCGGAATGTCGGCCCGCAGATGTTCCGTCGGACCGATAAAAAGCTCCTCTTCCATATCTATTTCAGGCAAATTATTCATATTCCCCTCCTCAAATCCCGCAGGGCACTCTCATATATGCCGGTAAAAGTCTTCCAGTATTGCGCCTCGCTCATCCCGGGCTCCAGAGCCCGTTTTATGATATTGAAGATATTGGCCAGCACAAAGGCGACGGCGCCCAGGAGGATGGTCACGATCAATTCGCTCCTGGTGCCCCGGGCTTTCTCCGCGACCAGCAGTTCCGCGACGGACTTGTTTATCCCCGTCACAAAACCATCAATGACGGGCTTGATCCAGAGCGCGTCCTCTGCCGGTTTAGTTTCCTGCCTGCCTCCCGGCGGCGTAGCGAGGCATTCCTCGTAATACCCTTTGAAAAGATTTTCTTCAGACATAATCTCCCCCGCCGCCGGCCGGCTCAGGCCTGTCCCCCGTCTCTCTTCCGGCGGACATGATCGATCACGTCCTTTGCCACTTTTGCCAGCAGCCCGGCGACATAAACGGTATGCTGGTCGTCATTTTTCCCGATAGTTCCGCCGATCATATATCCGACGCCCTCCAGGAAATTGCGCTCCTTTTCCGTTACCTCCCCTACCACTTCCACCCGCAGGTTGCGGTCATGGGAAAGCTTCAGGTTCTTGAGGTAATTCTTCCTCATCTCCGGTTTTTCAGCCATATCCCCTCCCCTTCCTTCCAGCCAACAGTGTAGAAGGTCCGCCCGACAGCGTGGTGTCGGCAGCCGCGCGACACACCCGCTCTCCCTAAACGCTTCACCATATATATCCCCACACACCGGATATTTGTTTCATGACTCAAGCGAAGGAGTGCAGGCTTAGCCCGTGCCGCTCAACCATCTCTATCAGGCTGTCGGGGTTGATCACATGGGCGGAAAGCTTCCTGGCATTTGCGGCAAGCTCCCGGTCAAAGGTGAGCAACAATACCTGTCTCCGATCCCGCGAGGGCAACGCCGATATCCGGCGTATAATCATATCGTCCGAACTGCTGTAGCCTGAGCAGATACAAGTCAGCTTCCCTACGCCCGCCTCGAAGATGTCCCGCGGTTTCCCATCGAAATGCACCTCAACAGCGGAATTTAACCGGCTATTGAACTTCGTGAATTTAGGGCACCGCTTGATAAAGCGCTTAAGAACCGACACAAAGGCCGAGGAATTCGCCGTATCCCCGCGGTAGCGCTCTTTCCGCGCTTCCACAGGACTGAAGCCGTATATCTTGCGAACCAGGTTTGAACCGTCAATTACCAGGTATTTCATATGTTTTCCTTATTTGGACCACTTAATTGCTATCTTGTTTATCCTCACATCCTGAGTGTATTTCCGAGCCGCCTCAAGCGCATCCTGCCGAATCGGGCTAACCCCCACTGGTTTTGGCAGAATTGAGAAGTAGTGCTCCTTTTCCCTCTTAATCGCCTGCCCATTCTGATTCCAGTAAGCCCTGCTATTGTTGAACCTGTTCCACGCTTTGTGCCCCGCCATATCGTCCTCCAATCTTTCCGGTTCTTATGGACATATGCCCTGATATTCGACTTTTGTTACCGCTTTTTGCCTCTTTTCTAATTCGCCTCTTGAGTATATATGCCTCCACACATCCGGTTTGTTACCCATAAAAACAGAATCCCTCTGACAGCAGCAAAGACTGTCAGAGGGAAATCCAACGAAGACCGATTTAAGTATTACTTTGAGTGGTTATTGTAGCCAGAATTTTCAATAGCAGCCTTTAAAGCCAACCTTATTTCATTGCTATCGTCTTCTAACGCTGCGGCAAGCGTCTTTTTCTCACTGGGGTCTTCAATTACAGCCAAGGCTAAAGCGGCACTTACGCGAACCTGGATATCTGAATCGTTATCTACCGCAGACAACAGATTGGCGCAGGCGGTTGAATCCCCTACCTCAAACAATGCCTCTGCTGCGGCGCGTCTAACCACTGCACTTTTATCTGTACTAAGGATTTCCGACAAAAGCAAAACTATTGCAGGTTCTGCAGACGTACCACCAAAAGCTTCTAACAGCATGGCTCGCTTATGCTCATCCTTTTCTTTCCCGAGGAAAGAACGAATTTTCTCTAGGGCGCAAGCGTTCTTAACCTCTAACCCACCTTGTGTCTCTAGATTCCAATCTTTAAATTCTTTCGCCAACTCAATAAAATCTGACAATAACTCATGACTCGCATAAAAAGGTTTAGAGAAGTGTAAGACATCCAGACCTCCCTGACTTCATTGTCCGGTTTTCCTCTGAAGATCATACAAAGCTGAGCCGACAGCGTTGTGTCGGGGCGCCGGCGAAATTTTTTCCCAGCGGCTCTTGAACCACAGGGCGCACATCAGGTAGAGGAACTTGAAGTAGCGATCCTCCCAGAGGTCCGGCAGAGATTCCGCCTTCCTGTACTGTGAACGGATAAAAGAGACGCTGGCGTCCAGTTTTTGATCAAAACCTTCAAAATCCCTGGCTTCGGCCTCGCCGTAGCCGCCGACATAGAAAAAATCCTTCCAGCCGGACTCCAGGTCGCCGGCTATGTTTTTCGCCAGCTCTTTCATCTGGGCGGGGTCCTCCAGCGCGAAAAGCGAGATAAGGTCCACATCCCTGGGGCGGCCGGCATAATCAGCGGCGTAAGAGGCCAGAGGACCGGCAAAAACGTCAGCCAGCCGGCGGGAATCCTCGTCGCCTAAAAAAACGGAAGAGCGCAGCAGAACCGAATTATAAATAAGCGCCAGCTGGCCGGCGTTAAGGCCGGGGCAGTCCGGAACGCCGAAAACAAAATCCTTGAATTCGGTCGCGGCGAAGTTATACTGATAACCGCCCTCGATGAAAGCCTCGCGCAGGTCTTCGCCGGGCCGGCCGGGCAGGGTCAGGAATTCTTTCCACAGCCGGAACTCCCCGCCGGACGGGAATTTCAGCTCATGCCTTCTAAGCGCGTTCAGGAGCGTCGCCCCGCGCTGGCCGCCGAACGGGACAATTTCGCCGGAGGCCAGTTTTTTACGCAGAGAGCGGTATCCCGCAAGGCCCACATACCCGTCCATCGGAATATCGGGAACACGGCAGGCCAGGAAAGCTTCTACAGCGGGGGCATCAGCTACTGAGGTCATGAACTCTTTGATGGCGCTCTCCGGCGGGAGCGTCAATTGCGCTTCGCCGGGCAGGGCGCCGAGCGTACGCTCTACCCAGACACTGTACTCCCCCTCGAAATGCTGAGGCGCAAAGCAGAGCTCGAATAAAGGCTCCAGGGCGCATATAAAAAAAGCCAGCCTCTCATAGGAATAACCTTCGGGCGGACGGAAACGCCTGTTCTTCAGGTAAAACCTGGCGTTATTGACCGTGCGCCCGTGGAGTTTGTCCCAGGGTATGCCGTTGATAATTATCGCGCTCATCCGGCCTTTATACCTATCACCGCGCCTTCTATGGCGCGCGCCCCTTTAAGACGGCCCAGCAGGAGGATATACCGCTCTTTCTGTTTTTCACCCAGAGCGGTTTGTCCCTCCGACGAACCGAAGATAGTCTTATATTCAAGGACCGTGACCTTGGACTGATCCACCAGCACGCCGTCCACGATACCGTTCAACAGGCGTTTCCCGTCGGCGCTTTTGCCCCAGACCCGCAGTTCCGGAAGGTTTTTGGCGCCGTAACTGAAGAGCGGCTGAAGCAGCGCCTTGTTCTCCGGTCTCAGCAGGATATCAGCGGCCAGCCGTCCGGCCTCGTCCAGGGAGACCGCAGGGGAATTGCGCACGACCGCGTCGTAAGCGTCCGGCCCGGGGGCCCGGAGCATCAATTCCGCTATTATTTGATGCACCCTGACACCCACATACATATTCATCGAGCCGCCGCCGACCAGCCGGGCCGCGCCGGCGCTTATCTGGGGCGCGGCCGTCAGTTCGCCGAGATCTTTTATGTCCGTGCGCACACCCACAAGGCGGAAGGCGCCGGGCAGTTCAAGCCCCTCTCTTTCCGACAGCGAACGCAGTTCCGGCCGGCCCCCGATCCAAGGTCCGGTTTTAAGCAATTTCATTGAAATCTGTCCGGGCTTGCAAAGTCCTTTGATCATCCCCAACAATCTAGGGGGCTCGGACTTTGATTTTGCACCGGAGGCGGTCAAGAAGCCCGGAGGCGTCCCGTTGTCGAGTATCATCAGATGTTTTTTTGTGCGCGTAAGAGCGACATAAAAGAGATTGGCTTTCTCCGCCTTAACCCGCTTGTAAGTACTGTTATAGAGCCGGCCCAGCCCCGGGTAGCGGCGGCCGTTTTCCATGCTTGCAGCAGGCAAACCGCCCAGATAAGGGAAATAGTCGATTTCTATTTCCTGCTTAGGTCCGGCCACCTTTCTAAACTCCGCGTGAAAAAGATGGGCGAATTCCTCCGGCGACTCTTTGCCGTCGGGGGCCGCTTTAAGCGTCTTATTGGAGTCCAGTATCAGTATGACCTTATCGTAAGTCAGTCCCTTTGAGGAATGGATGGTCACGGCTTCCGCGAAACCGAGCTTGTCCATGTCCACATCATAGGAGAGGCAGGACTCATAAGGGATCTTGGAGGCGCCCAGCGACTTCAGGACATCATCTCCCCCCTCGTCCCTGACACCGGAGATCTCGTGAAGGTAGAGGCCGGCCAGCGCGTGATTGAGCGAGCGCGCCGTATTCTCCGGGGAGAGCAGCGACTCCCTCCTGAAAAATACAGGCCACAGACCGGGAGCCGCCCCGTCATCTTCTCCAGAGCCGGGGCCCTTCAGCAATGAATATATCTTCTCGGCGGTCGAGGTCTCGCCGGCGCCGTAATAAAGCGACTGTATCTCTCCGTATACGGCCGCCGCCGCTTTTACAAAGGCTTCAGGCGACGATACCGCCGCGTCATTTATGTGCCGCGGCCAGAGCCCCTTCGCCAGTTCAAGACCTTTGCGGCTCAGCAGCAGGGCCGCGGCCGCCTTATGCCTGTCGGCGGAGGCGAAGCACCAGGTCAGGGTTTTAAGCAGATAATAGTCCGGGTCTATGTCCCCTATCTCGTCCTCGGTAAATTCGCTGTCCGACTTTCTGTCCTCGTCCACCTGCTCAAAAGGTTCGGACATCCTGTACTGCAGTTCGTCCTTGAGCATGAGCGAAAGCTTGGAGTTACGGAAGGCGCTCCTTGAGCGGAAGATGACACCCGTACGCCCCGGCGTGCGGTTGATGAAATCCTTGACGGCGTCTTTATCCGCGTAAATATCATTTCGCTTGCTGATTATGCCGTATTCGACCTCCAACGGCGCCGTAGACGGCATCCAGTTCTTTCCGGGAGCGTCCGGGGGGCGTGAGAGCCGGTCGTCCTTCGCCTTATAATCGAAGAAGCTCACCGTCTCTGCCTCGCCCTCGTCGCCCGCAAGCAGGAAATTGTAATCCTCAGCGACTTTTTCGATGAGCCCGTTTATAAAGTCCAGCGTATTGGGATTCTTTATACGGTAGGAATCCAGGAGAGAGGTCCTTTTCCCCTGTTTTTCCGCCTCTTCGCACATCTTCAGGAACTCCTCGGGGAAGGCGTTGCGCCAGCGGTAAACGGACTGCTTGGCGTCCCCGACCAGAGTAGTCTTTACAACGCACTTGTCGGCCAGGAAATAGCCTATCAGGGCGTTCATAAGGATATCGCAATCCTGGGCCTCGTCTATAAAAAGCCGCTTGAATCCGAACCCTTCGTCCTCAAGTCGCCGCAGGAAAGCGGACATGCCTTCCTCTTTCTGCGCCTTCATATCGCGGAGCAGCTTGACCACCAGGAAGACAAGCGAGTCGAAGTCGAAGATCCCGCGGCTGTACATATACGGGATATAAGTATGCTTGCCGATATGCGAAATGATGTTTTCAAGCACCGGGCGGGTCGCTCGCAGCAGCGGCACCGCCTTCTCAAGCGCGGCCGCCAGTTTTTCAGGCTCCCTGGACTTATTGGCCAGCCTGGCCAGTATCAGTTCCCTGGCCAGGTCTTCAATATCGCCCGGGACCGCGGCCGCGGCGGCGGCAGCGCCGGCCGGGTCCAGCACTTCACCCAGGAAGAAAACCTTCTGGCCGTGCTTTATAATGAAATCCCGCAGACTTTTCCGGTCGCCGAGCAGATACAGGACCTTCAGCAGATCATAGGCGGGGTCGCCCTCTTTAAGGTTGAGCGTCAGGGCCAGGCTGCCCAGGTCCCAGTGCGAACGGAAGAAATCGCTGACGCAATTCTCCCAGACGCTGGAATTCTCATCGGTCGGGAACCGCGCGTCAGCGGGCAGGCCCAGTTCATAACGGAAGATCCGGGCCAGCTCAAAACAGAAGGAATGTACCGTATAAACCCGGGCTTCCGAACCGCCTATCGCTTCGCCGAAAGTCGAGACCTCCTTCGGCGCCGTCTCCTTGTAGAGCCGGGCTTTGATCTCTTCGGCCGCGGCGTTGGAGAAACTCAGAAAAACGGTATCCTTAAGGCAGGAAAAATCCCCGCTGCCGCCGGCCGGCTCAAGGCCGAGCGATACTATCTGATGCGTCTTGCCGGTACCGGCGGAAGCCTGCAGTATACACTTAAGCATTGCCGCCTCCTTTAAGACCGCCCAGGCTTATGAACCGGCACAAGTGGGTATTACAGTAAGAACAGTCGGGATTATACAGGGGCTCCGGATCGCCGGCCTCTTTCCGCGCCGCCGGGGAATAGTCCCAGTCAAGAGCGCCTAATTCTCCATTCGCCAGGAAACTGATAAAAGTCCCGGACGCCTTTTTCAATTCGACGGCCATGCCGCCGATATTTCCGCTGTTTTCGATGAAAAGATCTTTTTCTTCAACAGGAGCGTCCTTTTTAGTTTTCTTCTTCTTAGTGACGGCGCCTGGATCTATATTAGAAACACCGTCGAGCATTATATTGGCGCCGCTTATACTGCCCAGCTTGCATTCCGGTAGTCCGTACCGCGCCGGTTCACTTGAGAGCATCAGGGCGTAAGCCGCCAATTGCAGCGTCTCGCCTGATCCCTGACTGAAAACGGCCCCTCTTCCCGACCAGGACAGTTTAGGGATTTTTTTACCCGTCTTATAATCCCAGACATGGAGCATTGAGCCGGCCTTGCCGCTGATATCCAGCCGGTCCAGCCTGCCGCTCAATATGATCTTCACGCTTTCAGCTCCGTCGCCCGGGCCCAGCGGTATGGAGCCCAGATCCATCTCGCATTTAAGCTCGTTTTTAACGCTTTTCAGCCCGGGAAGCTTCGCCTGCCTCGCTGCCTCGTTCTCGGCGAAAACCTGGAATACCCGCCGGCTCTCGGCCTTGAACTCTTCCAGCGGCAGGTCCTGGAAAGTTTCCGGGTCCCGGCCCGAAGCCGCAAGAAGGCCGTCGAAGGCCTTGCAGACCGCGGCAAAGATCTTCTTTTTGTCGCCGGAATAAAAATCCGGATCGGCCCCCGCCTTCTCGTAAACGGAATGCCAGAAGGAGCCCTTGGTCAGCGGGATCTGCGACTCGTGGTCTTTTTCCTCCCGTATACCGGCCGCCGTCATAAAGATATTCACTATAAACTTCCTCGGGCAGTTTATAAAACCCGCGAAATCCCGTACTCCTATCTTTATTTCCAGCGGCAGGCCGTCTTTTCCCATGGGCGGGGGGTCATAATCCCTGTACTTCTTCTCCCTGAGCCGCAGAAGGGTCAGCAACGACAATTCCCCGGCCTTGGCCTGAAGGTCCGGCGGAGGCGCCGCGGGGGCGCTTTCAGCAGAGGCGGGCGCGGCTGCCGCCGGGCCGGCCGAGACGGAATAGGCCGCGTCGGGCGTCCTGGCCCCCTCGCCTTCGAACATCAGCTCATGTGCGGCGTAAAGCGAAGGCATAGCCCCGCCCTTATTATCGTCCAGACCGTAGAATTTCTTGACGGCGCGCACCAGGTTGGACATACCGGCCATATCGCCGCCGATATTGTTGTAGCCGTAGGTAAGTGTGACGGACAAGCCGCCGCTTCGGCCGGCGGCAGCCAGCGCCTCGAACTTGCGGTATATCTCCGCGCGCAGGCGCTCGGGATAAGTCACGGGCCTGCCGGCGGCGTCCGTAGCGGTAAGGCCTATGGCCGCGGCCAGTTTCTCCGGCACGGGCATTTTCTTGAGTTTGTCCGCCTCGCCGGTAAGGCCGCAGGCTATTATGTGGGCAGCCGAAGTGTTAAGCATGCGCTCAGGCGCCAGCACGGGCACTTTATAGGTCTCCCGTCTCTCTTCGCCAAGGGGATAATATTCGGTCTCGGCCATAAGGCTGAGCAGCGAAGAAGCCATAAGGGCAGGGTCCCGGTCCTCCTTCCGGCAGGCCTTCAGTGCCCTGTCGGCCCGCAGCGCCAGCCGCCCCATCGTCTTAACAAGTCCGGTCTCGCGGCACTCTTTCATCTCAAGTGAGACTGCCAGAAGGTCGGAGAAACCGCTGTCCCCGCCCAAATCGGGCAGCGCGGCCAGATTTTTCAGCTTCTTCCGCTCTTCCTCCGTCATAACTCCCGTGACTTCAGGATTTTCAAGGACTTTCCCTATCCAATGGACAGGCGACGGATTATCACGGTTTACGCTGGCCTTGTAGCCGGCCTCGAGTATAAGCTGGCGCACGGTGCGCCGGTCCCTGGAGCCGGGGATGATGATTTCCTGGTTCAGCCTGCCAGCCGAAAGCCTGAAAGCCGATACCGGCGAACTGAAAAGCTCCAGGTAATCCTCCGCCCTGGGCTCGAGGCCCAGGCTTATGCGCACCGCCGAGGCGTAAACCCGGAAGATACGCGAACCGCCGGCCGGTTCCGGCGCGGCCGCCTGCAGGCCGTAGCGGGTAAAGACCAGCGGCAGCACCGAAGCGGTCTCGCGCGAGAAACAGGCCACGGAGATCTCCCCCTCGGCCGCCGTCTTTTCGGAGAGCAGTTTCTTTATCTTCCAGCCGACATATTCCGCCTCGTCCAGACTGGTGATAAAGCCTTTAAGGTCCAGCCCGCCTTTGACCTCCGGCCTGAGGTCAGCGGAAGAAGTGAAGACCACCGTATAACCGGCCGCCTTCAGCTTATCGGCCAGCGTCTGGAACAGCGGCTCCATGTCGGCCGCGTCCTCTACGGCTATGACGCGGGTCCCGTTGAACTCATCCGGTGAAACTTTAAGGGTCTCGGGCCGCTCCAAGGCCGACAGGAGCTCCTTATACGCCTCCAGAGGGCTGAAGAAGCAGGCCTCCTTGCGCTCGGCCGCGAAGGCGGCCACACGCTCATTGTAGAGGTCCAGCGCGGCGAAGATCTTTTTATAAATAAAATCGTCGAACCCTTCTTTCTTGCGCGCCTCGTCCAGCGCGGCCAGCTTTTCCTCTTCCGTAGCCAGGGCGATGAATTTCTTGAAGTCGGAAGCCAGGTTGCGAATCTTATGCTTCTCCTCGGGATAAGACCCGGGATCAGAATAAGCCCCTATCTCGCTCAAGCCCCAGAGTATCTCGTAGAGCAGAAAGTCCAGGCCTTCGTCCGTATAAAGCGCCAGGTTCTCGCGCGGATAGTTGCCGTAGAGCAGCTCCCCCGCGAGATAGAAGAAGCCGGTCTTGTAGGTCTGCACATCCGGGGGCAGTATGGATTCTTTGCCCGAAGCGGCGGCGGCAGTTTCCCTGGCAAGGCAGAGCTCGGCCTGGGCGCGCCTGCCCTGGCTGTTCACCAGGTAAAGTACGCCGGAATAATCGTTCTGCAGGCTCGCCGGCGTGCCGGGAGCTTTTTTAGCCAGGTCATCGAACAGTTTTATATATTCCATATCATCCCGCCGTTATCTGCTTAATAATTTCCGCCGCCTCTGTCTGCCCCGCTGCCAGCAGGGCCGCGGCCAGCCTGTCCAGCCGCTTGCCCTGCAGTCCGCTCAGATAAGCGGCCGGCAGCCTGAGAGCCGAAACTATGGCCGCCAGATTCTCCTGATTGAGCTGATAGCCCTTCTGCAGGCCGTTCTCCACCCGCAGCAGGCCGGCGGGCACCTCCGGCGCGTCGGCGGGGCTGGGATCGTCCGCTATGCGCTTTATCACGCTCAGCGCCTGATAGAAAGCGTCCTCAGCGGTCAGTGAATCGCCGGTATAGTAATGAAAGAATTCCACGCCGCGCCTGGCCCCGATAGTGCCCTTGGCCAGGGTCTCCACCATGCGCCGCTTCTCTTTCTTGTCCACGCCGGCGAGCTTCTCCAGCGTATAAAGCATATCGGAAAGGCGCTCCCAGCCGCGCGGCGTGGGCGCCTGCTTCTCGCCGTTGCGGAAAGCGTTAAAATCCACCAGCTTCTCTTCCGAGTCCATAAAAGATATGACCTTGGGGTGCAGTTTCTTCCCCCTCGCCCAGTCCAGCCACTGCTTGAGGTCGGTGACCAGCCGCACCTGCACCATGCGGGTCTTAACCGCCATAGAAAGCTCCTCCACCTGCGTGCCGTCCTCTTCAGGACCCAGGTTGCCGGCTGCCAGTATAATTGTCCGCGACCCCAGGTCGGCCGCGTCCGAAAAGGTCTCGCTGTCGGCCTTTTTCTCCAGGATGACGTCCAGCGCCGCGTTTAGAACCTGCGGCATGGCCGTATTGAGCTCGTCGAAGAAGATGACCAGCCGCGAGCGCGTCGTCTTCTTGAAAAGCGAGATGGGCAGGAACTCCGTGTATTTCTGGTCGGCCCCCTGTTTGGGGAGACCGGACCAGTCGGTGGTGTCCATGCGCGAGAGATGCTTGACCCGCACCTCGTAATTGCGCCGCGGGTCCTCGGCGAACTCCTTTAGTATGGTGGTCTTCCCCACGCCGGGAGGGCCGTAGACCATCAGCGCCGGCGGATTGTCCATCGCCTCAAAAAGACAGAGCAGCCGCTTGAGATCCTCGGGCGTAACCTCGGGAAGATGATCGTTAAACCTGTCAGGGCTCATTTGCTGTCTCCTTGGGTGTAATAAGGATAATTGGCTCCGTAATCGTCAGGGAAAACATTGCAGATGACGCCGCGCGGCGGCCGGGCGAAAGGCGCGCCCCGGCCCGTATAAAGCCAGATAAGCCGGCTGTGGAAAGGCGAGTACTTGGCCGCCGAGAGAAAGTCCTGCCGGGCGTCCAGGTCGGTCAGGAACAGCACCAGATCGGGCAGCGCCTGGCCGGAACCGGCGTTCTCTTTCCAGCGCTTCAGGGTCCAGTCGAAAGCGGCCCTATAATCGGTGCCGCCGCGGCCGCTTAATTTGCTGCCTTCGGCCAGCTCCCGCAGCGCCGCGGGGCTGTCTATGCCCTTTATGCCCCGCACATCGGTATCGGCCTCCAGCTGGAAGAACCGCGAGAAAGCCGCGCCCTGCATCTTGGTAAGCTGGCTGAAGGCGAAATAAAGCTCCTTTACCAGCCCGGAGAACTCCTTCTGCAGGTAATCCTTCATGCTGCCGGAGGTGTCCACGATAAACAGGACCTCGCCCGGCTGCTTCTTATAGATAACCCCGGGCCTGCGGCCGGGCTGCTTGCGGCCGGGCTTCTTCCAGGTATGAGTTTTCTGCTTCAGGCTTATCCGGCGCAGGTAGCGCTTGAGTATCTGCAGCAGATTATATCGCCTGGCCTCGCCGGTCTTCTGGGCGATGATATCCCCCAGTTCGGGCTCCACCATCGGGCCGGCCTGCTCCGCCTTCTCATTGCGCTTGCGGGCCAGGTTCTCCAGTTTGTCGAAAAGGTCCTCCGCGGGCGCTTTAGGCGGGGACTTGGCCCTGGACAGGGGGTCAAAATCCGGCTCATTGCGGTGATCGTCCACCCGCTGGCTGTCCTCCGCCGAGACATCCATCTCCAGCAGGTTGAAATAGACCACCAGGTCGCGCGCCCAGAGCCCGCCTATGTGGACTTCCCCCTCAGCCGGGGCGTCCACGGCTATCTTCTGCAGATAATCGCCCTTTCCCGCCTTGTCGATAAGGCCGTTGATACGCTCCGTCATCGACTTCCAGTTGCGCCAGCCCGGGTAGCGCGAGTGGATGAGATTGTCTATCACCATGTCCTGCGCCACATTCCACCTGGCATTCTCCGCGGCGCCGCGCGGCTGGGTGAAATGCCTCAGTTCGACATGCAGCACCTCGTGCCAGAGCAGACAGCCCAGTGTTTCGTAGAACAGCGCCGGGCTCCAGTCGCCGTTTTGGGCGCCCTTGTAAAGGGAGGTCAGGCGGTCGGGGTTAATGAATATTACAGGCCTGCCGTCCGGCAGGCCGATGGCCGCCAGGTTGCATTTCTCGTCATACTGCAACCCGCTCAGCTTAAGGAAATCCTCTACAAAAGGGAAGCGCGTGTGCAGGAAGTCCGCAAAGTCCCCGTCCTTCCTGAAATCATAGCGCTCCGCCGCGGGGTATTTCCCCGTGAAGGCGAAAGCTTTCTGTATCAGTTCGTCACTGGTCACGCCAATCCCCCCGAAAACCCCTATAACCCGTCCTGTATATCTTAAAAACCCGGGCCGACAGCGTTGTGTCGGTCAAAAATCGCCAAAGAGGAAAACCGATCTACTATCAGAAAATACGGCGCCAAAATCCCCGTTCATGAAAAATAGCGGTTAATCTCGGATATCCGGCTATTCGCGGTTTTAAGAGCCGCAAAATCCTGAAGATCGCGCAGCCGGGTACGCTTGAAAGCCCTTATACCGTCAAGCCGTTCCCAAATCTTCTCCATATCCGGGGCTGAAATCGGGCTTTTGATTATTTTAAAAGCCATATCCGGGTCGCTTCTGCCTAAGACCGCCAGTTTGCCCTCAAAAGACATACGGTATATCTTCCGTATGACATCCCGGTCCGTCTCCCCCGATTCATCGGCGCTGTCCTGTATCATGACCGAATTGCCTTCCGTCACATATTTCCCGCGGAGCTTCCCGGGGGCGTCTATATCTATGGATGTCATGACTTCGCCGATAATTTCGAGGTAGCCCAGACTCACGAGTTCACGCTCAAGGACGCTGTTCAGGTTGGAGTCGTCGCCGAATTTCGGCAGCCGTTTTATCCCGTGCTTATTAAATGTCGTGAGCATGGTCCCGATTTTTTCCGAAAGCTTATCTCCGTCCGGGAAGGTCTCGTTTATGAACCGCTCCTGTATCCCCATATCCGCTTTAAGCATATAGAGCGCGCAGACGGCTGGCAACCCGTCCCGCCCGGCCCGCCCGATTTCCTGCACATACTGGTCAAAAGAAGCCGGGATGCGGTAATGAACGACATAGCGTATGCCCGGAATATTAATACCCAGGCCAAAAGCGTTGGTGCAGAACAGGATTTCTATCTCTCCGCGCTTAAACTGTTCAAGTATGCGGCTTTTGTCGCCTGTCTTTCTGGCCGAATGAAAAAAATCGGCGGCGTAACCGAGCCTCTGATATTTAGTAGCGAGCTTTTCGGCGGTCTCAATGCCGGTGGTATAAACCAGGCCCGGCCCCCGGTTCTCTTTTATAAAAAGCTGAAGGGCTCCGTCTTTAGCGTCTTTTGAGTCAAAATGCTGAACCCGTATGTCCAGATTATCGCGATGGGTCTTAAATCCGTGAAAAAGGTTCTTCTTCGATATTCCGAAAGCCTCCATTATTTCTTCACGGGTTTTTGGGGAAGCAGTGGCGGTCTGGGCAAGAACAACCACGCCGGGGAGTTTCTTTATAAAACTATTAATCATCAGATAATCCGGCCTGAAGTCATGCCCCCAGTCGGTTACGCAATGGGCTTCGTCCACAACTATAAGCGCGGGCTTTTTCTTTGCGAATTCAAGCACCCCCATAAGGAACATATCATCGGAGAGCCTTTCCGGAGACACATAGAGGATGTCAGTCTTCCCATCGATATAATTCCGCAGGGCCTGGCGCCGCCTTTCCGCGCTTTGCGCGCTGTTTATGCAGTCCGTCCTAAGCTTTGCCGCGTCGGCGGACCGCACCTGGTCCATCATCAGCGCGACCAGCGGGGAAATAACAATGGCGGGCTTCATCCCCAGATGAACCGGCAGCTGAAAGCAAAGCGTCTTGCCGTATCCCGTAGGCATTATCGACAGCGTGCTTTCTCCCGCCAGCAGCGAACGCACGACCTCCTCCTGCCCCTTGCGGAAAGAGGTTATATGAGGGCAAAGGGAACACAATTCTTTCAGCATAAGATCATCAGTAGTAGTATTCCCTGTCGTTGTAGTAAAACTTGAGCAGCTCCTGGCAACGCGGCGTTTCATATTCGCACTGGTAATACCGGTCAAGGTAGTAATACTTAAACCTGTCGTTAAGCTTGAGTTTTTTACCAGTGCACCATTTCTTGAAATGCGCGTATACCTCATCGCAATAAGAGATAAACTGCGAATATGGCATATGGCTGAGGACATCCTCAGGAACCCCGGTCATATCCATGCTCAGCATAAGCCCCCAGGAGCTCCGCTTGTTTTTTATGGGATATCCGGAAATAAAATATTTATGGAGAAGCTCGGTCAGTATGGAAGGTCCCAGCTTTTCCAGGATCCGGCCTTCGGTCAGCACTTCATCCGGGCCCATCTTACCTGATTCGGCGGCCTCGACCATGGCTTTTATCTTCCCGAAAATTTTGTCCGGGTCTTCTCCTTTTATTTTCCTGGGCAGCGAAGTGTGCTTAGCCTCGGATATGGCCCAATTCTCCTTTAGCAGATACCGGTCCCGGAAATAAGAGGCGTCGCGGAGCCCTTTAAGAACGTCCGAATAGCCTTTTTTAAGCGATTTCTGCATATCCATTATTTCGGCGTCCCACTCCCTGATTTCCGCCTGTGAGCAATCGCCGAAGTGCTCCTCAAACCGTTCGAACAGATTTTTTCTTATCTCATCAGCGTCCATACCCGACTCCTCCTCTTTTTCCGATATCGGCACTGAAAAAGCTTTTATGGCCCGGAAATAGCCTTTTAGTTTTTCCGTATCCTTTTCGCTTACTTCCAAAAGGGCGTTTATTGACCTTCTGGGTGTGCGATTGTATCCCACTCGGCTATTCGATCCTGATGTGCGCCGCGTATATGGACACAAAGGTTATAGGCCCTGCTAGCCACAACAGTTTCGCAGAACGGACATTCCCAGCCTTTTTCGTTTTGGCACATAAAAATGCTCCTGTTCGCAGGCATTTATCAAAGGGTCAACCACTGCCGAATGCAACACACTAACGGGCCTTTTCCAATAGGAGATATTTTGACCCGGTCCCCAAAAAAACTTCCGACAAGTCTTTTTTAAGCCTAAAGCCATTCTTTTCCAACGCCATAAAGACCAATCTTTCATCCCAGTACTTAATCTCAAACTCGTCTGTACGCGTTATAGTCTTGCCCGATTCAATGATCGTGATACGTTCTTTATAGGAATATAAGTTTTCATTTTTCGGGACAACACTAATCTCGCGCCTTAAGTCACCGACACTTATACTATGCCCCTGAAATACTGCCCGGGAAGGTATGTCCAAAAACAGCAGTCCGCCGGGACACAAAGCCGCGGCTGCCGCAGCGATTGAAGCGTCTAAAGTGGCCTCATCGCGCAGGTAAAGGATAACAGTAAAGACGCAGAGAGCTATGTCGAACTTCGCCACGGTTACAAAATCCTGCATGGAACAGGTCACAGTGGTTATTTTGGTGCCCCCAGGCTTGCCTTTAAGCTGGACGAGCATCTCGGGGCAGGGTTCAACCGCTGTCACGCTATATCCGAGTTCAGTCAGCGGAATAGACAACCGACCGGTACCGGCGCCGAAGTCCACAATGGATGCAGGCGGCGGAAGTTCCGTCTTTACTTGCCCTACGGTTAGCGATGTCAACCGCGTATAAACATTGCCATAGACCTGATTGTATGCCCGGTCATACACTTCTGCCCAGGAAGAGTGCGGCATCGGCATAGATATCTCTCTGTTCTGTCAGACCCGGCCGGACTTCCCCTGCGTCCACTCGGGCAACATATCGCGCTCAGCCTTCTCCAGGTAGTCAATTGGCAACCGAAAAAACAACGGTATTGTAGCCTGACCGCTACTGAGGAGTTCGCTCATGGTCTTGTAAGCATTGGAATCCGGCTTAACCATCCTGGATAATTGGCGCAGCCATTCGTCGGAAAGCCTCTTAAATTCTTCGCCCTCAAGCATCGGGGGTGTATACAGACACGTTATGACAAGGCCAATGTAACCGAGCCAGTCCGGGAAACGGCAGTTTTTCGCTATGCACTTTAAATCCGCCTCTGCGCAAATCTTTGCCAACCGCTTAACCTCTGCCTTGGAGTATTCTTTCGGAATCGGGCCATAGTTCGTTTGCGACTTGTTTATGAGCCAGTTAGTATCCGCGGGAGTCAGGCCTCTGGCCAAGTCTTTTAAAGCATGACGAAAGTGCAGCTGACCGCAGGTTGTGCAGGTTAAATTCCAGCACCATCGCTCGCGAGCAGCGAGAACACAGAGGTCCTCAAAAGGGTTTCGTTGTAAACGGGAGAATCCATTCATGTCTTAGCTAATTTATTCCCACTGTAGTTAATCGTACCAGAAAATTACCGCACTTCAAACCAGGGCATGGCCTGGAGGCCTGCGGGGTGGAACTGCGTGGTGTAGACCTGGCCGCCGCGCATTCTGAAATACGAGGTCGGTTTGAGGCCGTCCGGGTGATAGGGCGTGGGGTAGAACTCGTCGCCGCGGATGGTGAACCAGGGCATGGGCTGGAGGCCGGCCGGGTTGAAGGCGGTGGTGTATACTTCGCCGCCGCGGACTTCGAACCAGGGAGTGTTGCGCAGACCGTCGGGATGGAAGGATGTAGGGTAAAGTTTCATGTTTAAATTGTAGAACGCCCTCCCGACAGCGTTGCGTCGGCTATATTTTCAACTTTAAACAACCCCAGGCGCATCAGGAGCCGGTCGGGGAGGCGCTCGAGGCGGGTGTTGTAGGCGGTGGCGGCGTCGAGCCAGATCTTGCGGGCGCCTGCGACGCGGTCCTCGGTCTCGGTTATCTTGTCCATCAGGTCGGCGACCACGGCCTGGCCTCCCAGGTCCGGGTAATTCTCGCGCAGGACTGCGGCCGTCTTCCCCCCGGTCGCGCCCAGGGCCTTATAGCCACGCAGGCTGCCCACCAGCTCCTGCACCTGCTTTTCATAGGCCAGCGCGCCGCGGGCGGCGTCGGCCAGGGCGTCCACCAGGTCGTGGCGGCGCTTGAGCTGCATGTCGATGAGCTTCCAGACCTGCCGGACGCGATTGCGCAGGTAGATGAGGCCGTTGAAGGCCATCCAGAACCAGAACAGGAAGAAGAGCAGGGCGTAGGCCAGGGCGCAGACCAGCGTGAAGCCGGCCAGGCCGGGCAGCTCCTCCAGAAAGAAGAGGCGGGCCACGGGGGCCGCCAGCACGGCCAGCAGGCTTATGGCAGATAGCCACTTGATGGACGAGGAGTGCGAAGCCTTCTGCGCCTCGGCGTCGCTCAATGAAAGCATGTAGAAGGGCACATCCGGATGGCTGGCTATCTTAAAAAGGGCGGCGGCGCTTTCGCCAAGGCCGCGCAGGCGGCGGCCCAATACCAGCAGGAAATCATCCTGCTCCGGGTAGGCCTGGCCGAATACCGTGGCGGGGGCGTTCAGCGGTATGACGCTTTCGCTGAAGGTGCGGCGGTGGAGGGTGTTGGACACCTCTGGGGCGTCGGTGAAACCGGAGTAGAGCGGATCGTCGGGGCCGCAACTGTGATGGAAAGAAGAGGCGGTGTCGTATTCGGCGCCGTCTATCTCCATATTCACCCGGCCGGTATCATCCTCCAGCCAGAACGGCACCCGGTCGCCGCCGGAAGCTATCACCGTGCTGCCGCTTTCCTTTTTCTCGCGGGTCTTCTTCTTGCCGTCGGTGTCGATAAATTCTTCGATTATCGTGCGCTCCCAGTCCTCGCGGACTGACCAACTGTAGAGGACGCAGCGCTCGCGGCCCAGAGGGCTGGTAAGCGGGCGCAGGGCGCCTATGGCCCCGCGGACATGCACCCATCCTATAAAGATGTCGCCTATCGGCACTTTCGGCACGTCGGTTATAAAGCGGCGGCGGCGCCAGGAGAACATCGCGCCGGAGAGCAGCAGGGCCGCCAGACCGAAGGCGGCCGCGTCGACGGCGATATACTGGTCCAGCAGTATGAATTTGACCCAGGGGAAGATGACGCCCAGGGCGAACATGGCGCGCATGGCCGGGCCGGGCTTTTGGGGCAGCATGGGGTAACTGCCGTCGCCCTTGAGCTGGCGCCAGGCGTCCATCAGGTCGCGGCGCGAAAGACGCGGCTTGACCTCCTCGCGCATTCGCGCGGCGTAGGCGCTGCCCCGCACGGCCGAGACCGTGTACCAGTAATAAGCCATGTGATAGCCGTATTGGCCGGCCAGGTAGATGTCGCCCAGGGCTTCCGCGGCCGCGCCCACACCCTGCTGCACCGCCTTTGCCAGCCAGTACTCGGCCTTGTCGCGGTCGCTCTTTACCCCCTCGCCGTTGTAATAATCCACCCCGACGGCGTACATGGCGGGGCCGTAATTGCGCTCGGCCAGGCTGAGGCGCATGGCGAAGGATCGTTTTTTGTCGATAGTCCTGCCGCCGTAGCCGTATTTGTAGCTGTAGGAGATCAGGTAGGCGGCCTTGAGGTCGCCCTGCCGTGCCAGCTTGGCGAGTTTTGGATAAGATGCGGCGAAAAGCCTGTGCGCGGTCTCTTGCTCGTCAGGATATTCGGAGGCGCGGACCAGGAGATGGCCGTACCAGAACTGGGCGAAGGGGTCGCCGGTAGAGGCCAGGCGCTGCATTTCCTTGAAGGCCTCCGGGTCGGATGAGCCGGTCTCGAAATAGACCTTGAAGGTGCGGTCGAAACCGTCTTTTTCCTCCGTCGCGGCGGCCGGAGACCACAGCAGAAGAAAAAAGAACAGCGGGATTTGTTTGATCGCGGCCGTCATAGGGTGATTATAGGATAGAACAGGGCGCCGACAGCGTTGTGTCGGGCGGTTTTGGCCACGGGAAAAAGCCTTTGGCGCCGGCGGATAAAATCCTATATAATGTAGTTCTTCCATTGATTTCACTTCAGGCGGCGGCAAGGGGGCGGCATGGCGAAAAAAAAGGCTATTTTCGGCAAGAAATCCAAGGGCAACAAGACCCGCGAGCGGCGCTATGAGTCGCACAAGTCGCAGATCGTAAAGCTTTTCATCATTCTTTCGCAGCGCGGCTATGTGCGCGTGAAGGACCTGGAGCGGGAGCTGGAGATAGGCGAGCGCAGCGCGCAGCGGCTGGTGCGGCCGCTTAAGGTGCAGGGCATGCTGGTAGAGGACGAGACCGACCGCGGCCGGCTGAACTTCAACCGCGACCATTACAGCTTCGCCAAGACGCATGTCAGCGACCAGGACGCCAGCACGCTGGCCTTCCTCTACAAGTTCTCAAAAGTGTTCGGCGGGCAGATAAGCGAGTCGGTGCTTAAATCGATAGACAAGTTCTTCGTGGTGGAGGGCGAGGAATACCCGTATTTCGTGATAACCTCGCGCGTGAACCAGCCTAATACGCAGATGCCCTTTTACAGCGACCTCTACGCCTCCATACAGCAGAAGAACAAGATAATGCTGACCTATGACTCGGCCGGCGCCGAAAAGACGGTCAAGGCCTGGCCGATAGCCTTCCTAATGAGCGACGGCATGTGGTACCTGTGCTACCTGCTGGAGCCGGAGGGCTCCAAGAAGCAGGAGATACGCACCATCCGCTACGGCCACATCAAGGCCGTGAAGGCCCTGCCTGACGAGACTTTTGTAAAGCCCGACTGGGTCAAGCCGGCGCTTAAAGAGGCGCGCAATATCTGGTTCAACGGCAACCGCTGCCAGAAGGTGGTGCTGGAGGCGGATAACTGCATAAAGGACTACTTCAAGCTGAGCGAGTATTTCCCGCTGCAGAAGATCGTCTCCGAGGGGCCCAAGAGCTTCCGCATAGAATTGACCATCTGCCACCCGCTGGAAGTGGTCCCCAACATCATGCGGTTCATCCCTTATATAAGGGTGATCGGCCCGTCTTCGCTGCGCGGCGAGGTGCGCGACAGGGTAAAGCAGTGGCTGACTGACTGAGCGCGGCCCGTTTCCGCTCCTGGGCGCCGGGGACTCCCCCCGGCGCTTTTTTTTATCCCGACACAACGGTGTCGGGACGGGGGTTTATACTATCCGCACGGGGCGGGGACGGGGGAGCGAAGGGATGAGGGAGGAACTATGACCTATAAGACCAACCGCGAGTACCTGGCGGACATCATCAAGGTGCTGAAAAGCTACAAGAAGGTCCTCTTCGGCAGCGAAGAAGAGCAGCAGGTCATGCCGCTGCTAAAGCGGCCCGCGCCCAGGAAGCTGCCGCCGGCCGCAGCGGCGGCCGACAAGCCCGCCGCGGCGCCGCCGCCCCCCCGCTACCCGGCCTCGCCGGCGCTGGACGCGCTGCGCCGGATCTTTAACGACGGGGCCTCGTCCATGGAGGCGGGCGCGCCCATCGGCCTGGAGCTGCTGGCCCGCGAGCACAAGCTGGACGAGCGCGAAAAGCTGCTGGTCTGCTACCTGCTCTACAAGGAGCTCGAGCGCGGCAGCCGGAGCATTTGCACACCGCTCAACTTCCTCTGCCGCCTTTACGGCCTGGAGAGGCTGGAACTGGCCGGTCTTTTCATAGAGGAAGGCGTCATCTTCAAGTCCGGAGTTTTCACCATCGAGCGCGGCTACCGCGAGACCGCCATCCGCCATGATTTCAACCTGCAGCAGCACTATATGACGCTGGTGCTGACCGGCAGGAAGCCGGCGGCCAAGGCCAGGCTTAAACGCGGCGCCGTGCTGCTGCCGTCGGAAGTCTACAAGAGGCTCGACAAGGTGGTGGTCTCGCAGGAGGAGGCCAAGCGCAAGCTAGCCTCGGTCTCTTACCAGCATCAGCTGCGGCCCATCGGCAAGCCGCGCAAGGGGATAGCGCCGCGGCTCAATACGCTGCTCATCGGGCCGACCGGCTGCGGCAAGACGCACCTGGTGCGCACGCTGGCGGAGGCGCTGAGCGCGCCGGTGGTCTTCTGCGACGCCACACAGTACACCGAGACCGGCTATGTCGGCGCCTGCGTGGAGGACATGCTCTGGCAGCTCTACGTCAAGGCCGGCAGGGATTACGACCGGATGCGCCGCGGCATCGTCTTTATCGACGAATTCGACAAGCTGGCCGCGCGCGACGTGGGCGGGCAGCACAACAGCCAGCGCGACGTCAGCGGGCTGTCGGTGCAGCAGGAGCTGCTCAAGCTGCTGGAGGGCGAGACGGTCGTGTACGAAAAAAGGATGGGCTTCGGCAGCGAAACCTTCCACTTCCCGGTGCGCGGCGTGCTGTTCATCCTGGCCGGGGCCTTCGTCGGGCTTGAGAAAGTGGTCAAGGAACGGCTGAAGCGCAGGCGGACGATAGGGTTCAACGGCGCGGAGGAGGACGGACCCGGCAGGAAGCGGCTGCTCTCCAAGGTCTGCGTGCAGGACATGGTGGCTTACGGCATGACGCCGGAGCTGATGGGCCGCATACCCAACCTGGTGGCGCTCGACGAGCTGGAGGTGCCGGAGCTGGCCGGGATACTGCGCAACGACGAGATCAGCCTGCTGGCCCATTACCGCGAGTTCTTCCGCGAGCGCGGCATGGAGGTGGACATCCCCGAGTCCTTCATCCTGGACGTGGCGGAGCGGGCCAAGGAGCGCGGCCTGGGCGCGCGGGGCCTTAACGCCTTCATCGAGGCCTGCTTCAGCGAGCTGATCTTTGAGCAGGGGCGGCTGATGGCGGGCGGCGGGGCCGGGACCGTGGCCGGCGGCGGCTCCGTAGGCTCCGCCCGTGTGAACATCGCCGAGTTCTTCGGCCCGGACAGGATCGACCGGCTGCTGGGGTAGGGGCCTCGTATATATCGTATGACTATCACAAACAGGGCGGTCTCGCGCGATGGGAAATACAGCCTTATCTATGGCAGCGGCTGCGTGGTGCAGGTGGTGGAGGTAGAAACAGGGGACAGCGTGCTATGGCTCTACGATAATTACGCCGCCTGGATACGCAAGGCCGTATTCAGCCGGGATATGCGGCGCATCCTCTGCCTGAACGACGACGGCAGCGTAGGCGTATGGACCATGCCGCCGCGTAAATGGCGGGACGACTTCTGCGCCAGGGATATAGTGGAGTACCTGAGCTACACTTTCTGCTGCCGCGACGCCTTTCTTATGAGGCGCGCCGGCTGGCGGTACGAACCCAAAGACGAACTGCCCTGCGTTAGAAGGCCGTACGCGGCGGGAGATGTTTGGAGCCCGGGGCGGCCGGCGGCTAGATCTCCAGCGAGCCGCCGTTTTTGAGGACCGTGACCCGGTCGCCGAAGGCCCAGGCGAAGTTCCCGGGGTGCTCGGTATGCACCGGCAGGACGCGCCGCGGCTTCCTGGCCTCGACCACCTTGCGGATAGCCGAAAAATACGCGTGGCCCGAGGCGTGGATGAGGAACTCCGGCAGGCCCTTCGCTTTAAAGAACCGCAAAGCTTCCTCGAAGGCGGCCTCCACCCGGTAGCCGTTCCACATCGAATAGACGAACATCGCCCCGCTGAAATCACGGATGTGCTTGTTGATCCAGCCCGTCGACGAAGTCCGCACGGGGATTATCGCCCGCCCTATGTTGGCGTTGAGCGCTTCCCAGCTTACCAGGTGCGGCTTCATCGCCTCGCAGATCTCCCGGTACCTGGGCATGCCCGCTATCTTGCCGGTCGCGCTGGTATTTATGATCTTCAGGTATTTCTTGCCGATCCCGGGGATTTGCAGCGGCCGCCCGCTCTTGCGCGGCACCAGGCGCTGCAGCAGTTCCAGCACCAGCACGATGTAGCCGTCGAGCACCAGGAACCGGCCCTGCTTCTCGGCGATGCCGCCCAGGCTGCTCAGCAGGTCCACGTTCTGGCCCGAGCACATGACATAAAGGGCCCCGTCCCGGCCGGCGACGAGCGACTCGATATCGCGCATGACGTCGGGCTCGCTGGGGCCGCTGGGAATGGCCGCCTGCGTCCCCTCGGTTATCAGGAGATCGACCTTGCCCATATCGGCGGACAGGAACTCTTCAAAAGCCCGCTTTTTATTGCCGTGCTCGCGGAAGTCGCCCGTATAAACGACCCGCCGGCCGTCCGCCTCTATCAGAAAGCCGAACGACTCGGAAGCGGAATGGTCCATCAGGTAAGGCGTCAGCTTAAAAGCGCCGGCCATGAAAGGCTCGCCCTTGCGGTAATGCCTGATCGTCGCGTCCAGGTCCTTCCCGCCGCGGGGGATCTGCGCCGTCAGCCGGATGAGCTCTTCCATGGCGGCGGTCATATAGACCGGGACGGCGGGGCTGATCTTTTTGGCGAATAGCCCGCCGTAATGGTCCTGGTGCGTGTGCGAGATAATGATCCCGTCCAGCGGCGCGGGGGCGGGTTCGTAAAGCCCGGGGATGTCCAGGATGGTTTCCTCCGGCGTGGCCTGCACGCTTTTGCGCGTCGCCGAATCTATTTTAGGCAGCGGGGCGCCGTAGTCCAGCAAAATGCGCGACTCCCCGGACTGCAGTTCTATGCAGTTGCCGCCAATCTCCCCCGCCCCGCGATGTACAGTTATCTTCATATCAAATCCCCTGAACGCCCATATCCTTTTGCCCTGCCCCGCACAAGATCCCCCACTCAGAAAGTGTAGAAGGTCCGTACGACAACGTGGTGTCGGCCCCTCAAAACCGCCCTCAGGCCCAGTCCTTGTCCTCCGCCAACAACCGCGACCTTGCGGGATAGGGGGAAGACGCGATGCCTTTAGACAATCTCCCGTTCCAGAACATACCAGAAGCTAGGAACTTCCTTGCTGAGACATCTGCCGTAAACTAAAATCCTGGAGTATCCGGGGCCAAGAAGTCCAGAATTTCGGAAGTCAATAATATATTTATGTACCCCATGATCATGTTCATAATTGTAAATCCCTTCAGCAAAACCAAAATCGGAAAAGTCTTTTTGTACTTTAAAAGCGCCAGTCCATTTTTTTGTAGGCCCGGCATAAGAAGCAATAGAGAACCACCTGTCATCTATAAATTTAATCACTATTTTTTCGTCCGGCCCTTTTGCGTTTAATTCGCCCTTATCCATTATTTTGTATTTGCCAGCGATAGCAGTCGAATATGTCATATATTCCCCCTTGTCTTCCATGCCGATAGAGTAGAAGGTCCGCCCGACAGCGTTGTGTCGGGCCTTACGAGTTGCACGCCCGAAGAAATCGCCAGATTCCCTCTGTCGACATGGTCTTAAACCAGTTTTCCGGCTTCGTCTTTTTTATCGACCCGAGAAAGAGAATCTGGCCACAGCCGCTCATGTCCGTTATGAGCCACTCGATCAGTTCCCCCTGGTAGCTCTTGTAAAAAAACTTCCGCCCTTTGCGGTGCCGCAAGATCGGCCGGTCCCAGTACCAGATTATTTCAAGTTGCTCCTCCTTGTGCAGGGCATCGATGAAATTTTCCCAGAATTTAGGGAAAGGCCTCTCGCGGTTGCTCCTTTCCGCGTCCACTTCCTTGGATTGCGGATGGACCAGAAAGGGTTCGACCGGCGGAGGGACTTCATCCTTACTGCGGATGCTGTGCATCAAACTCCCCACCACCCCCATCAGGAACCCGAGTTTCCCTTCAGGCAAATTATCCATAGACGCCTCCGTACCCATAGTGTAAAAGGCGCCCCCGACACCGTGGTGTCGGACGGGGCGGCCTTCATAGGGGAGGGTCAAACGAAAAGTTCGCTGATCGTCTTGAAAGTGTCGGGGGAGTAATCGTAGCCGGACATCTTATCCCGCTCGGTGCCGGGGCCATGGAAATCAAAACCTGCGGTGATGAAAAGGCCGTAGTGGGCAGCCATTTCCAGGTATTTCCTGACAGCCGCCTCGTCATGGGCAGGGTAGTAGACCTCAAGCCCTTCAAGGCCGGCGTCCTTCAAGGATTCCAAATCCAGCCGACCGCCTACGCTGTAAGGATGCGCCAACACTGCCTTGCCGCCTGCCGCCCGTATCGCCTTTATAACCGCAGCCGCGGGAAGGTCCGGCCGTTCAGCATAAGCCGGGCGCCCAGGCGCCAGGTAAAGCTTATCCGCCTGGCCGCGGCTGGAGGCGAAGCCTTTATCCCGCATGACGGCGCCCAACTGATAAAACGACGGCGGGCAGCCACCGCGCCAGGGCAATTCCTCAAAAGTGACGTCCACCCCCATCCGCGACAAAAAACCAACCGCCTTCTTTACCCTGTCCACCTTGGCCTGGCGGATATCGGCCAGCATTTTATTGAGCCCCGGATCGGCCGGGGCTATGCCGTAGCCCAGGATGTGCATGTATTCATGCTCGGCCGCGCCTATCTCCACCCCGTAGCAGTACTTTATGCCGCGCTCTTTCAGGGCCGGCTCCATCTCCGGCCAGCCGCCTACGGCGTCATGATCGGTCAGCGAGAAATAAGAAATCCCCGCCCGAGCCGCCTCCGCCGCCAGCTCCGCCGGCTTCAGCGTGCCGTCCGAATAGGAAGAATGGTTATGGAGATTTATCAATGTCATGATACGCAAATATCATACCAATGTTGGCCGACAGCGTGGTGTCGGCCCCCCTCCAAAACCTCCCGACACCACGCTGTCGCACCCCCCCGCTACAATATCTTCAGCCGCCAGCGCCATTGCTATAATCTCAAAGGGGGACGATATGCCCGAAGCCGTCAAAGCCAGGAAAAAGATCTCCAAATCCCAGTACACCCGCGGCCTG
>WOVA01000080.1 GCA_009773155.1 Elusimicrobiota bacterium
GCTTGGCGTGAAGTTGTCGGTGTAGCCAGAACGGCGGCATTAAAAATTCTCACGTTGCCGACGGGAAACGAGTACGGATCGGTCTGGAACTTTGGATTAATAGGGGGACATAATACCTATTTCCCCTAAAGGGAAATAGGTATTGTGTCCCCAAAGATGGAAGAAGCCGAACTGATAGACAGATGTCTGGAGGGGGATGAAGGGTCCCTCGCTGAGGTCATTGCCCTTTACCAGGACCGGCTTTACGGCTTCGGGTTGCGGCTGATGGGCAATCAGCAGGACGCAGAGGACGCCGCGCAGGACGCCTTCATCCGCGCCTTCCGCGGCCTGGCCTCCTATGACAAGGCCCGCCCGTTCAAGACCTGGCTTTTCACAATAATGCATAACCGCTGCATGGACCTGCTGCGCGCCAGGCGCCCCGACATATCTATCGACGAAGAGGCAGGGGCGGCCGCGGCCGACGCCGCCGGCGCCGAGCCGGACCACGCCGCCCTGGCCCTTGAGACCGCGCTGGTGGAGAAGGCCCTGTCCACCCTGCCGCCCATATACGCCGAGATACTGCTGCTCCAATATAAGGAAGGCCTGGACGGCCCGGAACTGGCGGCCGTGCTGGGCGTACCGGAAGGCACGGTAAAGGCCCGGCTCTCCCGCGCCCGGGCCATGATGAGGGAAAAACTGATGCAACCATCCGGCCCGGCCGGGCCTGCAACCTTTGGCGGGCCTGCCGCGTATTACCAACGGAGCCTATTATGAACAGCCGTGAAGACCATATCGCCAGGGCCATAGCCGCCCTGCCGGGGATAAAAGCCCCCGCCGGGCTGCGGCTTGCCGTGCTGGCCGCCCTGCGCCGGGAGACCGCCCCCTGGTATCTGCCGGCCCTGCGCGCCGCCGCCGTCCTGCTGGCGGCCTGGGGCGCCGCCGTGCTGGCCTCGGGCGCCTTCTGGGCGATGACCAACGCCGGCGAACTGGCCGCCGACCCCGCCGCGCTGGCGATGGCCGCCAAGGCCTGGGCGCTGAGCGCGCTCACCCTGCTGCCCCGGGCCTGGGACCTGGCCGCCTGGGCGCTGCGCCTTGCCGCGGATAACCCGCCCCCGCTGACGCTTTTAGCCGAACTGACCGCCGCCGCCGCGCTGACCGGTACCTGGCTCGCCAGGCTGCCCGCCCGCGCCGCAGCGTCGAACTAAAGGAGAAAGAAATGAAAAGGATATTATTCTCAGCGCTCGCCGCCCTTACGCTGGCGGCCTATGTCCCCGCCGACGCCCACGCCCGCCGCGACAAGGTCATACTGCACGGCGATATGATCATAGAGAAGGACGCCCGCCGCGACAAGGACATCCTCACCGACGGCTCGCTGACCGTGGACGGCACGCTGGCCGCCGATGCCGTCTCGCTGGGCGGCCCTGTGGTCGTCAACGGCCTGGTGACCGGCGACGTTTCGTCTATGGGCGGCCCGGTCACCATAAACGGCCGCGTCGGGGACGACGTCTCTTCCTTCGGCGGCCCCGTGACGGTGGCCGGCGAGGTGGCGGGCGATATCTCGTCGATGGGCGGCCTGGTCGAGGTCACCGGTCATGTGGCCGGCGACATCTCTTCGATGGGCGGCAATGTTTCGCTGCGCTCCGGCGCGGTGGTCGGCGGCGATATTTCCACGCTCGGCGGCACGGTACACAAGGAGGACGGCGCGGTGCACCGCGGGTCCGTCACCTCGTTCGACATCCGTGATATCCGCCGCGCGATAATGAGCTTCGGCCGCGTCGCGCACCAGGGCGAAAAGCGCATCGGCCCGCTGCTGGCCGGCGGCCTGGCCACGGCCGGCCTGATCTTCATGGTCTCGCTGCTCTTCACCGGCGTGATACTGCTGCTGTTGCCCGCCGTCTTCTTCCCGGCCCACACCGGCCGCGCCGCCGCCGCCATCCGCGCCGACTTCTGGCGCCCCACCGGCATAGGCGCGCTGATAACCGTGGCCTTCGGCCCTGCCCTGCTGCTGCTGCTGGTCTCCATACTCGGCATACCGCTGATACCGCTGGCCCTGCTGCTGCTGGTCTGCGCCGCGGCGCTGGGCCTGAGCGGCTTCAGCGCGGTACTGCAGGAGCGCTTCTTCGAGGGCATAAAGCGCAAGGGCCCCGTCTCGCTGCTGGGCCAGGTCGTAGTGGGCTACGCGCTGATGGCCGGCCTGCTCATCTTCGGCAATATCATCCCGCTGGTGGGGGGAGTGCTCTCCTTCATCGGCTTCATGATGATGGCCTTCGGCATGGTGGTAGGCCTGGGCGCCGCCTGGGACACCCGCATGGGCACCCGCCCCGGCCCCGTCCCGCCGGCCGGCCCCGCCCAGCCGGTCCCGGCGGCCCAGCCCCCCGCGCAGGACCCCCCGCAGCAGTAAGTCTTAATTGGGGACACAATACCTATTTCCGGAAATAGGTATTGTGTCCCCCTTTATTTCCTACAATATCACGCTATGGCGAAGATGATACACGGCAACGCGCTGGACTTCAACAACCAGAGCGAGAAGCGCTTCTTCGAGCTGCTCCGGCACAGCCCCGCCACCGCCGCCTGGACCGTCATCTACTCGCATAAGACGGTCACCGGCGGCGAGCGCGAGACCGACTTCGTCGCCATGATACCCGAGCTCGGCCTGGTCGCCATAGAGCTCAAGGCCGCCGAGCTCTCCTACAACTCCCGCATGGCGGGCTTCAAGTACGCCAGGGGCGGCTTCATCTCGCTGCGCGACGTGCTGGTGGCCGCCAAGAAGAAGGAGCGCCACCTGCGCGAGCTGCTGCTCAAGCGCTGCGGCAACGTCTTCTCGGGCGAGATCAGCGTCTTCCTCAACGTCCGCCAGGCCGACCTGCGCCACCTGCCCGACTCGCCCTCGCTCTACATCGCCTCCGACTGCAGGTACCAGGACATCCCCGCGCTCATCGCCGCCAAGGCCCTGGAGCAGAAAGCCGCCGTCACGCAGGCCCACCGCATGAGCTTCGTGAAATGGAAGGAGGGCGACATCTCCGCCTTCGCCCGCTACCTCAAGGGCGAGTTCATCGAGGAAGAGGGCAATATCTGCCGCAATTACCAGGAGAACAACTGGAAGTCCAACGCTTCGGCGCTGGGTATCACCTACAACATGATCTCGACGATGCCGCGCCTGCTGCTGCGCGGCCCCGCCGGCACCGGCAAGACCGGCCTGCTGCTGCGGCGGGCCCGCGAGCTCGACCGCAACAACGACACGCTGGTCCTCTGCTACAACAAGCTGCTGGCCGGCACGCTGAAGTCCGAGCTGGCCAAATGCGGCCGCACCGACGTGTGGTGCCTGGAGGATCACCTGCGCGAGGTCTGCGGCGCGCCGTGGAACGCCGACGAGGACATCGGCCCGCTGCTGCGCGACAAGCTGCCCGCCGCCGCGCTGGAAAAGCTCAAAAAGAAAAAGCCGGCCTACGACGTGCTCCTGGTCGACGAGTTCCAGGACTTCATGCGCCAGGGCTGGCTGGACGTGCTCGACGCCTCCGTGAAGGGCGGGCTGGCGGGGGGGAAGGCCTGGCTCTTCGCCGATTTCTCCGTGGCCTCGATGGCCGAGAGCGACGTCCACCCCGGCGACTTCCTCAAGAAGTACGGCTTCAAGGACGGGCTGGTCAACCTGCGCGTCAATTACCGCAACGCCACGGAGATAGCCGCCGTGGTGGAGTACATCGCGGGCTCCAGCAACAAGCGCGTGCTCTACGACCGCGCCGTCAACCTCTGCGACCTGCCGATAGAGGTGGTCGCCTACGCCGACGACGACGAGCAGGCCGACCTGGTCAATAATTCCGTCTCCGACCTGATGGGCGAGGGCTACTGCTACCAGCCCTCCGACATAGCCGTGCTCTCGGCGCACCGCGCCTCCGAGTCGGCGCTGGGCGCCTCGCTGCGCGAGGACATCGCCTTCAACTCGATACACGCCGTCAAAGGCATGGAAGCCAAGGTGGTGCTCATCACCGACCTGCACGAGGGCACGCCGCTGCGCCCCGACCCGCGCGTGCTGCTTTACCTCGGCGCCTCGCGCGCCATGTTCAAGCTGATGTTCTTCGTGCACAAGGACTTCTACCAGAAGTTCCTGAAGATCACCGGCCTGAGCTGAAAAAAACGCCAAAAAATAATTTCAGCCTGGGCCTTGACAAGTCAACGGGGGCCTGTTATACTCGTAGTGCAGTGTTGATCTTTGAGACGGTTTCGGTAGCGCCGGTTCGGTGGTTGCGGTCGCGGTCTCGGTTGCGGTCGCCCGGGGATGGCCCCGGCCCCGGCGAGGTTCCCCCGGTCCCCGTCCCGCTCCCGCGGGCGCGGCTCCCGGGTCTGCGGTCCGGCTGCGGTGCGGTTGTTCCCGCGGTCGCGGTCCTCGGTAGCGGTTGCGGTCGCCGGTCCGCCTGTGCGGTGTGTTCCGAGTAGCGAGCCCCCGTCGTCCTGACGGGGGCCCGCTTTTTTATACCCGCTTTTTAAGGTTTAGTAGTTGTGGACTTTCGCACTTTGTAATTGACAATCCTCAACTATTTTAGCATTAGTTCCGCCCCCTTTTACGTCGCGCCGGCAAGCGCGCCGATAAGAACGTC
>WOVA01000023.1 GCA_009773155.1 Elusimicrobiota bacterium
GAGGGCCCAGCGCTATGCGCGCCCGGCCCGACGAGGTGTATACCTCCCGAAGGGCGCCCGCTATGCGGGCGGAAAGTTGCAACTGCAACTTTCAGGTTAGGCGGGCTCGCGCAATTCCTTTTCTTTGCCTTTGAACGCCATGTGGTAGAGCACCGGCACGGCCACGCGGCTGAGCAGCGTGGCGGCGATCTGGCCGGCTATCAGCGAGATGGCCAGGCCCTGGAAGATCGGGTCGAAGAGTATGACTCCCGCGCCGACTATGACGGCCAGGGCGGTCAGCAGCATCGGGCGGAACCGGACCACGCCGGCGTCTATGACGGCTTTCTCCAGCGGCGCGCCTTCCTTTATCTTGAGCTTGATGAAGTCCACCAGTATGATGGAGTTGCGCACCACTATGCCCGCCGAGGCGATGAAGCCGATGGCCGAGGTGGCGGTGAAGAAGGCGCCCATGCCCCAGTGCGCGGGGATGATGCCGATGAGCGCCATCGGTATGGCGGCCATGATGATGAGCGGCGTGAGGAAGTCCTCGAACCAGGCCACGACCAGTATGTAGATGAGTATCAGCACCAGCGCGAAGGCCAGGCCCAGGTCGCGGAACACTTCGTAGGTGATATGCCACTCGCCGTCCCACTTGACGGCGGTCTCCGCCGACGAGACCGGCTGGCGGGTGAAGTACTGCTTTATCTCCCCGCCGCGCGCCTTGGCCAGCGCGTCTATCTCCTTGCGCAGGTCCAGCACGGCGTAGACGGGGCTCTCGGTGCCGCCGGCTATCTCGGCGGTCACATAGGCCACGCGCTGCAGGTTCTTGTGGTATATCGGCTTGTTCTCCAGCCCCGTCTCGGCGCGCACGAAGCTGGCCATGGGTATGGCCGTGCCGTTGGGCGAGAAGAACTTGATCTCTTTGAGGGTGGCCAGCTCGCGGCGTTTGGCCGGGGGCAGGCGCAGGCGTATGTCCACCACCTCGCTCTCGTCCTCGACGTGCGCCGAGTCTATGTCGGCGCCGTAGAGCGACAGCGCGGCGGTCTGGGCTATGTCGGCGGCCGCCACGCCGTTGAGCGTGGCCTTCTGCCGGTCCACCACCAGCCGGGTTATCGGCTGCGGTCCCGGGATATACGAGCCCACGTCCACTATGCCCGGGGTCTTTTCGAGCAGCTCCATTATGTCGCCGGCCAGCGCCAGCTGGTTCTTCGGGTCGGGGTCGAAGACCTCTGCCACTATGGTCGAGAGCACCGGCGGGCCGGGGGGGACTTCGGCGACCTGTATGCGCGCGCCGTACTTGTCGGCTATCGCCTTGAGCGGCGCGCGCACGGCCAGCGCTATGGCGTGGCTCTGGCGCCGGCGGTCGCTCTTGTCGGCCAGGTTGACCTGTATGTCGGCCTGATGCGACTGGGTCCTCATGAAGTAATGCCGCACGAGGCCGTTGAAGTTGTAGGGCGCCGAGGTGCCGGCGTAGAGCTGCAGATCGCGCACCTCGGGCACGCCGGCCAGGTACTCCGCCATCTCGCGCGCGGCTTTCTCCGTGCGTTCCAGCGACGAGTCCTCAGGCATGTTGATGACCACCTGGAACTCGTTCTTGTTGTCGAACGGCAGCGTCTTGAAGACGACCAGCCTGGCGCCGACCATGGCCAGCGCGCCGGCCAGCAGCAGGGCGGTAAATCCTATGAAGGCCTTGCCGGCCGCCGGCTTGTAGATCAGTTTCTCCATCAGGCGGCGGTAGAGCCGGTCCAGCAGGCCCTCCCTGTCGTGCGAGGAATGCCTGAGCGGCCAGCGCTTGACTATCACGGCGTAGAGCCAGGGCGCGAAGGCGAAGGCCGCGCCGAGGGAGAACAGCATGGCGACGGAGGCCCCTATCGGTATGGGGCGCATATACGGACCCATAAGGCCGCTGACGAAGGCCATCGGCAGTATCGAGGCGATGACGGTCCAGGTGGCCAGGATGGTCGGGTTGCCCACCTCGTCGACGGCGTCTATGATGTTGCGGAAGAGGGACTTGTCCCTGTTCATCGCGCAGTGGCGGTTTATGTTCTCCACCACCACGATGGCGTCGTCGACCAGGATGCCGATGGAGAAGATCAGCGCGAAGAGCGTGATGCGGTTGAGCGTGTAGCCGTAGAGGAAATAGACCAGCATGGTCAGCGCCAGCGTGACCGGTATGACCACCAGCACGACCAGCGCCTCGCGCAGGCCCAGCGTGAAAGCGATGAGCAGCGTGACCGAGACCGTGGCCAGCAGCATGTGGAAGATGAGCTCGTCCGACTTGGCCTTGGCCGTCTCGCCGTAATTGCGCGTGACGGTGACATTGACGCCGCCGGGGATCTCGCGGCCCTTCATCCCTTCGACCTTGGCCAGGACCTCGCGCGCCACGGCGGTGGCGTTGGCGCCGCGGCGTTTGGCCACGCTCAGCGTGACCGCGTTGCGCAGCTGTCCGTCCTTCACGGGCGAAGCGGGGCCCTGCTTTATGGAGACCGAGCGCTCGTCCTCGTCGGGGCCGTCGACTATCCTGGCGACCTGTGAGAGCTTGACGGGCTTGCCGTCATAGACGCCGATGACGATGCCGCCCAGGTCCTCCGCCGAGCGTATAAAGGCGTCGGTCTCGGCCAGCAGCTTCTTCCCGCCGATATTATAGTGCCCGGCGGGGAGCTTTGCGTTGGACATTTTTATGATGCCGGCCAGCTGCGGGGGGGTGAGGCGGTGGCGGGCCAGGGCCGCCGGGTCGAAATGGACTATGAACTGGCGCTTGTGGCCGCCGATGATGCGGGTCTCGGAGACAGCGTTGACCGCGTTTATCTCGGTCTGTATCCTGGCCGCCGTCCGGCGCAGCGCGTAGCCGTCGAGCCCCTCACCCCAGAGCGTCAGCGCCACCACGGGTACGTCGTCTATGCTGCGGTACTTGATCAGCGGCTGGGCGGCGCCCCGCGGCACCAGGTCGCTGTTGTCGAAGGTCTTGGAATAGATCAGGCTCGAGGCCTTTTCCGGGTCGGTGCCCACCTCGAAGCGCACGGTGAACATGGCGAAGTTGGGGAAGGCGGTGGAGTAGACGTATTCGACGCCGGGGATCTCCCAGAGCTTGCGCTCGCCGGTCTCGACCAGCTGCTTCTCTATCTCGGCCGGCGTGGCGCCGTGAAAGGGCACCATGACGTCGAACATGGGCACGTTTATCTGCGGTTCCTCCTCGCGCGGCAGTTTGAGCGTGGAGAAGACGCCCAGCAGCATGAAGGTTATTATCAGTATGGGCGTCAGCCGCGAGTTTATGAAAGCGAGGGCCGTATTGCCGGCCAGGCCGTATCTGATGTCTTTCTGCATGGTGTTCCCCTTTGCGTCAGTCCGCGGCCGTGGCGGAGGCTATCTCGCCCACGGCGGAGGTGTCGAGAGTTTCGGAAGCCAGCCGGAGCTGGGCGTAGAAAAGGTTTATCTTGAAAAGGTTCTCGTACCAGGCGGCCTTGGCCTCCAGCACGGCCCGCTCGGCGCGCAGCACTTCCATCACGCTCTGGCGGCCCTGGCGGTAGAGAGGCCGGAAGAGGTCCAGCGACTTGCGGGCCTTCTCGTGGGTCAGCGCCGCGTCGCGGGCCGATTCCACCGCGCCCATGTAGTTCTGCCAGGCGGAGGCCACTTCGCCGGCGGTCTGCCTGCGCAGGCCGGCGGTCCCGGCCCGCTGCTGGTCCAGCCTGGCGGAGGCCGCCCTGGAACGGGCGGAATATCCCGGGTCGCCCAGCGGCAGGGTAAGCCGCACGCCGTATAGGTTGGAGGAGGAGAAAGCCGACAGCCGTTCGGAATTGGTCTCCAGGACGCCGAAGGCCTCGACGACCGGCAGGATGGAGTTCTTCTGCAGCGAGGCCCAGGCCGCGGCCGCCTTCTCGGCCTCGCCGGCGGCCTTAAGGTCCGCCCGCCGGGCCAGCGCCCCGGAGAGATAGTCGTTCTGCGGTCCCACCTTGAAGTCCGCTTCCTCCAGCCGGCCGGCCGGCTCGAAAGGCGTGTCTTTTGGGCGGCCCAGCATGATGTTGAGCCGCTCGCGCTCCAGGGCGTAAGCGCGCCGCCACTGGCTGCGGTAGGCCTTGAGGCCGGCCAGTATGGCCTCGGCCGCGTAATAGTCGGAGCCCAGCACCATGCCTTTCTCGCGCAGGCTGTCGGCTGCTTCCAGCTCCTTCTCGGAGTCGGCCACGGCCTCCTCCACGGTGTCCAGCAGATGCCGCCGCAGCAGGGCGGTAAGCCACTGATGCACCACCGAAAAACGCACGCCCGCCTCGGCCCGGGCCGAGGCGGCGTCCAGCGCCCGCGCGCCCGCCTCCCTCATTTCTATGCCCCTGGAGATCGCGAACCCCGTGAAAAGGGGTATGCCGGCTTCCAGCGAGGCCTGGTAATTGGACGCCGGTTCCGGGTCGTTTATCGCGGCCATAGAGGCCATGCTGAAGGTGCCCTGCTTCATGGCCGAGGCGAAGGCGTATACCGGCTCGTCTCCGCGGGTATAAGCCGATTTTACGGCCAGGCGCGGCAGGCGGTTGTTCTTCGCCTCTCCCAGCAGGGCCCCGGCCTCCTCTTTTTTTGCCCGCATAAGTTCCAGGTCGCTGCTCGCCCGCAGACCCTCCCCGACGGCCTCTTCAAGGCCCAGCGCCGACGCCTGCAGGGGCAGGGCCGCGGCCAGCACGTACGAAAAAATCGCGATCTTGATCATATTTCCCTCCGGCGGCCTTATCTCCGCCTCCTTTGAGATGCCGTAGTCGCCTAAAAGTTTCAGGTGCTGGCCGGGGACGTTGTTTAGTTCTTTAGTGGTTATTAATAATTTCACGGTTCCATCCCGGTTTTTGAGCACTCTGGGCGAAAAGAAACTAAAGAACTAAACAACGTCCCCTGTCTTGACACCGACTTTATCTCTGCTATACTTTATAGGGCCAGTGGGTCTTAAGTCCTATTTTCAGCCGGGACTAAAGGGCCGGCGCCGGTTGGGACCAAAGACCTTTGATTAAAGTCAAGCAGCGCGCCACAATATACCAGAGGATACTATGAAAAGGCCGTTGACCATCTCATTCCTTATCACGCTGCTGGCGGCGTCGTTCGCCGCGGCGGGATCCTTGAACGACCTCTACAGGAGCGCCGCCGGGGCGAATGGCGCGCCGGTCCCTTCCGCCGTCCCGGTCGCCGGGGCCGTGGCGGCCGCGCCCGCCGAAGCTCCCGCCGCCGCCGAAGAACGCGAGTGGCTGGTGCTGGTCTTCATCAGCGGCGTCAACGACCTGGGCATACTTAATTTCGCCAACGACGACGTCAATGAGATGGAACAGGTCGGCTCCACGGACAAGGTCGCCGTGGTGGTGGAGTACAATATCCTCTCCGTGGACGCCGCCGCCCGCGCCCTGCAGTTTCAGCGGAGCGCCAAAACACTGCACATACAGCGCGACGCCGACCCCGCCATCACCTCCCCGGTCATCGAAGAGAGCCCGGACCGGGACATGGGCAGCTGGAAGCACCTGGCCAGGTTCGCCCGCCGCAATATCCTGCGCTACCCCGCCAAAAAGGTCATGCTGGTGGTCTGGAACCACGGCTCCGGCACGCTGGGCATCGCCAATGACGACGTCACCGGCAATAAGATCTCCGTCCGCGACCTGGGCCGCGCGCTGGGCCAGATAAAGGCGGCCAAGGGCGGCAAGCTGGACGTTCTCGCCACCGACGCCTGCCTGATGCAGATGGCCGGCGTCGCCTACGAACTCAAGGACCACGCGGACGTCATAGTGGGCTCCGAGGAGATAATCGCGGGCCCCGGCTATCCCTATCACACCATGCTGACGGCCATAAACGCCGACCCCGGCATGGACGCCGCGGGCATGGGTCGCGCCGTGGTCACCGCCTACGACAGCGTTTATTCCTCGTCCCGGGCCACGCTGTCGGCCCTGCGCACCGACCGCCTGGCCGGCTTCGTGCGGCGCCTCGACGCCTGGACCTCCGACATAATGGCCGATCCGGCCGCGATGAGGGCCGCCGCTTCCGACGGCGTCATCAACGGGACCTTCTACTTCAGGGTCTTTGAGTCCAAGGACCTCTGCGACTATATCGACGTCGTCTCCGATTCGCTGCCCGCCGATTCCCCGGCCGTGGCTTCCGGCGCGGCTTTAAAAAGGTATATCAAGAACGACCTCATTATAGCCGCCAAGGCCGGCACGGCCGAACATAAGACAGAGGGGGCCGGCTGGTCCTATGACGTCAGGACGCACGGCCTGGCCATCTATGTCCCTTTCAGGATCTACGATTCCGCCACCTATGAATCGCTGGCCTTCGCCGCGGACTCCAGGTGGGATGATTTCCTCCGGGCCCTGATGGCCGAGAGACTGAAGTAAGGTGACCGTTATGACCGCGCTTAAGACCATACGGACCGTCCTGACCGCCGCGCTGCTGGCGCCGGTACTGGCCGTGTCCGTCCGGGCGTATGGCCTGACCGAGGCCCAGGCCGAGAGGATGAACGCTTACGAGGCCGCCATCGCCAGCGCCAACCCCGTCGAGGCCCGCCGCTTCCTGCGCGAGGGGGCACTGCTGGACAAGATCCGCGCGCTGGACCTGGAGCGCGCCTCGGTCCTGATCTCGCGCGCCGGCGCCGTCAGGGACCTCGACGACATCTTCCGTCAGACCTGGAGGGCGGCCGACGCCAACAGGCTCAGCGAGACTCTGGAGATCCGCATCGACATCAATAAGCCCCTCTCCGAGGTCGGCGTGGGCCCCGAGCCCGAGAAACTGCTGACCTGGCTGAAGAACTATCACAGGGCTTTCACCCCGGAACTGGAGGGTACGGTCGAAAAGGCCATCCGCAGATGGGAGGTGGTCTTCGGCACCACCACCACTTCGATGAGGATGAACTGGGGACAGGCGGAAGACAGACCCGCCCGCGGTACCTACAACGCCGTCAGCGTCAACAGGGAGGACTGGCAGACCTGGACGCTGCGCGAGCGCAACACGGTCATGGCCCGGCTTTCCCGCGACTCGGCTTTCGAAGGCTTCAGCGATACGGCGGCGGTCGGCCGCCGCGACGTGCAGGAACTGCAGAACGCGGTGGACGCCGCGCGGGATTCCGGGGCCCTCACCCCAGAGCAGTTGTCCGCGCTGGACGGCAAGAGCCTGCAGGAGCAGGCCTATCTGCTGGGCAGTTTCTTCGACGGAGGCGCGGCCGTGCCGGCCAATTTACAGGCCAGGATAAATTCCGCCCGCGCTTCGCTGCCCTCCGAGGTCCTCACCAGCGAGCAGCGCGCCCTGTTGGGAGATATGCTGAAAACCTCCGTACTGCGCGAGGTGAAGGGCACGGTCGCCGGCGACCGGGTCGTCGAATTCTACTCCAAAAAGGCCAGGCTTAATATTTCCGTCACCCCCTGCGGCGGCTGCGACGCCCGCTACGACGCCTCCACCGGCTCGATAGTCATGGATTCCGAGACGGTGCAGCAGTTCCTGCGGCTGCGCGGCTACAGCGCCGAGTCGCTGATGCGCGATCCCGCCCAGCTGGCCGAGCTGACCCGCTATCTCTCTCCCGTCATCGTACGCGAGTCCTCACACCAGATGCAGGCCCGCTGGGCCGCGCAGCAGGGGCTCTATCTGCCCAATACCCAGGAGGCCGAGATCGAGGCTTCCACGCTGGAAGCGACCTATACGCTGGAGAAACTGGGCAGAGACGCTGCTTTCAAGACCCTGTTCACGGACCTGCGCGCCGCTTCCCCCTACGCGCAGAAGAGGCTCGACATCTCCACCACTTTCGACGAGAACGGCTCTCATAAGTTCGCCAGCGTCATGAGGCAGATGTACTACGCCGAAACCCCTTCGCTGGTAGCGGCCTCCTCACAGGTGCTTTCCGCCGTCAACACCGAGCTGACCCGTCGCGCCGGCCTCTCCGCGGCCGAACGCGCCGAGCTGGACGCGCTGGGCCTGCCGCTGGCCGACGCGCTGCAGATGCAGTCCGACGAGCTGGCCGGTTCGGTGCGCGGTATAAAGACCGCAGCGCTGATAGAAATACGCTCCGACCTGGGCGACCTCGGCCTCTACACGGCGCATTACAGGGCCGAGACGGAATGGGGGCAGTCGGTTAAAAAGAAATCCAAAGAAAAGGCGAAAGGCGCAACTGTGCCGATGCCGGGGGAGAGATCATGATCCGTCTGGCCGCCGCCCTGATATTCTGCCTGTCCCCGGTCCTGACGGCCAAGGACGTCGTGAAGCCCCCGAAATATAAGGTCTATTCCATGGATAAGGACTATTTCTCCTGCGTCATACCGGCCGATTGGCAGTTCGCCCGCGATACGAGCTATGAAGAAGCGGATGGCTTTTACGGCATAGAGCTGTCCGCGCCCTCGTCCAGTAAAGCCCCGGTCTCCATTTCCGTCACCTATTACACCCCGGAGAGCGTCGATTTCGACGGGCATGACGACTTTATCCGGCGCAATTCCAGGAACGTTCTGGGCGAGACCAAAAGCCCGACGGAGACCTACGGCCCGGTCAAGAAAGCGACTGTCGGCAAGGCGGGAGCCAAAGCTTTCTCTCTGGACCGGGAACGCAAGCGCTTCCTGCATCTGGAGAGCAAGTCGGAAGAGAGCGTCGTTCTGCGTGAGACTATCTACGTGGTGCCGGCCGCCAAAAAGGGCGGCTTCCACGTGCTGCATTTTTCGGCTTCCAAAGCCGATCACGGGAAGTATCTGCCGGTGTTCAGGCGGCTTGTGGATTCATTCAAGGGCGTGTAAGCGCCCTCACCGGGGACTTGCGGGAAGCTGCGCTGGAGTCAGCGCAGCTTCCTCTTTTTCAGGTGGTCGATGAGCTTTGCGGGATAGTCGGTGATGATCCCGTCCACGCCGTAAGACACGGCCCGGTCCCATTCCTCTTCGGAATTGAGCGTCCAGGGGACCACCGTTATGCCGGACTTCTGCGCTTTTTTCACGACGTCGCCGTTTATCCACTTGAAGTAAGGGCTCCAGATGTCGGCCCCGGATCCCCGCATCACGGAATCGGGGTCCAACAGGTTTTCGGCTGTAAGCTGCGCGGTCTTAACGGAAGGGGAGATCTTCTTAATCTCGAGCAGGGGGCGGTAGTCGAAAGACTGCACCACGGTCCTCTTCTCCATCCCGTGTTTCCTGAGGACGGTGGCGACCAGGCGGGCGAATTCGTCCGGCGGCGGGGACGCCAGGGGCTCGCCCGGGAATATCTTTGTCTCGATGTTGAACCGGACCCTGGCCGCGGCCGGCTGGGTCGAGTTCTTAACGTAGGCGAAAACCTCGTCGAGCGTGGGGGTCCGCGTGCCGGGCACCTGGGCCTGTTCGGGGAAGCGCGGGTTCTTCAGCGAACCGCAGTCGTATTCCTTGAGCTCTTTGAGCGTCAGCGAGCGCAGCGGTACGGGCTTTTCCAGCCTGGCGCCGCCGGGCCCCAGGCAGATGAGGGGATTGACCTGCGGATCGTGCGAGACCACGACTATGTTATCCTTCGTCACGCCCATGTCCAGCTCCAGCACTTCTACGCCGGCCCGCAGTGCCTCGTCGAAAGCGGGAAGCGTGTTCTCCGGGTGGGTGCCGCGCGAACCGCGGTGGCCCTCCACCCAGACCCTGCGTACCCCTTCCGCGGAGGCCGAAGCCGCCAGGATGAGCGCGATGAGCGCCAGAGCCGTCTTTTTCATAATGAGTCCCCTTACCTTAGTTTACAGTCCTGGTGATGCGTCCGCCAGGTGAAAGCCAGCAGTATTATGGCCAGCGCGCACGAGGCCAGCAGCATCCAGAAGCCGCCGTCCCAGCCCCATTTATCCACGATCTTGCCCATGCCGAGCTCGGCGATGACCGCGCCGCCCATATACCCGAAAAGACCCGTAAAGCCCGCGGCGGTGCCGGCCGCTTTCTTGGGCACCAGGTCGACGGCGCCGACGCCGATGAGCATGACCGGGCCGTATATCAGGAAGCCTATGACGAAAAGCGCGGCCGAATCCACCATGAAATTCCCCGCCGGGTTCTTCCAGTACACCCAGACCGCCGCGGTGACCAGCACCATGTAGATGACGGAGATGGGGCCCCTGCGGCCGCCGAACAGGCGGTCCGAGGCCCAGCCGGCCAGAAGCGTGCCCGGTATGCCGGCGTATTCGTAGATGAAGAACTGCCACCTGGCTATGTCTGGCGGGCAATCCTTCACCTCGGTGAGGTAGGTCGGGGCCCAGTCCAGCACGCCGTAGCGTATGACGTAGACGAAGACATTGGCCACGGCCAGCAGCCATAGCATTTTATTTTTAAAAACGAAGCGGGTGAAAATCTCCCTGGCCCCCAGCTCGCGCTCCGGGTCGTCCACGCAGGTGTCGGGCCGGTCGCCGCTGTGGTCCTCTATCGACGGCAGGCCGCAGCTCTGCGGCGTGTCGCGCAGGAAGACGGCTATCAGCAGGCCCATGGCTATGGACATCAGGGCCGGCACGTAGAAGATGAGGTAGAAGGGCAGCTTGTCGCCCAGCAGAGCTCCCAGCGACAGCGCCGCCGCTATCGCCATCGCCCAGTTGATGATGGGCCCGACTATGCCGCCGCCCACGTTGTGCGACAGGTTCCAGATGGCGAACTTGGTGCCGCGCTCGCCGTCGGAGAACCAGTGCGTCAGCGTGCGCGCGCAGGGCGGCCAGCCCATGCCCTGCACCCAGCCGTTGACGAACCACAGCGCCGTCAGCGCCCAGAGCGCCGAGGTGAGCGAGGGGAAGATGAGGTTGATGACGCCGGAAAGTATCAGCCCGGTGGCCATGAAATAGCGCGGGTTGGAGCGGTCCGAGACGTTCCCCATCACGAATTTGCTGAGGCCGTAGGCCACCGACAGCGCCGCCGCTATCAGGCCGACGTCGCCCTTGGAGAAGCCGAACTCGCTTATCAGGTACGGCTTGGCAAGCGAGAAATTCTTGCGCACCAGGTAGAAGCCGGCGTAGCCGAAGAAGATGGTCAGCATCACCTGCCAGCGGAGTTTTTTATATTCGGGGTCTATCTTTTCTTTCGGCAGCGGGGCCGTGAACTTGGCGGGCTTGTATATCGAGAGGAATTTGTCCAGCATGTCGTTCCTTTGACGGTCGATTTCTTGTTACTGGCCGCGGTCGCAGACGACACGGGGGGTGATGCCGACTATTCCTTTCAGCTCTTCGGAATATCCGCCCGCCGTGCAGCGTCCGCCGGCCACCTGGTCCGCGTAGCACGCTTCCCGCGCGGATATATCGCACCAGAGGCTTTCAGAGCCGTCGCACTCCTTTATCGTTCTTGTTTTTCCGCCGGCCGCAGCGCATTCGTCCAAAGGTCCCTTCGCCGCTGGTTCAGCGGCCGCCGGGAGCCACCCGGCCGCTCCGTGCGGAACGGCGGGCTTTTCAGAACAGGCGCAAAGGAGCAACAGGACCGGAACGCAGGCGAGAAGAGAATGGCGCTTGTCCTCCATGTATAATGAAAATAGCAAATTGGACGGTGGGGGGAAAGCGGCGGGGCCTATGGACCCGTGCCAACAGGGTCCGCCCGCTGAGCCCAATGGCCCTTACGCCGCCGCCGGCTTCCTGTTAATATATTAATACGAGGCCGGGGGTCCGGCCGCGGGAGGAACATGAAACTTAAAGCCCTTTTCGCCGCGATAATATTCTCAGCCGCGCCCGCCTGGTCTTCCGAGGCCGACCATTACACGGTCCCCGACTCGGAGATAACCGACATAACGGAGGAGCTCAACGCCCACGCCGTCAGGCTCACCACCGGCGCCCTGGAAAGGCTCAACGCCGCGGGCGGCTGCGGCGGCGCGCCGGACCTGTTCGGCCGCTCCGACGAGGAACGGCTTTACGACGGGCTCAAGGGCGTTTTCAATATCCACGGCAGAAGCTCGCTGGTGGACGACGTTCTCGACGGGCGGATGGCGCGCACGGTCATCCCGCTCAAGGACTCCGTTTACCGCGACTGGGACATCACCAGCGGCATCTTCCTGGCCAGGAGCCAGCTTACCCTTGCCCCCAATATCAAGGTCGGCGGGCTGGTCATAGGCGTGGACAAGCTGGAGCACATGTTCGGCTACGGGCGCCGCTACTTCACCCGGCATTACCTCAAGGGGATGGAGATGGAGAAGGTCCTGGCGCTGGGCGCCGCGGCCGAGAAGATATACCTCGGCGGCAATGTCATGGCCACCGGCGTGTTCTCCTATTCGGATCTTTCGGCTAATTTCAACGGGATGCGCTTCTGGAACCATTTGCTTCAGAAGCGCGACGACATACTCGGCAAGGAGTACAACCGCGGCCCCTATATCGTCTGCGACGCCGGCCTCTGGAAGCTCAACCCGGAGAAGCCGATGGACCTCTCCGTCTACCTGGACCGGACCGTGCAGGAAAATTACAACTGCTCCAAGTTCGCCACGGAGTCCGGCCTGGCCAAGTTCACGAGCCGGCTGGGGGAATACGGCCTTAGGGCCGGAGACCCGGCCGCGTTCTCCTGCCCGGTGTCGCGGGCCGCGCTGGAGCGGGACGCCGCCAAGTACGAGGTGCCGATAGGGAAGACCACGATCGGGCACTGGACCATAAACAGGGACGGCAGCGCGACGGTCTCCTACACGGACGAGTTCTGAGCGACCGGCCGGGCCGGTAAAAGAAAAGGGCGGGAAGCCTTCGGGCCCCCGCCCTTCTTCATGCCCGGAAGCCCGGGAAAGCGGCGGCCCGGGCTCGGGGCCCGGGCCGTCCGCTCGCGAGTCTTATCGGGGAAGGTCCTATTCCGCCGCGGTAAGGCCTTCGAGGTAGGCGGAGTAATTGTCCCTGGTGATGTCCGGCAGCGCCTCGCCAGAGAGGCCGCGCTTTACCATCAGGCGGGCCATAGTGTCGGGCAGGGTGGCCTGGGTGCGGTAGACCAGCTCCGGCAGCCGCCCTTCCTTTATCTTGCGGTCCTCGTCGACGGCGCTGTTTATGAGCGAAAGGGCCGAGTTGGCGCAGCTGTTGTAGAAAAGGGAGTACATCTCGCCCTTGTTGTTGTCCGTGGCCTTGGTTATGGCGTTCTCCAGGAGGCGCTCGAGCTCGGCGCGGTCCAGGTTCAGGCGGTAGGGCACCAGCACCAGGTCATTGGGCATGCCGAATTCGTTGTAGTTGAACTTGAGCTCGCTGTAGCGATCGGCGGTCTGAATGCTGTAATAGACCTGGTACCTGCCGCGCAGGGCGTCCAGGGGCGAATAGATCATCCTCTCCGGATCGTTGTAATAGGCGTCGAGCGAGACCACCAGGGCGTTGGTCTCCGAGCCTTCGGGCGTGACGGCGCCGCCGGGGGCGAAGGTGAACATCAGCATGCCGTGGTCGCCGTAGCGCACGGGCTTGAGGGCCGTCTTCTTTACGAAATAGGCGTTCAGCAGTTTAGAGGCGTCCACGCGCACGCCGCTGTGCCAGACGCTTATTAAATTCCCTTCCGCGTCGCGGGCGATGGCGCCGTCGCCGTCATGCTCCATCGCCCAGCCGATATTGTCCAGGGCGAAGGTCCCGCCCTCGCGCGAGGCCAGCCGGGGATCGCGCTGCAGGCCGCGTATCTTGTCCGAAGGCTCCAGGTTTTCGAGGGCGTCGGGCGGCAGCATCTTCTCTATCGCCAGCTCGGCGGTGTCGTCGCGCTGCCTGGCGTAGGCCTCGACGCATATAGTCCTGCCCTGCGCCAGCCGCAGCCAGAAAGGATATTTCGTGACATTAAAGACCTTTCCCGTCTCCGCCGTAAGCGTCGGGGGGGAGGTCCTGAAATCTATGCGGCCTTTGACTATATACCGGATGCGGTAATCGGAGAAGAGTTCCTTGTTCTGCGGCGGGAGGAAAGCCGTTTCGGGGGCCGTCTGGGCCGATATGAGCGAGAAGGCCGCGGGCGACAGCCCGGACCCGGACCTGAGCGCCTCCAGGCCGCCGGCGCGGGCGGGAAAAGCCGACAGCGACAGCAGGGCCGCCGCCATGGTTCCGTTAATAAGAGGTTTTACCGGGCACATCTATATACATATCTTACAGCGCGGCGCGGCGCCGCACAAAGGTCCGCGGGCCCCCGCGGGCCCGGTAAATGGACCTACGGGAAAAGGGGTCCGACGGGCAATAAAAAACCCGGCCGGGGCCGGGTATCGTGGAAGCGCGGAGGTGTCAGAACATGAGGGCCATGGTGAGGCGCTTGGAGGAACCGAAGCCGGCGAAGGGGGTGAAGGAGTAGTCCAGGCGCAGGCCGGATAGCTTTATGCCGAGCCCGCCGGAGAAGCCGCCCAGCGCGTCCGCGCCGCCCAGCTGGGCCGCGTAGCCGCCGCGCATCGTCATGGCGCCGCCGAGCATATATTCCGTGCCCACGCTGACGGTGGTCTCCCGGTCGTAGACCAGGCGCTTGACGTCGGCCGCCAGGGCCATGCCCGGCAGGACATTGACCGCCGCGCCCAGGCTGACAGACAGGGGCAGCCGGTTATTCCCGTAGCCGTAGTCCAGTCCGCCGCCGAGATTGCGCACCGCCAGGCCCACCCTGACCGGCGCCGAGGGCAGCCTGGCCGTCACGCCCGCGTCGGCCGAGAGGGCCGAGGCCGCGCGGCCGGCGATGTGGGAGGAGAAATGCCTGGCGGTCACGCCGAAGCCTAAGCCTCCGCCCACCGGCCCGGCAGCCGAGAGCGCGAAAGACTTATCCGAGGCCTCGAAGGAGCCGGTGAGCGCCCTGTTCTCGTCGCGGCCCTGGAAGCCGCCGTAGTCGAGCCGCGCGAAGGAGAAAGCGCCCGTCCAGCCGCCGCTTATGGGAGCGGCGAAAGAGGCCGCGCTGTAGGCGCCGTCCTCGGGCCAGTCGGCCTTCATGAAAGCCAGTTCGCGGCCGCGCAGGCCCGGCAGGCCGGCCGGGTTTGACCAGGCCGACTCCGCGCCCAGGGCCATGGCCGACTGGGCATTGCCCATGGCGGCCGAGCGCGCCGAGGGGTCTATGTTGAGGAATTCCGCGCCGGTCTCCAGCGCGTTGAGCAGCGTGCAGGAGGGGGTGAGCAGGAAGGCCAGTCCCAGGAACAGGGCATAGGGCCTCGACAGCCACCAGATCAGGCTGTTGAGGGCGTCCGTTTTTTTCGCCTCTCCCCTGTTCATAACTTTACCTTAGCACCGCGAACTTGCCCGTTTTCGTTATCTTCTGCGAACCTTTCGAAACCTCCACCGTGAAATAATAGACGCCGGCCTGAAGCTTCTCCCGCACCTCGTACTCGTAAGCGCTTTCAGGACCGGCGCCGTCGTCCACCTGGCCGGGAGCCCCGCTTACCCTGCCTGTGTCCGCTATCCTGCCGGACGCGGTATAAACCCTGACCGTCATGCCGTCGCCCGACGGCACCTTGGCGTGTATGACGGGCTTCCTGCCGGCCGCCGGGTTGGGGAAAGCGTAGACCTCGCCGAAGGCGAGGGCGGAGTCGGGGACGGGCACGGCGGCCGGTTCGGCCGCCATGACCTGGTAGACGGAGAAGTGGGAGGTTTCCGCGGAGACCAGGCCATTCTCCTCGTCGACGACGGAGGACAGGAGTTCCCATTCGCCCTTGCCGGCGTTCCAGTAGCCGACGGCCAGCGCCCTGCCGGGTACCGCGGCGGCTTTGTCGTAAGGCAGCGAGATGGTCACGGGCACGTTGAACTTCATCCCGCGCGGACCGAACTCGAAAGCCCGGCCGGCGGCGGCCAGGCCGCGCGCTTTCATGGCGTCGCCGCGCTTTTCTTTTTCGGTCTTCGTGACGGCGGCCTCCTCTTCGGGCGCGGCCGTCAGCAGCAGATCCGGATTACCCTTGAACGAGCCCTTTGGCAGGCGTACCTTTACTCCGCCGGGGCCGACGCGCTCGCCCTCGCGCTCCTGCAGTTCATAGGCGAAGCGGTCCTTGCTGGTCAGCGCCCGGTTCATGCTCTCGCCGGAGAATTCGCGGCCGTCGGAGAGCCGCCCTTCTATCCTGGCGGAGAATTCGCCCTCGGGGATGACCGCCGCCACGGCCTGCCGGTCGAACTTGACCATGGCGTAGGTCACGCCCTCCATGCCTTCCATGTCCCCGGTATGGATCTTCGTGGTGAATTTGGGGTCCGGCTCTATCGGGGTTATGGCTTCCCCGTTGACGGCCGTTATGCGCACCGTCCCCGGCCGCAGCAGGTTTATATCCGCCTCGGGCAGACCGAAGTAAGCCGTTACCCACTTTCCCCTGGCGCTCTTATTGATGGTCTGCGGGTCGAGTTTTACAAAAGCTTTTGGTTCGGCCTTTATCTTCGCGTAGAAGATGTCGGCCTGGGGCTGGTCTATGTAGGCGAGGCCGCCGCCCAGCGTGTAAACATAGTCCTCGGTGGCCAGCGCGGCCAGCGACAGCAGGTTCCTGGGCAGCGCGTGCAGCGCCTGCCAGGCGCCGAGCGTGCCGTCGGCGAGGAAAGGGGCGAAATAGACCGCGTTGCTGACGCCGCCGTTGAAGCCGCCGAAGACGTATACGCTGTTGGAGGTGGCGGCCGCCGCGTGCAGCATCATGGGCACGGGCAGCGGGGCCAGTTCCTGCCAGGCGCCGAGCGCGCCGTCGGGGTTGATGGCGGCGGAGAGGACTTTGGCGGAAATCGCGCCGGCGGGCTGACCGGAGGGATAGAGTGTGTGATCCGCCGATCCGCCGAAAATCATCAGGCGGCCGTTGCGGACCATGGACCGATGGCTGAACAGCCTGGCCGGCAGCGAGGTCTCGGCCCTCCAGGCGCCGAGCGTGCCGTCGGCGTTGAAAGGCGCGGAATAAACAGCGGCGTGCGAGCCGATGTTCCTCACGATACCGCCGGTCACATAGATCCTTTTGCCGTCCGAAGCGGCGGAATGCCCCATCAGTTTTGCCGGCATCGGCGTCGTAGGGATCCAGGGGGAGAGGGAGCCGTCGCCATTGGCCGTCGAATAATAGGCGACGTCCCTGGGTCCGAAAAGATTGGTGCCGCCGAGCACGTAGAGTTTGCCGTTGTGGGCGAGCGAGGCGTGCAGCCCCAGCCCCAGCATCTCCGGCATGGGGCTGGCTACCTGCCAGGCGCCCAGCGTGCCGTCCGGGTTCATTTGCGCCGAGTAATAGACATTATTAAGGTATCCGCCCCTGCCGTATATGCCTCCCGAGTTTGAGATGCCTCCGGCGACATATATTCTGCCGGCCATGGTCACGACGGTATGGGACAGCAGGGCCTGGGGCAGCGGGGTGGTGGGGAGGAACTGGGCGTTGAGAGAGCCCACGCAAAGGAGTAGGGCGGCCGCGTAAAGCGCCGCTCCTTTGCCCGCCCTGGCCGGTTCAAGTTTCATATTGTCCCCGCCTTCTTCCCGGTTTCGGCAGCCCGTCCGGCATCGAGACCCGGTCTCATTAGCCCCGCAGCTTTGCGTTCCCGGCCTTTCGGCGAACGGGAGTGCTATTATCGTACAACGATAGCATAGCAGGCGTAGCCCTTTCCGGCAAGGCCCAGGGCCGTCAAATTTTAGTCAAATGTTTGTCAAATTAATGTGATATATTAGTCCTTAATGCCCGGATTCCGGCCTTTTGCAATAGCCGCGGCGCTGTTTGCCGCCTTCGCCCCGCCAGCCGGCGCCTCACAGGATGCCGGCCTGCCCGGATCTTTCCTGCTTCAGCCCGCCGGCGGCCGAGGGGCGGCCCTTGGAGGGGTCTACCCGGCCCTTGTCTCGGGGCCCGACTCCGCTTTCTGGAACCCGGCAGGCCTGGGCGCGGTCAAAAAGCCGGAACTGGCACTGGCCCAATCCTGGCTGCTTGAGGATACCGGCCATTCGTTCATGGGTTTCGCTTATCCCGGCTGGAGGGGAATAGGCCTGGCCGGGGCCTATATAAGGCAGGCCGGCGACGGCTATGAACGCCGCACCGGGCCTTTCGACGCTCCCAGGAGCTTTTCCGTGGGTAGCGAGGCTTTCATGGCCTCGGCCGGCCGCAAGCTCACCCTTGCCGGCCTGAGCGCCGCCGCCGGACTGACCTTCAAAGCCGTGCGGCAGTTCGTTGACGACAGTTCCGGCGGCGGCTGGGGCGCCGACGCCGGCGTGCTGGCTGGCCCCTGGCGGGGATTGACCTTCGCCATAACGCTCAAGAATCTGGCCCGGCCTTCGTTCGCGGTGCTTTCAAGGGAGATAACCTACCCTTCCGGCATAAACTACGCGGCGGCCTGGTCCGGCCGCCTTTCGGCCGACCTCGATTATTCCGCTGGATTTGGACTGGAGAAATACGAGCGCGGCGGGGCCGATCTCTCGGCGGGCGCCGAGCTGGCCTATAAAGGCGCGGCTTTCCTGCGGGTTTCAGCCGGCCCCGACGGCCTGGCCAGCGGCGCGGGTCTGAAAGCCGGCAATTATTCGCTCGATTACGCTGTCTTCCTCAACGACTTCGCCCCCGTCCACACTATAAATCTCGGCGTCCGTTTCGGCATAACCATGGACGAGCTGGAGAATTACATCAAGCGGGGGATAAGCCGCTTCGACCGGCAGGACGCGGCCAGGCTGGCGGGGGCCTATCTGCAGCAGGCCGAGATGCAGCATAAGGCCGGCGACGTGACCAGGGCCGTCAAAACGCTGGAAACCGCCCTGCTCTGGGACCCGGCCGACGAGGCCATCTCCTCCCGTCTGGAAAAATACCGGGCGGAGCTGGACGATAAGATCAGCGGCCAGGTCATAGAAAGGACCCGGGCGCTGGCCGGGCAGTATTACGCCAGGGGCGACTTCATCGCGAGCCGCGAGTACTGGGCCGGCGTGCTGTCGCTGGACCCCGGCAACGCCGAGGCGTCCGGCTATATCGCCGGGATAGACGAACGGCTGGACCGCGGCCAGAAAGACCTGCTGCTGCGCGAGAAGGCGGAAGAGGCGAAGCGCAAGGCTTACGCCCTCATAGAGGAGGCCTCGGCCCTGCTCAGGGCGGAAAAATACGCGCAGGCCGCCGCGCGGGCGAAAAAAGCTTTACAGGTCCTGCCGGGCGACGCGCAGGCGAAAAGCGTGGTGGCTATAGCCGAACGCGGCCTGGCGCTGTCGCTCGAGAAGCGGCTGGGCCGCGCGGCCGAGCTGTGCGACGCCGGCGCCTACGCCAAGGCCCTCGAAGTCATAGAGTCCGTGCTCGGCGACGATCCCGGCAATAAAGAAGCCGCCGAGCGCAAGCGTATCTGCCGCGCCGCGCTGGCCCCGTCCATAACCGAAGCGCAGCGCAAAGCGCTGGAGAAAACCTACTACATGGCCGTCGATTCCTATCTTAAGGGCGACTATACCGCCGCGCGGGGCCGCGTCGGAGAGATACTGGACGCGGACCCGCTCAATGACAGCGCCCTCAAGCTTAGCGAGAAGATAGACGCGGCCGGGAGAGGGAGAAGATGAATCGGACCATTTTACTGACCGCCGCCCTTCTGCTGTCTCCCTCGCCAGCCGCGGCTTTCGACTTAGGAGGGGCCGATCTGACCCCGGGTAATTACGATACCCTGAGCGGAACCTACACCAGCGTGGGCAACTTCATCATCCCCGCCGGAACGACCGTCTTCGTGGGACAGGGGACCGGGCTTTTCATCTACGCTTCAACCGTGACGATACACGGCCATCTCAATGCCAATGGCAGGGGTCATCCGGGCGGCGCCTCGGGCGAGCCGGGTTTCGCCGGCGGTCAGGGATTCGGTCCGGGCAAAGGCGGCGCCGGCGCCGCCTGGATGGGCGGCGGAGGCGGCGGTTACGGCGACGCCGACCTGGACGGGATTTCCGGCGGCAAAGGTTATGGCGCCGACGGCGGAAGCAGCGGTCTTCCATATGGCGCCACTTCCCAGATCACCGCGCCTTTTTCCGCGGATGATGTTTTCCCCGGCTCCGGCGGCGGGGGAGGGGGCGGCGGCGGAGCGAATACGACGAGCGGGGCCGGCGGTTCAGGCGGCGGATTCGTATACATCGAGGCCGATTATGTCGTTATAACCGGCACGGTCTCGGCCAATGGTCTGGCCGGCGGTACGGGCATAGATGCGTCGGCCAGTTCTCCCGGCGGCGGCGGCGGCGGCGGTTCCGGCGGGGGTATGGCGATAATTTCCCGCGGCATGCTTTCCATGCCCTCGGGCGGTTTTTTCGCGACCGGCGGAAGCGGGGGATCCTCCTTATCTCTCAGCACCGGCAATCCGGGCGGCGGCGGGGCCGCCGGCAGGATAAACGTCCTTTATAAAACGTTCTCGGCCGGGACCATCTCTTTGTCGACATCCGCCGGAGCCGGCGGGCAGATAGGTTTCGGTGGCGGTTACGCCCAGGCCGGCTCCAGCGGCACGGTCTCCAGGGGCGTGCTGCCGTCCTCCCCGGCCGGTTTCGGCTTCACCGGCGTCTTTCTGACCTCGGCCGCTTATTCCTGGAGCGGCATGGCCGAGGCGGCCTTCGGCGGGCCGCTGTCCATGCTGCCCGCGCTCACCACCAGGCAGTTCCGGCTCTTCGCCGGCACACAGGACCTGCCTTTCACCGCCGCTTTCACCGGCGTTTCGGCGTCCAGCGCCGCCGTAACCGGCCAGGAGACTGGGCTTATGCCGGATACCACCATATACCGCTTCCTCACGGCCTATACCGACCTGGGCTACAGCGCGGCTTCGCTTACTATATCCACTTGGACCCGGGCGGCGCCGCCGGCGCTGGCCCAGAACTCGGCCTTCGTGGGCGTGTCGAGCTACGCGCTGTCGGTCGTCTGGTCGTCGGGCGCCGCCGCCACCGGCTTCAACCCGGCCTATACTTCTTACGAGCTGAGCTTCTCCAGCTCCGGGGCTTTCGGCGCGCCGGTTTCGATGGGGTTCCTGACCGGCGTATCCTCGGCGCCTGCCGGACTGCTGTCCAATTCCACTTACTATCTGCGGGTGCGGGCGCGGGGCCTCAACGGCGCGTATACGTCTTTCGCGCAGACGGTTTCGACGCCGACCATGGCCGCGCCGCCGTACGCGCCCGCTTTCTCCAAGGTGTACGTCTCCAGCGCCGTTCTGGTCTGGAACGGCGCTGGCAATCCGGACGGCACCGTTTTCGAGGCGCAGCTCTCCGTCGATAATTTCGTGACGGTCAGCTCCGCGCCGCTGACGACGGACACCACCGCCTATTTCGGCAGCCTCAGTCCCGGCGTGGTCTACACCGCGCGGGTCCGCGCCCTCAATCACGCCCTGGTCCCCACCGGTTTCTCCATATCGGTCTCCACTACCCCGGGCTCTTTCGGCAACCTGGAGGCGCCGGGCAAGCCGGAACCGCCTCAACCCGCCTCGCCCTATTCCTATGACGGGGCGGCGACTTTCGCCTGGTCCCCTCCCGCGGGGGCCGTTTCGATACACGAATACCTGCTGGATATAGGGACTTTCCCCGGCGGGAACGATTTCGTTTCCGGCAGCACCGCGCCCGCCTCCGGCGCCTTGTCTTATTCGACCAACACGTTCGTTTCCGGAAAAACTTACTATGCCAGAGTGCGCGCCAGGAGCACGGCCGGCGTCCTGGGCGAATTCTCCGAGCCCGGTGCCGGTGTGCAGGTCTGGAGAACCGCCGACGAGGCGGCCATCGCGAAACCCTATAACTGGCCCAACCCTTTCGACCCCGCCGCCGGCGCCACCAATATCGGCTTCCATCTCTCCGGCCCGGCCGCGGTGACGCTGCGGATATTCACGCTGCAGGGCCGCGAGGTCTGGTCCCGCTCGGCCTATGAGCCGGCCGCCGGCAACAAGGTCTGGACCTGGAACGGCCGCAACGGCGCAGGGGCCACCGTCGAGCCCGGCGGCTACGCCGTCATGGTGACCAGTGACTACGCGGGCGGCGGCAGCCGGACCCGGAAATTCAAGCTGGCGGTGCTCTACTGATGAAGAATTTCAGCAGGATGGCGCTCAAGATCTGCGTCTTCTCGTCGGCGCTCATCCTGGCCGTGATGGCCGCGATGGCGCATATACTGCTGGAAGCCTCCCGCTCGGCGCTGCTGGGCGAGATGAGCCTGCGGGCCGAGGCCTTCTCCCGCTCGGCGCGCGAGGCCTTCATCCCGTCGCTGGACGTCTTCAGCCTGCATCTCGCCGTCAACGCCATGACGCGCGAGCGGGCCATAGCCGGGGCCGTCGTCACCGACACCGCCGGCCGCGTGCTCTCTCACTCGCTGGCCGACATGGTCGGCGAGCAGGACCCTTCCCCCGAGGGCGCCGCCGCCCGCGCGGCGGAGGGGATGACCGTCACGCCTTCCGCCGCCGGCGGCTGGTATATAGCCGCGCCCGTTTCGACGGGCGCCGGCCGGGCCGCCACGGCGGCGATAGTCCTCACGCCGGAGAGCCTGGCCGAAGCCCTGGCGCCGATGCGCCGGAAAGTCCTCTACGTCACGCTGGCCGCCCTGGCGGCCGCGCTGGCGGGCACCATCGCCATAGTCAGCTGGCTGATGCGGCCCATCCCCATGCTGGCCCGCGCGGCACGCGAAGTCGGCGAGGGTAAGCTCGACACGGAAGTGGTATGGAAGAGTTCCGACGAGATAGGCGTGCTGGCCGGGGCCTTCAACGACATGGTCAAGGGCCTGCGCGAGCGCGACCATATCCGCAGCGTTTTCGGACGCTACGTTTCGGGCGAGATAGCCGACGCGGTGCTGGGCGGCAAGCTGCCGCTGGGCGGCGAGCGCCGCCATATCGCCGTCATCTTCGCCGATATCCGGGATTTCAGCGCCATGGGCCAGCGCGACCAGCCCGAAGCGGTGGTGAAGCTGCTCAACGATTATTTCACGCTGATGACCCGCGTCATCCGCGCCCGCGGCGGCATAGTGGACAAGTTCCTGGGCGACGGTCTGCTGGCCATGTTCGGCGCCCCGCTCGCTTCCGCCAATCCCGAGGAACGCGCCGTCCACGCGGCGCTGGAGATGCGCTGGACGCTGTCGGCTTTCAATGCCCACCGGGTGCGGGAAGGCCTGGCCCCGGTCGCCATGGGGCTCTGCGTGACCAGCGGTCCGGCCCTGGTCGGGAATATCGGCAGCGAAGAGAAGATGGAGTACACGGCCATAGGCGAGCCGGTCAACCTGGCCTCCCGGCTGGAGGGTATCAACAAGCGGCTGGGGACCTCGGCCATAGTTTCCAGGGCCGTGCGGGAGGCCACCGCCGCGGCTTTCCAGTATAAGGAACTGGGCGCCCACGCCGTACGCGGCTGGAAGGACCCGCTGGACCTTTTCGAGCTCCTGGACCCCGGCTCGGCCCCCCGGCAGCCCGTTCCGTTGAAAAAGGGCACTTAAATTTGGTATCCTTGACTTACTATGAACACGTACGAACTCATATTGGTCATTAACCCCCAGGCCTCCGAAGCCGAAGTTAATGAATTTGTAGACAAGGCCAAGAAGATCCTGACCGACGAAAAGGCCGAGATCCTCAACGAAGACCGCCTCGGCCGCAAGAAGTTCACCCACAACATGGGTAAACACCGCGACGGCTTCTACATCTTCATGAAAGTGAAGGCGGACCCGGCCTCCGTGAAGTCTATAACTCATGGCTTCAAGCTGCAGGAGTCCATACTCCGGTCCGTGATCTTCAAGGCCTCGGTTGAGAAAACCGTCGTCAAGAAGGCCTGACCCGGCTCCTTAGCCGTTCTTTATGAACATAAAGATCCCCGAACAGAACTACGTCCTGCTGGCGGGCCGGCTTACCCGCGACCCCGAGCTGAGGACCACCACCAAAGGCACGCCCGTCTGCTCTTTCGATATAGCGGTCAACCGCCGTTATAAGGACAACAACTCCGGCGAGTGGCGGGAGGACGTTACCTATGTGCCGATAACAGCCTGGGGCCCCATGGGCGAGCGTTGCAAAGAGAGGCTCAAGAAGGGCAGCCCCGTTCACGTCGAGGGACGCCTTCGCGGAGAAGAGTACACCGATAAGACCGGCCAGAAGCGCAAGGTGATGCGCGTCGTGGCCAACCGCGTGCAGTTCCTGGCCATGGCCGACAAGCCCGGCGAAAGCGACCAGGGCGAAGCTCCCGCCTCCCCCGAGGCGGGCGGTTCCAAGGCGGAAGGTTTGGACGAAGTGCCGTTTTGACGGCCATTTACGAGAGGCAAATATGAACAACGAAAATCCCAATCCCAGCACATCAGCGAGGGACACCATGCCGCATGGTGTCCCGGTACAATCCGCCCCCGCGCCGGCCGGCGGCCCCGCGCGCGGCCCCGCCGCCGGTCCCCGCAGGCCCTTCGGCAGGCGTCATTTCGCCCCGCGCCGCAAGGTCTGCCGCCTCTGCGCGGAGAAGATCCACACGATAGACTTCAAGCAGTCCCAGCTGCTCAAGACCTTCTGCACCGATACCGGCAAGATCCTGTCCCGCCGCATCACCGGCGCCTGCGCCAAGCATCAGCGCCAGATAACCAGGGCCATAAAGGTCAATCGCAACCTGGCCATCATGCCCTACAAGGGCTGAGCCGCCCGCACGGAGAAAGCCATGAAAGTCATACTCAAGAAAAATATCGAGAAACTCGGCCGGATGGGCGAGGTCAAGCAGGTCCGCGACGGCTACGCCCGCAACTACCTGGTCCCCCGCGGCATGGCCGAAAAGGCCACCGAGACGGTGATCAAGTCCTGGAAGGCCGGCGAGGTCAGGCGCGCAAAGCGCGTCTCCCAGGAGAACGAGGCCCTCACGGCCCTCGCTACCCGCATCTCGGCGGTGACGCTGTCCTTTTCCAGGCCCGTCTCCGAGGACGGGACCATGTACGGTTCCGTCGCCAAGAGCGATATAGTGAAGAGCCTCAAGGGCGCCGACATCGAGATCCATAAGGATCAGGTCCGCCTGCCGGCCTCCATAAAGGCCGTCGGCGAGACCGAGGTTGAGATAGCTCTCAAGCCCGGCATCACCGCCAAGGTCAAGATCACCGTCACGGCTCAGAATAAATAATCGGGGGCTTCTATGTCCTTTAACAAGGTTTCTCCTCATTCCAATGAGGCGGAGATGGCCGTTTTGGGCGCCATGCTCATCGAGAAGGACTCGATCGAGACCGTCGCCGAGATAATCCAGGACAAGCATTTTTACTCCGACGCCAACCGCAGGATCTTCCAGGCGGTCACGGAGCTCTACGGCCGCAGCCAGCCGGCCGACATGGTCACGGTCATGGAGGAGCTCAAGCGGCAGGGGCGCCTCGAAGAGGTCGGCGGCCAGAAGTACCTCTCCGACCTGATGGAGAAGGTCTCCACCCCGGCCCACACCGCCGCCTACGCGCAGATAATAAAAAAGAAAGCCATACTGCGCGACCTGATACGCATCTCCACTTCCGTCATCGAGAAGTCCTACGCCGGCGAGGAGGAGGTCTCCGACATCCTCGACTTCGCGCAGGAGCGCGTCATCGACGTCTCGCAGAAGAGCACCGACCACGGCTTCATCAAGGCCGACGCGCTGGTGCCCGAAGTGCAGGAGCGCATCGAGCGCTTCTACAGCGAGCATAAGTCCGTGACCGGCGTGCCGACCGGGCTGGCCAAGCTCGACGAGATGACCGGCGGGTTCCAGAAAGGCGACCTGATCATCCTGGGCGCCCGCCCCAGCCAGGGCAAGACCGCGCTGGCGCTCAATATCGTCTATAACGCCGCCGTGGAGCACAAGGTCCCCACGGCCGTCTTCTCGCTCGAAATGGGGCGCCACTCCATCATGGAGCGCATGGTCTGCGCCAGCGCCCGCGCCAACCTGAGCGGCGTGCGCAAGGGCTTCTTCAAGCGCGAGGTCTGGACCGACCTGACCCGCGCTCTCTCCACCATCTCCGCCGCGCCCGTCTGGATAGACGACACGCCCGGCATGGACATCATGGACCTGCGCACGCGCACGCGCAAGCTGCAGTCGCAGCTGATGGCCCGGAACCAGGAACTGGGGCTGGTCGTCATAGACTACCTGCAGCTCCTGCGCGGCCGCGGCCGCCAGGAGAGCCGCCAGCAGGAGGTCTCCGAGATCTCCCGCATGCTCAAGGACCTGGCGCGCAGCCTGAACGTGCCCGTGCTGGCGCTCTCCCAGCTCAACCGCCGCAACGAGGCCAGCGGCCGCACCGACAACAGGCCGCAGCTCTCCGACCTGCGCGAATCCGGCTCGCTGGAGCAGGACGCCGACGTAGTAGGGCTGATACACCGCGAGTTTTACTATACGCAGGACGAGGCCGTGCGCAATAAGGCCCTGCTGATACTGGCCAAGCAGCGCAACGGCCCCGTCGGCGAGATAGAGCTTAACTATTTCCCGGAATACGTGCGCTTCGACAATCCCGCCCTGCCCGGGACCGAGCCCATAGCCGAGGAAGTCGCCCTCTGAGTCCCGCGCGTATGCCCGACAGGCAGCTCTACAGGCCCACCCGGGCCGAGATAAGCCTCGCGGCGCTGAAGCGCAACCTCGAGCGCGTCGCGGCCTTCGCCGGCCCGGCGCGCGTTCTTTTTGTGGTCAAGGCCGACGCCTACGGCCACGGCGTCGTCCCGCTGGCGCTCTACTGCCAGGAGGAGCGCCTCTGCCACTCCTTCGGCGTGGCCTGCCTGGAGGAAGGACTGGAGCTGCGCGCGGCCGGGGTGAAGCTGCCGCTGCTGGTCCTGGGCAGCCTGTACCCGTTCAACAGTTTTATGGAGGCCATCAAGAACGATCTGACGGTAACCATCTCCAGTATTGACGCGGCGCGGCAGGTGCTGGAGGCCGCGCGCCTGGCCGGCAAAAAAGCCTCCTGCCACATCAAAGTCGAGACCGGCATGAACCGCATAGGCGCCCGCCGGCCTTCGGCGGTAAAGATCTTCCAGGAACTTTCGGGCCAGGCCGAAGTCTCCGTCGAGGGCGTCTATACCCATCTTTCCAGCGCCGATACCGACCCGGAGTATACCGCCCAGCAGCTCGCCTATTTCCGCGAAACTCTGACCGAGCTCGGCCGCACCGGCGCGCGCGACCTGGTGCGCCACGCGGCTAACTCCTACGCCGCCGTCCATCTGCCCGACAGCAGGTGGGATATGGTCCGCACCGGCATAGCGGCTTACGGCAATATGGACGGCTTCGAGCCCATACTGTCGCTCAAGACCCGCGTCGTATTCATAAAGAACGTAAGGGAGGGCGCGTCCGTCAGTTATAACCGGTCGTTCCGCGCCTCCTCGCCCATGAAGATAGCCACGGTGCCGATAGGTTACGGCGACGGCTATCTGCGCGCGCTCTCGGGCAAGGCGGAAATGCTGGTCGGCGGGCGGCGCTGCCGCGTGCTGGGCAATGTCACGATGGACATGGTCATGCTTGACGTGACCGCCGTCGAGCGCGTTTCCGTCGGCGACGAAGTGGTCGCGATCGGCCGCCAGGGCGCGGAGAACGTCACGGCTGAGGAACTGGCGGGGCTCGCCGGCACCATCCCCTACGAGATAACTACCCTGCTCACCCGCAGGGTCCCGAGGGCGCATGTCTGACGTGAAATACCCGGTCTGCTCAAGGGTCGGGGGGTATGTGCTGGGGATCGCCGGCGAGCTGGGCGCGGCCGCGCTGATGCTCAAATCCACGGTCTTCTGGGCCTTCAAATCCCGGCTCGAAGTCCGCGAGACCATGAAGCAGTCGGTCAAGATCGGAGTGGACTCCGTCGGCGTGACCGCCCTGACCAGCTTCTTTACCGGCATGGTCCTGGCGCTGCAGACCGGGGCCACGTCCAAGAACCTTTTCAACGAGCCGCTCTATATCGGCACGCTGGTCTCTTTCTCCATGGTCAAGGAGCTGGGCCCCGTGCTGACCTCGATAGTTGTCGCCGGCCGCGCCGGGGCCGTGGTGACCGCCGAAATAGGCACCATGCGCGTCACCGAGCAGATAGACGCGCTCTATACGCTGGGCACCCACCCGGCCCGCTACCTGCTGGTCCCGCGGTATATCGCCTTCCTGGTCACCCTGCCGCTGCTGGTGGTGCTGGCCAACTTCATCGGCACCATCGGCGGCTTCATAATCGCCACCACCCGCCTGCAGGTCCCCAGCACGGTGTACTGGAACGACATCTTCACGTTCATGGACATCAACGACTTCATGCACGGCTTCCTCAAGACCTTCGCCTTCGCCTTCATGATAGCCACCGTCTCCTGCCACAAGGGCATGACGACGCGCGGCGGGGCCGAGGGCGTGGGCAAGTCCACCACCGAGGCCGTCGTGACCAGCATGGTGCTGGTGATGGGCATAGACTATTTCATAAGCGCGGTCCTGGTTGCGGTGGGGATATGATAGAGATAAAGAACCTCGCCAAGAACTTCCCCGGCCGCGAGGTGCTGCGCGACCTCTCCTGCCGCATAGAGGACGGCGACACCTTCAGCGTCATCGGGCCTTCCGGCACCGGCAAGAGCACGTTCATCAAGTGCATCATGCGCCTGCTCAAGCCCGACTCCGGGCGGATCCTGGTGGACGGCGAGGATATAGCCGCTCTGGACGACGAGTTCGAGATAGCGCGCATCAGGCGCAATTTCGGCTACCTGTTCCAGGAGGGGGCCCTGTTCGACTCGCTGACCGTATTCGAGAACATCAGTTTCGGCCTGCGCTACCTGACCGACATCCCGCGGTCCGATTACCCGCGCATAGTCGCCGACAAGCTGGCCCTGGTAGGGCTGGAGAAAGTGGAGCATCTCAAGCCGGCCGAGCTGTCGGTCGGCATGAAGAAGCGCGTCGCGCTGGCCCGCGCGGTGGCCGCCGGCCCGAAGTGCATACTTTACGACGAGCCGACCACGGGACTGGACCCCGTCACGACCGAGATGGTCACCGATCTTATCGTTTCCGCCAGCGAAAAGCTCAAGGTCACCTCCATTCTGGTGACTCACGACGTCAACCTGGCGCTGCGCCTCTCCTCGCAGGTGGCCATGCTGGATAAGGGCGTTTTCGCGGCGGTGGAGCCGCCGGACCGATTCGTCAAGTCCGAGAACCCCGCCATAAAGGAGTTCCTGGAGATCTCCGGAGGGGCCAACGGCTGCGGCGGGCACGGCGGGCGTCCGGGCCACGCCGGGCATACCGGGACCGGCGGGCGGCACTGAGGCCCCCAAATATATTAAAATAAAAGATTAGTATGAACGACGAGAGCAAAGTAGGGATGTTCGTCCTGGCCGGCCTGGCGCTGCTGGGCACGGCTATTTTCCTGTTGGGCGACTATTCGTTCAGGATCTATTATCCCGTCTACGCCGAATTCGCGGACGTCTCCGGCCTGCCGGACAAGTCCGTGGTCAAACTCTCCGGCGTCGAGATCGGCCGCGTCAAGGAGATAGGGATAAAGGGCGACAAGGTGATCGTCCGGCTTTCCGTGAGCGAAGGCGTCAAAATATACAGGGACGCCAGGTTCAAGGTGGGTTCCACCAGCGTCATCGGCAGCAAGTACATGCAGATAGACCAGGGCACTCCCTCCGCCGGGGTCATCGGGTCCGGCGATACGGTGCGGGGCGACGACGCGCTGCCGCTGGACCGCGCCCTGTCGGCCGCCATCTCGGACCTGCAGAGCCTCATAAAAGAGCTGCGCGGCGACGGCTCGCTCCCCAATAACCTCAGCCAGACGGTGGCCAACCTGCGCGACCTGACCGCCAACCTTAATTCGCTCGTCGCCAATACCAGGCCCGACGCCGAGAAGTTCATGGGCAACCTCGACAGCGTCAGCGCCCGGCTGGACAGGCTCCTCTCCCAGGGCGAGGAACTGCTGGGCAGCGTCAACAGGGGCGAGGGCACCGTGGGCGCGCTGATGAAGGACGAGGGGATGAAGAAGGACGTGAGCGACGCGGTCGTCAACCTGCGCGACGCCACGGCCTCGGTCAAGGACGTGCTCGGCCGCATCACCGGATTTAAAATGTACTGGCACTGGAAATGGAAGTACGATCCGGTCTTCGAGGGCTCGCATAACGACGTGGGTCTGCGGGTCTATCCCCGCGAGGGCCGCTATTACCACATAGGCGCCGCTAACGTCATAAACACAAAGGACCAGGACCGGGGCGGCGCGGACTACGAAAAGATCAACACCGTCGACGCGCTGCTGGGCTGGGAACTGGGCCGTTCCGATCTCTACGTCGGCGCGCTGCGCGGCTCCGCCGGCGCGGGCGCGCGCTACAAGGCCCTGAGCCTCGGTAAGTCCGGCGGGGTAGAGGCCTACGCCGAAGCCTCCGAATTCTCCCGCAACCGCGTCATCAAAGGCCGGTTCTTCGATAAACCTCGCCTCGACGCGGGCGTGGACCTGCGGCTCAATAAGAATTTCTCGGCCGGCGTGGCCGTGACCGATATCGCCGAGGTCAGCCGCGTCAATTACCATACCCGCATCCTTTTCGAGGACGAGGATATCTCCTATCTCTTCGGCCTCATCTCCGTGGGCGGCACCGGCGTCAAAGGCCGTTAAAATGCCTAAGCTCAAGACCGTCTATGTCTGCCAGCAGTGCGGGGCCGGCAGCCCCAAGTGGATGGGGCAATGCCCGGCCTGCGAAGCCTGGAACTCGCTGGTGGAGGAAGCGCAGGAGATAGTCTCCAAAGCCGCCGCCAAGAGCCGCGGCCTCACCGAATTTTCCTCGGAGCCCGTCAGATTGTCGCAGGCGGCCGCCGTGGCCGACAAGCACACGCCGACCGGCGTGAGCGAGCTGGACCGCGTGCTGGGCGGGGGCATACTGCCCGGCCAGGTCATACTGCTGGCCGGCCCGCCAGGCATAGGCAAGAGCACGCTGCTGCTGCAGGCCGCCGCCGCCGCCCGCGCCTCGCTCGGCTCCAAGCCCCTTCTTTATGTTTCCGGCGAGGAATCGCTGGGCCAGGTCAGCGGCCGCGCCGCGCGCCTGGGCGTGAAGTCCGATTCCATCTACCTGCTCTCCGAGACCAACCTGGCCCGCGTGCTGGAGGCTTTCGCCAAGGTGAAGCCGGCCCTGCTGGTGATAGATTCCATCCAGACGGTCTACCATCCGGATTTCGCCGGCTCGGCCGGCTCGGTGGGCCAGATCCGCGAATGCGCCGGCGAGCTGCTGCGCGCGGTCAAGACGGCCGGCGTGCCGCTGTTCATCCTGGGCCACGTCACCAAGGAAGGCTCGCTGGCCGGCCCCAAGGTGCTCGAGCATATCGTAGACACCGTCCTCTACTTCGACTCCGAGCGCGATCATGTCTACCGCATACTGCGCGCTCACAAGAACCGCTTCGGCCCAGTGGAAGAGATAGGCATTTTCGAGATGACCGACAAGGGCCTCGACGGCGTGCCGGACGCCGGCCGCGCGCTCGCCGGGGAGGAGCGCGAGGCGCCCTGCGCCGGCCGCGCCTTCACCATGGTCTTCGAGGGCTCGCGCCCGCTGCTGCTGGAAGTGCAGGCCCTGGCGGCCCGCAGCTATTATCCTTACCCGCGCCGCGCGGCCACCGGCATGGACCTCAACCGCGTGCAGATGCTCATAGCGGCGCTGGAAAAGCGCGCCGGCCTGCGCCTCGACGACCAGGACGTCTTCGCCAGCGTGCAGGGCGGCATCAAGGTGAAGGACCCGGTCATAGACCTGGCCTTCTGCGCCGCGCTGATAAGCTCGGCGCTGGACATCCCGCTGCGGCCCGACGAGGCCTTTCTCGGCGAGGTCGGCATTCTGGCCCAGACCTACCCGGCGCCGCTGCTGGCCCGCCGCCTGACGGAGGCCGCCCGCCTCGGATTCAAGCGCGCCTACGTGCCCCCTTTCAAGGCCGAGAAGCCCAAAGTGCCGAACCTCGAGATAATTTCAGTGCCCGACGCCTCCGCCCTCAGGGCGGCGCTGGAAAAGGCGTCGGCCCCATCCAAAGGAGATAAGAAATGATGATCTGGATATTCCGCGCGGTGGCCCTGCTGGGCACGCCGGTGCTTACCTACTTTCAGGTGTCCCGGGACCTCAAGGGGATACTGTTCGGCGTGGCCGCGGGCCTGCTGATAATCGGGATCGAGTACGTGCTGGAGAACACCAGCCTGTTCACGCTGATAGTCGGCGTGATCGGCGCCGTCGGCGGCCTCATAATCGCCAAGCTGCTCGACTACGCCGTCTTCCAGATGGACAATGACCAGCTCACCGATGTCTGGGTCAAGACCGCCCCCGTGGCCCGCTACGCGCTGGCGCTGCTGGGTATGATCATCAGTGTGAAGAAGATCCCCGAGCTCGACGAGCTCGATAAGAATATCATCACCGCCGGACGCAAGCAGGGCCGCGGCATGAAGTTGCTCGACATCAGCGCCATAGTGGACGGCCGCATCGTGGATATCTGCGAGACGCGGTTCATCACCGGCGCCGTGGTCGCGCCCAGGTTCGTCGTGCAGGAGCTGCACTCGCTCAGCGAGTCCAAGGACCCGATAAAAAGGGCTAAGGGCCGCCGCGGGCTGGATATACTCGCCCGGCTGCAGGAATCCAAGGACGTGCCGTTCCGCGTCATCGACCGCGAGGTGCGCGAAGTGACCGACGTGACGATGAAACTGGCTCGCGTGGCCTCGGAACTGGGCGCCAGCATCATAACCACGGACTTCAACGTCAACAAGATCGCCTCTCTGGAGAACGTGACAGCCCTGAACATAAACGACCTCTCCATGGCGCTCAAGCCCGTGGTCCTGCCCGGCGAGGACATGCAGATCTTCGTCATGAAGGAAGGCAAGGAAAAAGAGCAGGGCGTCGGCTACCTGGACGACGGCACGATGGTAGTGGTAGAGGACGGCCGTGACACTATCGGCAAGAAGGTCGAGGTCATGGTGCAGTCGATACTGCAGACCTCCCAGGGCCGCATAATTTTCACCAGGATGAAGTCGTCCAGGCCGCAGCAGGAACCCCGGGAGGAGTAACTTGCCCCGCAAGCCCGCCCTGCCTTCACCCAGGGCCGCGGTCATACTGGCCGGCGGCCGCGGCGAGCGCATGGGCGGCGAGAAGCAGTTCCTGGACCTGGCGGGCAAGCCGCTGCTGCTCTGGAGCGTCGAGACCTTTCTCTCCAGCGGCCTCTTCGGCGAGACGGTCCTGGTCCTCTCCCCCGAAAGGATAAAGAGCGACGGCGGGCGCTTCCTGGCCATGGGGCTCAAGCTGGCCCCGGCCGGGGCCACGCGCATGGATTCTCTGCGCAGCGGCCTGGCCGCCGTCTCCCCGTCCGCCGCGCTGGTCGCGGTGCACGACGGGGCCAGGCCGCTGGTAACGGCGGGGCTTATTAAGGCCTGTCTGGCCGCCGCCGCGGAGCACGGCGCCTCGGTGCCGGCCGTGCCGCTCAAGGACACGGTCAAGCGCCCGGACCCGTCGGGTGATTTCGTCGCGGCCACGCTGCCGCGCGCGGAACTGGCGGCGGCGCAGACCCCCCAGTGCTACCGGCGCGACGCGCTGGACGCCCTGCTGGAGGCCGCGGACGGCGGCGACTATACGGACGAGTCGCAGCTGCTGGAGCGGGCCGGTCTGCCGGTCAGGCTGGTGGAGTCCGACTACTCTAATATCAAGGTCACCACTCCGGAAGACCTGCTTATAGCGGAGGCCCTCATGAAAGGAAAGACTCCCGTGAAGAAAGAGAAAAAGACACGGTTCGGTTTCGGCTACGATATTCACCGCATGGCGGAAGGGCGCCCCCTTATACTCTGCGGCACCCGCATCCCGCATAATAAGGGCCTGCTGGGCCACTCCGACGGGGACGTGGTGCTGCACGCGGTCTGCGACGCGGCGCTGGGCTCCATCGCGGCCGGCGAGATAGGCATCTTCTTCCCGCCCACAGATCTTACGATCATGGGCATCTCCAGCGTCGCCATAGCGGATAAGACCATGGAAGTGCTCAAGAAACGCGGCGCCAGGATACAGCAGATCGACGCCACGATAGTGGCCGAGGAACCCAAGCTCAAACCTCATTACGACGAGATGCGCGCGTCCCTGGCGAAAGTGTTCGGCATGTCCCTGGACGACGTCAGCGTGAAGGCCAAGAGCCGCGAGGGCCTGGGCGACATCGGCAAGGGCGAGGCTATGGCCTGCTACGCCGCGGTCAGCGTGGTGGCCTGAAGTCACGATGAAGACCTTCGCTATGTGCGGCATGGTTTCCGCCGCGGCGCTGGCCGCCTTGCTGGCGGCCTGCGCCCAGCCGCGCCAGGCCGGCGAGGCCGCTCCTTCATCCGATCTGGCTGTGACCGTGGAGACGCGGGAGTACGCCGTGACCCCGGCGCACGATCAGGAGCGCGAGGACGCTTTCATGGCCGTGCTGGCCGCCGCGGGCGACCAGGCCTCGCTCGGCGCCGGCATGGACACCGGCTTCAATTACACGCTCAAGCCCGCCGGGGCGATCTATCCCTTCTCGAAAGTCGAGATAAGCTGCCGCGTGCGCGGACGCTACGCCGCCGGGCAGGGGAAGAAGTCCTGCTCGGAATTTTTCTCGGTGCTCGACGCGAAGCTCGGAAAAAAGGGCTTTAGATGAAGATATACAACACGCTCACCCGCCGGAAAGAGGAATTCAGGCCGATAAAAGAGGGAGAGGCCGGCATCTACACCTGCGGCCCCACCGTCTACAATTACGCCCATATCGGCAATATGCGCACTTTCATCACCGAAGACCTGCAGGTGCGCGCCCTGCGCTTCCTGGGCTGGAAGGTCAGGCGCGTAATGAATATCACCGACGTCGGCCACCTGGTCTCCGACGCCGACACCGGCGAGGACAAGATGGAGCAGGGCGCCCGCCGCGAGGGCAAGAGCGCCTGGGATATCGCCAGGTTCTACACCGACGCTTTCTTCAAAGATTTTAAAGCCCTGAACTGCGCGGACCCCGACGTGGTCTGTAAGGCCACGGACTACATAAAAGAGATGATCGACCTCGGCCTGACGCTGGAGAAGAAAGGCTACACCTACGTCATCCCCGGCGACGGCGTCTATTTCGATACCGCCAGATTCCCCGATTACGGCAAGCTGGCGGGCAAACGCCACATCGAGGGCATACAGGAAGGCGCGCGCATAGAGGCCAACGAGGGCAAGCGCAATCCCACCGATTTCGCCGTCTGGAAATTCTCCGCCCCGGGCGGGAAACGCCAGATGGAATGGGACTCCCCGTGGGGGAAAGGCTTCCCGGGCTGGCACATGGAGTGCTCGGCCATGGCGATGAAGCACCTCGGCGAGACCATAGACATGCACTGGGGCGGCGAGGACCATGTCGCCATCCACCATACCAACGAGATAGCCCAGAGCGAGGCCGCCACCGGCAAGCCCTTCGCCAATTACTGGCTGCACGCCAGGTTCCTGGTCACCGGCGACACCGGCAAGATGTCCAAGTCGTCCGGCGAGTTCCTCACCACCGGCCTGCTGATCAAAAAGGGTTACGACCCGTTGGCTTACCGCTATTACTGCCTGCTCACCCATTACCGCAAGCAGCTCGAGTTCACCTGGGAAGGGCTGGACGCCGCCGCCAGGGGCCTCGAGCGCCTGCGCGAAGCCGCCCGCCGGCTGGCCGCGGGAGAAGGGGACACCATGCCGGAACAGGGCGGCATTGTCCGCAGTCGGTGCCGGGAGCTCTGCGACCGGCCGCATGGCGTCCCCTCGTCCCCCGCCGCCAAATATCTGGCCGATTTCAAAGCCGCGCTGGAAGACGATCTCAATATCCCGCAGGCCCTGGCCTGCGCCTGGGAGGCCGCCCGCAACGAGGCCTTGCCCGCCGGCGAGCGGCTAGCCTTCCTCAAGGAAGCCGACAAAGTCCTGGGCCTGGACCTCTTCGCCGCGCCCAAAGCCGAGGCGGACCTGGAGCCTGAACTGATGGCGCTGGTGGAAGCGCGCGCCGCCGCCCGCAAGGCGAAGGACTTTAAACGCTCGGACGAGCTCCGGGCCGAGCTGGCGGCCAAAGGCGTGCTCGTGGAAGACACCTCCGGCGGCCAGAAGTGGAAGCGCAAGGCCGGTTGAAAAGGGTTTCCCGGCTTTGCTAGAATAGCAATACAGTTCTGACGCGGGCGTGGTTCAATGGTAGAACGGGACCTTGCCAAGGTTCAGACGAGGGTTCGATTCCCTTCGCCCGCTCCAAAAATCTAACGGCTGTCTTTGGACAGCCGTTTTTAATTACGGGCGAAGGGAATCATCTTATGAAAGAGGCTCGCTGACGCTCACATGTCGCCCGCTCCAAATTTGGAAAAACCGGCTTATTCAGGCCGGTTTTTCTATTTGGTGCGCGCGGCACGCGCGCACACTCGGGGGTGAAAGTCCCCTACGGGGGTTGATAGAACCTACCGTTAGCCAAAGGCAAGGGTGTCCGCCGCG
>WOVA01000024.1 GCA_009773155.1 Elusimicrobiota bacterium
TACGGGTACTGCGGCAATACGAAAAGGAGGCCTAGCTAAAGAATTACGACGGAGTAACGCCGGGTGATTTCATGCTCATTCTTGGATTAGAAAATGCTTGGGGACACAATACCTATTTCGCGGGGCGTTAAAGCGGGCATCCTGTGGATAAAATAGGTATTGTGTCCCCGATTAAGGTTCGAGTATGCCGCCGCCGAGGACGCGGTCGCCGCGGTAGAACACCGCCGACTGCCCCGGCGCCGCCCCGAACACCGGCGGATCCAGCGACACTTCCAGTATATCCCCCCCGCGCTTCACGGAACACGGCACCGGCTTCTGGCGGTAGCGTATCTGCACCGCGGCGCCGGCGAGGCCGTCCCCGGACAGGTCGTTGTAGCCCGAGACGCGGAAAGAACGGACCGAAGCCTCCTCCGCCGTGCCCACCCGCACCTCTTTGCGGGCCGGGTCTATGCCCGTCACGTACAGCCTTTCGCCGCCGGCGACATTTAGACCCCGGCGCTGGCCGACCGTATAGAACGCCACCCCGCGGTGACGGCCCAGCGCCTTCCCTTCGCGATCCACTATATCCCCGGGCGCCCCTCCCCCGCCGCGGGCGGCCAGCCACTCGCCGTAATCGCCCTCGCCGGCGAAGCAGATGTCCCGGCTCTCTTTCTCCCGCGCCGAGCGCAGGCCAAGCCCGGCGGCCCGGGCGCGGACCTCCGTCTTTTTCATGCCGCCGAGCGGGAACCTCAGCATCCCGAGGCGCCCGCGCGGTATACAGTAGAGGAAATAGCTCTGGTCCTTGTCCGGATCGGCGCCGCGCAGCAGCGCGCGTTCAGCCCCCTCCCCCTCCAAACGGGCGTAATGGCCGGTGAAAAGGGCCTCAGCCCCCATCTCCACGGCGAGGTCCAGCAGGTAGGAGAATTTCATGTGGCGGTTGCAGGCTACGCAGGGGTTGGGCGTGCGGCCGGCGGCGTAGGCGGCCTCGAAAGGGTCTATCACGGCCTTTTTGAACAGCGGCGCGGCGTTCTTGTAATAGTGGCGCACGCCCAGCCGGCCGCAGACCTCCCTGGCCTTGTCGGCGGCGCTCCGTGCGCCGCAGCAGGAGGCCCCGCCGAACAGGCCCAGCGTGACGCCCACGGCGTCGTAGCCGGCCTCGAGGGCCAGGGCGCAGGCGACGGAGGAATCGACGCCGCCGCTCATCGCGACAACGGCCTTGGACGCCCTGGGCGCCCTGGGGACGTTGTTTAGTTGTTTAGTTTTCAGGGAGGTCAAGGTTATAAAAGGCTTGAACAGGAGAAAATACCGGTAAAAGATGGAGAAAAACTAAACAACTAAACAACGTCCCCAGCCCTTTACTCGCCGAAGCCGAAGGCCTTGAAGAGGTCGTCGTCAGCGGCGCCGGCCGGGGCCGCGGCGGGCTGAGCGGCCGGCGCGGGCTGGGCCGGCGCCCTGGCTCCGGGCAGGTTGTCCATGCGGCCCTTGCCCTCGCCGATCGGCTGGACTATGATCTTGCGCACACCCTCGGCGAAAGCCAGGAAGCCGCTGTCGAGATTGTAGAAGAGGCGGAAAGGGGACTCCTTGAGCTGCGGCTCGTAGGCCTTGCCCAGGTTGAGCCTCTGCTGGTCCCAGCCCGGATTGTAGATAAGGCGGCCGCGCACGTCCACCTCGTCGTCAACGACCGGCAGCGAGAACCGTATCTTGAAAACCCCCAGGGTGTCGGTGATGCCGGGCGTGAAAGAGAGGGTTACGAAAGAGGTGGCGGTCTCCTCGATACCGAGCAGGTCCCCGCCGCCGAACCCTCCCTCGTCGGCTCCCTGGCGGCGGCCGGTCTCGGCCACTGCCCTCACGGTAACTCCCTCGATGGGGTTCCCCTGGTAATCGGTTATGGACCCCTGGATATTGCCCTCCAGGAACACGCCGGTCTTGGTGGTGGAAAAGAAGATGAACTCGCGCTTGCCGACCACCTTCTTGGTCAGCGTAAGGTCGGTTACGCGGGCGTCGGTATAGTCGACTACCTGGAGGGTCTTCATCCCGCCGAAGCAACCCGACAGGGAGACCGACAGGAAAGCGGCGGCCAATATTCTGGTTTTCATGGTCACTCCGTGATGCCCGCGCCCGGGGCTGGAACGGGGACACCATGCGGCATGGTGTCCCCCGCCGATGCGGGAGGGGCGGCGGCCTGCGCGGCGGTCATGGCCGGCGGGTCGGGATAGGGATTGTTCTTTACGAAGAACACTACGCGGCGGTTCTTCTGCCGGTTCTCGGGGCTGTCATTGGGCACGGACGGATGATACTCGCCGTAGCCCACCGCGGAAAGCCTCTTGGGGGCGAAATTTATGGCCAGCAGGTGCTTGACCACGCTGGTCGCGCGGGCCGTGGAGAGGTCCCAGTTGGACTCGAACTGCTTTGTCCTTATCGGGACGGCGTCGGTGTGGCCCTCCACCACTATATCATGCTTGGTGGAAAGGTTCTTCAGGATCGGGGAGATCTTCTCCAGCTTGGACTTCATGTCTTCGGTGATCTCGGAGCGCCCGCTCTCGAAGAACGCGACCGAGCCCTGCTCTTCCAGCGTTATGCGCAGGCCTTCCTTATCCATCTGGACCTGCCCCTGCAGCTCGCCCTTCTGCATCATCTCCTCGATCTGGCTCTTGGCCTCCTGCATGTTCTTGTTCAGGGCGGCGGAAAGGGCGTAGAGGATGACGAAGAAACAGACCAATTCGGTCATCAGATCGGCGTAGGCGGTCATCCACGGCGGGGCGGGGTGGCCGACCGCCGCCACCCTCGGATCATCCTCCCGTATCCAGCCCTTGACTTTTATAGCCATAAGCTCAGGCGGCGGCTTCCGCCGTCACCGTCTTGCGCTTTTGGGGCTCGAGGTAGGCCTTCAGATTGGCCTCTACCACGCTGGGCGTGGCGCCGCTCTGCAGCAGCAGCACGCCGCGGATGATTATCTCTTTGACGAAAAGTTCTTCTTCCGATCTGTGCTTGAGCTTGCCGGCCATCGGCAGGAAGAGCCAGTAGCCGGAACCCAGGCCGTAGAAGGCGGCAGCCAGCGCCAAGGCCATGCGCCGCGGCACGGCCGCCACGTCCTCGATGGTGGAAAGCATCATGATCATACCCAGCACCGTGCCGATAACGCCGAAGGCCGGGGCATAAGTGCCCAGGGCATTGAAAATTTCGCGGCCGGCCTTATGCCGCTCGCGTATAAAATCCAGCTCGGTCTCGAGCATATTGCGGATGAACTCATGGTCGGAGCCGTCTATGACCAGCTGCACGCCGCGCTTGAGGAAATCGTTGTCGATGGTCTGCACGTCGGACTGCAGGGCCAGGAAGCCCTCCTTCTTGGCCTTCTGCGCGAGCGAGACGAAGGTGGAGACGATCTTGGAGGTGTCCTCGCCCTTGGTGGTCAGCACCTTTTTCAGGACCTTGCCGGAGCTGATGACCGACGAGAGAGGAAAATTGATCAGCAGGGCGCAAAAAGTGCCGCCCATGACTATCAGGGCGGCCTCCATGTTCAGGAAAGGCAGGAACCCCTCTATGCCGCCGCCATGGTAGATGGCCCCGAATACGAAGCCCAGGAAAATAATTATGCCGGTGAAAGTCGCTATGTCCATATTAAAAAGCTCCGTTTAACTTCATCGCCCGGCCGGATCAGGGCGGCATTGTCCGCAGTCGGTGCCACGAGCTCTGCGAGTGGCCGGAGACCCGGGCCTATTTTTTCTCGTAATACTCGATCGGATTGACCGCTTTTTTCTCCGCGTACACCTGCTTCCTGTATTCAATGACCTTCGCCACCACCTCGTCCACCGAATCTTTCACCAGGTAGCGGTTCCCCGTCACCAGGTTTATCACGGTGTCGGGGGCCGCCTCCAGGCTCTCTATGAGCTCGGCGTTGACCACGACCTCGGTGCCGTTAAGCTTGCAAAGGTGTATCATTCAGAAAGAATTATACCAAAGGTGGGGTCAGCAATTCGGGGACAGTATACTTAATTCCGCTCGTAGCGACTTTACTTCCGTCCTGACTTGGGGAATTAAGTATACTGTCCCCGAATTATTTCCCCTTTATGGCCCACTTAAGGCGGTCGGCGAGGCTACCCTCGAGGGTGCGGTACTTCTCTACCTCGGCGGCCAGCGCGGCCAGTTCCTGCTCCCGGGCGCCCAGCTGGGCGCCCCAGGCGGCGTCGGTCTCGGCGCGCGAGGCCCGCTCGGCGTCCAGCTGCGAGGCCAGGTCCTGCACCTGGAACTCCAGCTGCTGCGACTTCTGCTTGAGGAACACGACCTCTGATTCGAAGCGGGCGCGGTTCTCGTTCTCTATGCGGAAAGAATCTTTCAGGGCCGCCAGCTCCTTCTCGCGCTCGGCGGCATTGCCGGAAAGCTCGGCGGCCTGGCGGGCCAGGTCGGTTGAGCGGACCTTGAGCGCCTCCAGCTCCGCCTCCATGCGGCGGCGGGCGGCCTCGGCGGCTTCGGCGGCCGCGGCCTGGGCCTTCATGGCGCCTTCTATGCGGACTTTCTCCTCGCCCAGCATGGCGAGCCGCTCTTTCATGGCGGCCTCGAAGCGGTCCTTCTCCCCGCGGGAGGCGGCGGAGCTGGCCTGCAGGTCGGCCTCGCGGGCGCGCAGCTCGGCGGCGAGGCGCTGGGTCTCGGCGCGCAGCGTGGCGCCCTCCTCATCGGCGCGGTTCCGCGCGTCCTTCAATTTACGCAGTTCCTCGGAGTAATCGGCCTCCATGCGGGCCTTGAGATTGGCCTTCATGTCGGCCATCGCGGCCTCGTAAGTCCCGCGCAGTTCCATCGCGCGGCTCTCGGCCTGGATCTGCTTCTCGGAGGAGACGCGCTCCAGGTCCTGCTGATGGGCCTTCTGCAGATTGGCGGTTTCGGCGTCGTAGCGGCGCTGCAGCCGCGAGACTTCCTCCTGGGCGGCCTTGCGGGCCAGCGCCAGCTTCTCCTCGTAATCGCGGGTTATCTCCCCCGCCAGGTCGCGGCGGATCTTCTCCAGCTCCGCGGCGTGCGCGGCCGCCAGCGCCTCTATCTCTCCGGCGTGCCTGGCCGCGAAATTCTCGAGCTCCGACTTCAGGCGCTTGGTCTCCTCCATGCCGGCGGCCATGCCCTGGGCCAGCTGGACCTTCTCCACGCGCATCTGGGAGCGCTCCTTCTCCAGCGCGGCGTTGACCGCCTGCACGCGGGAGATGAAACCCTTGAGCTTGACCAGCTCGGAGATGGCGCGCACCTTCTCGCCCGAGGCCTCCGCGAGTTTCGCCTCCAGGGAGTGAAGTTCGGCCTCGTGTTTATCACGGGCCTTGGCCAGCTCCTGCTCCTTCTCTGAATTCTTGCGGTCGGCTATGGAACCTATATCCCGCTGGAGCCTGTCGATATCGGCGTTGAGCTTGTCCTCGCGGGACTTGTATTCGGAGGAGGACTTCTCCTCCTTCATTTTCAGGATGGCGACCTCGGCCCGCAACTGCGCGAGCTCGCGCTCCTTATCAGGAATGCTTTTAATATAGCCTTCCACGGCGGCGCGCTCGCGCTCCAGGCGGGAGATCTCCTCGCGCAGCTTGCCGCTCTCGCGCTCGAGCAGCGTGCGCTCCATGCCCGACTCGCGCAGCTCCTGCTGCACCTCGGTCAGCCTCTCGGAGGAATTCTTCAGCGAGCGGACCTCGTCCTCTTTCTGGCCGATGGTCCGCTGCCACTGGGCCTTCTCCTCCAGCCAGCGGCGCTCCATCTCCTGGAGCCGGAAAATAAAATGTCCCTCGACGTCCTTGGATTGGGTCTCGCGCTCCAGCATCTGACCCTTGAGCGTCTGCATCCAGGTCTCGCGCTCCTGCACGATCCGGTTCTCCAGTTCCTTGACCTTGGATTTGAGAGTGAGCCGCTCCTCCTCGACCTCCTGGTCGCGGCGCTCGCGGCGGAGCTTATCCTGTATATCTTTGAGGGAGGACTCCACCTTGGAAGAGAGGACTTCGTCCTGCTGGCTCTTGAGCGTGGCCAGCAGCGCCTTCTCCTTCTCCTGGGCGACGACCTTCTCCATTTCGAGCATCCGCTTCTCGAGCTTCTCCTTCTCCTCGCGGGCGGCCCGGAGCTCCTCCTCGGAGCGGTCGGGCCTGGCGGCGGGGGCCTGCTGGAAAGAGGGCATGGCCGGGCGGGGCAGGGCGGGACCGCCGCCGGGCATGGGAGGAAGACCGGGACCCCCGCCCCCGCGCGCAGGCGGGGCCGGCGGAATGGGGACACCATGCCGCATGATGTCCCCGGGAAACGGGGGAGGAAGCGGCTTCTTGGGATCTTTCTCGTTCTTGTCGTCCATAGGAATTCGGCTAAAATCGTTATTGCTCCTCTATATTCTACTTTCAGCCAGTTTCCTTTTAGTTAAATAATTGTTAATTCCCTATTATAGGGGCCTGCTGCCTGCCGCCACGGATAAGCAGCATAGCTGCTTTCCGCGGCCCCACCTCGGCGTCCGTTTGCTGAGGCGGACGCCTCCGGTCTTGCGGACCGGACGTAAAGCGCACCGCGCTTTACTCTCTGCCGGTCCTCACCTGCTGCTTGAAAGAGGCCAGCCATTCCGACGCGGCCGGGTCGCCGCTCAGCGAGGCGTATTTCTCATAGGCGGCCACGGACTCGTCAACGCGGCCCAGCGCGTAGTAAGCCGCGCCCAGGTACTGCTGCACCTCGGCCGAGCCGGGCGCCTGCGAGGCGGCGTATTCCAGGTACTGCAGCGATTCCTCGGCCCTGCCCTGGTTGTAGAGGTCGGCGCCGGCCGTTATGTACTGCTGGGCCTCCGCCGATACCGGCGCGGCAATGGGGACACCATGCGGCATGGTGTCCCCGGCGAGGCTGTCGAATTTCTTCTTGCGGTCGGAAGCGGAGGTCATGTCCACGCTGTCTACGATGTAGACCTCCTGCGACTGCTGACCGCGGGGAGTGATCTTGCCGCCGGCCTCCAGGGTCTTTATCGCGTCGAGGATCTTGCCCTGCGCCTCGTCTATCTGGAAAACGGATATTTCGCCGGAATAATCTATGATCTCCTTGATGGCGCTGGCGGCGCCCTGCGACATATTGGCGTAGAACTTCTCCACTATCGGCGGGTCCGCCTTGGCTATGGCGCGCGCCACGACCTCGTTGCTGACGCTGCGTATGATCAGCTGCATATCCCTGTCCGGGAAAGTTACCACGTCCTCGAACATCAGCACGACTTTCTTTATCTTCTCGTAGATGTCGGGCTTCTGCGTCTTCAGGTAGTCCAGAATATTCTTCTTTATCGCCGGATCGGCCTCGTCGAGCATCTTTATGAGGCGCTCTATTCCTCCCATCACGAAATCCACGCTGTTCTTTATGTCCCGGTCTATAGCCTCTATCTGCTCCCTGGTGGCCTGGCGCACGGTCAGGGCCTCCAGCGCCACCTTGGACTGCACCTCTATCGGCAGCATCGACAGCGCCTGCCGGGAGAGCTCCGGCCTGATGTAACTCAGCACCACGGCTATCACCCAGGGCTCTTCCTTGCGCATCAGGAAAAGATAGATGAGGCGCTTGAGGTTCTCCTCGTTTATATAGGTGAACGGCTCGAATTTCTTCATACTTTCGTCCTCTTCCTCTTCCCCCTTCTGCTCGAAGGTCATGTCTATGGCCTGGTGGCCCTCGGTCTCCTGTTTCCCCGCCTCGTCCCCGGAGCCGCCGCCCCCCTCCTCCATCTTCTGGTCTATGTTGACCTCGGCGCCGGGCTTGGCCATCAGGGCCCTGATGTACTTGCGGAAGAAGCCCCAGAGCGGGCCGAAAAGGAACAGCAGCAGCAGCAGGAACAGCAGCGCGTAGAGCAGCGGCAGGTACACCGACGGCCGCTTGAGGTCGTCGAGGTAATTATAGCTTTTGAACCGGGTGGGCTTGAAAACCACGGTCGGGGCGTCCTGTTTTTTTATCTTGTAGGGCAGCAGGAAATCGTCCACCCTCTCGCGGGCCAGCGCCACCGGCTCCGGGGCCAGCGTCTCGTCGTGTATGACCGTGACCTGGAAGCGGTTTATCTCGGTCTCGGCGCCGTAGCGGGTCTCCTGTACGCCCCTCGACTGCTGGGCCTGCTGGCCGGTGGCCGCGGCGGGCGGCCCCGACTTTCCGCCCATTATCGACTTGGGCTTGGGTATGCCCGGCAGCAGAAACTCCGACTCCTGCCGGCCCGCGTCCTGCCCGCCCTTCTCCTTGTACTTCTGCATCACGCCGACGCCCTCGCGGCTCTGGTCGGCCTTGCGCGCGATGATCTCCAGCTCCACGTCGGCGAAGACGAAGGACTTCCCCTCCCCGAATATCGGGTCGAGTATCTCCTTCTTGATCTTGGTCTCGGTCTCGCGGCGCAGCGCGTCCTGCTTCTCGATGACCGAGAGGCCGGTGCCGGCGTCGGCCGCGTCCGGCTTTTCCTGTCCGCGGACCGGCAGGGCGAAGCAGGACAGCAGGGCCGCCGAAAGGGAGATGGCGCGATAGATGCTCATATATATGCGTATTTATCTTATCTTTCGCGTATTACGGGGTTGTTTCATAAATATTCACAGAGTGTTCCATAGAAGGGGGTCAGGTCTTTACTTTTGACGTCAAAAGTAAAGACCTGACCCCCTCCCTCACAGCTGGCTCATGAACTGGCGCACGATCCTGTTGTTGGGGTTGATCTCCAGGACCTTCTCCCAGATGATCTTGGCCTTGTCCTTCTGGTCCATCAGGAAGAAGGCGCTGCCCATGATCTCGAGCGCGGTCTCGTTGTTGGGCTCCAGCTCCAGGATGTCCTGCGCGCGCTTCATCGCCAGGTCGTACTTGCCCTCGTAGATGGCCTGGCGGGCGTCGTAGGTGCGCTGGTCGATATAGGTGAAGATCTCCGGACCCTCGGGCTTGCGGGTCAGCTCGCTGACGCCGGCCTCCTTTTCGATCATGTTCAGCAGCGAGAGGAGGCGGTCGTTGCGGGGCTCCTTGTTGAAAGCGTGGCGCAGGATATTGACCGAGTTGCGCAGGTCCTTGCCGTCCACGTAGGCGATGACGCCGCGGCGGGTCAGCGTGGGCACCTCGTCGCCGCCGGTGGCGTCGGGCACGAAGTCTATGGCGCCCTGCAGGCGGGTCAGCATGCGGCGGATCTCGGGGTTGCCGGGGTCGGCGTCCGTGGCGGCGCGCAGCCTGTCCATAGCGCGGGTGAAGTAGCCGGCCTTGAAGTACTGCAGGGCCTGGTTGACGATCTGGCGCACCTCGCGGGTGTGCTTGGCCTTGTTGCTCTGGCCCATCTTCATCGTGACCGAGAAGCGGGTGGTGCTGCCCAGCGCGTGCACGCCCTGCGCCACGTCGAAGCCGAAATTCTTGTACTTAAGGCCGATGCCGAAGTCGGCCTCCTGGATGGCGGGCGAGCCCATGACGCCGAAGCGCAGGCCGGCCCAGTACATCAGCCAGTACTCTCCGCCGAAGCGCCAGTTCATGTCGGCCTCCTGGGCCTTGGTGAAGTCCAGGCCGAAGACCAGGCTGCCCTTGAACAGGCTCAGCGCCTGGCCGACCTTGAAGGTCAGCGGCAGCTTGTCGTCGGTGTCGCCGGAGGCCATCGAGAACACGTTCTGGACGCCGACGGAGAGGCGGTACATCTTGGAGAACTTATGCAGCATGGTGACGTCGATGGCGTTGAAACTGTCGGTGGAGTCGTCGAGCGCGCGGGAGATGTTCTTGGCCATGAAGCCGAAGGCCAGGCTCTCGGAGACGTCGCGGCCCCAGGAGAAGGCCAGCGCGCGCTCCAGGCTGTCGAAAGTGCCGAGGGTCTGTATGTCCACTATCTCCTGGGTGTTGGGGTTGACGGTGATGCCGATCTTCTCGAAGCCCGTGGACTGCAGCTGGGTCATGCTGAAGGCCCAGGTGCCCCTGGAGGCGGTGGGATGCGCGTAGGTGAAGAAGCTGAGTGTGGTGTCCTCGAACAGGGTCGCCTGCATCGCGGAGAATTCCTTGCGCTCCAGCAGGGTCAGGGCCGCGGGGTTCCAGTAGGAGGCGCTGGCGTCGTCGGCCACCGCGAAGAAGGCGCCGCCCATGCCCAGAGCCCGGGCGCCGGCGCCGTAGCTCATGAAAGCGCCGGGGCGGCCGCCGCTCTGGGCGAAGGAGGCGGAGGCCAGAACGGCAATAAAAAACCCCGCAAAGGCGCACGAGCGCGCGAAGCGGCTCATATACGCCCGACCATGCGGGGCGAAAGCATTAGCAGTAATGCGTTCCATTTCGTTTTCGGCAGCCTGACCCCCGCTGACATAGCGGGTCTTAGCTTTGCGCCCCCGTCTTTCGACGGGTTTGCTATTATCGTAACACTAGGGCATTGCGAAACTGTTGCCCTTTTTTGCTCTAAATATTATAGCAGAGAATGGCGGGTTGTCAAGGGGCAAAAGACTTGACAAGTCAATCCCTCAGCAAACTCCGGCCAGCCGGCCTCCCCCTCCCCCCGCGGCAAACCAGAAAAACCATAAAAAACAAACACTTTTCAGGCCGGGGCGTTAATGTATAACGCCGACCTTGCGCAGTATGGTCTTGCTGCCCTTAGGGCTGGAAGCCTTGATCCTGACTATATAGCCGCCCTTGGAGACTATGCCGCCCAGGCCGTTCCTGCCGTCCCAGGGATGGAAATTGGGGCCCTGCCGGGCGCCGGGCTGCCCGTGGGAGAGGCTCCACTCGCGCACGACGTAGCCCAGCAGATCGTAGATGGTTATGCTCACCTCGGCGTCACTGTTGAGGGTATAGGTTATCATGGTCCTGCCCTCGACCCCGCCCTTGCGCAGGTCGACGGGGTTCGGGTAATTGGAGACATTGGACAGCACCTCCGTCCCTATGGTGGTGCCGGCCGGCGCGGAGGTCTGCGACCAGGGCGAGTAATTGCCGGCATTATCCCAGGCGCGGACGCGGTAGGTGTAATAACTGCCCGCCGGGCGCGGCTTCTCGCCGGGGCTCTGGAGCGGGTCGCCGACCCAGTAGCTGAGGAAGTCCGCCGCGAGATACGGTATGGTGGACAACGTGCGCCAGACGGGGTTGGTCCCGGCGCGCTCCTGCAGCTCGTAAGAAATTATGCCGGACTCCAGGTCCTCCCTGTCGTTGGTGCGGGCCCACTTGACCAGGTACTTGAAGTTGTCGCCGGACTCCAGCTCCGGGGCGGGGTCGGCCGGCCGCGGCGGCGCGACGGTGTCGGGCCGCCTGACGACCAGCGGCGCGCCGTCCGTTTCGGGGATATACTGGCCGCCCAAGGTGACGCCGCGCACCGAGACGACGTAAGCGCCCAGGCCGCCCAGGCCGCCCGAGACCGGCTCATTGGCGGCGTGCGGGACCCTGCGCGAGCCCATCGCCGCGCGCTTCACTATCGTGAACGCGGTGTGCGGCTCGGCGCCGTCCGAGGTGACCTCCATGATCTCGTTGCCCACGAAGACGAAGTAGGTTTTGCCGGTCAGGCTCTTATCAAATTTCTTGTTGACGCGGAAGCTGACCGTATTGTCGTCTATCCTGTCCAGCAGCCGGCCGACGGCGTAGGTGATCATCGAAGGCACGGAAATTTTGCCCGAGAGATTATCGCCGACCGGGATCCATTTCTTGGAATGGCTGATCGGGCTGTCGAAGTTCTCGCTGACCGCCAGTTCGTAGGAGGCGACCGGGCTGGAGGCCGGCGGCCACTTGGCGTAGACCGAAGTAAGCTCCGCCTGCCAGGCCGACGGCACCACCGCCTCGGCCGGGATCGGGCCGATGCCGCCCAGCGAATAAACGGGCCTGCCGTCCACCATCTCGATGGAGTCGGCCACGCCGTCGTTGTTGAAGTCGTAGTCGAGGAAGCCGTAGGCGTCGTTATCCAGGTTGTACGACGGGGTCAGCGAGCCGGTCAGGCTGACGTTCACGCATTTGCCGGCGCCCGTGAAGTCGAAATTATCCGGCACGCCGTCGCCGTTGAGGTCTATGAGCGGCTCGTCGGCCTTGCAGCCGGAGGCGGTGTAGCCGTATATCCAGCGGCTTGTGTCGGCCTGCGGCCTGCCGTTGGGGCCGGTCACCACATTGCCGCTGGAATCGAGTATGGCGTAAGCCGGGTAGCCGTTGTCGGCAATGAAGATCCTGCCGTATTCGGCTATGGACCGTATCACGCCGGGCACCACCAGGACCTGGCCGGAAGCCTTCGGGAACGCGTCGTAGACGCTCTGGCCGGCCGCCAGCGCCAGGCCGTTGGGGCCCTTGAGGTTGAAGAAGTAATCCAGGTTCACGCCGGCGGTATGCCCCAGCGTATCGGCGCCGGAGCGGTCGACGGAGCCTATGGAACCGGAGAGGTAAAAGACGGCCGGCGCGGTGGAGACCGCGACATAGGGGAGCTGGCCGTCGAGGATATCCAGGCTCACGCCGCCTTTGAAGGACATCGAGGAATTGAGCACTCTCGCGACGCGGCGGTCGCGCACGCTGGAGAACACCCTGTCGCCGTCGTCCTTCCAGAGGGCGAGCTCGGAGAAGTCGCCGTCGCCCAGGTTCGCCGTAGTGGTGCTTATCGTGCCGGTCTGACGGAGGTCCAGCCGTCCGATATTGACGTAGTCCGACTCGGTATTGAGCGTCAGCGTCAGCAGGTGGACATTGGCGGTGTTCCGCTCGGCCGAGCGCGGCGCCATGTCCGCGCCGCCGACGCGCAGCGTGACGGCCCGTATCGGCACCAGCGTGGAGGCGTAGGGATATTCGGAAGTGAAAGTCCCCTTGGGCAGCGTCCGCGAGACGTTCATGTAGATGACCGGCGAGACGTCGTGCGGCGCGTTGACCGTCAGCCAGGAGCGGTCGCTGACGCGCACGCCCACCTTGTTGGCCTTCACCGCCGTCTCGCCGATGTCGTAGACCACGAAATAGGTCTGGGCCAGCGGCGAGAGCGTCTGCACCTGGGACAGATGTATCTGCGCCTGGGTATTGAGCGGGTTGTCCTGGTCGTAGAGGTCCACCTTGACCGCCGCGACGCCCGCGGCGTGGTCCATTTTAGGCGTGTTGAGTTCGCCGAGCCTGCGGCCGCGCTCCGTGACGGTGAGATAAGGCTTGCCGCTGCCGGCGTCCAGACCCGTGCCGGAGTACTTCATCAGTTCGGCGCCCGCGAGGTAGAGGCTGCCGGCCGCGGGGAAGCCGGCCGTGGATTCCACCACCAGCTGGAACGGCGTGGTGTCGGTGCTGGTCACCACGCGCGCGACCCGGGTCTCGGCGCGGGACACGTTTATATCGTTGATGTCCAGCGTGTCGTTCTGGTTGGAATCCTGGTAGATGTGGATGAACTTGACGTCGGTGTTCCTGCCGAACGGGGAATTCGGGTCATTGGAGGCGCCGGTGCGCTGCAGCTTCATGCCCGACCAGCGTGCGTTGCCGGCCGCGGTGATCAGGTTGAAACGGACCATGGCCGCCCCCACCTGCGCCTGGCCGACGCCGCCCTGGTTGAGCAGGTCGTAAGCGCTGTCGTAAGCCCCCAGGACCACGTCGCTGGGGACCTCCTTCACTTTTATCGGAGTGGTGCGTATAGGCGCTGTGGTGAGGACAACCGTGTTGGGGATGCCTATCCGGAAGTAGTCGGTGCCGCCGATGAACAGGCCCATCGTGCTGCCGATCACGGCGAACTGGGAGACGTCGTAGGAGATGAAGGCGCAGAGCGGAGTGGTGGTCACGATTATCGGCTTCTTGAGTACGATATTCACGTTGCCTTCCACGAAAGACTCGTTGCCGTAGCTCATAAGGTTCGGCGGCAGGCCGCTCGCGTCCACGGCCCTGTCCTGGGCGTCAAAGAGGCAGTTGCCGTTGGAATCCCCCCAGACCTTGATGAGGTCTATATCGCTGTCATTGGACGTGCCGGTGCGCCCGATCCGTATCGCCTCGACCTTTGAAGAGGTGAGGTCGGTCTTCATCTTCATGGACAGCAGGCCCACGTTCCTGTCGGCCTGGGTCAGCTCGACGGGAGAGATGTCCTCCGGCTCCAGCGTCATGATATTGATGGTGGGCATGACCACGTTGACCGGCGACCGCACCGGCTCCGGGAACCAGGCCGAGTGGCCCGAGCCCGCGGGGCCGAACGTGAAGTTCCCCTCCGTCTGCACCTCGAGGCCGAAGACGTCGTTGGGCGGCGTCATCGCGTTGTGGGAGAAATTCGACGCCTTGTCCAGGCTGACCGTCACGAAATACACCGTCGGCGTGGCGCTGACCACCACGTACTGCTGGCCGCGCAGGGCCGGGTCCACCACTTTTATCGTGGCGCGGCCGACCGGCTCGTTATTGCCGAAGACCCCGGAACCCACGATGGTGTCCGTCAGGTTGCCGCCGGTCACCGGGTCCCGGTCGAACACCCCGTTGCCGTTGTCCTTCCAGACCCGTATGACCGCGGCGTCGGCGTCATAACCGGCGAGCGGGGCGGGCTGGCGCCTGGCCAGGCGCACGGACTCCCACCTCACGCCGTAGCCATCGGTCGTCATAGTCAGTTTGAGCAGCGGCACGTTCACGTCGCCCTGGAACGACATCACGCCCAGGGCCGTACCGGAACTGTGGATCCCGGCGGGCGAGCCGAACCGGCCGCGCTCCACCAGGCTCAGCGCGGGCACGGTCGGATGTAGCGCGTTGTAGTACAGTATCTCGTTGCCGGCCGCCAGGTAGCCGGAGGTCGGCAGGCCGGCCGTGGAGGTGACCAGCACCGTGTCCTGCGGCCCGGTGGCGGTGATGTCCTGGGCGAGGCGGACGGAATTGGCGCTGCCGCCCGCGGGCGGGGCGAAGACCGGCTGGGACTGCACGGTGACCGTGCTGGGCGCGGAAATTATTTCCCTTACCTTCGACTCGAACGGCAGCGGCGAGGCGGCGTCCAGCGCGTTAGGCAGCGAGAAGGCGTTCTTGGCCGGGTCGTCCACCGTCGGGCTGGTATTGGCGAAAGAATCAGCCTTCAGGTACGCCCCCAGGTAGCGCGGATTGCCGATCGCGTCGTTGGGCAGGGCCGAATCGGTGATATCGTAGGTGACGAAATACCGCTGGGAGATGCCCTGCAGCAGCGCGCGCCCCTCGGTATGCAGCGTTACGGGCGAATTGAGACTGACCCTGGCGACCAGCGGGCCGTAGACGGTATTGCCGAAGGTGCCGCTGCCGATCAGCACGTCGCTTCCGCCGAGGTAGGAGTTATTGTCGGCGTCGTACCAGATCTTGACGCGCGACACGTCGGGAACGGCGGTGCCGTCGGCCAGCGGGGTGCCCGAGGCGTAGACCAGCATCCAGCGCCACTGGGCGTCGGCCACGTCGGTCGCGGCCGTAAAGGCTATGATGGGCTGATCGACGGCTTTCTGCTGCAGCGTGGCCCCCGCCACGGTGTCGGTGGAAGTTATCCTTACTTTGTCGGCGTACTCGCGGATGCGGCCGACCAGGGAGACGGACTTTCCGGGCGGCGTTACGCCGATATTCACGCCGCTGACGCCCTTGGTCGAAGGCGAGACGGCGAAATAATCCGTGCCGCGCATGGACAGGCCGATATTGGCCAGGCCGTCCACCGTGGCCAGCGGGTCTATGTCGAAGGTCACGAAATAATCCTTCTCGGCCGCGTAGATGGACTGGCCGTCCAGGTTGCCGCCGTCGCCGACGAGCGGCAGGACGGCCTGGCCGGAGACCACGGTGCCGCTGGACCAGGCCATGGCCGCGGTGCTCTCGGCGCCCCTGACGACCCCGGTGAAGGCGTTGAGGGCGTTGTCCACGCCCGTATAGTAGACGACCTCCTTAAGCGAGGGGTTCACCTGCGCGTCGTTGATTATAAGCCGGCCCGGGGCGCGCGGGAAAGGGCTGTCGGTGGAGAAATATTTCTGTATATCCGACACGTAGAAGGTCGTGTCCGACGCCAGCGCGGAGGACCTGAGCACGTCGTAGGGGAAGGTCCGGTTCTTCGCCCCTACCAGCAGCACCTCGGTGTCCCTGACGGTGCCGGTGGTCTGCAGCAGGCCGTCGCCGGTGGAGTCGTGCCAGAGGCTTATCTTGCCGACGTCGGTTACCTTGTTGTGGACCGGGCTGCCGCCGTTCTCGCCCGCGGTTATCCAGCGGTCGAGCTTCAGTCCCCTCCAGACCACGGCGCCCGTGTCGCCCTCCACCCGCATCGTGAGGCGTGCGACCGCCTTATCCCTGTCGTTCTGCGTCACGGCGGTCGGTTTCGAGAAGTCGTTGGGCGGCGACTTATTGACGTCGGCCAGCCGCAGCTTGTCGGCCGTGGCCTTTACGGGCACGGTGGAGGAGTTTATGGGGCTGAAGGCCGCGACCTGGCCGTCGAGCAGGCTGACGCCGGCGGTCTCCAGCCTGGCGCCGTGGGTCTGGTCGGGAACAGCGTCGGGGCTGAACTCATAGACCACGAAATAGGTCCGCGTGGACTGGCTGATCTCACCGTCGACCTTGGGAGCCAGCAGGGGCAGGGTGAACTGGTCCGGGTCGTTGGGATTGAAAAGCGGCGGATTGAGCGGATCGGTTATTTCCTTGTCTATACTGGGCTGGAAGTCGCCGTCGCCCAACGCGGGATTGCCGCCCGAGGAGTCGAGGAAGAGGCGCATGCTGCGCAGGTTGGCGCCCGAGCCGGAGCCGGTCTTGATGATCCTGAACGAGCGTATCGTGCCGATGAAATTATCGGTCCAGGCTTTTATCTTCAGCATGCCGGCGCGCCCGACGCCCTGGTCCACGTAGTTGTATTTGCCGAGCGGCTGCTGTACGCCGCCCACCGTCGGCTGCCACCAGGCGGCGATGTCCGAGCCGGAGATCTTTATGGTCGCCGGCTGATTGCGCACCGGCGAGGTGGAGGTCTTGAGCGGGAAATTATTATAGGCTACGCCCACCAGCGCGGAATCGAGCACCACGAAAGAAGGGTTATCCAGCACCAGGGCCAGGCTGCGCGGCGTCGCGGCTACGGTCGAGATCCTGACCGCCAGGAAGAAGTTCTTGGGGGAATTGGTGATCAGCACGGCGGTGGAGACCTTGATGTGGAGGTCGTCGAACTTCCACGAGCCGAGCCCGGTATCGTAAGTGCCGCTGGAAACGAAGAAGTCCACCGGCTCGCCGCCCAGCGTGCTCTCCACGTCGAGCATGCCGAGCTGGCCGGCGTAGGGATTGTCGGCGTAAAAGCCTATCCGGGTGACGTCGGACCAGGCCAGCGTGCCGGAGCTCTTCACCTGTATGGACTTCAGGTAGGCCGGCGGCGAGCCGGCGGGCGTGGTCTGCATGGTCAGGCGCAGCATCACCACCGGGCCGGGCACGTCGGCGATATTGCCGTCGCCCTGGTAGAGCGCGATCTTGTTTATGCCTATCGACGTCTTGGCGCTGGGCAGCGGGTCCTCCGGCGCCATGTCGGTCGGGGTTATGACCATGCCGCTGAGCACCACGTCGCCCGAGGAGCCCGCCGGCTTGCCGCGCGCCCCGTCGTTGGTGTAGCCGTGGATCTGCGGCCTGTTGTAATCCGTGACGCTGACCTTGAGCGTCTCGACGAAAGTATTTTCCAGGCGCAGCTCCCGCCGGCCCTGATCGGCCGGCGCGAAAGTGTAGTCCGTGGTGCTGGTCAGGTAATCGCGCAGGTCGGCCGAGCCCCGGCTGTTGGTGGCCATGTTTATCTTGCCGGTATAATACCGGCCGTTGACAAGGTCGCCGGCGGCCTGGTTGCCGTAGCGGTCGCGCGCCAGCAGGGTCACGGTGCCGGGGGTGAGCACGCGCAGCGGGCTGGCGAGCGTGTAGCCGTGGTGGAGCGTGAAATAATCCGCCTCGTTCGGGGTTATGCGCTGACCCTGGGAGATCGGCGGGAAAGTGACGCCGTCCGCGGGGATGGAGCCCTGCGCGGTAACCGGCGCGGTCCCCACTACGGTGTCCCAGACGTAGAGCGACGAATAGGACTGGCCCGCGAAGATGGTCATGTCTATCGGGCTGGTGTTGAGCAGCTTCCACGACGGGTTGGCGGATTCGGTCGGCTGGTCCGGGTCTATGCCGCCATAGGTGCTGTTGCGCGTCGCCGAGAAGCGCACGTTCACCGCCGAGCCGGTGGTCGTGATGTTCCCGTAGATGTCTTTGAGCGCCACGGTGATCATCGTCGGAGTCGTCGTCCCGAGAGTGTAATCCGCGTACTGCACGGTCGTGCCGGCCACCAGCCGCCGCGGCGGCGTATGGAACGAGATATGGTGCGGGGGCGCGGCGACCACGGTATAGGACGCGACGGCCGGGATCCAGCCTTTGGAGACCACGGTGTTGACGGTCAACTGATGGGTCGGGGCCGACATCAGCGTGTCTATCAGGAAGAAAGACGTGGCCGACTCCCCCAGCTTGAGCGTCGCCGTCCCGGGCTGCACGACGAACCCGGAGGAGGCCTGCGGCGAGGCGAAGCGCACGCCCCCGGCCGAGTTGGAAAGCAGCGAGAACTTTATACCCTGGCCCGGGGCATCCTCCTGGCCGGGGCCGACAGCCGTGGGGTTGCCGTAGAGATCCTCCACCGCCAGGGTGAACATCTGGGAGGTAGCGCCCGCGGTGAGGATCTGCCCGGCGCCGGAGCGCACATTGACGCGGTAGGTATAGTCGGGGGTCACGGTCACCGACTGTGTGGAAGCGGTCCACTCCTGGCGCGCCGGCACCGAGAGCCCGATTATAGGCCTAGTCGGCACAGCCACCGCGTAGACCGACGACGCCGTGGTGTCGAGGTAGTAGAACGTGGCGGAGTAACCGTCTATCGGTATCGTGACGAAAGAGATCGTGGACGCGAAGATCGGCGGGAAACCTCCGGCCAGCGTGGTGGAAGCGGAGAACCCGAAGGAATTGTTGACCGTGGAGTCCTGCCTTGTCACCGTGGAGAACAGTACCTGCACCGCCGCCGTGGTAATCCTGGGATTATTGAATGTGTCGCGCAGTTCCGCCCTGAAGACCTGTGTCTCGCCCAGCGGATTGGTTATCTTGGCCGCGACCATGGCGCGCTGCTGATTGGAGAACGAGACCTTCGCGATCGCCTGGGGATTCACCTGCAACTGATGCACGGCGGACTGCATGGTGCCGGACTGCGCTATCAGATGCCAAAAACCGGGCCTGCCGCCCTCGGCGGTGTTGGACGACGGGGAAATACCCGAATAGGACGCCACGCTGTCGTGGTAACGGTAGGAGGCCTGGCTCTGGCCGGGCAATATGCTGACCGCGGCGATGAACTGGTCGTTTATGATATTGCGGAAGCCGTAATCGCCGGCCGTGCCGAAGCTGCCCAGCGAGCGGCCCAGACCGGTATGCACGGCGACATGCGAGGCCAGCACCACCAGGTAGACGTCGGTCTGGCCCTGTTTGGTGATATTATCGAAATCGTCGCGCCGCTCCACCGTGAAGGCCGCGCCCGTGCCGGGGAATTCCAGTATGCCCGCGTCGGCAGCGGCCTGGCTGGAGACGTAGAGCAGCTTTGTCGGGGTGCCGCCGGTGGTGGTCAGCCTGCCGGTGACGTTCTGCCGCCTGGCTCTGTAGTTGTCGAGCAGGTTTATGGTCACGGTGCCTACCCAGATCTGTGCCCAGTCGCCGGCCCTGGTGGAAATCCGGTAAGCCACGGCGGTGGATACGCCTATCCGGCCGAAAGAGTCGGTATAGACCAGCGTGGAAGTCCCCATATCGTACCAGGCGGGGTCGGAGTAGTATTCAAAGCGGCCCTGCGGGCCGGAGACTTCGGCGATCTGCATGTAGGCGGGCAGGCCGGCCGACGAGATATTGTTGTCGTACGCGTCGGTGAGCTGCGCGCTCAGGGCCTGGCGGCCGGGGCTGGAAAGCGAGCCGGCGCCGACCTCCTGGTCCGTGTCCGGCGTGACCTTGTAGACGCTGGGAGGGCCGGGGCTGACGTTTATGCTCACCAGAGGGGAGACGTTGACGCCGTGAAACTGGGAGTCATGGGCCCCCAGCGTGTTGACCCCGGCCTTGCGGAAAGTGAACCAGTCCGTCAGCGCGCGCACGCCGGCCGAGGCGGAGGAGAAATAGACGCTGTTGGAGAGCAGCCCGGTCTGCTGGTTCGGATTGGGCTGCGTCTCTACAACGAAAGCCGCCGTGCCCACGTAGACATTGGGCCCCGTGGAGCAGATGTTACCGTAGGCGTCCAGCGCGTAGAGCGAGGCTGAGAAAGGCTGGCCGGCGACCGTGTTAGTGGATGGCAGGACATAGTTCAGCCGCGCGACGGGGCCGGGGTGAACGACCAGCGTGGAGACGCCCAGGGCGTAGGACGCCGCGGAAGCCGGGGTGGTGGCGGCCGTCACGGTATAGGTACTCAGCGAGGTGCGGGGCTCTATGGAGAAAGTCGCCGCGCCGGAGACCAGCGTCTGCGGCGGGGGAGACGCGGCCAGGGCGTCCTGCGGCATGGCTACTCTCACCTCGGGCATGACGGCGACCGGATTGCTGTCCTGCGCCGCGCCGGTCTGCTCGCTGACTTTGTTATAGAACCGGTCGGTCAGGTAGACATTGGGGAACAGCGAGCCCGACCCTATAGTATACGGCGAGACCGTGCCCGAGCGGCCGGGACTCGAGAGCCCGGCGCGGCAGGGCGGCGAGCTATCGCAGCGGCCTTCGGCCAGGGCCTGGCCCGGCAGGACCACCTCCAGCCGCGTGCCGGTGGAGGCCCAGACCTTGAACGAGGCCCTCGCGGCGGCGTCGTCGTTGAGGCAGACGCCGGACGGGAAATTGCCGCCGCAGACATTATTGTCGGCCGCGGCTACGGGCCAGACCTTGAGCCAGGCGGAGGCGGCCCTGGTCACCATGGTCAGCGGGATCTGCAGGACGCCGTTATTGAGCGCCTGGCTGGAAGGCTCGATGTCGTAAGCGTCGGAAGTGACCAGGTACACGGTCGGACCCACGGAGAGGTCCGTAAAGCGGTTCATGTAACTGTCGACCAGGTTCACCTGCGCGAAGAACGCCGCCCCGGCGGTCTGCGTGGAGGGCGTGACCGTCTTGCCGGGCGCGGGGTAAGTCCCGCTGCCGCCGAGGCGGATCTCGCCGGGCAGGACCACCTGCAGACCGACCGGGTCGGCCGGGCGTATGGTGAAGGTCGAGGACTTCGGGTCGTCGCCCAGGCCGGTGGCGCTGAAATCCATCGCGGTCAGGTGATGTGTGGCGGCCAGCTTCAGGTTCGCGTACATCAGGCCGGTATAGCCGACCGCGGTGTTCACCGCGGCGGTCGCCACCGCCGCGGCGTACGGATCGGTCGGCGTATTGACCCGGACGTCCGCGGCGCGGCCGGTCACCAGGTTGAAATAGTCGTCCACCACTCCGACGCGGACGCCGAAGCTGGAGCCGGCCCGCAGGGCCGTTGAAGGCGCGCCGCTCTTGCCGCCCGAGACCACCGAGCCTGGCGCGAAATTCTCGCCGGGCAGGACCAGCAGCAGCCGCCTGGCCGCGCCGAACGCGACATTGACGACCGTGGCGGTGTCCTTGGCCAGGCTGGGCCCCCAGTCTGGCGGAGAGCCGGTCATCTCGGCCAGCAGGTACAGCGGGCCGGAGCGTATCGGCGTTACCGTGAACGTGGCCGAGGTCGTGATCACCTGGGTGGAGGGCACGACGGAGGCGTAAGGGTCGTCGGGCACCAGGCGGATCTGCTGGCTGGCGCCGGGCACCAGGTTCCAGAAAGCGTCGGTGATATCCACCGTGACATTGAACGGAACGCCGGCCTGCTGGCCCGCGGGCGGGCCGGCGCGGCCGTTGGCGGTGGAACCCGGCACCCGCGACTCCCCGGGCGGCAGCGCGCGCAGGCGGGTCGGGATATTGGGCGAGACCGGGACCTGGCCGGACTGGGCGTTGGACAGGACGGCGTCGGGGTCGGCGGCCGTCATGGCGCGGAGCCCGGCGGTCCTGAAGATCACGCCGGAGACCGTCGCCGCGCCGTCGGACATCGGGTAACTGCCGACGGAGGGGACGAACGGATCGTCGGAAGAGACCGGCACGCCCGCCCTGTTGACGCCGTAGACCCGGTTATAGCGCGAATCGGCCGCGTAGAGCATGGCCGTGAAGGCGTTGCCGGCGGTCTGGGTGGAGATGTTCCCGGCCACGCCGAAGGGAGAGACGGTCTTGCCCGGGACCAGGTACTGCGTGGGCAGGACGAACAGCATCCGCGCGGCCGCGCCGGCGTTCACCGTCACGCCGGCGGCGGTCTGGGTGGAGAGCTTCGGCGTAAGCGTATCGTCGTCCACGGCGTTTATTGCCAGGTAGCCGGTGGCCGCGCTGGGGACGAAGCCGTTTATTATGGCCTCGCCGCCGGCCAGGGGCTGCCGGGCCGGATGATCGGCGTAAATATCGTTGGAGGTCAGTTTCACCTGCCTGCCGTCGGGCGACAGATTGTTGTAAGCGTCCACCGCCCGCACTCGTATCGTGTAGGCCGTGCCCGCGGTCAGCGGGCCCGGCGTGCCGGTCTTGCCGGCGATGGTACCCTCGGCGGGCTGCTCCCCGCCGGTGGAATCGGACGGGACCAGCAGTTGCAGCGCCACGGGAGCATCGGGGTTGACGATCAGCCCCGAAACGGTGTCGGTGCTGAATTTCGTGCCCAGGTTGAGGCCGGTGTCGATCACGCTCACGGAGAGGCCCGGCGACTGGTTCCGGGTGACCGGCGGAAAACTGAACGTGGTGGCGCCGGCCACCAGGCTCTTCTGGTAAGGCAAAGGCGCCAGGCCGCGCGCGACGATGTTCGGGTCGTTGTTGAAGCGCAGTTCGGCCACCGGCGTATTGGAAGAGACCGCGATGAACGGAGTGGTGCCGCGCACGACGTTGTAGTAGTCATCGGTCAGGTAAACCGTCACCTGCGTGGTCACGCCGGCCGTCAGCGTCGCGGCCGTGCCGGATTTGCCGCCCGGCGAGGGGTTGGAGCCGTAAGGCGGCAGGCCGGGCGCCAGGGCCCTGCCCGCCGGGACCATATGCAGCCTGACCGGCCTGTTCCACCAGACGGCCGCCGGATTGGGCGTCATATAGGAGGAAGTCGCGGAGGGGAGCGAGCCGCTCTGCGCCCTGATCGAGTGACTGGAGGCCGTCACGGGCGTGAAGGCGAAAGTCGTGACGCCGGCGGACAGACTGCGGGTCGCCGGGGTGAGATCGTAGAGGTCGGTCGGGATGTCCGCCGCGACCTGGAAGACGGCCGTGGGATCGGTATTGTAATACGGGTCCACGCCGTAGACGATGACCGTGAAAGTCGAGCCGGCCTGCTGGTCGGCGGGCAGGCCGCTCTTGCCGAAAGGCTCCACCGAGTATTTGCCCTGCCTCCGCTCCTCGCCGGGCAGCAGGGCCAGCAGGCGGTCGGCGGCGTTGGCGATGACCGGCACCGGGCTTGACGGATTGGAGGCATTGGTGAATAGTCCCTGGCCGGAGGCCGAGACCGTCCAGCCGGCGGGATCGGCCGAGACGAAGACCCTGTTGAGCGTGGTGGAGCCGGTGAAGACCGAAACGCCGTCGGGCGAGGCCGCCGCGTTGTTGGGGTCGCTGTCCGTGACATAGACCGAGGCGGCCGACGAGACCACCAGGTTCCAGAACTTGTCCGTGACCTGTAGCAGGAACGGTATCGAACTGCCCGCCGGCTTGGTCCTGGGCGAACCGGCGCGGCCGGCTGGGGTGCCGGGCGCCGGCATCTGACCGGCCGGGTCATAATCGGCTATAACCTGCACCCTGTCGGCCGATGTGGGATTGACGGTCACGTTCCTGGTGCCGTACACCGCCGGGTTATCCCTGTCCTCCACGCGCATACCCCGGGCCGCCGCCTTGCGCAGTTTGAACTGGAAAGTCTTTATGCCATAATCCGTGGAGGCGAAAGCGGTCTGCGGCGGCAGACCGTAGATGTCGTCGAGCACAGAGTCGGTGTCCATCGTCTCGGGGCCGCCGGGAACGCCGTCTATATAAAAGTTCACCGTGCCTTGGTACGCCGAGGCGCGGTTGCCGGTACCGTCGGGGCCGTCCCTGGCCTCCACGGTCATGCCGACGTCGGAGCCGGCCGTCATCGGGTTCTGCGTGACCGTGACCAGGAAGCTCTGGGCCGGGGCGGCTATATAGAACTTCGGGCCCTGGGAGAGGTTGGTCTGCACCACGCCGGCGTTATCCGTGGCGCGCACCCAGGCGGCGTAGGCGTCGCCGCGCACCCAGCAGGGAATACTGGTGGAGACGCAGACTAAGCCCGAATACTGCCAGTTGCCCAGCGAGTCGGTGTACTGCGCCTGCACCCAGACCGGGCCGCCAGAGACCGGCGTCCAGGTGGAGCCGTTCCAGAAATAGCCACTCGCGTCCCAGGAACCGTAAAGCAGCGGACCGGCATCCGTCATGTAAGGCGCCGTGTCGCGGAAGACCAGCAGCTCGGCCTTGCCGGCATGCCAGCCCAGCGAGGGGTAAACGCCCGAGCCGGTGCCGTCTATGCCGCTGGTGAAGCCCGGGTCTACGGCGTTGCCCAGCACGACCTTATTGTCGTTATAGACCGCGCCGTTGAGCGGATTGAGCACGGTGGAGGACGGCGCGGTCACGTCGTAGAGGAAGCGCGATTGGCCTACGACCGACTGCACATTGCCGATGGAGTCGGTGGCGGAGGACTTCACCACATAGTGCCGTTTGTCGGTGAAAACCAGCAGGCCGTTGGTGTAGGTCCAGGACGAGGGATACAGGTTCGTCACCGGCAGCCAGGTCTCGGTCGCGTTGATAAACGAGGAGCCGTTGAAATATTTGGGGCCGCCGTCTTCATCCTGTCCGAGTATGGAGATGACCGCGCTCTGCACGCTGGTGACCTGGTCCACCGAGGTGCCCGAGAGCAGCGTTATCTCGCGGTAGGCCCTGTCCGGTCCGGGAACGACGGGCCGCGACATGGGCGGCTCATTGTCGAAGATGAAGGTCCTGGTGGAATACATGACCTCTTCATTGGTCGTGGCGTCTATGGCCCGCGTGACGACATGGAAACGCTTGCCGTTGCCACCGTCATGCGTGCCTTCCTTCCAGGCGAAGTTTATGGTTCCCGGATTGGTGAAGTTCGAGTTAGTGTAGGACCAGGGATTATTGACCAGTTTGGGTCCTGGCGCGCCGGCTATGGACTGCCAGCCGGAATCGGAAGTGCCCCAGTGCGGAGCGACGGGCACCCAGTAATAGGTCGCGCCCCCCGAGAGGTACCACATCCTGATGCGCACGTCGTTTATGCCGGAGGTGAGGTCGAGCGAAGTGCCGCTGAGGGCCGCCATGGAGGAATAAAGGACCTCGTTCGCCGGCGGATAGAGTATGCGCGAGACCGGCGGCGTCCTGTCAAAGCTGAACGTGGAAGAGGCCACGCCGTAATTGCCCGCCTCGTCGTAGGCGCGCACGTCCATGCGCAGCTCATTGTCGCGGTCGGGCCAGGTCACCTGGGAGGACGGGTAGTTCCAGTTGAAAGACCCGCCCGCCGAAGACGAAGAGACCGCCAGATTCCAGACATCCGGAAAACTGCCGCACTCGGTCCCCACCCAGTTGGGCAGCGCCGTACCGCCGCAGGAGCCGCTGCCGTCCAGCCAGTACTTGTTGAGGCCGATATCGTAGATCCTGACCCGCGGCCAGGTCACGTTGAAAGTATCCGCCGCCGTGCCGGCGATGAGCGTCAGGGAGTTATAGCGCAGATTGCCGCCCGGCGTCCCTATATGCGCCGTCGGGCTGGAGACGTCGAACCGGAACGAATTGCCGGCCAGCAGCACGCTCTGCGTGTTGCCGGCCACGTCGTAGGACCTGGCCTGCGCTATGTACTGCTGCCCGTCCACCAGGCCGGCGAAATTATCGGCCGGCGGCAGCTGCGTGTTCTTGGTCCAGGGCGAACCCGCGACGGCGCCCAGCCAGGCTTCGGGGCCGGTCCAGATGGAGCCGTTCCAGTGGTGGCCGTCGGAGACCCGCTGCACTTTCACCTGCGTCCCCGCCACGCCCGAAGGGTTGCTGTTAAGGTCCTGCGCCGTGCCGCTTACCGAAGGCAGGGAGCGCAGATAGGCGTTATCGGCCGGGGCCAGGACGCGGCCGGCGGGCGGCGTGACGTCGTAGCGGATGACGGTCGGCGTCGGCGGCGTCAGAATATTGCCCGCGATATCCCCGGCGATGACCTGGAAGTTGTAGTTCCGGTTGTCCTGGAAAGGCGGCGCGGCCAGCGTCCAGGTATACGCCGGGCCGGAACCGGACAGCGCCGCGGTCAGCCAGACCTGGGACGCGGAGGAGAAAGTGGAGGTCTGCGCGCTGTAGTAAAGCAGCGTGTCGGCCTCCTGCACGCTGGCCGAGGCCGAGCGCACGCCGAACATATCGTAAGCGGTCCCGGCGATCTGGGACAGCGCTTTGACATTGCCGCGGCTGTCCGGCAGGCCGGCCGGCGAGGTTATGGCGGCGTTGGGCGCCGAGGTATCAAAAGTGAAAGTGACCGAGGAGACGGCGGTCTCCTGGTTGGGCGGGGACACATCGTCGCGGGCGCGGATCTTTATCCGGTAGGCGTAACCGTCGCGCAGCGCCGGCGCCAGTATCGACCAGTTGAACCCGTCGTAAGAACCGCCAAGCGAGCCGCCGCTGAGCGCGTAAAAACTCTCCGCGGTCAGCGTGAAGGTGCCGGGCGCCACGCCGTCCCAGTGGCCGGCGCCGGGCGAGATCTCCTGTATGGCCAGTTCTATCTGGCCGAGGGTCGAAATACCGGCCAGGTTGTCCAGCGCCGTGCCGGTTATGGACGGGAGAGACCTCCTCACCGAGTTATGGACCGGCGAGGTCACGCGGGAGACGGGCGGCGTGACGTCGTAAACGATGTTTGCGTTGGCGGAGACATTAGCCATCGGGTCCGCCGGGTTCGGCTGCGGCAGGGCATTGTCGCGCGCGCGCGCCGCGGCGCGGTAGACCCGGTTGGGTACCAGCGCCCCGGCCAGACCCGCGGGCGCGTAATACCAGGTGCCCGACGACGGCCCCTGGGCCGTCCACCCGGTGGCCGGCCACCAGGAATTAGCGTCGTTGAGCGTCGAGGAGGAGAACGCGGCCGCGTTGTCGTAGTAATAGGTATTGCCGGCGAACAAGTACGAGAGCTGCGCCTGTACATTGGCCGCGCCGGCTATGCCCGCGTTGGACGGCGGGTTGGGGTCCAGGGCCGTGCCGCTCAGGCCCGGCAGCGAGGAAAGCTTTGAGGCGGCCGCCGGGAACACGACCGCGGTCAGCGGGGCGGCCTTGTCGGTCAGGAAAGTCGCCGAAGAGCCGTTGCCGGAGAAGATGGTCTGGATATTGCCGGCCTTGTCCTCGGCCTCGGCCCAGAGCGTGTAATTGCCGTTGTCGGCCCAGGCCGGCAGCGAAACGGAGGACCAGGACGACTGGTGCACGGCGGCGTCCCAGTAGGAGGCGGCCGAGATGTTCCAGGCCGCGCCGGTCCAGTACTGGTTGAGCTTATTGTCTTTCAGCCGCAGCCGCACGGCGGCTATCTGCCCGCCCGGCGGCAGGGCGGCATTGGCCAGGACCATGGTCTCGCTGAGCGTGCCGGAAGCGATGTCCACCGCGGAGCGCACCTGCCCCCCCGCGACCGAGGCGACGGCGGCGGTGGGGACGGAGACGTCGTAGTGGAACTGCACGGCGCCGGAGAGCGCCGACGCGTTCCCCTCCAGCGCGCCGTTATTGTAGGTCCGGTCGGCCGCCATGGCCCTGGCGGAGTACTGGACGCCGTCGAGCAGCGCCGCCGTGGAATAGGAGAGTCCGAAGCTCCACGAGGAGCCGGCGACATGGAACGCTCCTTCGTTGTCGTCCCGCGTCCAGACGGCGGTGAACGTGGACAGGACATTGTTCCAGTATCTGCCGCCGTGCGGGCCGTTGTCGGCCTGCAGCTGCGCCCAGGCCCTGTCCACGCCGGCGGCCGGCGGCGAGGTCCCGGGCGGGTCGGCGACCGGGCCGCCCAGCTTAGGCAGCGAGCGGTAATAGACGGCGCCCGCGGCCGGCAGCGTCACGGAAGGCTCCGGCGGTTGCGTGTCGAAATAGATCTGGACGAGGACGGGGGAAAGCTCCTGCACGTCCGAGAAATTGGTGCCTATGGAGCGCAGCGTGTAGGAGGAGTTATGCGTCAGCGCAGGCAGGTTCAAGTTATGAGACCAGCTGCCGGCGGCGTGGCTCAGTCCGGCGGTGGAGACCGCCGTTCCCTGCCAGACCTGCGAGCCGAAGTTCCAGTAATTGTTATCCGAGAGCCTCCTGACCTCCAGGGCCAGCGATTTGGTGTCGGCGTTGGCGGTGCCGCTGATTATAGTCATCGCCTTCTGGTAGCGCAGGTTGCCGGGCACCAGGACCCGCGTGACGGCCGGCGGCGGGGTGAACTTGAAGCGCCTGCTGCCGAAGGTGGATTCGCCGTTGCCGGCGACGTCCGAAGCGCTCGAGGTTATCACGTAGAAGCACTGCGGCTTGAAGGTCACGCCGCCGGAGCTGTAAGTCCAGGCCTTGGTGAAGGCGTCGTAGCCGGCGGCCGGCAGCCAGGCCGAACCCGCCTGCCAGGCCGAGCCGTTCCAGTACTGGCCGTTAAAGGCCGGCTCCGCACAGTCGGTCTGAGCCGTGTCCTGCTGTATGCGCAGCTGCACCGCGGCGACTCCGGACGTGACGTCGTCCGCGGTGCCCTCTATGGAGGACAGCGTCTGGAGGCTGCCGTCCTCAACCGCCGGTATCGTGACCCTGGAGTCCGGCTCCTGCAGGTCCAGCGTGAACGTGGCCCGGTTTACCTGGAAAACCGACTGGTTGCCGGCCAGGTCGTATACCCTCACCCTGAGGGCGAAGGTCGCGCTGGAACGGCCCACGGCCCAGGAATTGGCGGCCAGGGGGTTATTGACCGGCAGGGCGGTCATCGTCCAGTTTCCCGAAGGTGCCGTCACGCTCGAAACATAGCCCGGCTGCCAGGCCTGGGAATTGAAGTTCCAGTACTGCGCCGGCGAGCGGTCCAGGTCGGAGAGTTCGTACTCCACGGAGAGCAGTCCCGAGGCCCTGCCGCCGGGGCCGGCCGGGTCGGCCGCCGTGCCGTAAAGCGAGGGCATGCGGCTGAAGAAGCCGAGATGCGCGGGGCTGGATACGTGGACGGCCGGGGTGGAGCGGTCCAGCGTGAAGGTCGAGGTGGCGTAGGCGACCTCTATGTTCGGCCCCCCGTTGACCGGCCGGGTATTGTCGCGGGCCTCCGACTGTATCTCGAAGCGGTAGCCGTCGCCGTTGTTCACGCCGGTGAAGGCCGTGGGGGTCACGGCCTTGGACCAGTTGTCCAGCGCGCCGTCCACGTTCTCGAAGGTCCAGTCCGGGGGATTGGAGGACCAGCTGTTGAAGGTCCAGTTATAGTAAGTCCTGACCCCGCCGGAGTTGAGCCTTGAGAGCCGCATCCGGACATTGTTCAGGCCGGAGGGCACGCCGCCGCTCCAGTCGCTGGCCGTGCCCTCCATGGCGGCTATGGGCGCGTTGAGGTAGGCCCCGCTGGAAGGGGCTACGACGCCGGAGACCGGGATTATCGGGTCTATGGTGAACGAGGCGTCGGGATTGGACGGCGCCGCGTCCGACCTGGAGATATTGCCGGTGACGTCCTTGGCGCGGACGTATACCCGGTACTGGAGCGCGGCGTTGAGGCCCAGCAGGCTGTTGAAATCGGCGTCCAGATTGGCGTCGGCGTGGCTCCAGTTCCCCCCGCCGAAGGAAGTGGCGTTCTTCCAGTGGCTGGCGGGGACGAAGGCCACGTCCCAGCCGGTGCCGTTCCAGTAGCGGTTGTCGCCGCGCTGCACCGCCACCTGCACGCCGTCCACGGGATTCAGCGCGGAGACGGCCTCCAGCACGGTGCCGGAGATCAGGGGCAGGGCCTTGTAGGCGAAATTGCCGGGCATGATCACGGTGGCCGTCGGGGCGGAAGCGTCGTAGCAGAACGAGGCCTGGACATAGTTCTCCAGGTTGAGCGAGCGGTCCAGGGCGCGAACGCGCACCGTGTAGGTGCTCTTCTCGGCCAGGGCCGGGGGCCAGGTATCGGGCGCGCGCGGGTAAGACCAGTCCACGGTGCGGATGATCTCGCCCAGTTGACTGTCGTTGACGACATTGGTCTTCGTAAAGACGGCCTTGCGCCAATTGCTGCCGCCGTCCCAGCCGGAGCCGGTGTAGGTGTTGCCGGCGGGGTCTACGACCTGTATCTCCACGCCGTCGGGGAGCAGGCCGGACCAGGCCTGGGTGGAGGTGAAGTGCACCCAGTCCTGCGCCGCGCCGGCGAGCGCCGCCACCTGCGAAGCGTTCCTGAAACCCGTCGCCGAGAGTCCCGTTATGGAGGACGAGGGCTTATTCACGTCGTAGATGAACTCTCTGATATAAGTGCCGGCCGGCGGCGAGTTGCCGGCATTGTCCGTGCCCGTCAGCTCCAGGCGGAACCTCTTGTTCTCCGGCCAGGCTGGAGCTGAGAAGGTCCAGGGCAGCTGGCCGGTCACGATCATCCAGGTCGAGGCTACGACGCTCCACTGCGAACCGTCCCATTTGGGCTTGACCGCGCCGTCCTCGGAGATGTTCGCGAGTTGCGCCAGCAGCGGCGGGGCTATGCCGGCCGGAGAATCGGCGGCGTCGCCGCGCAGCTGTGAAAGCGCCCTGGCCGGGCCGTAGAAAGCGTTCGCGCCGGCCATCGGCGTGGAGATGACGATGACCGGATAATAGAAGTCGGAGGTCACTGAGATGGCCGCGTAAGTCTCGGCGTTACCGGCCAGGTCCTGGCCGGAGATCGAGAAGTTGTAGACCTGGTTGTTCGTCGAAATAGACGGCGGCTCATAACCCACGGGCGGATAATTCCAGGTCACCGTGGAAGCCGAGGCCGTAAAATTGACGGGTAGGTCGGTCGGGGAATTGAGCGCCCAGCCCAGCGCCGCCGTGCCGCGCCAGTAGTAGGTATTAACTCCCTGAGTATAGTATACCCGCAGGCGCAGGCCGGAAGCGCCGGACTGCAGGCCCGAAAGACCGCCGAAGGAGGTGCCGGAGATCGCCGGCAGCGAGGCCTGTATATAGCTGCCGGCGGTGGGCGTGGAGACGCGCGAGACCGGCGGGGTGCCGTCCACCACGAACTTGACCCGCGTCCACGGCGACTCATTGCCGCCGTGCGCGCCCAGCGGCTCGGCCTTGTCGAAAGCCCGGACCAGCAGCGTGTACTCTTTATCGGAGACCCACTTCGCGCCGTCGAAGGGATAGCTCCAGCTGGCCGCGCCCACCACGTCCTGCCAGGCGGTGTCGAAGGTCACGGTCCAGGAGCTGAAAGCCGCGCCGGTCCAGTAATAGGTGACGGCGCTTTCAAGGTAGCTCAGGTTTATCTGCGCCTTGTTGAGCTGGTCGGTTATGCCGGGCAGCGGCGCGTCAGAGGCCGTCCCGTTGAGCGCGCTGACGCCGGTGAGCACGGACGGCCGGTACCGGCCCCCCTCCGCCGGCACGGCGAAGAAAGCCTGCGGCGGGGTGGTATCCCAGACGAAAGTGATGGAAGAGACCCCGTTGGTCACGCTGGTTTGCGGATTACCGGCGCGGTCCACGGCGCTGGAGCGCAATATGTAGTATTTGCCAGTCTCCAGCGAGGCCTGCAGGTTCGGGTGGGTGTAGGTCCAGGAATCCGTGCCGGAAACGATATTGAAACTGGAACTCAGCACCGAGAAGGCGCCGGCGCCGTGATGCCACCACTTGACGCCGGCCTCGTCGTAGAGCTGCACGGCGACGCGGCCCAGGTCCGACTTGAGGTTCGGCGCGTACGCCCCGGCCGGGTCCGCGGCGGTGCCGGCGAGCGGGGACAGCGCGCGCAGCACCTGCTTCTGCGCCGGGTACACTATCCCGGAAACGGGCGGCGCTGTATCAAAAACGACGCCGAACTGCGGCATCGTGGCCTCGCTGTCGTCGCGGTTGCCGGCCTTGTCGTAGGGCTTGGCGAACAGGCGGTAATTACGCCCGTCGAGCAGGGCCGGATTGACCAGCGTTGTCGTGGACCAGTTCAGCGTCCCGGTCGCGGCCAGCTCGCTGGCGGGGCCGAAAGCGGCGAAGGAACTGCCGTTCCAATAGGTGCCGGCGAAGAGGTCCTTTATCATCACGCGGACATGGCTCATACCCTCGCGGTAATCCGAGGGCAGTTCGTCGCGCCCGGGGTCGGCGGCCGTGCCGGAGATGACCGGCATGGAGTTAAGGTACTGGCTGGAAGGCGAAAGCACAGCGCCGACGGGCCTGGTATTGTCCAGTATAATCGTGCGCAGCGTGGGCGGCGTTTCCTGTTCGTTGGCCGAGTTCCAGCCCGCGGCGGAGATGGTGTAAGAGGCATTGTCGATGTGGAAAGCGCTTGAGCCGCTTATACCCATGGACCAGGAGCCGGCGGTATGCGCCACGAAAGTCCAGGTATCGTTATTGACCCAGTAAGGCCCCGGCTCGTACCACCAGCTGGCCGGCGTCTTAAGGCGCCTGATGTGTATCTCCACGCTGTTGGAGGCGCGCAGGTTGGTGCCGGTGCCCGCCACGGAGAGCACATCGCTGGGCCTATAGTTACCCATCTCCGCGGCCGGCTGGGTTATGGCGGTGTCGGCCGCGGGACTGACGAAACGGAAGGTGAGGTCCGGGGAGAGGGCGCCGGGCAGGGGCCGCCTGTTGCCCGCCTTGTCCTCCGCCAGCGCCTGCACGTCATAGTCCGCGTTATTGGCCCAGTTGATGTGGGCGGTGTCCCAGGTCCAGGCCGCCGGCTGGCCGGTGGGATTGCCCGTGGTGCCGGTGGAGAGCCAGAGGCGGTCGCCGGGATAGGCCGAGCCCGGGCAGGTGACGAAACCCGTCCCGTTGTAACAACTGACCACCGGCGCGATCTGCCGCAGGGCGACATAAACGACCCCAGGCGTCCGCAACTCGCCGGGCGGGGCGTCCTGCGCCGTGCCGGAGATAGTGTTGATCGTGGACTGCGTGCCGGTCGGCGCGGTGGCCCTGGAGTCGGGCGGCGTGGTGTCCCCGGTGAAAAAATTGGTGGTGTACTGCGTCTGCAGGTTGGCCACGATGTCGCGCACGCGGCTCATGGCATAATAGGTGGTGCCGTTGGCGATGGCGCCGCCGGGCAGATTATAGGCCCAGGTGCCGGAAGAGGCTCCTGTGAAAGCGGCGGTATTCCATTGCCTTGAGGCCAGCGTGAAACCGGCGCCGTCCCACCACCGATTGTCGGACAGCCGCTGTATGGCCAGTTCAACGCCAGCGGCGGCGATACCGGCCTCAAAACTTCTGGCGCCCGACCAGCCGTGCAGGTTCTCCACGCTGTCGTCGGCCGTGCCGGTTATGGCGGGGACCGCGCCGATGAAGCTGTTATGCGCCGGGAAGGCGACGACCGAGGCCGGCGTGCTGTAATCCACCACGAAAGTGAAAGTGGAGAAAAAAGCGCCGAGGTTGTTGTTAAGCGCCTGGTCCTTGGCGAAATGGTAGATATCGTAGCGGTAGCCGTCCTCCTGCGAGGCAGGGCTGATAGGTTTGGACCAGGGCTGGGTGCCGTCCACGCCGAAAGTGTCGGACTGGGTGGCGCTGGTCCAGTTGTTATTGATGAAGCTCCAGTAAGCGTTGTCGGAACGGCGGAAGCGCAGGCGGACCTCGCTGACGCCGGAAGGCTCGGTGCCGGCGTCAAAGGAAGTGCCGGTGATAAGCCCCGTGGCCACGGCCAGGGCATAGGAGGATGGCGCGGTGACGCCGGTGACGGGGATGGTATTGTCGAAAGTGAAGACATGCGCCGAACTGCCGTCGGCATTCTGGTTATTGTCGATCTGCGCGTTTGAGGGCGTCAGCTGCCAGTTGCCGGCCGCGTCTACAGCCCTGGCCCACACCGAGAAGCGCAGGTTGTTGACCGGCTGCAGGGACGGCAGCGGGATGGTCCAGGCGCCGTTGTTATAGGTCGCGGTGCTCCAGCGGGTATACTTGGCGGCGGTGTCGTCCCAGTCCGAGATGGCGTTATTGTAGGTGCCGAGCCAGGTGGCGTTGAACGAGCCGCGGGCCTTGACCATGACGTGTACGGCCGCAACGACGCCGGTGTCGGTGGCCACGCCGTAAAGCGCCGGCACGCTGTTATAGTAGCCGCCGGTCACCGGCATGGTCGAGACGGCCACCGGCAGGATATTGTCGAACTTCACCAATCTGCCGACGCCCGCGGGAATATCGGCATTGCCCGGTTCGGAGCCGCCGGGACCGAATTCCCGGTTTTGGGCCCGGTCATAAGCCCAGGGGACGGCCAGGTAATCCCTCCTGCCAAGACCGGCTATAACCGACTGCATGGCCGACGGGACGCTGTAGGTCCAGGTCAGGACCGCTCCGCCGGCGCCATAAGGCGCGGTGTCCACGGCGGTCTCGTACCAAAGCGGATTAGCGGCGTCGAACGCGGTGGCGCCGTTCCACCAGCCGCCGCCCACCAGCCGGACGGCCATTTTGACCGTATGCGTGCCCAGGCCGGCCTCGTATGTCCGCGCCCCGAAACGCTCATCGGAGGCGGTGCCGGTTATCGCCGGCAATGCCTTTACGAACTCCGCCGAAGGCGAAACGACCGTTGAGGTCGGGATCTCCAGATCATAGGCGGCCTCCGCCGTCGCCGGGGCCGAATGATTGCCGGCTATATCCGTGGCGCGGGCCAGGTAGCGGTATTTTTTGTCGTTGACGAAAACGATGTTGGGGTTGTTATAAGTCCAGTCGGCCGCTGTCCCCTGCGCCGGCAGCCAGACCGGCGCCGCGCAGCCGGTGAAAAGCGAGCCGTTAAAGCAGTTGAGATAATTGCCGCTGCCGTCTATCTCGCTTATGGCCACCGCCGCGGTGCTGGGCCCGGTAAAAGGCGAGGTTTGATTATTGGCCGAGACGCCGGCCAGCGGCGTGGAAACCGAGATGGCTGAATAAGTCGCGCCATGCTTGGGATGCGACATCGTCGCCAGCGGCCCGGTAATATCGTAGGTAAATGTCTTCGTGGACCAGACGGACGAGAAATTATTGGCATAATCCACCGCGCGCGTTACGGCGGTATAAACGGTGTCGTCCCTCAGCATAGCCGGCGGCACGGTATAGTACCAGGAGGTCGGTCCGGCTTTCGTGGAATTTATCCAGATCTCGCCCGCCTGCCAGGCCGAGCCGGTCCAGTGGCGGGTGCCGTCAACACCCGAGGTGGAGATCTTTATTTCAGCCCTGTTGAACCCGGCCAGCTCGGCATTGGCGGTGCCGCGGATCTCGGCCAGCGCCCCGGCGGCATCAAAAGTCGGAAAAGTTATCAAAACCGAAGGCGGCGTGGTGTCAATTATAACCTCCACCGCCGCGCCGAAACCCCCGGAATTCTGCGGCACGGCATTATCCAGGCCGCGCGTCTGTATCATGTATTTCCGGTCGGAAACTATGTTAACCGCGCCAAGCGTAAAATCCCAGCTGGGCGCGGTAAAAGCGTCGGGTTCGAATTCGGAGGGCGTGATAGACCAGGCCAGGCCGGTCCAATAATATGTGGTCTGTCCCTCAAGCCTGCCTATGCGCAGCTTTATATTGGCCACGGCGGTAACCCCGCCGGGCGAGTCGGCGGCGGTCCCGGTTATAGTCCAGGCGCCCGCGGGATTGACCGCGCCCATACCGACCGCGTCCTCATAACCCGCCTGGCGCGGACAATGTAGGAATAACCGTGCGTAAACGCGGCGGCCGGCGGCATAATGGAATGGGTCCAGGACGATACAGTCACATTCGGCGCGTGTACCGTGGATGTACCCCAGTAAACTTCGGCCTCTTCGGTCTGCGCGGCGTCCCAGGCAGTTGTATCCCAGCGCCAGTATCTTAAACCGTCCCCGCCCTGGGCCGGCCTTCTTACATGGACCAGCGCCTTATCCAGCCTGCCGGCGCTGCCGCCGGGGCCGGCAATATCCCAGGCGGTGCCGACAATGGCGCCGAGCGAGGACCTGACCTGGTTGTTCGCGGCCGCGACCGTGGAATTGACAGCCACAAAATCCGTTATCCTGGCCGTCGGCGAAGTTCTGTC